>CALVML010000037.1 GCA_944345705.1 uncultured Clostridia bacterium | reverse complement strand
ACAAGCAGTGGAATGACAGACATAGAATTTGAAAATGAGACAATTACTCACACATTCAATTATGGATATGGAGAAAGGACAGCAATAGAAGTAAACGATATTAAATACGATCAATCTTTTGTAGAATTCTTTACAGAAAGACCTCAGTACCAACAAAGATTAGGCTATGACTTTTCAACATTGAATAATTTAGATCAAGACAACCTCAATAAAAAAATATTTAATGTTGGCTATCCTGTTGCAAACGGAACAAGTACTTTTGATTGGACTGCACAAACAGGGAAGAATATAAATCTTCAGCTCGTTACAGGAGTTAACAGTGACGGTGGTTCAGATACTGCAGATTTTACAAATTTACCAGGTGGACTTATAATTTCTAATATCAGCGGTTTAAATAATGCGTCATTACCTGATGGTTATAGTGATGGTTTTAATTCAAATTTTTATGTAGAACTAAAAGATATCACTTCAGGTAGCGTTAGTTTTAATATAACAATTCTTGACGGATATTGCTTACAAATTGATGGAGATGATTCATCAGTTGCTTTTTCATCAATTGATAGTGAAGGGAATGAATTAATCGACCCTACAGGCACACATCCTAATTACATTACCAGCAACAAACAACAAGACTCATACAATTTAATTACAGGAAGTCATTCTTATACCTTAGATGATGATGGAAACAAAGTCTATACAATCACAATAGATAATATAGTCGGACTAGGCGGAACATTAAATATCAGAGTTGTAAGAGATTCGATTGAAACTCAGTTAAAAATCAACTTACAAGCTATGAATGGAAACCTTCCAGATACTCCACCACAACTCAAAGCATATTATACAATCACCGGACTTGATACAGATAAAGACGGATTAGACGATCAAATTGAATTATGTGCAGAGGGAAATCATAGTGGCAATTATGTGAAAGGAGTGTTTACTATAGATTTTTCATATAAAATGGACCAAAATATCACGATTACTGTAGAGTTAACTAAACCAGATGAAGGATTTTATATTTTGAGAGCAAACCAAACTCTTAAAGAGACGGTTAACATAAATCCTACACCTGGCAATGCATCAACAGAGGGTAGTTTTTTTAATAAATACGCCAAAAACATAAACTTTAATACAACTATAAAATATCCAAGTTCGTCATATCAAAATGTTACAGAAGGCGATAATAAAGAAATAAATAATTATTTTGAGATTGTTGTTGGTCTTGCACAAACGGCAGTTCAATTTGAATACTATGTTGGAGAGAGTAAAATTACAAGTGAAGGCGGTGATTATTCAGATATCCAGGCTAGTATAAATAGTTCAAATGATAATGGTGAATTAAGTGGTGGAACAGCAGTTCCAGGTAATTCCAGTGCTAGTCTTGTATTCGTAGGGTTGTCATCTACTGTGGACAATTTCTATGTTCGTACAAATGGTAAATATGATTTAGATAGAATAGTTATAGGAAATACAACAATTCAAAACAATTATAATACAACCACAAGCAATGCTATCTATACCTACATTTTATCAAATGGACTTATATTAACTGAAGCTTACAGTAATGCTGGCGTAAACTATATTGTTAGAATTTATTTGAAGGAAAGAGAGCATTCTTTCAATGACGCGAAGGTGACTTTTAGAGTGGATGGAAGCGATTTGTATAGTGATCTAGGGCTTTCTTCTGCTAATTTTAGTGATTTATTCACATTAAGCATTTCAAATACTACGAATTCTTCATATAATGGTTTTGATTATAAAAATGGTGACGAGATTTCTCTTACAATCACTTTAACAGAAAAAGCAAGAAGAATTTTCTATATTGACATAGATAATTTTATAACTATCGACGAAAGTGCTTATGATGGTTATGATATGGATAAAGGCGGATATCAATCAGCTAGCAAACCTAATGTGCAAGATGACGGCAATGGCGTGTACACAATCACTTTCACTGCAGGTACTTTTGATCTTGATTTTATTTTCTATCTCACATATAAAACTATTGAAGGTAGCGTTTTAGGTGCAAAAGATAGTGATAAAAATGATATTGAAGATAGTAAAATTGAGGAAAATCCACGCAATTTTGAATTAAAATATAACTATAACACTGCAGATAATACCTATAGTTTAACTGCTGTAAGTGACTTTGCAAATATAAGCATTTTCCAAAAATACTATCTACTTGGATGGTACTTAGTAAATGGCGAAGTTGTACCTACAGACAATACAAACTTGAGTGAAATACTAGGAAGTCAAGGTGGCACTTTAAATAGTTATTATACAAGTGCTGAAGGACTTAAGTTTGTATATGACAACACTTTGAAAAATAAGGATAGTTTTACATTCAATCTTTACGCTGTAATTGGTGAGCGTACAATACAAGTCGAATATGATCAAGGCGATATTTTAAATGGCGAGATAAACGAAACTGACGCGACCGACAACTCACATAAAACAGGGGACAGTTTTATTTACAAACAAGATTATTCTATACTAGATCAAGTATTTTTAAATCTTGGAAATAATGCAAGAGGATATACTTTAACTCTGCTTGACGCAAACGGCGCTATCCTTGCAGGCTTTAGTTTGCCTGACAGTCAAAAAACTGAAATTTCACTTGATACAATATTAAATTATTCAGTGCTTGACTGGTGGAAAATTTGGGTAGACGGTGCTGGTAACTACAGTAATAATGGACTGCAATCTTGGGCAGGCTTATTCAATAATAGTGTAGAAAATACAGACAAGGACAACGATTCAATAAGAATTATAAAAGTAACTTATCTATGGAAACCTATTCAGTATAAACTCCAAATTGACGGACAAGGTGTAAGTGAAAGTACATATATCACAATCGGTTCAGAGATAACAGCCGAGGACGATGGTTCTAGAACAGGAACAGCAGATTATCAAATTTTAGTAAAAGATCTTTCTAATGTAACTCTTAAACGCACAGGTGGAACTATTCCTGGTTATACTGCTGTTTCATTCAATATCTATCAACAATCACAAGACGCCTTCTCAAATTGGCAATTTGAAAGTGAAAACGGATATATTTTAAGTATAGACGAATTTAAAAAGTTGATTAACGAAGCATACTGGTATGAAAACAGCGATTCTTGTGTAATAAACATTTCAACTCAAAGAGTTGGTGCACGCTTTAAGGTTTATATTCAGTCATCAGCAAACAACTATTATCAACTTGCATGGAATGAAGACGACTATCCTTTGGTAGCAAATGATGACGGATCTAGAACAAACGAGTATGGTGGTATTGAGGAAGATGACAGAATATTTATCTATGTAACCTATGGAAGCGAAAATGCAATCACTCAAGATGATATAAATTGGACTTCGAGTGCGCCTAAATACTCGCTTGCAAATGTACTACCAAAAAATATTGTTAAATTTATCAACTTTACAAGAAGCGGATATATTGTAAATGTCGACTATGACTCTTTCAATATAGATGGCGGTCAAAATAATTACTATACTATAAACTCAGCAAACCCTAACTTTGTAAAGATTGAAGCGGGTGCTCAATACTCATATACAACCGATCAGACAGTAACAATTCGCTGGACTTTTGACAAGGCAACAGTTAGTGCTCAAGTAGAAAAAGCAGATGATGTACAAAACGTTCCAACTCTTGCACTTTTAAATAGTCACGAGTTAACAAAAAATGCAACTATTACTGATGCAAAAGACAACATTTCTACAGATAGTGAAATAATTAGAAAAACTATCGAAAATGGTGATACCGTTTCTGATTATGGATTTAATGTTTATATTCTTCAAGACGGCTCTTATGAAAAATATTCTAGTTTTAGTTCTATTTATCAATTCAATTTAAATCTATTCAATAAAGCAGGGCAGTATCAAGTTAGACTATATGTAACTCTAAGCGATTACTATGGTACAACAAGTTATACTGTAGAAAGCGGGTCTCTTTCATTTACTGTACAACAAAACTATTTCGTGTTCACCGAAAATGACGATGACACAAATGGCATTGTAGGCAATCATATAGTATCTGCATATTCAAACACAAATCAGTTCTGGGCAACGACTGCTGAAGAAGGATATGACGATCTAAACAAATTCGGACAGGTATACTTTGCTCTCAATTGGGACTCAAGTGCAGTGACTGTAGAGTCTGCACAGAGATTTAACTTTATAGATTTCTTCCTTTCAAGCAATACCGACCTTTCAATTTCAGGCGACTATAGCGTTGGCGATGCAAAAAATTTAAAGGTAACAATCAATAGCAATACGTTTAATAGTGTGAATAGTATCAATGGTTATACAGTAAGTGCAACTACAAACTGGGCAGACCTTATTGCTAACGTGCTTGCAGAAGGAAGCGTTTACACTCATGTTGCAAACAGACTTGTAAACATTGTAAAAGCAAGATTTACTATAGATTTTGGTCAAGCTTCATCATTCTACTTTGACGGAGTTGAAACAGTAGTATACATGTCCGACAATTCTTTCACATTCAGTGTTGGAAATGTGAACTTCTCTTACAAACTTGATAGAATTATCTATGTTGATCAAACTGAAACTGAAGGAATTTTCACTGGCGAGGGTGATGAGAGAAGCAAGTTTAAAGTTAAAGGGCTTAAGATCACGGTAGACGATCAAGAAATCGATTATGACGGAAATGCAGAAGATAGTTTCTATTACTTACTGACTGGAAAATTTTCACTCACTTCTCCAGATGATGCAATCAAGAAAAACTATCAAACTGCCTATATCACTTCAAATTCTACTGGAACACTTTTAGATACTCTGCAAACTATATATGGCGGTCAGATTGAAAACTTGACACTTGTAAGTGTTAGAGTTGGAGAGCGAACTATATCTACAAGTGACCTTCTTACTGGCTCATTTGAAGGTGAGTTTGGTACATATTCAGCTAATAATGATGTATTATTCAGTTTTGTTGGCAATCATACACCAAATTTAACAATCTACTTTAATCAAGCCATAATAACTGCAAACAATGTTTCTTATATAGTACGAGTTGATATCGCAACTTCAAGAAGCAGTAACTTAAGTATGCTTGCATTCCATGATTCAAACTATGTAAATGACTATCTTGGTTATTTTGATACAACCTATCAATCAAATTCCTTTGATTTAAATCAAGAAGTGTCTGGTGGAGATACCATTTTACAGACCACTTACGCAGTACTTTCTGATGTGAGAAAGGTTACTGTCGACTATAACGGCGGAACATTATCAAATAAAGACACTCAAGAGTTCTATATTTCAAATAATGGTGGCGATTTCATATTGCAAATGCCAAGTTTTGACTATCAAGGAATGTCTTTCAACGGATATAGTTATGCAGGTGCTGACCCTGAACTATCTGGCTCTATACAAGATGGCTTTAAACTCAATGTAACTAAAGGCGGAAACAATGTAAAGCTTGTCACTAAATGGAAACTTAATGAAGTCAGCGGAGAGCAAATTAAAGATACCTTTGATTTCTTCACATCTCTTACAGCGGGAGAAATAACTCTTAGTGAAATTTTAAATCTTCAAGCGCTTTCTCAAGGGACATTCTCTTATCAATTTAGAAAGAATGACGCAAGTGTGACTTTTGAATATCTAGATGGTGCATTTACTATTTGCGACTCGCGTGGCTGGCTTTCAAGTACATTAGATGGAGAATACACTCTTACAGTGACTATAGAATATAGTGATGGCACATCGGGCGGAAAGTATATTGTTTCAAAACCTTTCAATGTAACTTTAAATGTTACTAAAAATGCGGTAGGAATTGAAAAGACAAGTGATGATCTTGATTTCAATAATACAGATCAAAAAACAGCAGTTGCAATCAATATTCTTGGCAATAATGACAGCGTCACTGCGTCTATTACACTTGCAAATCTACTTGCAAATGCAACTACTACAGCGGATACCTATGGCATTGATGTTGTTTTGGAATATAGAGAAACTGATCAAAACCAATATAGCGCAAGTCAGGTAATTCGCAACGCTGGACAATATCGAGTTACAATATCAATCAACTCAAGATATAATGATATATATAATTTAAATAATGATAAATCTATAATATATATAGTAGTAAATGAGTACATTCTTGATATCAACCTTAGCGAATATGCAAATCAAGTAAATTTTGCCAAATATTTCGGTGAAAAAGATCCTGAACTAAAAGCAGATATTACTGTTGCGACTTTAAATAACGATACCGTCAACATCACTTTTGTTAGAACTGCAGGCGAGGCGATAGGGGTGTACACCTATACTTCTGCCACTATTACAAACGCCGATGACGAGAGAGATTATAAACTTGAGTTTGACGCAAAAACATTTACTGCTAGATTTAATATTCTCACTCCACTTGTAGATTTGCAGGTTGACATGGATGGAACTTTCAACTATATCTACAATGGTCAGATACTTGGCAATATTCAAACAGTATATGAAGGTGGCACATTTAAAGTTGTCGGCTATGCTGGAACACTTCGAGTTGAACAGACTTTTGAGTTATACTATCTAGGTCTTACAGGTCAAAAGATATATATCCCTGAATCAGAGAGGTTGACCTATGCTGGATATATAAATTTCTTGTCAGGTGACGATCTCACAGAAAATGCAGGAGAATATTCACTTAGTGTAGAATTATCTTCAAAAGGTCAAGCTGACGGTTGGAACGGCGTTGTATTTTCTAGCGAAAGCCTATCAAATACATATAATAAGATTGTTGTAAATCAAAGAACAATCTATATAGACGGCGGAAGCATGGTATTCAATGAAGAAAATTCATTTGTATATACCATAGGTGCAACCGATAATCATGCAAATCTTACAATTAGACAAACTGCGACAAACTCAGGACCTATATCAAGTGACACAATCACAATTTCTGGATCTTTCCTAACTGCCGATGTTGGCACTTATGATGTGACCTTAACTCTTGACGAAGAAAGTGAAAAGAACTACGATCTTTCTCCGGCTGTCTTGTCAGGCTTTAGCGTTACTCCATCTCAAGTAAATGTTTCACTTAAATTTGATGAGATAAATATAGATTACGGCTCAATCAATCAAGGAAAGACCTTAGAGCAGATCTTAAGGGACAACATACCTGTTGCCTTCGTTCTTGACGATGGAAGCGAGATTGGTGCAAACTTTATTACAATAAATAGCCATGAAATTAGACTTGAAAACGAAACTATCACAGACGATAGTTATTCGGGTGGCGGATATCTAAAGAGTGATACTTACACCTTTAGATTCTATGTTTCATCCAAAAACTTCAGTCTTGGTCAGACGTCTGCAGTTGACGGACTGTACAGCACAGATTTTGATATAACTGTAACAGTCGATAAGATTGAAATCACTATTTCAAACTCTGGCAATATAATCACAAAGGAATATGATCACAATGTCAATGTGCTTGGGTATTTTGTAAATCAAAATGTAAATCAAGCGCAAGGCTTCTATATTACATCAACTGGAAATATCTTAACAGGCGATACAATTTCAGTTGTGAGTGCCGAGTATGAAGACAAAGAGATTGGCTCGGGCAAGAAGATTGTAAATGTTGTATATGGAAACGACTATGCAAACTATGAGATAGACGACTCAGGACTTAAAGGTGACATTACGTCAGTTGCAATCACCTTTAAGAAAAATCTCAATACTATAACATTCAAAGAAGATGGACAAGATTTTGTAAATGCTGGCGATTTCACCGTCACTTATACTGGCGATATGTCTGACTTTATAAGCGCACTCATATCAAATTATGCTTCAAGACGCGGTTATGACCAAATTGCTTGGATATATGACAATATCACTATTACAGCATTGCAAGAAAATGTAGTTGCAGATGAAACAAACTTTGACACATTTATCGGCCAAGCAGTTGCAGGCAACAGCACGGGCGGAATTACACTTGATGCAGAGTGGCAAATTCAAAGTTATACTGTGACTATCGTAAATGATGCTCACACTCATGTTAACTCGAGTATTGTAAACCCTGTTGAATACTACTCATCGTTTACAGGTGACGACAAGATTACCTTCACGATTGATGAAGGATATATCTTGGATAGCATAGTTTTAAGTGCTGAAAATGCAGTGATTTCAAATTTGACAGGCGAAAATTCTCGCAAAAATAACTCGTTTGAAATTAAAAACATAATAGGCGATGTGACAATCACTATAGTCACTAGAGAAATTCAGGTGCGTATCCGCATTGACACTAATGAGCCAGAAGGCTTTGCAAGTCAGTTTGTAAATAATAGCGACTGGGCAAACGCAAATTCAGAGTGGGCTTTAAAGGAACTCGTGCTATCATACTCAGATCTTTTTGATAAGGATCTTCCTATAGTACAAATCACTCAAGAGAATACCTATGATTTTCTCAATTGGACACTAAACGATCTTGTAAGCAGTGCTAGCAGTATTTGGGAAAGAATAGGGGGAGATGATTTCGTTGAAGACAATATTGAAACAGGCTTTACTTTCATCGCAAATTGGACAGAAGCGCCACTTACAATAACAATAAATGGCATAACTCAAGTAAAATCAATCAAAGTTGTCAAGATTGACGGCGAAAGTGAAACTGAAATCACAATTCAAGATGGCGTTTACAATATTCACTACAACGATCAAATAAGAATTGATATCGTTGCAAAAGATTGGTGGAAACTTTCTTCCTACACTCAAAATTCTAGTTTTGTACAGACAGGCGGACAGACCACAACAAGCATAAATATCAAAGCTCTTGAAAGTCTTGTATATGATTTGAATATAGAACTTATCAATATTACCTTTACTCCAACCTATCAGACTCCTATAGGCTCAAGCGTAACAAATGCAGGCTCTATCTTGCCAAAGATCTATACTTTTACATCACTACAAGATCTAACTATTCAAGATATCGGCGCATATACGCTCACTGCAGGCACTTATGATCATGACAACTGGCTTTACACCTTTGAGGGCAGTCAAAAGACACTAGATTTTACAAAGGATATTGAAGATTTCATAGTAGAAAATGGCGGTATTCCAACGCAAGATAGACAGTATACAATATCTGCTCACTTTAGCGGACAAGAATACACAATCACATTCCTTGCGGGCAGGGGAACATTTGCTGACGGCGCAACAACCGTTAAAACATATAATTATGGTGATATCCTTTCAGATACACCAGAAGTTATTGCACCTACGGGAGAACATTTGGCTTCATGGTTTGTTGGAGCAAACAACAATAATCTCTATACAGACGATTATTTCACTTTGACTTCTCCTAATCCAAACGGTGACTATACTCTTACCCTTACTGCTCAATTTGACACTAATATCTACACAGTGACTATTGTTTATAGCACCGATCATGTCACAAAAGTGACTGTAAATGGAGTAGAATATTCAAATGGCAGTGTAGTTCTTAGTGATGTTGTACATGGACAATCAAGGAATATAGTATTTGAATTTGCTACAGGCTATACATTCGACTCATACACTCTTGGCGACGAAAGCCAATCAAGTCTTGCTGAAATAACACTAAATAGCGATAGTTCAACTCTTGCCTTAAGAAATGTGACAGGCAATTTGACTATTAATGTTACGGTTAAAGCAAAGGAATACACAATCACTTTTGATAAATCAAGTTTTGAAAGAATAACTTTAGACTCTCAAGAGATAACAAAATTCAAAGTATCTTATGACCAAGCAGTCGAGCCTATCTTAAATTCAATCTCTTTTGATAGAGATGGCTATAACGAAAGTTATATTATCGAAAGCGAAAGCGGATCGATCTTTGGTTCAATCTCTGGCGACAGTTGGACATTTAACGAAAGTTCGTTCGTACAAGACGGCGTATACAAGACTGATTCTGATCTTACTATCAAGGTCGTATGGAGTGCAACACGCAAATACCTAAGCGGTACAACAACAAGCATTGACGGCAAATACTTCAACGCTAGCGCTCAAGTGCTTGCTAAATCTGAGTGGACAAGCGAAAACGATGAAACAACTTTCTCACTTAACTCTATTTTAGCAAATGGTGACCAAGTTGTAAGAATGTATTATACAGTTGGAAATATTATTTATGAAAGTGATGGCTTTAATCTACTTCTTACAAATGCAGTGATAAATGCAAAAGCGACAATGTCGATTGAACTTTTGGATACCTTAAGTCCAAATGGAACAACCTATACAATCACTTCAAAAGAAGACTATGTCACTTTGAATAGAAGCACAATTCAAATCACAGGTGCAAATATTGTTTCTTACTATACAGGCGAGGCAACATTGCAACAAGCAAGTGACTCATTCTCGACAGGCGTGCTTTCTTATCAAGATGAAGACGGCACTCTTGTAACCGAACTCGTGCTTGCAAGAGTTGAAATAGTTGATGCAAGCGGACTATATAATGTAGGAGAAAACTATCAAGTAAGATATCTATTCAATAGAAATTCTTCTAGTTTCTCGCTTTCAAACTATAATGGTTTAACAGAGCAAAATGGATATATCGTATTCACGCCTTCTACTGATGTAGTGAGTGCGGATATCGTCAAGACTCCATTTACAATCTCAATCTCTGGCAAGGGTTTTGAAACAGGACTTACTCACAGCGTTCAAGTTACTGGCTGGAGTTTGCCAAGCTTCATTCCTTCAAACTTCGTTGCAAGTGTATCTTCTATTACCACAATTGAAACAAGTGCGGGGACTTATACCGATCCAACAGACGAGTTAAATATAGACTATTCAATTTCAAGAATTGGAGTAGACAAAAAGAGCAACTTTGAAGTAGTGATCGATGGTCAATATCAAATAGTAAGTGCTGAAGAGGGCTTTACTATCAATGTCAGCCCTAAATATCTTGACCTTACCGATAAAGAAAATCCTCAAATTGTAACAAGTGCTTTAGGATTTAATCAAAATTCTTATATCATCTCAGTGACAGGGTTCGTGCATGGCTCTACTTCACTCGACCTTACCGAAAATAGTTATAACTATATCACAAGTGATGGAACACTTATCTTTACACTATTTAACAACAATTCATCAAGCCCTAGCATAATCGTTGCGGACGGACAGTTTGTACAATTCTCATTCGCCATTTCAAACGGCATGAGTGTACTTCGCTGGACAGATGACGAGTACTCGGCAAGTGAGGCAAAGACCTATCTTGACGCTCTTACTGAAGAAAGTGCAAGGACTTACCAAGAAAGTTTCAACAGTGCAAAGAATGTAGTTGTACTTCTTACAGACTTCAAAGCAATCCGCTTCTCACTCGGCGACAAGGGTGGCGAGCAAGACACTGAGTACATGAAAGCAGGTCAGAGCAGAACATATAATCTTCTTCCTGCAAACGAATGGACAGGTTTTGTTGCAAACGGCTGGATGAGTGCAAACTCTCAAGTGACCACAAGTGGCTTTAGCGTAACTGTTTCAAATAGTGCAAACATTACCGCTGTCACTCTCACTCTGGAATGGGAACTTGCAAACATAATTATCAGTGAATATAACCAAAGCATCACTAGGAGTGCAAAAGTAAGTTTAGATGCAAGTATAGACGAGATTATTTACAATCAAATTATCACAATAATAGGCAACAGCAATAGTGATATAACCTATACATACGTATTCTCTAGAGATGGACAGAATTTGACTTCAAATAATGCACCGCTTCTAGTGCCTGCAAACACTCAAAGTGCGGGAGAGTATACTTTGACCGTAACAGCAGGATACAAAAACTATGTGACAAAGAGCGCATCTGTCAACTTTACTCTCAATATTACAAGATTGACACTTGACACAAACGCTATTGAATTTAGCGAAACACGCGCAAGTTATGCAAACTATGACTATGCACAATCAATCACTGCAACCATCGACTCCTATGGCACATTTACATTAAATAAACTTATAAATGCAAGCGAAACATCTTCCTTCTATTTTGAAATGGACGGAAATGAGATTAGAAATAACGGCTCTTATACCTTGACTTTACGCGTCAACGATACAATATTTGAAGATATCGATGACTTTAGTCAAGAAATAGTGATCAGTAAGGCAACGGTTACAATTACTAAAGGCTATCTTGCGTCTATAAATTTAGATCACAAGACCTTTGGTGCCGTAGATCCTACCTTTACTTTCAATTATCAAGTTGATTTTAAGACGACTTCAACAAGCGAAACTATCGAGATAACTCTTTCAAGGCAGGCAGGCGAGGCACGCGGAAGTTATCCATTCCAAAGCGCTACACCTTCATCTGACAATTTCGTGATTGAAATGGAAGAAGGTCTTGCCTTTACAATTGAGCAGACAGACTCAACACTTTTAGTATCGTTTGACAATTTGACACGCGAATATAACAGTCAAAACGCAACCTTTACAATCACATACGATGAAGAAGAAAGCGTTTGGACAATATCTAGTGACAATAATGGTACTCAAAGCAATATCTCGCTTTCAATAAGGGCTGAAGACGGAACAATCTCTGCACTTAACGAAGAATTATATCGTCTTGCTCTTAATGGTATCACGATAAACGCACAAAACGCAGAAGATGTCAATAGTTACACAGTATTTACAACAAGCGTTTCTGGTGATGCAAACTTCAAACAAGAAAATATCGAAGTCAGCGGAAGTTTGACTATAACTCCAAAAGCACTCGTCATTGCATCTGTTACTAAGACCTTTTTTGATAGAAGTGCAACCTTCTCAAATACCGTTACTCAGTTTGCAAACCTTGAAACAGGCGACAATATCACTCTAAGTGGTAATTTTGCTCAAGTTACTGTCGGGACAAACATCGCTCTATCAAACTTAGAGCTTTCAGGCAGTGACGCGGGCAACTATACGATTGCAAACGCTGATACAATTCGTGGATCAATTGTCGCACTCAATGTGACACAAGCATCCATGACTTTAAATCAAAACACATTCACCTATGGTACGCTTTACAAAGATTTGACGGTAACACAGCTTCTTTCACTTTCAAGCAGTGCAACCGTAGTAGTTACAAGTGGTGTCAATGACGACCTTCAAAATGGATATCTTTCAGTTGATAGTTGGCAAGTAAACGAAGCAAATCTTTCAAGCGGAGATTATATAAATGTAGGATCTATAAGCCTTACATTCACAATCTCATCAAACAATTTCTCATTCAATGGAAATTCTACAATTCAGGTTACTGCAAATGTGACAATAAAAGAGAAAGAACTTGACCTATCAAAACTTGTCATCGTTAAAAACTATGATGGCGATACAGATATGCCATCAAGTCTTGACACGTCGGTTGCAAGTTTTGGACTTATGAGCGGTGATGACGTAAGCATTGATAGAGAAAACAGTTATTATACAAGCAAAGATCCAAATCCGCGTATTCCAGTTGTAATCATGCTGATTGGTGCAGACGCAAATAACTATACTTATCCTAGCGCCTATGGCGAGATCCTTGAATATTCAATCACATTCATGGTTGACACAAGTTCTCAAACAAGTGGCGGCTTTGTCACTGACGGCGGTTTTGTAAATGACGGCGAAAGCATAGTAGTAGACAATCCATATTTCAGCTTTGAAATGTCATATATTGAAACAATTTCCGATGGAAATCTTATCATGAACAGACTTATCTATCCAACAAGGACAGGCTATAGTGTTACAGGCTGGAAATATCAAGCTGATGATGGAACTTTCTATGATCTATCTGCTTCAAATGTATTAACATTGATTGATCAAGTTGATCAAGATGTAGACAATGAAGAAAAACTGATATATATCTATCCTGTTTGGTCGATAAACTACTACAGCGTTACAGTAAACGGAAATAATATCGACTCAAGCACGATCACAAGCGATTTTACACAAGAGGACAAGATCAAATATTTCACTGATTTCACGATTGATTTAGTGGCTGACTTAGGCTTCAAGATCACATCTTATAATATTACAAATGGCTCTGTAGTAAATTCAGATTTCAGCGATGTAGACAAGAGAAATTCGCGCGTTGCTATCACAGGACTTGGCTCTGACCTTGTACTTGAAGCTCTGACCGCAGAAATTCAAGTGACAATTGAAATCGATACCAACTTAAGCGGACTTTTAAATGCAAATAGAACTGATTCAAATAGTACAAGATTTACATATTCTTACAGCCAACTTAACTCAATCTTCCTAGAAGATTTGCCGGCGCTTACAGTTACTGAGGGAACTTATACTTTAAGCGGATATAACTATGGCGATGATGTCGCAATTAGCAATCAATCTTTACAAGATATTGTGCTTTCTCTTGATAGCGAGCTTAACACCGACACATCTATCACTCTCACTGCACAGTGGAGCGGAGTAAACTATAAGATCACTCTCAACGCAAACGGCGGAGAATTTGCAGACGGCACGGATACTGCTCAAATAGATGTTGTCTACGGCGAAGAATTGCCAGCAATTCCAACTGCTACAAAGACAGGACAAACTCCTGATTGGACAGCGCCAGACGATGAAATTTACGAGAGCGGTGAAATCTTTGCAAGCATTGGTACTAAGGCAAGTGACGAAGATTACTATACTCTCACTCTTACAGCAATATGGAAAAATGCAAGCTTTACGCTTACTATCAATATTGACCCAGAAAGTGCCGATCGCGTCAGCCTGCTTTTAGGTGGCTCAAACGTTGCAAGCGGAAGTCAGTTCACTCTTGTATATGACGAAACAGCCTTGACATTCACTTTAGATCTTGCACAAGGATATGGCTATCAAATTGATAACAGCGATTTCCACGGCGAGTTTGATGGAATGCTTACAAGTGACAAGTGGGCAACAAGTACATTTACAATTTCAAATCTATTTGCTGATAGCACGATTACATTGCAAGCAATACCTGCTCAAAATTCACTTACTCTTTCTGCCGAAAATGTTGCAAGCGTCAGCGTGCAGATTGACAAGGGTGAGGCAAGCGTATTTGACAACTTGACGAGCGCTTTCAATCAATCTTTCACAGTTTACACTGAAAGTGAAGTGACGATCACTCTCACTGCAAAGAAGGGATACCTGTTCACTGCAGAGAATATCACTCTTGCAGGGTATGCAGGCGTTGGCGAAATTGAAAAGATAATCGCTCCAGATCAAAAGAGCGCAACAATCGTTTGGAGAAACTTTACAACAAGTGCAAATATTTCTGCAAATGCAACTGCAGGACTCAACGCGATCACAATCCCTGACCTAACAGACATTTTAGTCAGCCTTACAATCAATGGGCAAAGTGTTGCTTTAACTGGTGGAGAAGTGCAGGTTTACACCGACAGCATTGTTACAATAAACGCCATATTCAAATATGGATATGAAGGAATTGTAGATGAATTTGGAGAATTCATTTCACTCTCAGTTCAAAATCAATCTAAAATCGCAATAATTGATGATCAAACTGTAGAATTCAACACAAGTTCAAGAAATTATGTGCTTTCTGCTACACTTGGCGGACTTGAAGAGGGCAAGATTGACGAAGCCTTCTCGATCGATGTACAGGGCAAAGCGCGCGTATACAACTTTGCATTATCTGTAAATCCTGGACAGGAAAGCATGGGTTCAATCGAGGCAGATCTCACTCAATCTGTTACTTTTGGATCTACTCTCAATCTATCATCATCTCCAGCAAGCGCCGAAAAGTTTATCTTAGCAGGCTGGGAGATAGGCGATACTATCATCAGTTATCAAGACACATCTCTTGTCATAGACGAAAGTCTTAAAGTCGCGCTTGAAACAGTCCTTCCAAACGGCACAATCAATGTCTATGCGGTATTTACAAACCTTTCGACAAGCGTTACCTTTGCAAGTGGCGCCTATGGCGGATATACTGTGACTCAAGATCAAATCTCTGCCTCTATCAATGGCGGAGCAACTCCTACCGAAGTTGGTCTTGAATATGCAAAAGACATTGTACTAAATGTGTCAGCAGGACTTGGCGATAGTGGCGGATATGAAATAGATCAGATCATTGTTGACGATATAACATATTCAGTCAACCTTCTTGACGCAAGTGTTGTATTCAGCGTGCAGGGCGAGCAAGAAGAAAGTCAAACAATTCTCTATGACACTCAAACAGTGCTTTCTATTGGCGGACGAAATTTAACTCTTACCATTTCCTTGCCAGATGCTAGCAATAAGGCAAATGTAACAATAACAATTCCATTTGATGTGGATAATAGGTTCTCAAAATTTACTATAAACTATAAAGCAAGTTCAATCCTTGTAAAAGTCACTGCAGGAGTACTATTTGATGGAATTCTTGCAAACTATGGCACAGGCGATGGTGGAAAAATCTATCTCGCTGACGAAGATGGTGAAAAACTTGGTGACGAATACTATCTTGACGCAAACGGACAGATTTTGAATGGCGAAAACCTTGAAAATCTAAAGGGTGTAGATTACTATATCAGATCTTACACTGGTGCGACAATCTACTTTAAACTTGAAGCGAACAGCGGATTCTCAGAGTCGTTTGGCGGAAATAATGGAAGTTCATACAATGTCACAGTAGATGGACAGACGCTCTATGGCTTTACCGGTATTAGTGCAGGCGCAGAAGTGTTTGCAACCTTCAGTGCAAAGTCAAATACAGTCGTTGTCAACTATATCTATCAAAATGAAGCAGGTGTTTCGACAATTGTTAATGCGGGTGGTTTTGCTCTTGCAAACAGTACAGGCTCAATCAGTATTACAAGTTCTTCAAGTGGCAACAGTTCAAATAGTATTGTAATGCAAGCATTGACTGGAGCAAACTTTGAATTGAGATTGGATACAAACCTTGTATACAACTTTGCAAGCCATGGCGGAATTTTACGCTACTCAATAGAGGGCGAGTATGATGAAGAATATACAGGTGTAATCAATTATATAAATGATATGACACTTGGCTTCACTTATGAAACCACATTCGGCATAAGAAATGTACAATCTGATCTTACAATCAATATCTTTGTAGAGCCAAAAGTGTTCAATCTTGTACTTAATGTTGTGGATGGCAACACATATACTCTTGAAAATGCAATCACCTATGGAGAAGTAGTCGATCTATCATCGATTGCAGAAGGTGACAGAGCGCTCGTTCTCACTCCAACACGCGATGGCTACACCTATGGCGGATACTTCACACAAGAAGTTGGATTTGGCAATCAATATATTGATAGGACAGGAAATGCAATAAACAACTGGGCAGAAACAGGCTACACATTCTCAAATAGCCAAAATGCCTATATACCAAATGCTAACTTTGACCCTACTACTCAAACATTCACTCTCTATGCTTACTGGATCTACAATCAAGCATTTATCACAGTAGAATTCCAGCCAAACAGCATGAATAGTTATGTGACAGATGCAAACATTCAAGATATAGTAACAAATCAGACGCTCTTGATTGACGCTACAAACAGATGGTATGCGGCAGTAACTGCTGGAACGCAACTCAATTTCAGCGCTCTTAGTATTGATGGTTACAAGTTTATAAATTGGACGATCTATCAAGACGAGCAGTCACTCGGCACACGCGATGCACAGTTCTCACTCACGACCATACAGGCAAGTTATAGAATTGTCGCTCTCTATCAGCCGACCTATTCTATCTCTTCAACAAAGGGCGGAAGTGCATCCTTTGTTCAAAATGGAAGCGTGCTGACAGGCGGAAGTTATGATCAAACTCAAGATCTTATCTTGCAGGCAACAGCAGAGGCAGGCTATCAATTCCTAAGATTTGTCGACCTTGACACAGGCGAAGAATATCTAGGCACTTTCAATGCAGACACTGGCACTTACACCTATGACTTTGGACTCATTGACAGACCACTCAATATTCAAGCAGTCTTTGAAGGAAGAAGCGTTGCAATTACTATAGATCCAACAAGCGCTCTAACTGTACACCGAAATCTCAAGATTTACCTTGACGGCGAGGAGATGACCGATTATTCGTTCACAGCAACCATAGATCAGACCTTGTCAATTGAGATCGATAAGGCACTTGGCTATGATATAGAACTGATCGGCGCACAATTCGAAACTCAAAATCTTGGATATAATAGATATAGATACAACTATATCTTAGGCATGGATTATGTTACTGAGCAGGACGGACAACTCGTTTTTAATATTGCAATGAACGCAGTTAGACAGGAAATAGATTTTGTAATCTCATTCTCCGTTCAAGACCTAGTAAATCAAGATGAGCTACTTCTTGCAGGTAATATGACATTCACAATGCCAAATGGACAAAATGTCAACCTTAACTATCAAGACACTGTGACAATGCTTTATGGCGAGAGCGGAACGCTCAATATCAATATTCTAGAAAACTATGCTCTTTCAAGCATACTATTCAACGATAACTTGCTAGAAAGTGATATCACTCAAAACTTTGCAGACGGCGCACTTGCAATTAATCCAAACTTGTATAATCTGAACTATTCAGAAACTTACTATATAACCATCACACTTACTAGAAAACTATGGACTGATGAAGGCGTGCGAAGTGAAAGCCTGCTTGGCTCTGGAACAGAAGATGATCCATACATTATCGCAAGCGCAAGCGACTTTGGACTTATGGCATACCTTATCAATAGTGGCGCAGTCAATGAAAATGATGTAAGTTATGCAGAATGTCACTATAAACTCACAAGCAACATAGACTTTGAGGGCAACTACTGGTCGCCTATCGGTGATAGCATAGAACACGCGTTCAAAGGCTCTATCGATCTTGGCGGATATAGTATAACTAACTTGCTTCTGTATAGAACTTACACAAAGCCATCAACATCCTATGGCGGACTGTTCTGGCATATTGATGGAGCAAAAATCTCACAAGATAACAGTACACTTATAATCACACTTTCAATAATCGGCGGTATCTTGCTTCTAATTGCAATAATAGTACTCATCATCTTGCTCATTCGCAGAAAGAAGAAAAAGGAACTTGAAGATATTGCAGGTGGCACTAATTAAGTTATGTTTAAGATAAGGCTATAACATGGGTTGTAGCCTTATTTTTAATCTTTTTAATGCTTTTGTCAGTAAAAAACTTATAATATGAAATAAATATCTAATAAAACTAAAGAATACTTGACAAAAATTTAATTAAGTGGTAATATAATGCAAGCAGTTAGTACTGTCCTTGTTTTCTCGCGGAGTTTAAGCGGAAAACCAAAAAAATTGTCCAAAAGGAGGGTAAAAGTAATGAATAAGTATGAACTTCTTTATATCATTGCGTCTGACGTGCCAGAAGAAAAGAGAGAAGAACTTATTAAAAAGTTTTCTTCTTATATCGAATCTAAAGGCGGTAGCGTAGAAGGCATTGATAAGTGGGGAATGCGTAAATATGCATATCCTATCAACTTCAAAAACGAAGGGTTCTATGTGCTGATGAATATTACTATGAAAAGCGAAGATGTAAATCCAATGGCTAAACTCATGAATATTACTGAAGGCATCGAAAGACAACTTTTTGTTAGAAAAGACTAATTAGTCAAAAAAAGGAGAAAATTATGAATAAGGTTATGTTAATCGGGAATCTTACCAAAGATCCAGAAATCACAACTACAAACAGTGGCGTTTCAGTTTGCAGATTCTCACTCGCAGTGCAGAGAAGATTCGCAAATGCTGACAATGGTCCACAAGCAGATTTTTTTAATATCGTTGTCTGGAGAGGTCAGGCAGAAAATTGTCACAGATTTCTAAAGAAGGGCTCAAAATGCTCGGTGCTTGGCAGAATACAAAATTCTTCATACGAGGCAAGTGATGGCACAAAACGCTATACAACTGAAATCGTTGCTGAAGAAGTTGAATTCCTTGGCACAAGACCAGCAGGTGACGGCGAAGGCGCTCCAAAACCAGCACCAAAGGATGACACCGCTGTGCTTGAACCTATTGATGACGATAGTTTACCATTTTAATTAAAAGGAGAGTTTAATTATGGCTGAAGCAGGCAAAACTGAAGAAAAAGTTTTCGTTAAAAAATATCGCAAACCAGCAAAGAAAAAAGTTTGCGCATTCTGCGTTGCAGGCGAGAAAACTATTGATTATAAAGATGTTGCAAAGATTAAAAAATATATCACCGAAAAAGGCAAAATATTGCCAAGAAGACAAACTGGTGTATGCTCATATCATCAAAGAGAACTTTGCACAGCAATCAAGCGTGCTAGAAATATAGCTTTACTTCCATACGTTGGAGATTAATAATAAAGGAGAAAACTATGAAAAAAGACATTCATCCAGATTATCATGAAGTCACTGTAGTTTGCGCGTGTGGCAACACTTTCAAAACAAAGTCAAATTGCAAAGGCGACACTTTGAGCATCGATATTTGCAACAAATGCCACCCTTTCTTCACAGGAAAGAAAAAGGTTGTTGACGCAAGCGGAAATGTTGAAAAATTCAACAAGAAATATGGCTTAAAAACAGAAGAATAAAAAATATCTTTTGGAATTTCTCCAAAAGATATTTTTTATGTTAAAATGTTTATTTTTTTTCGTCAGCAATCAAAGACATTAAAAATTTTAAGCACACTTTTCTGCATAAGAATTTTTAACTAATAGTAAAAGTATAATCTTTTCCAAAAATCAAAAAACCACTTTGCAATCTCTTATATTGCTCGGTCACAATATCGCCTATTGCCTAACGATAAAATCATCTTTGTCAGGGTCAGCGGTGTTATTTTTAGGTCCTAGTCCATTTGCAAAACCGGCAACAAAAAGAGCCACTACTTTTATACGGTCTCTAAAGCGGAGATTAGACCATATTTTACATACTTCATCCGGACTTCCTTTTAAGTTAGGTTTTCCTTCTATTCTAGATTCTATATCTTTTTCTTTTTTACTCATTATAAGTTCCTCCATACTTTAATTATAATCGGGGGGGGGTAAATGTCAAGACCTTTTTTAAAAAAATAGGAAAAATTTAAAAAAATCAATAAAACTATACTATTTTCTTTTATCTGCTTAAAAACAATTTATTTGGTAATAATCTTCTTATGATTAAGACGATTTTTCCACTTTCGAATGGAGTAGGACTATATAGCAATGATAAACTACTCGTTGGTTTCATAGATGACTATGGACAGAAGCATATAAAGGGCATAGAGTTTAAAAGAGAGAAAAAATTTCTATCCTTTCCTTTTTTGCGCGGATTATGTTATCTTTTTAAAGGCATTTATCTCTATTTCAAAACATTTCTTTTGCAGATAAATAGCATAGCAAAAGAAGATGAAAATCGCTCGCACAAAGTGGCAAGGACATTCAACAGCATTTCTGCTTATTTTGCAGTTTTTTCGCTTTTGATCTTCAGTTTTTTAGTTGGACTTTTGCTTTTGTCGGTTTTGCCGAGTTTTCTTCTCAAGAATATTTTGCTACCGAGTGACAACTACTATCTCTTCCGTTTTCTTGTTGCACTTTTTAGAGTGGCAATCATATACCTGCTTCTACTGCTTGCTCGCTTTTTGCCATTTTTCAGTGGCATATATGCCTTTAACGGAGCAGGCAACTTCTATATGAGTGGCGGAGGCAAGTTTCGCGATAGGTGTTATCCATTAAATTTTCTCAATTTCCTTGTAAATGTTTTCTTGTTTTCAACTTTTGTGATATCATTGATCTCGGTGAATGTGCATATAGTTGCAAACTTCTTTATAAACCTTGCAATATTTTTGTTTATTTCTTCTCTTTGTTATGAACTACTATATCTACTTGCAAGGGTCAAGAATGAGTTTGTCAAAGATTTGGCGGTGGTCACAGCACATTTGGTTGCGATAAAGCCAAGTGCCACGCAAATTGAGATAATGGATATGGTAAAGATAGAAAGTGAAAGTAAAAATGGATTTTTTGATAGTGAAAAGGGACAAATTCCGCTCTCAGTTGTCTTTAGTGAAATGCAGACTAAACTGCGTCAAAGTGAAAGATTTGACAAGAGTGATATGGAGTGGATCGTTGCAACTATTCTAGGTAAATCGCGAACTGAGATAAAACTTTTGTCAAGCGTTAGCGAAAAAGAGTACCGCGAGATAATGAGAGCCTGTGACAGAAGGGCAAAGGGCGAGCCACTTTCGAGCATATTTGGTTTTGTGGAGTTTTATGGACTAAAATTCGATGTCAACAAGCGAGTTTTGTCGCCACGAATTGATACTGAAGTGCTGGTTGAAGAAGCGCTTAAAAAGATCAAGGCAAACAAACTTGAAAAGGTGCTTGATCTTTGCACAGGAAGCGGAGTGATTGCAATAACGATCGCAAAACTCTCGCCTTGCAAGGTTGATGCCGTGGATATTTCAAAGCAAGCCCTGTCGCTTGCTGAGCATAATGCTAAAAAGAACGATGTAAAAGTGCAATTTATTCACTCAGATTTGTTTAAGGAATTGAAAAAGAGCAAAAAGTATGATATAATCATATCAAATCCGCCATATATAAAAAGCGAAGACATTGAAAAACTTGACAGCGAAGTCAAAAATTACGATCCGCGTCTTGCACTAGATGGTGGAGCGGACGGACTTGACTTTTACCGAAAAATTATCTCTCAAAGTAAGTCCTATCTTACTCAAGGCGGATATCTATTTTTTGAGGTTGGATATAATCAAGCGGAAGATGTCGAGAAAATAATGAAAGAAAATGGCTTTGCGCTCGTTGTGCGCGTCAAAGACTATAATAAAATTGAAAGGGTAGTTTATGGAAGAATTAGCAAATGAAATACTTGAAAAAACTGGAAAGACTAAAGAGCGTTATGAAAAATTAAACGCTCTTGTTGTCGATCCACAAGTCATAGCAGACAACAAGGAGTGGAAAAAACTTGTAAAAGAGAGAAGTGCGATAGAAGATATTGCACTTGCTCATGACAAACTTGAAAAATTAGTGAATGAATATAAACTGTGCAAAAGTGACTATGAGAAAGAAAGTGACCATGAACTAAAAAACATGTTCTACGAAGAAATCGGCTCACTAAAAACCCAGATTGAAGCGCTTATTGAAGAAATCAAAATCTTACTCCTGCCAAAAGATGAAAATGACGAAAGCAATGTAATTATGGAGATCAGACAGGCTGCAGGCGGAGAGGAGTCAGGACTATTCTGCTCGGTGCTTTATAGAATGTACTGTATGTATGCCGAAAGCAAACACTGGAAAGTTGAAGTGCTTGATATCAACGAAACCGAACTCGGCGGTATAAAGGAAATCACTTTCATGGTTAAGGGCAAAGGTGCTTACAGCAAACTCAAGTATGAAAGTGGAGTGCATAGAGTGCAAAGAGTGCCAGAAACCGAAAGTTCAGGACGAATTCACACTTCCACATCGACTGTCGCTGTACTTCCAGAGATTGAAGATGTCGAACTTGAAATAGACGAAAAAGATTTAAAGATTGATACATATAGATCAAGCGGTGCAGGTGGTCAGCATGTCAACAAGACTGAGAGTGCAATAAGAATTACACACCTTCCAACAGGCATTGTTGTTGCCTGTCAAGACGAGCGTTCGCAGATTAAGAATAGAGAGCGCGCAATGTCAATCTTGCGTTCGAAACTATATGACTACTATCAAGGACAAGTGGAGGCAGAATACAAGAAGGAGCGTAAAAGTCAGGTTGGCAGTGGCGACCGAAGCGAAAGAGTGCGTACCTACAACTATCCGCAAGGCCGTGTGACAGACCATCGTGTCAACCTTACAAGTTACAATTTGGAAGGAGTGTTGAATGGTGACATTGACCAGTTTATTGAAGCACTTACCTTAAAAGATAGGGCAGAAAAACTTGCAAATTTATAATTAAATTTTAAAATAACAAAAAATATAAAATATATAAAAAATAAACAAAATAAACAAAAAAACGAGAAATTTTATTAATTTTTCTCGTTTTTTTAATATTTTAATATTTATTTTTAAATTTTTTATTATTTTATTTACGTTTATGACAATTATCAAATTAAAAATTTTTTATTTAATTTATTTTTATTTTATTTTTCATTGTATTTATGTAATAAAAATAAAGCTATATCATTTGAAGCGTTCGGCTTTGAAAATTTTGAAATGTTTTCTAGCAAGCCGTCAAGCTTTGAGCTGTCGTCTTTAAGTTCTTGGCAAAGTTTGATTATACCATCAATGTTGTTGGCGGTTAACGCGACACCTTCTTTTACTAGAAATTCACAATTTATTTTCTCATTTATAATCATATTTTCACGAATAACAAACGGCTTTTTAAGTGCCAAAATTTCACTTATTCCATTTCCGCCACCTTTTGTAAGTATTAGATCGCTTGCCTTCATATAATCATACAGATTATTGACAAAACCTAAGTTATATATATTCTTTGCTTCCGTCTTAGATATGAATTTTTCAATATTTGCAAAACTCTTTTTATTACTACCATTTACGCAAATGATGTTTATATCTTTTACATTGTAATAAAGTTTTTTTACAAGTTCTTCATTTTTGCCGATTCCACCTCCACCAGCTTGTAACATAATGGTAAATTTGCTTGCGAGATTAAGTTTATCCTTATATTGATTAGTATCATAGGCAAGGCAAAACTCTTTTCGCACTGGCATACCTAGTGTAATAATTTGATTGTCAGAAAAGCCCTTATTTTTCAAATCTCGCGTAGTGTTTTCAAATGGCTGGAAAATATAGTCCACATTTTTGGAGTATTCCCAGTAAGGTGCAAGAGTGAAATCAAAGAGAATTGTAGAAGTGATTATTCCTTTTGACAATATTTCATTTGTCTTCATATATGAAATTACTGCACTTGCATAGAGATGTGTGCAGACGATTATATCTGGTTTAAATTCTTCAATGACATTTTTAAAATGTTTAAAAGCACTGCGCGCAAAAAATGGCAGTTTGTTCTTTTTATAGTGATTTTTCTTTCTAAGCCTATTCCAAATCTTATCATATAAATTCGGAAAATGTTTACAAACAAAGAAATATTGATTGTTTGCTCGCTTTATCTTTTTAGGACTATCATAAAGCTGTTTAATCTTTACAGTGGCACCAAAATCTTCAAAACTCTCTTTTAAACTTTTGGCAATCATATTGTGGCCTTGTCCACATGTCATGGAAAAGATCAAGACTCTATAAGGTTTTTTGGCAGCATCATTTTTCATAAAAAATATCCCTTTTCTTCCCATTCTCACACCAAACGAAGTGGATGATTTTAGGAATCATGTTTTCTCCTTTTAAATTTTAGTTTTCTGCGACAATTTCTGCTTTAAAGTTTGCGCTCACTTGTGGATGCAATTTTGCAGTGACAGTATAAGAGCCGATGATTTTTAAAGGCTCTTTAAGTTCAATCTTGCGTTTGTCTATATCAAAGCCCAGTTTTGACAGGCTTTCACTTATCTCTTTTGAAGTGACAGAGCCAAAAGTCTTTCCATTTTCGCCACATTTTATCTTGATTGTGACCGTGACATCTTTCAGTTTTTGAGCAACTTTTTCCGCACTTTGTCTTTCCATCTCTTTATGATAGTCAGACGCACTCTTTTTAGAATCGTTTTCACTTATTGCACTTTTGTCAGCCTTTCTTGCATAGCCGTTTTTAAGCAAGAAATTGTTTGCGTAGCCGTCACTGACTTCTTTTATGTCGCCTTTTTTGCCAGTGCCTTTGACATCTTTTAATAATAATACTTTCATTTTTTCTCCTTTCAATTTTATTGTATTGAATTTATGTATATTTGTCAAATGTTTGTCAATAAATCTAATAGGAGTTTGTATGGATATTAGATGCAGAAAAAGACAGTGCAAGTATAATGATAGATTTACCTGCAGGGCGAAGGATATAAGTGTAAGCGAAAGCGTATTATGCACCATATATGAAAAGGATGAAAGTAAAGAGGTGGAAGATACCACTCAAAGTCTGTTTTCTAAAACGCCAGATTATGCACCGCAAAGAGATAGCAAGACAATGACGATCACTTGTCGGGCAAATTGCCTTTTCAATAGAAACGGCAAATGCGTTTCTAATGGTATAACACTCAATGCAATAAAAGAAAAACCGTACTGCGTAAGTTTTTTAAAGAAATAGAGTGAAAATTGCTAAATTTTTTGTATAAAACTTTTCATTTTAAACGCAACATTTTATACAACAATATCTATTATAAGAAAAAAAGATTTTAAGAATGTCAATTTGTAAATCAATATGCTTGAATTTTTTTAAATTTTAGATTATAATGCATATATGGATATCATTCAAAACCAAAGCAGTGGTCAAGACAAGATAAATTTCATTAATGAAAGTGATTATGCAAAAACCACTCCTATTAATAATGAAAATAAGACATTTCATCTAGGTGCTGATAAAAAATCAGAGCCAGATTTTACCTTTGATAAAAAGACAAATAATATAGATTTTGAAAATGGCAATGCAGAAAACCATAAAGAAGAAAATACAGCTTTTGAAGGTGGAGAAAAGCAAACAAATAAAGATGATGTAAGTTCAAATATTCAAGAGGGGCAAGAAAAACAAGTTCAGCCGCAAGAAAAGACAACTTCGCAAGTTGGGCAAGAAAAGGAACTCGAAAAGAGCGATCAGCCAAACGAAAAACCACAAAATCCTATCAAGCCTTTGAAGGTCTATGGAAGCGAATATGAAACGAGTGATGAAGAAGAAATCTCATATTACAAGACAATGCTTAGAATGCTTTCAATCAAGTGCGGACTTGTTGGAAGATTTACGCGGACAGGAAAATATATCATTCCTGATGAAATCAAAACCGACCTTGTCAAGATAAACAAAGAGATAAGTGATAGTGGCGAAAACTTTTATAAAGCAAATACGCAGTACATGCGAAAGAACTTCTTCTTCGTTGTGCGTATGGAAATGATTGACGATGTCAAAGCAAAGGCTTCACTATACTTGCAAGAAGAAGCTGACAATGTCTTTGCCGGGCAATATCTAACTAGCCACATTGCTGATTTTGTCGATGATTACAATGAATATTTTAGAATAAATGTAAGAAAGGTGTTCAACCTTTTAGATGTCGCAATCATCAACGAAGATTATAGAGTACCAAATCTTGCTGTGCTTTTGCAAGACTATATTGACCTTGAACTCTTTGTTGCAGGACTGTATGATACCGCATGTCAAATATATTTACTGAAGATGTTGAAATTGCTTGAGGAAGAAGGCGGAGAAGAAGGGCTTGAGATATTAAAGAGATATAAGGAACTTATTGCTCACCTTGAGATAGAAAAGATGAGTGGAAAATATAAGTATACAAATTACAAGAACATGCTTGACAAAGCCATTTTGGAAAAGGGTGGTTTGCAAAAATTGCCTGTTGCTCAAAACAAGGTTAAAGAGATCGTCAAAGAGATGAATAAGAGCGTGAAATCGATTGAAGATCTTAAACTAAAACCTGGTGCGATTGAAGTCATGAAGCCTAAAGACGTTAAAAAAGAAACACAAGAATCACAGCCTAAATCTTCAAAACCAAAAAAGGCAATAAATAAGACAAGCACAAAAACCTCGACACCGAAAGTTAAAGCCACAAAGGCAAAAGGCGCACAAGAAGAAGGCGAGGAATGGGAGCCTTTTGACTTTGGCGACAACCGCTCTTCAAATGATGCAAACGCGCAACAAGGTGACCAATCTCAAGATATAGCACAACCGTCTAGTAACAATGCTCCAAATTCTCAGATAAGCCACTCGCAACCATCAAGCTTACCGCAAGCAGAAAATTCTCCTGCACGCACGCAAAGCAATTTTGAAACAGTAGAGCTTGGCGGTTTTGGCGGAGAAAATTTTCAAAGCAGAAATGAAGATTCAAATGAGATTGTTCAAAATAATGAAAACGAAGCAGAAAACACAGCTCAAATTCATGTTGAGCATTCAACGACAATAGTATATGAACGAGAAATGTATTAATAAAAAAACCGCATTTTTATGATAATTAATGCGGTTTTTTGATTGCCCTTGTTTTAAAAAAGTGATTTAAACAACTTTTTATTCTCCGAGTGAAACATCATCGATAATTTTATCGTCTTTTTGATAGTGTTCGTAAAATTCTTTACCCCTTAATATTTCAAGCATTCTATCTACTGCCGAGAAAGAAGCAATTATATTGACATGAGAAGGTCTGTCTTTTGTTATTGTATATTTGCCATCATCGCCTTTTACTACTGAGAGATCAATAATTTTCGCATAATCAAGTCCAACATCGCCATCTTCACGGTTTTGATAAATATCAAAAGCTGCTGTTGATGAAGTCTTATATGTTTTTTCGAACTCTTTTATTTGTTTAAAATTATCCCACTTAGTTTCGCCATAATTTTGGAATTTTCCGTTTACAAGATAATTGAATATGTCGTTCAAGTTGGATCTATTGAATGAATTGACAGCATTTTTGTATTGCTTGAGCGCTTTTTCATAATTTTCACGCGCTTTTTGGTAGTTTATGTCAGTATAATCATTGCTTTTAGGTTCAGGCGGTACAGAGTGTTGTTTAGAGAGTTGTTTTACAAGATATCCTAATTTTTCACAAAGATCTCCAGTATTAACTCCTGTTTCGCTGTCAGGATACATCAGTTTGATTTTGCCAGAAATTTCAAGCTGAGTGATATATTTGTTATATTTCTTTTCAAATACAGGGTCGTTTATGCCATGTGCATCATAGTCAATTCTTGTTAGGATATTGTTCAAGATCACTGTAATATAGGTATTGTTTATTTTAACAAGTCTTTTTTGCTTAGGTGTCAAATTCTTATAGTTGTCATCGATAATAAACGGATTTTTGTCCATATTTCATTCTCCTTTTATATAAATTAAGTATTTTTACACATTAAATATACCACAAATTTTAGGTTTTGTAAATAGTTAAGGCTAAAATTTGAATACTTTTTTACTTTTTTCGCAAGATAAGACTATGAAATCGTCTGTCGGCAAGGGTGCCTTAATACTTATAATCAGTGGACTTATCTGTAAATTTTTTGGTGCACTGTTTAGGTTACCGCTTACAAATATACTTGGAATTGAAGGAATAGGCATATTTCAAATGATTATGAGTGTCTATGCTCTTCTAAGTGCCATAGTGACAAGTGGAGTAAGTAGCGCTCTAAGTAAACTCATCTCGACAGCTCGTGCGAGCGGAGAAATGGAGAAGGCAAGAAAATTGTATGCGCTTGCTATGAAATTTGCACTCATCCTTGCTTTAGTTTTAGGATTTATAATCTTGTTTTTATCGGGATCAATTTCATCCTTGCAAGGCAAAAGCCAAAACAAGATAATCTATATGCTTTTTGTTTTGCTTTTGCCACTGAGCGCGCTAATCGGCGTCATTCGCGGAGCAATGCAAGGCTATGAAGATATGACACCGACTGCAATCAGTCAAATCATAGAGCAGGTGGCAAAATTTGCTTTTGGACTTATCTTTGCATATATCTTTATTAGTGGCGGAGCTACCAAAGGCGTTTTCGGCGCTTTTTTAGGCATTACTTTCTCAGAACTTTTAGCGCTTATCTATCTATTTTTTAGCGCACAAAAAAGGATTTCACCTTTCAAGGCTAGAAGCACAAAGAGTGTTCAGCCTATATTTTTCAAAGCGGTACTTCCGCTGACCCTTTCTTACTCAATATCGCCATTTGCGAGCATGATCGAAAGTCTTTTCTTTGTGACGCTTTTAGGACGTGCTGGCTTTGAGAGTGAGATTGCAACCAAACTTTATGGACTGCAGACTGGAGTTGTTGGTGCAATCTTAAATTTTCCGCTTATCATCTCTATGTCAATTGCGGTTGCCCTTCTTCCAAAGATATCATTTTTAAATTCTCGCAATGACCATGACGGACAAAGGACAGTGATTGCAAATTCATTTAGCGCGATGTGGTTTTTGCTTGTGCCACTTGTCTTTGGAATTATCTCGATTGCTAAAGATCTCTATGCGATCATCTATCCATCACTTATGCAAGATAATCTAGTTTTGGCATGGCAACTTACTATTATAAGCGGAATAGGGGTTTTGCTTAGCGCAATCATGCAGTTTTTAGTGTCAATCTTGCAAGCTAAGGGATATTTTAATTACAGCCTTGCCTTCAATTTAATAGGCGGGATATTTAGAATTACACTTGTCTTTATCTTGGCGCCTATTCCTAGCATAAATATATTTGCTCTTCCTATTGCATCCATTGTCAATGCAAGCATTGTTTGTATCTGCGCGCTTATCAAACTCGGTAAGGTTGTCAAGGTCAGTTTTACAGAATTTTTTTTGCCACTTATCTCGTCAGTTGTAATGCTTTTATCTCTTTTGATCTTGCAAAGTGCAGTCAGTGGAATAGGCGGACTTGTGCTATCTGTAATAGTTGGCGCCTTTATCTACTTTATATGTGCATTGCCACTTTGTCTGCAATATTTGCGTATGCTGATAAGTAAGATAAAAGGGACAGCCACTGAAAAATAAAAATTTAATTTAAAAAAGATTAAATATTTGCAAAAAATCAAAAAATAGGATATATTTAAGCCATGAAGATTGCAGATATTGATTTTGGAAATAATTTGTTTTTAGCGCCTATGGCTGGCGTAAACGATGTTGGCTTTAGAGATGTTTGCGCGTGTCTTGGAGCAGACGCCACTGTCAGCGAAATGCTTTCGGCTTCCGCTATGCTTCATAATGCCAAAAAGACGCAGTTTATGACCATCTCATCGCCAGAAGAAAGGATAAAGATAGGGCAGATCTTTGGTCATGACGAACAGACACTTGTAAAAGCACTGCAAAATCCGCTTTTATCTCACTATGATATAATAGATATAAACATGGGTTGTCCTGCGCCAAAAATAGTCAAAAATGGCGAAGGTGTGGCACTTATGAAGAATATTCCACTTGCCTACAAACTCATATCTGCCTGTGTCAAGAATTCCACAAGACCTATTTCGGTTAAATTTAGGCTGGGCATAGATAGTGATATATCTTGCGAGTTTGGAAAGATGTGTGAAGATGCTGGGGCAAGTTTTGTCACACTCCATGCGCGTACGGCATCTCAAGGCTACAGCGGAAAAGCTGACTATGAAAAGATTGCCACTTTAAAATCAAAGTTAAAAATTGCTGTTGTAGGCAATGGCGATGTGGTCGACAAGGAAAGTTATAACTTAATGCTTGCAACAGGCGTGGACGGCGTGATGATTGGAAGGGGCGCGCAAGGGAGTCCTTGGCTTTTTTCACTTTTGCTTAATAAACAGCCAGAGAAAGACAAGATATTCTATATAAAAAGGCATGTTGAAATTTTGAGAAAGTACTACAGCGAAGATTGGCTTACTCTCTATCTTCGCAAGCATTTTTTATGGTATGCACAAGGGTTTGATGGCGCGAAAGAAACTAGGGTACAACTTGCCACAAGCGATAGCATAGATAAAAGTCTAGAACTACTAGAAAAACTTTATCGCGTTTAAATGTCAAAATATCTCATTTTGTTTTTAAAAACTATTTTGTAAATTTTTAAAAATGTAGTACACTACTATCAAGGAGAGATTATGAAAAGGACTATTAGAGATCTTGCAGACCTTAAAGGTAAGGTGGTGCTATTGCGAGTAGATTTCAATGTTCCACTTGATGACGCGGGAAAGATTTTGGACGCGACAAGGGTTGCAAGTGAAATTCCTACAATTCAGTACCTAAGCGATAAGGGTGCGCGTATTGTGATCATTTCACACCTAGGCAGACCAAAAGGTTTTGATATAAGAAAATCGCTTTGGCCGATTACACTTTTGCTTTCAAAGAAACTTAAGTGCAATGTCACTTTCTGTAATTACGCGGTAGGCGATGAAGTCAAAGAGAGAATTTCACTTCTAGGTGACGGAGATGTGTTGCTACTTGAGAATATAAGGTTTTATGAAGGCGAAACCACTTGCGATATGAATTTTGCAAGAGAGCTTGCATCTCTTGGCAAGATTTTTGTTGACGACGCTTTCGGTGTTGCTCATAGAGAAAATGCCTCAAATTATGGAGTGGCAAGACTGCTTCCAAATGCCATCGGCTTTTTGATGGAAAGAGAGATAAATGAACTTACTCAAATAGTTAAAAATCCTAAAAAACCTTTTGTCGCAATCATCGGCGGAGCAAAGGTGGAAACAAAGGCTAAGATCATAAATAAACTGCTCGATCAAGCCGATACGGTTATAATTGGCGGAGCAATGGCATACACATTCCTACTTGCAAAGGGAAAGGAAGTTGGCGCAAGCCTTGTTGACAATCAAAGTATAGAAGTGGCAAGAGAGATTATATTCAACGCCAAAGACAAGGGCAAAAAACTGCTTTTACCTATCGATCATGTATGCATGAAAGAAAGAGATAAATCAAAACGAGTTTATACCGTGGAAAAATTGCAAGATGACATGGTTGGCTATGATATAGGGCCAAAGACTGCAAAACTTTATGCGCAGGAGATTGCTTCTGCAGGTCAGGTTTTCTGGAACGGACCAATGGGTATGTATGAAGATAAGCGCTTTATAAAAGGCTCGAAGTCGCTCGCACAAAGCATAGCAAATTCTAAAGCATATTCAGTTGTTGGTGGTGGCGATACTGTTGCTATCATCAATCAGGCAGGGCTTGCAAGCAAGATTAACTTTATTTCAACAGGAGGAGGAGCGTCATTAAAGTTTATTGAAGAAGGCACTCTTCCAGCAATTGAAGTAATACAGGAGAAAACGATATGAAATATGTAGTTGCAAATATAAAGATGAATAAGTCCTATGACGAGATGAAAAGCTATCTTATGGGTATGGCGTCAAGGTTTTCAAATGACAAGGTTGACCTTACAATTGCCATGCCTTACACATATATTTCGCTTGGGAAATTCTTGCTTGAAGGAAGCGCTATAAGAGTTGGCGGACAGAATTTAAGCGAAGATGAAGAAGGCAAGTCTACAGGCGAGATAAGCGGAAGAATGCTTAGATCTAGTGGCGCTGAGAATGTTATCATTGGTCACAGCGAAAGACGAAAAAAGTTTAAGGAAGATGGAAAATCGATAAACCTTAAAATAAAAAGTGCTTTAAAAAATAGACTAAACATCATTCTTTGCATAGGCGAAAGTGCAAGCGAGAATAAACTTGGCAAGCGCAGTGAAGTTATTAAGGAACAGATCGAAAGTGCGTTTAAAGGTCTTTATGAAAACGAACTTGACAATATCTTGATTGCTTATGAGCCTATCTGGGCGATAGGCACAGGCGTAACTCCTACCGCAAAGGAGATAGGGGATGTCGCTAAGGAGATAAGAAAGATCATCAGTGACGATTTCTCAGCAAGTGCTGGCGAGAAGATGAGAGTGCTATACGGCGGATCTGTCAATGGAAAGAGCATAGGACAAATCAAGAATGTCAAAGGAGTTGACGGCTTTTTAGTAGGCGGGGCTTGTCTTGATGGGGGAGAATTCTTGCAAATTCTCAATAATTTGTAACTAGAAAATGGCTTTGCTTTAAAAAATACTTTGCAAAATCACTAAAAGTTTGTATAATAAAAAGGCAAATAAAACTTTTTAATGGAGAAACATGGAGCATTTTTCACTTTATAGAAAATATAGACCAACAAGGTTTGAAGATGTGATAGGGCAGGAGCATATCACCCGTGCGCTTAAAAATCAAATCATAAGCGACAAGATCAGCCATGCCTATCTTTTTACAGGTTCTCGTGGAATAGGAAAGACATCTATTGCACGAATTTTTGCAAAGGCTGTAAACTGTGAAAATAATGTAAACGGCTCACCATGTGGAAATTGTCCAACTTGCAAAAGACTAGAAAGTGAAAATGATATAAATATAATCGAGATTGACGCCGCTTCAAACAACCGTGTTGATGATGTGCGCGATCTAAGAGAGAAAGTGAAATTTATGCCAGCGGGCGCAAAATATAAGGTCTATATCATAGACGAAGTACATATGTTGACTGATAGCGCTTTCAATGCATTACTTAAGACTTTAGAAGAGCCACCACAGCATATAATCTTCATTTTGGCAACGACTGAAGTACATAAATTGCCACAGACAATTCTGTCAAGATGTACAAGATTTGATTTTAGGCTTGTGTCAACCGAAACACTTACAAAACATCTTGAAGATATCTTTGATAAGGAAGGGATAAAATATGAAAGCGACGCGCTAAGGGCGATAGCGATTGCAGGCGAAGGATCTGTGCGCGACACTCTTTCTATTGCAGACTGTGTGCTTGCATACTGTGATGGCGTTGTCACAAGTGAAAGTGTCCGCAAAGTGCTAGGCACGACAGATACCAAACTTCTTCTTGACTTTACACAAAGTTTGAAGGAGAAAGATGTTGGTAAAGTCCTTACTCTAATCAATGATATAGACAAGAGCGGAAAAAACCTATCCGTCTTCGTCAAAGATATGGCAAAGCATGTGCGAAATCTTTTGATTTGCTCATCTTGCGCTGATGCATCAAGCATACTTGCAGAAACTGAAGAAGATTTTAAAAAACTTAAAGAGCAAAGCGAGAGTTTTGAGATGAGCGAGCTTATAAACATGCTCCAAGTTTTCGGCGGTGCAGAAAATGAGTTAAGATATACCCTATCGCCAAGAATATTACTTGAAACTTTAGCGCTTTCAATAATAAGCGGTGATAGTCAGGTAAAAAAAAACTTAATTTGAGTGTAGACTACACAAAACTCTCACCGAGAGTTGTTTGGGGAAAGGTGGTATTATACCTAAAAGAGCGCAAGTTTATTGCACTCCATGTTGCCTGTGGAGATATCACAAATGTCAGTATCGACTCAAATAAATTTATTATCACAGTAGATGATGGAATGCTCATAAACTTACTTAAGGAAGGCAAGCGCGAGATTGAAAACGCTTTAAAATGGCAAGGGCTTGATATGGAAGTCATATTGCTAGTGAAAGAAAACGTACTATCAAAAAGTGAAAGCGATATAAATAAACTTAAATCATTAATAAGCGATGAGATTAAAATAAAAGGAGAGAAATAGTTATGGCTTATGGTAATTTTGGCGGATTTGGCGGAGCAAATCTAGGAAATCTTATGCGTCAGGCACAAAAGATGCAAGAAGATATGATGAAGGCAAAAAAGGAACTTGAAGAGAGCGAATTTTCTTCATCTGTCGGTGGCGGAATGGTAGAAGCCAAGATGATGGGCTCTAGACAACTAAAATCTATCAAGATAAATCCACAGGTGGTCGACCCTGATGATGTTGAAATGCTTGAAGACCTTGTCACCAGCGCTGTCAATGACTGCTTAGGACAGATCGAGCGCAAAGAAAAGGAAAACATGCCAAACATGCCGGGAATGATGTAAAAATCATTGTTTTGATGACAAGAATAAAATAAATATTAGCAAATCGCGGGGACAAGCCCGCTTGCTCTTTTTTAAGAGAATATTATTATAGGAATGAAAGACATGCAAGATGATGTAATTGAAAAACTTATTGAAAACTTTAGATCACTTCCAGGCGTTGGCTACAAGACTGCACAGCGCTATGCTTTTTCTATAATTGAAGGCAAGTTAGAGCGCGCACAAAATTTTGCAAATGCCGTGCTAGAAGCAAAACAAAAGATAGGCTTTTGCAAAATCTGTGGAAACTTTACAGAAACTGAAATCTGTCCTATTTGCAATAAGCGTGACAGAAAGACAGTGTGTGTAGTCAAAGATCCAAAAGATGTGCTTGCAATGGAGAAGATCAAGTCTTACAACGGCACATATCATGTGCTTTTTGGCACGATCAGTCCACTTGAACATAGAGGGCCTGACGATATAAGGATAAAGGAACTTCTTGCAAGGATTTCTCAAGATAATGTGCAAGAAGTCATCATGGCAACAAACCCTGATGTCGAAGGTGATGCGACTGCTATGTATATTGCAAAACTTGTCAAACCACTTGGCGTGAAAGTTACGCGTATTGCACAAGGCATTTCAATAGGAAGTGACCTTGAATATGCCGACGAGTATACTCTTGCAAAGGCACTTGAAGCAAGGCGCGACATGGATTAAAGGAGAAAATGATGACGACAAAAGATATTGAATTATTGTTAAATAATGCAAGCAAGAAATGCGGTTATGAAGGCGACTTGACCGTGTCATTTTCAAACCTTCCAAAGATATGCGACTTTCAATGTAACGGCTGTTTCAAAATTGCAAAACTGCATGGGCAAAATACAGTCCAAGTGGCAAACAATATCATAGACAAAATTGACAAGGCAAACAAAGACTATGAATTTAGCGTGCTAAACGGTTTTATCAATATAAAACTTACAGATCAAAAACTGTCGCAACTTGCAAATGAGTACCTGCAAGACGACATGGCAGGAATTGAAAAAAGAGAAAGAAAACAAAAAATCGTACTTGACTATGGCGGAGCAAATGTTGCAAAGGCGCTCCATATAGGACACCTTCGTCCTGCCATAATTGGCGAAAGTCTTAAAAGACTATACAAACTCTTTGGCGATGAAGTTATTGCAGATGTACACCTTGGTGACTGGGGATTGCAGATGGGACTTACTGAACTTCAACTTTTTGAAGATGGCAAACTTGACTATTATTTTCAAGGCAAGAGAGAGGAGCCAGTTATAACACTCGATATGCTAAACGAAGCATATCCAAAGGCGAGCGCGCGAAAAAACACAGATGAGGAATTTAAGAAAAAGGCAGAAGATTGGACAGTAAAGATCCAAAGCAAACAAGAGCCGTATTATTCCATCTATAAAAAGATAAGGGCGGTTTCTGTCGAGAAGATCAAACAACATTATAGCGAACTTGGCGCAACCTTTGACCTTTGGTATGGCGAAAGCGATGCAAGTGAGTATATTCCGCAGGCGCTTAAGATTATCAAAGAAAAAGGACTTGCACGAGAGAGTGAAGGGGCGATCGTTGTCGATGTTGCTGTTGAAGGGGAAAATATTCCTATTCAATCTAACAAAGATGGCACGAAAAGATACAAAAATCCTATGCCACCTTGCATAATTGAAAAGGGCAATGGCGCTGTACTATATGCGACAACTGATATTGCCACAATTCTAATGCGAAATATGACTATTAAGGATATCGATAGGATTGAATATGTCACGGACGCAAGACAAAATATGCACTTTACTCAGGTTTTCAGAGTGTGCAAACTTGCTGGAATTTCTCCAGAAAATCAAATACTTTTGCATATAGGCAATGGCACTATGAATGGTAAGGATGGCAAGCCGTTCAAGACAAGAAGCGGTGACACAATAAAACTTGAAGATATCATAGATATGCTTGTAAACAAGGCTAGCAAAAAACTTTCTGCAAACGGCGTTGAGTTTGATCGTGATACAGCGCTCATGATTGGAGTGGGCGCCATGAAGTTTGGTGACCTAGTCAACAATGTCGGCAAAGACTATGTCTTTGATATCGATAAATTCCTTGCATTTGAAGGCAAGACAGGACCATACCTTCAATACACGGTTGTCCGCATCAACTCAATATTAAATAAACTTGACGGCGTCAAAGGCGGAGAAATTAATATCGACAATGACGAAATGCGCGAGATTATAAAGGCAATTATAAAACTCAATTCTTCCTATTCTATTTGCTATAGAGAAAAATCGCTATCCTCGCTTTGCTCAGCAAGCTTTGACCTTGCAAGTGCATTTTCAACCTTCTATAATAATATAAGTGTTGCAAATGAAAAGGATGAAATAAGAAAAGCAGGTTATATTTCACTATTAAACCTTGTAAAAAATAAACTTATGCAGGCTTTAGGCGTGCTTGCAATTGAAGTGCCTAAAAAAATGTAAAATTTTTGCAAAAAGGTATTTACAAACTGCAGTTTTTGTGGTATATTAAAACAAAGAAAGGAGTACTGTAAATATGAGTCAAAAAGAGATTCTAAAGGAAATTACACATGCAGCAAAGTATGGTGTGTTGAGGAAATATTATTTCCGAACAGAAAAGAAAAAGAACTCAGACCGCGGATCGCCAACTAATCATACACCACTCGTTTTGGCAAAAAATGCGGCAGAACGGCTGAAGGACTTGCAGAAAGCCTTGCAAAAAGAGCCACTAGAAGATGAGAATTTTATATAAACAAATTAAGGAATAATAAGCCAAAATCCATGGCTTATTTTTTATTAAAATAAATAAGTTGATTAAATAGATAAAAATAAATTAAATATTATTTATTTTTTTAATTAAAATTAATAAAATATAAACTATGTGATGTTAAAATTTAAGCAAGTTAAATTTTAATAAATTCTATCGAATTTGTATGCTAACGCATACTTATCACATAGTATGTATAACCATCAGCCTCACTCTTGCAAGCAAGTTCGGCTTCCGATAATATAAATTATTTAAAATAAATAAAAATCAAATAAAAATCATTTTTAAAATATTTCGATCATTTTTTTATTTGATTTATTAATAATAAATTTTATTATTTTATTTAAATTTAATATTTAATTTATTTTTTATTTTTGTTTTTTCATATTTTATTTTTTTGCATTTCCAATTTTCTTTGCAGGCACACCAGCGACTATTTCATATTCACCAGTACTTTTTGTGACTACAGCCCCAGCACCAACAATTGTCCCTTTTCTTATTGTTACACCAGGCAAGATCACTGCATTCATACCAATCCATACATCGTCTTCAATCACGACAGGTTTTTTTATACTTACATTGGCTTTATTAATTTTATCCCGTCTTCTCTCATCTGGATCTATAGGATGTGTGGTGGCTGTAATAGAAACATTAGGAGCAATCAAGACATTATTGCCTATTGACACTTTTACACCATCAAGTATAGTGCAGTTATAGTTAATATAGACATTTTCTCCTATAAAGATATTGCTACCTACATCACAATAGAAAGGTTGCAATATGCTCGAGTATTCACCAAATGCACCTAAATTTTCTTTTAGTAGTTTTACCTTTCCTTCTTCGTCATCCACATCAAGTGCGTTATATTCTTTGAAAAATCGTCTTGCCTTTTGGTGTAATTCATAAGAACTCTTTACATTTGAATTTTTATTTTTTTTATCTAACATAATATTTTCTCCTTTAATTTCGCTTGTTAATTTATTTTTAATTTCTTTGGCTGATCCTATTGTTTTTGCAGGCACACCAGCAACTATGTCGTATTCTTCTGTATTCTTTGTCACGACCGCACCTGCACAGACGATCGTACCTTTTCTTATAACTATACCATCTAAAATCTTAGCGCTAGCCCCGATCCATACATCATCCTCAATTATTACTTTATCGCCAGTATAAATTGCATTGCTTCTTTCGGTGGCACTGATAGGGTGTGATGCACCAGAAATTGTCACATTCGGTCCAATTATCACATTATTACCAATATAAACTTCTAGTTCATCAAGCACGATACAATTAAAATCTATATAGACATTGTCCTGTATAAATATGTTTTTGCCAATATCACAACGAAAAGGTTGTTTTATGAAAGAACCCTTTCCAAAATGTCCAAGATTTGCTTTTAAAAAAATGCTTAATTCACTATAAGAAGAAAAATCGCGTCTATTAAATTCATGAAAAAATCGCTTACCTTGAATACTTGCAAGGTTCATATCTTCTTCAGTACTATCAAATATCTTTTTACTAATCATGTTTTGCCCTATCTCTAACAGTATAGTATTTTAAATAAAAAGCACAAACCTACTACAGAAATATTTTAACACATTTTTAAATAAGTGACAATAAAATCAATAAATATTCTCAAGCTATATCAAAAATTTAGTGTAACTCACAAATATATAAGCCAAGCATTACAACGTGGCAGGGTGTTGCGTGGATAATTAAAAAAAAGCAAGAAAAAAGGTAAAAAAAATCAAAAAAAGTGTTGACAATAGGAGGAGGAATGTGGTAATATATAAACGCTAACTTGGAAGAGAGTTAGCGAAGAACCATGACAATTAAATAGTAAATAAGTACAAGAGATTTAGAAACAAAGTCAATTTACTTTTAGTTATTGAGCAAGGAAAACGAAGAAAGCTATAAGTGTATAATAGCGAATTGAAAAACCCAAAACTAAACCAAGACTAATTCAAAAAAAAGACTTGGATAAATTTTAAATCCAAAGTCATGAATGACACCCACAAGGGTCATATATGTAGACGTCATGACATTAATGCCCGTAAGGGTCATTAAAAGGGAAGAGGCTTGGGAGAGAAACCAAAAGTATTTCGAAGTGAAACACGAGAAATACGTTTCTTAGCTGTTAGCTTTACGATAGTAAAGCGTGTCAGCGTAAAGAATTTGGTGTCTCCACAACATTTTTTCAATTAGAGTTTGATCCTGGCTCAGGACGAACGCTGGCGGCGTGCTTCAAACATGCAAGTCGAACGGAGTAGT
>CALVML010000036.1 GCA_944345705.1 uncultured Clostridia bacterium | reverse complement strand
CATCAGCATAAGTCCAAAAATGGACAAATTTTATTAAATTTTTTAGTCTTTTTTAGGCGCTAAAATTTCCTTACCAATGAAGCACTCTATCTATTGAGCCACATCCGCATATTAAATTTTAGGTTAATTTAGGGATAAAATTGTATCTTAATGGGAAAAATTTTGAAGGTGAATTATATTAAAGTAAAAATTTTTGCTTTTTTTATTTTCAAAAACATTGTAAAAACATTTTATATATTAGATATTTTTGTCGATAATCAAATGGGTTGTTGCTCAAAATTGCAAAAAATTCATTGTAGTTTTAAACGTTACGAAAATTTAGTATTTTTTTAAAAAATAAAATATTTATATAAAATCTATTTACAATTTAGTCATATAGTGATATTTTATATAATTGAAGAAATAAATCACTTTAAAATAATTGTTTAGATAATTATTTAAAAAAGGTATCTTCATTAATTTTGTTATAATTTCACTGTTATAAAAATTATAAACAATACAAAAATCTTTAGTTTTGAATTAAAAATATAAAATTATAATATTTATAAGGAGTAATTATGTTTTATTCAGCATTACTAGGAAATCCTGTTGAACATAGCGTATCGCCAAAGTTGTTTTCTTATATAGCAAATAAAGTAAGCATTGAGTATTCTCATATAAAAATGAAAGTAGAAAAAGCATCTCAATTATCCACAAAAATAAAAGAACTATGTGATTTGGGATTTTGTGGAATCAATATTACCTGTCCATATAAAATTAATTGTTTTAATTTGTTAAAAGATATAGATAAAGAATGTAAAAAGATTAAATCTGTTAATACAATAAAATTTAAAAATGGTAAAATTATAGGTTACAATACAGATGGTATAGCTGCAATAAAATCCATAAACAAAGTTAAAACTATTGAAAGATCAGACAGAATTGTTATGTTTGGTGCTGGAGGTGTAGCAAGATCTATTTTATATGAACTTGCTAAATTTACAAGAAATATTATTATATTTAATGAAAATAATGATGATACAAAGCAAATGTTAAAAGCATTGGATTTTAACTTTAAATTTTATGATTTAAAAGATAGAAAAATTATTGAAAAATATTTGATGGATGCTGATTATGTTTTAAATTGTACTTCAGTAGGGATGAAACCTAATCAAGATTTAAGTATTTTATCTTTAAATGAAATTGCTAATACATCATTTAAGAAAAAAATTTATTTCGATGTTGTTTTTAATCCTTGGGAAACAAAATTTTTGCAATATGGTCATCAATTTAATAATGTAACTATAAGTGGTGGGATGATGTTAATTAATCAAGCTTTGTATGCATTTCAAATCTGGACAGGTATTAAAATTGAGTTGAGCGAAGAAGATATAACGAATTTAGGAGTTATTTTAAATAATGAAACAAATAGGTTGTAAAATTATTCCAATAGTAGAAGGTTTTTGTTATAAACCACCTGTAGGATGTTTTGGATATGCAAGTGTTTTTTTAGTCAAAGATGAAAATAAAAATATATTATTTGATACTGGAGCCTATTGTGTTAGAAAGGAAATTATTAATTTATTAAAAAAGGTTCACATAGATTGTGTTGTTATATCTCATTTACATTTTGATCATTGTAGTAACTTGGATTTGTTTAAAAATTCCGATACTAAAATATTGTTAAGTAAATTAGAATTTAAATCTTATTTTAAAAATAAATATAAGGACAATGATCTTTTTAACTATTTTGATTACATATATCAATATTTAAATTTAAAATTTGTAAAAGATAATGAACAAATTTCACCAAATTGTACAATTATATTTACTCCAGGTCATTCAATTGGGCACATATCATTAAAAATTCAAGATAAAGAAAAAACGTATTTATTGTGTGGTGATGCTATTAAATCAAAAAAGGAAAAAAAACATTTGAATAAAAATACAAATGCTTATGATTATAATTTAGCTGTTAACACGAGAAAAGACATACTAAAAAGATATAAATATATTTTATATGGTCATGATTGCTACAAAAAAAAGTTAAAAATAAGGAGATTTTAATGAAGAAAATCGCAATTTGTTTGCCTAGTTTTAATGAATGTAAAAATATTCAATTTGTCACCAAAGTTATTAATGAAGGTTTGAAAAAATACAACAAAAATTTCGAATGTTATATTGTAAATGCTGATAATAATAGTCCTGACAATACAAATAAATTATTTAATCAAGTGGAAACTTGTTGTGAAAAAGTAAGTTTAATATCATATCTAGAAGGTAAAGGTGAAAATTTAATAAATTTTTTTAATTTTTGTAAAAATTATCAAATAGATTATGCAATTACTATAGATTCTGATGTTGTATCAATAGAAATTGAGTGGATAGATAAATTTTTAAAAGAATTGATAGATAACAATTTTGATTATGTAACTCCTATCTATCAAAGAAGCCGTTATGAAGGGAGTACAACAAATCATTTTACTTTTCCAGCTGTTTATGCGTTATGTCACAGCTTTATAAGACAGCCTATTTCTGGTGATTTTGGATTTTCAAGAAGGTTTATTAATTTAATTACAAGACAAAAAATAAATAGTGAGATAAAAAAATATGGCATTGATATTTATATGACTTTGACAGCATGTTTTGGGAATTTAAAAATAAAACAAATCATGCTAGGTAGTAAATTACACAACTCCAGTTTTTATAAAATTAAAGATATGTTTAAACAGGTTCTACAAAGTTTTATTAAAACTGTAAAATGCAAATTGTATAAACTAGATCAATATAAAAATCAAGAAAAAATATATTTAAAAACTTGTTCTTTGTTACCTAATAGAGATTTTAAACATAAAGAATTTGCAAAAAAAGAGTATAAAAAAGCAAAAGCATATTTTAATAAACAAGGTATAAAAATTACTCATAAGAATATTGAAGATTTATGGATTAAAAATTTTGCGCTTCTAATAAAAAAAATAAAGCAAAATTTACTAGACGAAAAATTTTTGGAAGATTTTGAACAATTGTTTTATGCAAGATCGACATCATTTTGGTTGCAAGCAGAAAAAATAAGTGCACAAAAAGCAGAAGAAATAATAATTTGTCAAGCTATAAAAATATTTAAAGAGGTGAATTATGAAAATAATAATTAAAAATAATTATATAGATCCAGAAGATAGCTACATGGAAGTTGTGGAAAGAAAAGGTATGGGACATCCAGATACTTTAGCCGACAAGCTTGCAGAAATATGTTCTAGAACTTATTCTAATTATTGTTTAAATAAATTTGGTTGTGTCCTTCATCATAATTTTGACAAACTATATATTGGTGCTGGTTGTTTTAGATATGAAAATAATAAAATAGTCATGTATGATAAAGTAAAAGTATACTTAAATGGTAGAGTAAGCAATACAATGAATGGGGAAAATATTGATGTAGAAGCAATATTAGTACCAGTTATTAAGGATTATTTAAAAAGCGTATTACCTAATTTAGATGTTGAAAATGAACTTGAGATACATATTAATGCAACGCAAAATACTAAGATAAATAATTGGTTTACTCCAAGAAACATTAATGATGTTCCTGATGCTAGAGAGATTTTTTCTGGAGATACTTCGCTATGTTTAGCGAGCACAGGATTTACAACATGCGAAAAACTGTGTTTTGAAATTGAAAAATTTTTTTTCAATAGAAATGAAAAAGGATATCCTTATCCTAAATTTGATGATGTAGGTCAAGATATTAAAGTCATGGTTTCTAGAATAGATAAAGATGTTGACATTACTATGTGTTTGCCTGTATATAGTTATAAATATAAAACTTATGAAGAATATGTAGAAATTATAAAAAAATATGAAAGAATGATTAATAAGTTAGTTATGGATATTGACAATACAAGTAAATATAATTATACTATCAATATAAACAAATTCTCTGATGGAGCTTATTACAGATATTATAGTTTAGTTAAAGGCAGTTGTATTGAATGTGGAGAAGAGGGTGTTGTTGGGAGAGGAAATAAAAGTTCAGGTTTAATATCATCTTTTAGACCGCATACAATGGAAGCTCCTTATGGTAAAAATGAAAGATATCATACTGGGAGAGTTTTAGATTTTTTGTGTAAAGAATTGAGTGAAAAAATTTACAATAAATATGGAATAAAAAATAGTATTTATTGTATTGCAAGAAACAAAAATCCACTTTTAAAGCCTTATTTTTTTTGTATAAGCACTAAAGAAAATATTGAAAAGGCTAAAGTAGAAAATTTAATTAGAAAAATTTTTGATGAAAAAACATATTTAAAAAGAATTTTACAACAAATAGATATATATTAATAATATGGAAGGTGTTTACATGAAAAAGTTTTTGTATGTTCGCTCAGCCAATTCAGATGTAGAGTATATTTCAGACATGAATTTACAACCGTTTTTTGAAAAAAACAAAAATTTTTTGGAATTCCCTGGTTTATTTTTTACAGATTCAGAAAAATATCAAAGTGAATATAAAGTTTATTATAACAATACTGTAGAAAATAAAGGTATTTTTTTTGAAAATAATGAATGTATAATTAATTATCCAATAGAAGAATTAAATGAATCATCTATTGTATATATGGGCTATGTTATGATAGAAAAACAAAGAGCTGAAAAGCACTCATTAACAAGTCATAGTGCATGTGTTGATTATAATGGTTTGGGTGCTATAATTTTTGGAAAAGAAGGAAGTGGAAAAACTACAACTGCTATAAAATTGTGTGAAATCAAAGATTTTTCTTTGGTATCTAATGATTTAAGTATTATAGACTATTCGGATCCTAAAAATATAAAAGTAATTGAAGGAACTAAATATATCTTTTTAAGAAAAGAATCAATTAAAAGAAATTTGCCTCAACTTTTAAATATGTTTGGAGAAGACAAAGTTGATAGTTGGTTAAATAAAGTTAAAATATTACCCGAACAAATAAATATAAAATCAAAGAAATCAACGCAGTTAAAAAGAGCTTTTATTGTACACATAGACAATACGCAAAGAGAAATAAGAATAAATAACGGTGATACTATGGTTAATAAACTATATTTGAATGAAAACTTTCATAGATATATTAGAAATGCTTGCACAACTTTTATGAATAAAAATTTTGAAATGTCCGGTTTTGTCCCATCTTTCGACACAAATAAGTATTATACGGAAAGAATGCATTTAATCAAAAGTATTTTAAAAGACTTAAAATTAGAATATGTAAGTGGAAATATTCAAGATGTATCTAATTATATTCAACAAGAAATGGAAAAAGAAACTATAAAAGCTAATAAAATAAATTTTAATTTAAAAACAAATCATTCTATTAATAACGAAAAAATTATTTAATTTAGGAGTGGATATGATTTATGAAGGTATTATTAAACAATTTATGCAGTCTTTTAAATTTTATAAAGATGAAATTGAAATAATAGAAAAGAATTTAGAAAAAATAAAGTTTTTAAATAACTTTAAACATACACTGGAAGAAAAAATTATGCTTATTTTTTTTGATATAAATATAGATAGTAAAAAAATAAAATTAACTGACACTAAATATTCTGAATTAGAAAATAATATAAAATATTGCAATAGCGAATGTTTACATAATTATGAAAAATTTTTAAATAATCATACTTTATTAAAGATTTATTGTTATAAAATACTTTTTTCTGAAAATTTAGAAAATTTTACTTCCGATGAATTAAATCGTTTCATAATAAATACATTTGAAAAATTAAACACATTTGAATGTTATAATGCTTTAGTTGTAAAATCACTTTTTATTTAAGTAAAGTTCTAATATGAAAGATTATTTTATAAATTTGATTAAAATAATTTTTTTAAAAAGTAATGAAGTTATTATAAAAAATAAGTAAAAGAAAATATTTATAAAGTTAAGTAACGTTGTTTAAAAAAAACTAAATATTTTATATAAGAAAAAAAATGATAGACAGGTTAATGCAAATTTAAACATTTGTGTTGACTTAATTTGAAATTTTGGTTTAATTATAAAATTTTATAAATTAATAGTATTTTAATTGACATGTATTCTATAAAAAAATAAAATAAATTGAGGAGGATGATTATGAATGAAAATTTAATAAATGAAGCAATGTTATTTTCGGCAAAACATTTTAATGAATCTTGTCATAATTTTGGGAAACCCGTATATTTTCATTGTATTAAAGTTGCAATGAAATTATATGAGTTAAATTATGATGAAAAAATTATAATAGGTGGCGTTCTTCATGACTTAGTTGAAGATACTGATTGTACTATTGAACAAATCAAAGAGAATTTTGGTGACGATATGGCAAAATTGGTTCAAGCTGTAAGTTTTAATCCAGATATTAAAGATAAGTTTGAACAAAGTAAACAAATGATTGATGCTTCTGCTAGATATGGAAAGGACGCACTGATTATTAAAAGTATTGATATGTATGAGAATGGAAGATTTTTCCATTTAGTAACAAATAAAGATATTAAAGAATACTTAGTAAAAAAGTATGACTATTTTGCTAAAATTGCAGAACCAATAATAGGTGTAGAACCTGCATTTAAATGTTATATGCAGTTAGCAAAAACAATAAAAATATAACAAAAAATTAAATAAGACTGTAGATAAATTTGTCTACAGTCTGAGGTCGAACAAAACTGTTCGGTCTTTTTTATATTTTTCTTTATATTTAACATTATGTGTTGTAAATGAATTTGAATAAAAAATAATAAAATGTTGTCTAAAATCAACATTTATTCATTTAAGTGTTGTTCTTTTTTCTTTCATAGTATTTTAAAATAATGGTGTAGTTCAAAACAAGGAGGTAAAAATTATGAACACAGACAAAATTTATGCAGAATCTATTGCTAACGAGTATTCAGTAAAAAAATCTTCAAAGGTAGTAAAATTAAAAAAGTTAGATAGAAAAGTTAAAAACTTTCCTACAATCTTTGCTTTTACTTTTGGAATAATCTCGGCTTTAATAATGGGAACCGGTATGAGCTTATGTTTAGGTTCAATAAGTCTTGGTAGCACTGTTGTGACAATGGTTGTTGGAATTATATTAGGAGTTGTTGGAATATCTGGTGCAAGCGTAAATTATCCTATTTACAAAAAGTTACTAAACAATAGAAAAGAAAAATATTCTGGTGACATAATTAATCTTGCAAAAGAAATAACTGAAGAAGAAAACAATTAAATTAATTTAAAAAAAATTTCTTTTAATGTATAATATTTTGTAAGGAGTTTAAATGAACAAATCTGAAAGTAAATATTATAATACAGCATGTTTAATTAATCAAGCACTTTTATTATTGCTTGAAAAAAAGATTTCGATTATATTACAGTAAAAGAAATATGTGAAAAGGCGGGCGTTAATCGTTCCACCTTTTATTTGCATTATGATAAAATGGAAGATTTGCTTGCAGAAACAATAAAATATTTATATACAAAACTTAAAGATAAATTTGTAAATATCATCAAACTTAACAAAGAAACAATAAAAAATGCAACTCTTGATGAATTAATGCTTTTCAAAATGGAATACGCAATACCTTATTTGGAGTTTATCAAAGCAAACAAAAAGGCATTTATTTCTATTATAAAATATCCAAATTTATTTCAAGTAGATCAAACTTTTATGGAAATGTTTAATTCCATTTTTAAACCCATACAAACCAGATTTAATATTCCAAGTGAAGAAAAATTATATATAATGAAATTTTACATTTCAGGGATTCATGCAATTATTGTAGAATGGATAAAAAATGATTGTAAAGATGATATAAAGTTTATTGCACATTTAATAGAAAAATGTATACCTGCGAGATAATATGAAAATTAAACAGAAAATTATACAAAAGCTTGATAAAAAATTTAGTGATAAAAAATGGTATTTAACTTTAAAAGATAACTATGTGTCAAGGACTTTACTTTTTGCTATCTTAGGATCTATTATAACACTATGTTTTGCACTTTTTAATGGAATATATGGGCTAATATATCAATCGATTTGGTATGGTTCATTTGCAATTTTTTATATAATTTTATCAATACAAAAGTGTTCGTTGTTGTTGTTTTATTTAGCAATATATAAAAAATTTAATAATGATAAAAATAAACTAAAAATTGAAAAAACAAAAATTTATTTATATAATGGTGCTATTTATATACCATTAACAATCTCTTTTGGTGTAGTAATTTCGATGTTTTTTAATGTTGGTAAGCCTTCAATCACAGGGGATATTTTAGCAATAGCAACAGCAGCATACACAACATACAAAGTAACGATAGCAATCATTCATTTTAAAAAAGCAATCAAAGAGAAAGATGATATTTTACAAGCATTAAGAAATATAAATATGGTAGAGGCAATAATTTCAATAGTTTTGCTAGCTAATACTCTTATAACGACATTTGGAACTTTTGACACAAGTATGAAAACTCTCATAATAATTCTAGGATTAGCAGCATGTATTGTTATTATTTCATTAGGAATTTTTATGGTAGTAAAAGCAATATCAAAATTGAAAAACAACAAAACTGTCTAGTTTATTGATTTTTATCATATTCTATATATAAAATACATTTAAAATTTGATTTATCAAACACTTAAAATTTTATAAAGACATAGTAGGACCATTTGACCCCAATTACACAGAAATGGACCGAAATAGATAGTAAATTTCAGTCTTTTCACTTTTGATAAAAAAGAGTAAAAAAATTTCTATAATGACGATAGTTCAAAATTAAAAATGACTCCAAATATAAAATGTAAATTTTGATAAAATTAAAACCCTTTAAAATGGCTAAATGCCTTTATTTGAAGGGTTTTATGTGTCTGGAGCTGATGATCGGACTCGAACCGACGACCTATGCCTTACCAATTTAAAAATATTTTTAGCAAAACTTCTGCTCTATTCTAATAAACCACTTATATATACTAGCAAAAACGCTAGTATTTTTTATAATAGGTGCATTAATTTTTAAAACTTGTGCACCTACATACACCTGCGCCTATATTTTTGCTAAATTTTAGTATTTTTAAACTGCTTAAAACT
>CALVML010000035.1 GCA_944345705.1 uncultured Clostridia bacterium | reverse complement strand
TTGACGGAGTTATATTGGTTAACGAAAGTCATTTGCGAGATGAAATTTTATTCGTAATCAACAGGTCGCGGGTTCGAATCCCGCCAGTAGCTCCAAAAAAAACAGAATATAAAGCGGAAATAGTTTTTTGAAAAATGAAAGGGAGCGACCTGTTGATAGAATGGGGACCCTGCACATAGTGGATATGTGCGGGGAAAGAGAGCACTCTTTCGTAAGGTGAGATTTGGCTTGAAAAGACAAATCGAAAAACAAGAAAGCAGTGCGAACGCCGTCGCGGGTTCGAATCCCGCCAGTAGCTCCAAAAAAAACAGAATATAAAGCGGAAATAGTTTTTTGAAAAATGAAAGGGAGCGACCTGTTGATAGAATAGGGTTGGCATAAATTTTTTATTTTAGCAAAATGATTATAGAAGGAGAAAAAATGGAAGAAGTTATTGTTGAAGTCGGAATGGAACTTGATAAACATTTAATATATTATCATGATATGCTTATTTCGCATGGGCTATCTTTATCTTTTGCTTGTGTTACTCATGATATATATTATACCAAAGAAGAAAAATTTGACTGTATGACTGAAAATCAAATGAAAAATGCCTGTGTAAGACTTCGCAAGCTTGATGGCATTATAGGCGTGAATAAAGATAAATCCGTTTCTGATGCTGAAATTAAAGTGCAAGAAGATGAACTTGTTAAAAAAGGCTATAAAAAGGTATTTGACACCATTAAATTAGATTTTCAATATAAAAAACCTGAGTGGTATGACTATATTCAATTACAGGATATTAAAGATGTTGGTCTTTTAGTATATTGGGCAAATAAAAAATTTTTCCACTTGTCACTAGATGATCAGCGTAAGGCATTGCTTGAAGAATTAAACTGCTATGGCTTTGATTTCAAAGAGGACGATTTAGGGCTAGATAAATTACGCACTTTATATTATGGCAAGAAAATGTATAGCAAAAATCAAAACAGCTAGAAATTAATAGGGAAGAAAGTTGTGGAATTAGTAAAAGTAGATAATAAAAATTTAAACCTTGCTTACAAAATACAAAAAGAGAACAAAAGAAGGAGAAGAATACCTTAAGCAAAAAAACAAACGAAAGATATAAAAATCCATATAGAAAATTATTCTTGTGTTCTTTGATATCATAGTAAAAATTAGTTGAATATTATTTATTCAACTATTTTTTTGATGTATATAATAATTTATTTCATAAATTTTTTGATCAATTTTGTCTTTGTTTTTGTATATGGCTGATAGCGAATAGGAAGATCTATGATATTGGACTTTTTTACTACGCTTTTATAGTTTGAGAAGGTTTCAAAAGATTTTTCGCCGTGATATTTGCCTATTCCGCTTGTGCCAACTCCGCCAAAGGAAAGTCTAGGATTGGCAAGATGAATGATTGTATCATTGACACAGCCACCACCAAAATTGAAGGTTGATAAGGCAAATTTAATAAATTTTTTATCGTTTGAAAATATATAGAAAGCAAGTGGACTCGGATGGCTTTCTATGATTTCTTTAGCTTGATCAAAGTCGTCAAAAGAGATAATAGGAAGTATAGGCCCAAAGATTTCCTCTTGCATAACAGGATCTTCAAGGGTGATATTATCCATGATAGTCGGCTCTATTTTTCTTGAGCTTGCCTCACTTTTGCCACCATAGATAACTTTATTTTTATCAATTAAACCGCGGAGTCTATCGAAATGTTTTTGATTTATAATTTTACCGTAACTATTATTTGAGAGCGGGTCTTGCGAATACATCTTTTCAATTTCAACTTTTAGATTGGCAATCAACTCATCTTTTATACTTTTGTGGACTAAGATATAGTCCGGAGCCACGCAGGTTTGTCCGCAATTTAAAAATTTTCCAAAAACAATTCGTCTTGCCGAAAGTTTTAAATTTGCGCTTTTTTCAACAATACATGGACTTTTGCCACCAAGTTCAAGGGTGTAAGGAGTGAGATTGCTCGATGCTTTTAAAGCAACTTCTTTTCCTACATTCAAGCCACCAGTGAAGAAAATATGGTCAAATTTTTGATCAAGTAAAGCCTTGTTTTGTTCTCGTCCACCTTCAACTACAGTTACATAATCTTTGTCAAAGATATTTGCAATGATTTGTCTGATAATCATAGATGTGTTATAGGAATAATTCGATGGCTTAAGTACAGCACAATTTCCGCTTGCAATTGCTCCGACAAATGTGTCTATACAAAGCATGAAAGGGTAGTTCCATGGCGACATAATAAGCACCACGCCAAGTGGCGAAGGAAGCACAAAACTTTTAGATTTAAAATGTGCAAGCGGAGTTTTCACTTTTTTAGGCTTCATCCACTTTTTAAGATGACGTAAGGCAAAATTTATTTCACTCAGCACCATACCTATTTCTGTCATATAGCCTTCAGTATAACTTTTTCCTAAATCGTCATAGAGAGCTTTTGCAATATCAGCTTCTAACGCGATTATTTCTCTTTTTAATTTTTTTAGAGCGTCTAATCTAAATTTATATGATAAAGTCTTTTGAGTATTAAAAAATTCCCTTTGACGCGATAATATTTCTTGAATTTCCATAAAATTCTCCAATTTTTTTATAATTTTATTTAAAAAATCAATAAAATTTGATTTTTAATTTATTTTTTATAATTTTTTAATATTTTAATTATTTTTTTATTTATTTTAACCAATTTTTTAATTAATTTTTTATTTTATTTTAAATTTATTTTTTAAGTTTGAGATAAATTCTTGCAAGTTCTTCTTTAGAATATAATTTTGGCACAGGGTAAAGTGGGTTTGCTTCCTTTTCAGCTCTAGATGCCATAGAATTGATATCTTCTTCTTGTATTTCGCTAAAGCCCTCTTCAATATTCATTTTTTGGTTTAGATCTTCTATAAAATCAATCATCTTTTGTTTTGCTGTAGAGTAGCTATCATTTTCAGATGCGATATGACTTATTAAGGCAAGTTTGCCAAGTTTTTTATCGATAGTCTTTCGGTATTCCTTGAGCATTACAGGCAATATCTTTGCGTTTGCAAGTCCATGCGGAACATGATATTGTCCGCCAAGAGAATGAGCAATTGCGTGTACATATCCTACATAGGAACGAGTGAATGCATTGCCTGCCATGAATGAGGCTCTTAGCATATTTTCTCTTGCCTTTTCATTTTGTCCATCTTGATAACATAGATAAAGATTTTCGACAATAAGTTTAACCGCTTCTTCGCTGTTATGCTTTGTATATTTTGTTCTTCTCCTGCCTATCTAGGCTTCAATCGCGTGAGTAAGTGCATCCATACCTGTGC
>CALVML010000034.1 GCA_944345705.1 uncultured Clostridia bacterium | reverse complement strand
AATCGGTTTTGATTTTAAATTTTGATAAGTTTTGATTTTTAAAATTAAAAAACTTAAATTAAAAGGAGTAATATGAAAAATATAGCAGTCTTTTTTGGAGGTCAAAGTACCGAGCATGATATTTCAGTCATCACAGCCATGCAAGCGCTGGCAAGCCTTAAAAACTATACAGTCTATCCTGTCTACATCTCTCCACAGGGAGAATTCTTTTCAGGAAAGCGTCTTACAAAACCGCAGTCATTTTTAAATTTTTCTAAAAGTGGTCTTTTCAGTGTAAACTTTGAGTTTGGCAAAGGCAATATAATTTTAAAGAAAGGAGTTATTTGCAAAAAGGTCAAAATTGACTGTGCCCTGCTTTGCAATCATGGTCACGGCGGAGAAGATGGAAGTTTGCAAGGTCTACTTGAACTTGCAGGTATTCCCTACACGAGTTCTGCAGTTGCTTCTTCTAGTATCATCATGGATAAAGTGCTTACAAAGATTGTGCTTCGCAACTTTTCGATCAATACTCCAGCATATGTACAATTAAGCATAGCCGAATATGAGAAAAACAAAATTCCTTTATTAAATAAAATTAAATCAAGTTTAGGCTATCCTGTCATAGTCAAGCCGGCAAGACTTGGAAGCAGTGTTGGCATAAATATTTGTGAAAAGGAAAGCGACATCGAAAAGATGATTGAAAGTGCGTTTGTTTATGATGAAAAAGTGATAGTCGAAAAGTTTATTGAAAATGCTCGCGAATTCGCGGTTGCGCTCACGCGTCTTCAGGGTCAGCCTATTGCCAGCAATGTCAGCGAGATTGACAAAGGCAAGTTCTATTCTTTTGACGACAAATATATAGAAGGCAATCATAGCAAAAAGCCACAAATAGACAAAAAACTTGAGAATAAATTAAAGAAGATCGCGTACAAATGTTATAGTGCGCTTGAGTGCTTTGGCGTTGTTCGAGTTGATTTTTTGTATGATGAAAAAAATGACATTGTCTATGTCAATGAATTAAACAATATTCCTGGTTCTCTTGCCTTTAATTTATTTAATGCACCATTTTCTGACCTTTTGACTACAATGATAATGGAAGGAATTGACAGAGCAAAAAAGCAGGAGAATATTGTATATCAGTTTAATAGTAAAGCTATAAAGAAGTATATAGAACTATCTGATCATATGAAATATAAAAGTTAATTCCTTATAGAAAAGTACTTAAATTTAAAAATAATTTAATAAATTCGACAAAAAATGCTAAAAAAACTGACTTTTTATTTAATTTTACGCATTTTTTTGTCTAGGAGAAAATTTATGCTTTTAAAAGATATTTTGCAGGATATAAGACTGCGAGAAAATAATGAAAATATTTATATGCCTATTCATGACATAAAAATCAATTCAAAAGATGTAGGTTATGGCGATGTCTTTATAGCGCTAAAAGGCGAAAACTATAATGGCAATGATTATATAGATGAGGCCTTTGCAAATGGTGCAAAGGTGGTTTTAAGTGATGAAAAATCTGGCAAAGGAATAATTCGCGTCAGTGACGCAAGGCAGGCTTATGCTCTTGCAAGTAGAAATTATTTTGGAAAGTCTTGCGACAGGCTGAAAATTATAGGAGTTACTGGCACAAATGGAAAGACCACCACAGCAAGCATAATTTCGCAAATATTGCAATATTCGGGCAAGAAAGTTGGGCTTATTGGCACACTTGGTGCTTTTATCAATGGCAAAAAGATTGATACTCCTCTCACGACACCAGATCCCTATCTTCTCCATAGTATATTCAGGCAAATGGAAAATGAAGGATGCGAGTATGCTGTCATGGAAGTGAGCGCTCATGCGATTGCACTTAAGAAAATTGACGGAATAGATTTTGACCTTGGAATTCTTACAAATATTACCGAAGATCACCTAGATTTTTTTAAGACCATGGAAAAATATCGCGATACAAAATTTGCCTTCTTTAAAGAAAATCATGCAAAACGCGGACTTATATGCATAGATGATCCTCTATGCAAAAGACTTATTGTGGAATGTAAAAAGCCACTAATCTGCTATGGAACGGACAAAGGCACTTTTAAAGCAGAAGATATCGATCTTACCTTCAACGGCAGTCAGTTCACCTTTGATTTCAATGATCGCAAGGAAAGATTTTCTGTTCCCTTAGTTGGCAAATACAATGTATTAAATGCTCTTGCTGGCGCATCTGCTTGCAGGCTGATGGGAGTGCCAATGCAAGATATCAAAGAAGGGCTTGCGTCATTGAATACTGTGGCTGGAAGATATAATATAATCAATCTAGACTCTCGGTCGATAGTAATTGACTATGCACATACTCCAGATGGTCTTGAAAATGTGCTTAAAAATACCAAAGAAGTTGGTGGAAAACGTAAGGTTGTGGTGATCTTTGGTTGTGGTGGCAATCGTGATAAGTTAAAAAGGCCTATCATGGGCAAGGTTGCCTGTGACAATGCAGACGAAGTCATACTTACGAGTGATAATCCTAGATATGAAAATCCTTATGATATTCTTTTGGATATTGAAAAGGGGATAACTCGCAAATGTACAGTTATTGAAAACAGAGAAAAGGCTATACTGCACGCACTTAGAAAATATAAAAAGGATGAAATTATAGTCATCGCTGGCAAGGGTGCAGAAGAATATCAAGATATTAAGGGTAAAAAATATCCATACAGTGACTATGCAGTTATTGAGAAATATATAAAAATGGCTAGCGAAAAAAGAGCGAAAGAATATCAAAATTTTAAAGCAGATAAGACTTTAAAAGAGGAAATTAATAAAAACAAATAAATAATTTAGCAAATTCGACATAAAAATCGCATAAAAATGATAAAAAATGCGATTTTTCTGCTTTTTCTACTTTTTTTTGATGGACATACTTATTTAATTAATGTCTAAAGGCATTAAATTTAAGTGACGTCAAATCACAATTCCCGAGTGCAAGACTTTCTCTTATTTTTATATAGTCCTATAATTTTTTTCATTTTAAAAAATAAGTGAATTCTTCTATTGTGTAAAAAAATGACTTTAGGCTAGCAATTTTGAAACTAGCAGAATATTTAAAAGAAACATAGACAAAAAACTGTCTATGTTTTCTTTTTGCACCAACTCTCTCTTAATTGCAAAAAAAACGAATACTTCTGACGTTGTCATAGGTTGTCGTGAAAATATCCAACTCTACAAATCTTTTGACATGCACTTTAACCTTGACAACAAAGAATATTCGCTTACACTAGAAAATAGAGAGAAGAAAACAAAAAATAAAAGAGCGGATTGCGTTACGCTTTGCCAGCAATCGCTCTTTTTACAACACAATTAGATTATTAGATGTGTGCTTGTCTTTCGGTGGAGCGAAGCGACACCGACTTGTATCAAGACAAGCACACGCTTAAGTGCCAAATGGGTTAATTTATTTTTTTAAACCTCTAATTTTTTCAA
>CALVML010000033.1 GCA_944345705.1 uncultured Clostridia bacterium | reverse complement strand
TAAAAATTTAAGTTTTAGCTATGGCGATCGAATAATATTTGAAAATGTAAATTTGAATTTTGATCAAGGTTGGAAACTTGGACTAATTTCAAGAAATGGTCGAGGGAAAAGCACATTGCTTAAGATTTTGTCAGGAATGATAAAAGATTATAGCGGAATAGTAGAAAGTCCTTTAAAGTTCTATTATTGTCCAATGAAAATAGAAAATGAAATTTTGTCCTTAAATGAAATCATCTTGCAAATTGACAATGAAGAAATTTGGAAAATTTATAGAGAAAGTGAATTATTAAATCTTAATCTTGATAAATTTGAACTGCCATATAATAAACTTAGCGGTGGTGAGCAAGTTAAATTTCAGCTTGCCATGGCTTTTGCAAGCGAGAAATTTGCGTTGCTTGATGAGCCTACAAATCATCTTGATCAATCTACAAAGGAGATAATCAAAAATTATCTTCACAAAAAAACAGGCTTTATATTGGTATCACATGATCGCTGGCTTTTAGACGAGGTGACTGATCATATATTGTCAATCAATAAAAGTTCTATTGATCTTGTAAAGGGCAATTATTCGACATGGAAAGATAAATTTGACAATAAAATTTTAAATGAAGAAAAAATCAACGATAAATTGCAAAAAGAGATAAATCAACTTGCGCAATCTAAAACTAGGACAGAAAATTGGGCGAAAGATGCTGAAAAAGAGAAATTTACTGGCAAATTCAATAAGAGCGGAGTGCGTCCAGATAGGGGGTTTGTCGGAAAGCGTGCAAGTAAGGTCATGAAAACATCAAAAAATTTTGAAAGACGAGTTGATAAAGACATAGAGCAAAAAAGCAAATTATTGAAAGACATTGATAGAGAAGAAGAATTGAAATTATTTCCACTTTTCACTAAAGGCGAGATCTTATCAATAAGTAATTTGACGAAGAAATTTGATAATAGGGTGATCTTTAAAGATTTGAATTTGTCTTATGAAAATGGACAGCGTCTTGCAATAGTCGGTGATAATGGAAGCGGAAAAAGCACACTATTAAATATAATTTTAGGAATAGATAAAGATTATGATGGAAATGTAAAACTGAAAAACAATATTAAAATATCTTATCTTGGTCAAAGTAGTCGTGAAATCAAAGGTAATTTAAAAAGTTATGCACAAACTCATGGTATTGAACTAAGCCTTTTATGTAGTTTAATTCGCAAACTTGAATTTGAAAAAGTTGATATAGATATGGATATAGAAAACTTAAGCGAAGGCGAAAAGAAGAAGATTATGCTTGCAAGAAGCTTGGCTGAAAAAGCACATCTCTATATTTGGGACGAACCTTTTAATTATATTGATATACCATCTAGACTGCAGATTGAAAAATTGATTTTGCAGTTTAAACCAAATTTGATTTTCGTGGAACATGATAAAAATTTAATTGACAAAATAGCAACAAATATTTTAAAATTATAAAAATTAATTTATTGGGGGAGTTGAAAATGTATAATATCGCGATTGATGGGCCAGTAGGAAGCGGGAAAAGCACTCTTGCAAAGATGCTTGCCAAAAGACTTGATTTCCATTTTTTAGATACAGGAGCTCTCTATAGAGGCATGGCTTGCTATTTTAGATATAAGAATATTGTCGAAATCAATGAGAATTCAATCAACAGCATTATTGATGAAATCACAGTTAAGGTGAAATTTATAGACAATGTCCAACATGTTATTGTAAGCGGAATTGATTTCACAAGCAACCTGCGAGAAGAAGAGATCTCAATGCTGTCATCAAAAATTTCTAATTATCCTCAAATTCGCGATAAAATTTTAGATATACAGCGTGATTTTGCCAAAGAATATGATTGTGTTTTAGAGGGGCGTGATATTGGCACAGTCGTTTTGCCCAATGCCGATCTTAAAATATATTTGACTGCAAATGAAAAGACCAGGGCACAAAGAAGATATGAGCAAGACAAACTTAAAAATCCAAACATCTCCTATCAAGAGATATTGAAAGATTTGAAAGAAAGAGATTTTGAAAACGAGCATAGAAAAATAGCTCCTTTAAGACCAGCCGAAGATAGTGTCATTATAGACAATTCTGATATCAATCTCGAACAAACCTGTGATCTATGTGAAAATATTTTTAAACAAAAGATTGCAAACAAGTGATATAAAATATTTATTTTTGTTACTTGCCTATTGACAAAAATTACTTATTAGTATATAATTAAATCATAAGGAGGTAGAAATGGAAAATAATGAAGAACAAAAAATATATACAATATATGATAAAGTGGATAAAAACGGAGATTGTCTCTTAATTAAACGTGATCAATGGGGAGAGGGTAATCAAAGTAGTCCACATGTAAAAAAGTATACACTGGATCTTGGAAAGGATTATGATAAATTTTCAATTGAATATATTGCTGAAAACCAACGATGGATATCATATATGGATTATCATTCTGCACCTGATTATGCTGAATCCGAGAGGTCTTCTATTGCTATGAAAATAAATGATAAAAAACTTGCTCAAGCATTAGGGTTAGAAAAAAAGGCAATATTGCAATCAGACATGCAAGAAGGTGTTTATATATATAGTCCTTCCGTAGGAACATTATTCAATATAGTTATGAGATATATGTTCGCTTTAGATTATTTTATGTCTACTGCACATAAAACAATATATGGTATAGATACACCTAAGAATTTTAGAAATTATTCTAATCCAGTTGGGGATAAGATTTACAATGAAATTATTACTGCATTTAGAAATAAAATACAATCTTTTTTTAGCAAAGAAGGATTTAAAAATATAAAAAACACTGAAGATGCTCAACAATTTTTAGACAATCAATTTAAAGAACATAATTTAGCAGGTCCGCTTTATACTATTAATCAAGTGGAAGAAAGTATTGTTGGACCATATTTAGAAAGAATGCAAGAGAAAAACAAGCGTCGAGAAAATCTAGATAAAATAATAACATGGAGCATGCGTAGTAAAGACGATCAGAAATCATTCTTAACTAATGTATTGGCTACTCTCGCAGCGAAACTTAAAAGTTATCATGATTATACACTGGTAAGACGTGAAGTAATGGAGCGTTTGAAAAAACAGGGAATTAAAATGCGTCGCAGTGAAGTTCGAGAAGCAGTTCAAGATGCTCTTGAAAGAAATATATAAGATAAATTTAAATTGAAGCGTAAAAATATATTTTTAATAAAAAATGACTTTGCAAAAAGTCATTTTTTTTGTCATTATAATAAGTGTTATTTAATATATTCGTTACAACGTGGCAGGGTGTTGCGTATGAAATTAAAAAAAAGGAAGAAAAAAGGTAAAAAAAATCAAAAAAAGTGTTGACAATAGGAGGAGGAATGTGGTAATATATAAACGCTAACTTGGAAGAGAGTTAGCGAAGAACCATGACAATTAAATAGTAAATAAGTACAAGAGATTTAGAAACAAAGTCAATTTACTTTTAGTTATTGAGCAAGGAAAACGAAGAAAGCTATGAGTGTATAATAGCGAATTGAAAAACCCAAAAATAAACCAAGACTAATTCAAAAAAAGACTTGGATAAAATTTAAACCCAAAGTCATGAATGACACCCATAAGGGTCATATATGTATACGTCATGACATTAATGCCCGAAAGGGCCATTAAAAGGGAAGAGGCTTGGAAGGGAAAACAAAAAGAATTTTGTTGTCCCACAAATATTTTCAATTAGAGTTTGATCCTGGCTCAGGACGAACGCTGGCGGCGTGCTTCAAACATGCAAGTCGAACGGAGTAGT
>CALVML010000032.1 GCA_944345705.1 uncultured Clostridia bacterium | reverse complement strand
ACTTTGCCATCTAATATATCTTTGACCATGTTTTCTTTTTGTGTGATTTTCACATCTGCACATTTGATTATGTTTTTTAAATTATCAAAATCTTCTATCTGCTCCACAGTTTGCATAGGCAAATAGATTGCCTCTGAAAGTAGTGACTGATCAATTATGCTCTTTAGATAAATAAGCCCTATCTTTTTATCCTGTTTTTGATAAATTCTATAGGCAAAATCAACACAATTATTAAATTTTTGCTTCAAAAGTTGTATTTGCTTTTCTACATTAAAATAAGACATACTCCCTCTTTTTGAAAGTAGTATGCCTAATTAAAACAATTTTTATAACTATTTATATCTTAAAATCTGTATGACCTGTCATATTTTAATTTAAAGATTGATATAACAATCAAATTTCTTCGTCAGTAACAGTAAGATAGGAGTATGCACTTGAATAATTAAATTGATTTGTGCCTTCTGCCCTTATTCCTATTCTAGAAAAATCATTGAATATGGAAAGAGATATGCTGTAAATATAAAATCCATTTTCTTCTTCCACTTCAAAATTGCTTGTAGAATAACTTGTGCCATTTACACTAACTGTTGCACTAGAAATTAAATCTACATTTTGACACTCTAAAATTTTATTTTCTCTATCAAAAGAAAGGTCTGTAAAGTCTGAAAGAGTCTTATTGTATATAAATGTAAAACTATCGACTTCTATAGGACTTTGATAGGCATTAGAATTGGAAACAGGAAAAATTTGCGCCTGATAACTATCTCCTAATACCCCATTAAAATCAAACTCATTTTCTTCAACAAAGATTGTATAACTATTGTATGTACCTTGTAAAACTAGATTATATCCACTTGCGTTTTCCACATCCTGCCACGAAAGAATTTGCCTTTCGCTGTCATATATGCCTTGCGTTTGACCAAGATAGGAAAAAGCAGTCCAAGTTATACTTTCACTTTTTGCACTATTGTTTCCAGCATTTTCACTTATATATTGACTCTGTATTTTATATGTTTTGCCTAGTTCTACACCGCTTTCAAAAAATTTATCGCTTTGCAATGTGTTATTTTCGCTATCAATGACAATCTCGTTTCCACTTTCATCAGTAAAGATAAATCTATATAATCTATAGTTTTCATTGCTAGAAGTAGTCAAATATATATTTTTACCATCATCGATAATTTTTACATATTCAGGACAATATAAATTATAGTTGAGCATAAATGCCAACACAAGACCACCTATTAGCAGTAATGCAAATAAAACTGCAAGAGTTATATAGACAACTTTAGCGCTTTTTTTCATATTTCACTTATAGTATAACCAAAAACTATGCAAAATCAAAACATTTTTTTAAAATAATAACCTTTCTAGTATTGACTTTTTTTTACAAATGATATATAATCATAATTAGATACGGAGGGAACATGAATTTCGATTATATGACCAACTCACAAATAGCAGCACTTATTATAGGATTGGTATTTTCTGTAATAGCTGTTGGTACAACATTTTTATCAATAAAATATGCAAAAAGATTTGATTCTTTCTTGAAAGCCATCGCAATCACTTTGGTTGCACCTTTTATAGCCTTTGCAGCTTGGCTATTTCTTATCTTCTCATTCTTAGACGGATTTAGAAATGACGAACTTCTTAATATCTTAATTTCAATTGTAATTGCACTTGTAATCTGCGGTGTAATTATCATTATTGCTAAAGCTCTTTATCAAAAACATCAAGCAGAACTCCTTGAAACTGAATTTGAAAAGGATAGAGAACCTGTTCCTGAATTTGAAGACGAACAAAAAGAAACTCTCTTGATTGAAGATCGTAAAGAAAACGAAGAAAGTAATGTAGAAGTTCAAGAAGATATAACTATAGAAAACGAGGATGCTGATATTGTAGAAAACGAAGATGTTGATCAGCAAGAAAGTGAAGAACAAGAAGAAACAGATGCTGAAAACGAAGAACCTATAGAAGATGAAACAGAAGAAAATATAGAACCTGTAGAAGATCAGCAAGATCCAAACGCCCCTATCGTCGAAGACTATGTAAGCGAAACTACTACACCTGCAAGCGAAGAAAATCCTAATGTTTCTCTTGCTCAAGATGAAGAAAGCGAAGACGAAGACGATGATGAAGATGACGACGATGATGAAGATTTTGAAAAATTCCTCGAATCACTACGCAAAAAAGCAGAAATGAGAAAAAATCAAAACCCAAACACTGATGGCGAAGATGGAGATAATAACTAATAGATCAAAGAAGATATAAAGAGTTGCAAAATCTTTATATCTTTTTTTTAAAACATTGTTCTTATATTTTTACTAAAAATTCCTAATAATAAAAACTTTTTTCAAAATTGTTTTTGTTTAACAATTATTTTTGATATAATCAATCTGACACAAAAGAAAAGGAGTAAAAATATGGAAATCAATATCAAAATGCAAACTACCCTAAATGGAGAAAAAGGCTGTTACACAAAAGAAGAACTTGAAAAATATCTTCGAGAGATTGTTGAAATGTATGATAGAAACCAGCAATCAACTATTGATAATGAAATATTTAAAAATATGATTGTAGATAAAATATCAACTGAATTTGCAAATAGATTGCCAAGAAATTTTGACTATGATTTTAATAGGCTTGTCGCAGGTCTTATGGGGTCAACTTGTTATATGCCCGACTCTTTCAAAACATTAAATGAAAGACCTAATAGCAAACTCTTAAATATCGCAAGCCTTGTAGAGAACAATGGACATCACTCCACATTTGGACATTCTTATTTAACTTTAGAAATTGCAAATATACCTAAGGCTCTTGCAATGGTACTTAATAATGAACACGACTACAATACAAGTGAAAAATCTGCTCGATATACAGTCATGACAGAAATTGATCCTAAACAAAGAGAGTTATACGATAAATGGCTTTTAATATTTGAAAGAAAAATCAAAGAAAGATACCCTAATGGTTGCAATAATTTTTTTGACATCAAAGGTAAAAAGGCTCATAAACTGGCTCAAGAAAATGCTCGATATATGATTTCTGTATTTACTCCAACGAATATGGTATACACTACTAATTTTAGACAATTGAATTACATCTGTCATTGGATGGAAAAGCAAATTGATAAACCAAGTAATAATTTTTATCGAGAACTTAAAGAAAGCATGCGCGAATTTGTAACATTCTGTAAGACCAACAATCTATACTCAGAAAAACTAAGTGATGGCAAAAATAGAGATTTCTCGCTTTTTGGCGATCCTATCTTAAAACAGGATTTCTCATCTAATTATCAATGTACATATAAAATGTCTTTTGCCGCTCTTGCTCAGGCACAACGCCATAGAACTCTTGACTTTAACATCAACAAACTTACATTTGTCAATGATTTTGAAAAAAATAGAGATTTCTATATTCCACCAATTATCAAAGATGAACCTAATCTCGTGAAGGAATACCTTAATGACCTTGCTTCGATTGCTGAAACACTACCACAAGCTACCCTTGTCGATGTTGTCGAGCGTGGAACTTATGAAAACTTTATTCAAAAAACTAAAGAGAGAAACTGTGTTCTCGCTCAAAAGGAAATCCGCGATTTGACAATAAATCAAGCGCAAGAATATCTTAATCAATTAAAAAAAGAAAGAGAACACTGCTGGGATAGATCACTTCTTCCTATATATGATAAGAGAATTGCAGAACTTGAAAAAATAGTAAAGGGATCAAGATGCACATCTGGCTATAATTGTCAGTCACCTTGTCAATTCACAGATGGAATATTACACAAAAGTGATATTTAATAATCCTTACAAAAAAATGTGGTAGAATTTTACCACATTTTTTTAACACAATATTCTTTATTTTTGATTTACTTAAGTTTAACTGTAGCGCCTGCTTCTTTGAGTTTAGCTTCGATTTCTTTAGCTTCTTCAGCAGGTACATTCTCTTTGATAGCCTTTGGAGCGCTTTCTACGAG
>CALVML010000031.1 GCA_944345705.1 uncultured Clostridia bacterium | reverse complement strand
GTTGGCCCAGTCGCACCAGTCGGACCAGTAGGACCAGCAGCCCCAGTTACTGAAGCACCAGTTGGCCCAGTAGGACCGGTAGCACCAGTAGGACCAGTAGGACCAGTAGCACCAGTTATTGAAGCACCAGTTGGCCCAGTCGCACCAGTCGGACCAGTAGGACCAGCAGCCCCAGTTACTGAAGCACCAGTTGGCCCAGTAGGACCTGTTGCACCAGTTGGACCGGTAGCACCAGTTGGACCGGTTGCACCAGTAGGGCCAGTAGGACCAGTGACACCTGTAGCACCACCAGCAGGGCCAGTAGGACCGGTTGCACCAGTAGGACCTGTAGGGCCAGTGACTCCAGTTGATCCTGTAGGACCAGTCGGACCAGTAGGACCGGTTGCACCTGTTGCCCCAGTAGCACCTTGAGGGATGGCAAATGCAAAACTTGCAACTCCGCCTGTTTGTGTTACTGTGACTGAGGCAGGTGAGCCTGGTGGAAGGGTGGTTGTTGATGAAACGGTTGCAGTAATGCTTGCACCTGTTGGACCAGTTGCACCAACAGGTCCAGCAGGACCGGTAGCACCTGTAGGACCAACAACGGTTATCCTATGTGGAACGCAAGGTCTACAATTACAATTTCTATCGAAAAAATTAAACATGAAAACCTCTCTTTAAAACCATATATGCATTTGAAAAGACTAAACGGTAGTAATTTTATTAGAAAAACAAATTTTCTATTTTCCATTATGGTCTTTTGATTTTTAGATTGACTTCTAAATTCATAGTAGATTTTCACGGAAAATGCATATATTTGGTTTCATTCTCATAATATGCAACTTAATATTGAAATGTTTCTACTAAACAAGGCGAATTTGCAAGCAATTAATTTATTATGTAATTTTTTATTATTCATTCATCCTGCTTTATTTGTTACCATTATTTAACTAAGGTTTTATGTTGTTATGTATTGAGTCAAAGTTGTTTTTTAGTAGGGTGGCAAGCCTATTGTACTCAGGTATATCTATTTTTTCAACAAGCCTTATCGCGTTATCAATAAGTCTTATCGCGAGATCCTTTGCTGTTATATTTTCTTGCGATGGCGACACCAGTTCTAGTGGCGAAGAAAAGAGAGAATAGTATAGGTTGGACAATAATAACTCACTTTCGTCAATTTTCTTTAAGATATTTTCATCTGTAATCTTTTCTTTGATTGTGATAAGGTCGTTGTATATTTGTTGTAGTATTGCTCGAATTTCAGAAAGCATCGTGCTTTGATTGCTAGACAAAATTTTTGAGCTTGTAAATGGTGATTTTTGCAGTCTTAATTCCTGCTTTTCAGTTAAATCATTGTAATAACAAAAAAACTTGCGCATAGATTTCTCCTTACACAATTTTTATATGATTTTAATAGAGATGTTTGCTACCATTATTTAAACTTTACCCAATAAAAAAGCACCTTTTAAATTGATTACTTTAAAGGTGCGATTGATTGAATTAATTTTGATATATTAATTTGGATGAAATAGATATTTTGCTGTATTAAACATAAGAGTCAATGCTAGAGCTGCTGCGTTTGAATTATCTCTCTTGTGCTAGGTAACATATTCAGGGAATGCAGCATGAAGTATGGCAGGTATACCTAGATTTATGAATAATACAAGCACTAATAATACACCAACGCCAATTATTGTATTACGCAATCTAGAAATAGCCGCTTTTCGTTTTTCGTCATTTTCACTTTTGGCAAGGTTGACACCAAGTACTATAGAATAAACTATACCTGCAGCACCAACTACTGCAAGAATAGAATACAAAATAGGTGGTAAGACATCATAAACATCTTTCAGCCACGCAAAACCACCACCATAAGTATAGCTAAGCAAAGAAATAAAATTCATTCTTCTCTCCTAAGTTCAATTTTAGCATATTATAAAAAAATATGCAAGAAATTTAATTTAAAAGTAGCAAATAATTATAGAAATTTTATATAAAAAAAGAGTACATATATTAAATGTACTCTCTATAATTTAAACTTTTTGGAATAGATGAATAAAAGCGGAACCAGTAGTATCATCAAGGCCAACATCTTCAGGGTTAACGAATGCAGATACAAGGGCTGGCATAAATGTATTAAATATAAGTACAAGAGCAATGGTTACACCAATTGCGATAACAACTGTAATCAAGTGTTTTTTAGCGTCATCACGCTTACCTTGTTCATCAGCTCTTGCAAGTTGGAAGCCAAGATAGATGGCATAAACCGCACCGACAGCACCTACAATACCTAAAGCAACCCAAAGAACGATTGAAATAATATTGAAAACTTCTTGTAAAACTTTATATTGATCTCCTTCTACACCGCCATAATTTTGAAAGAATTCATTCCAGTTCCACGCAACATTTAATAAAGACATCATAAAATTGTATCCCCCTTATTAAAATTAAAAGCTTTTTGCTTTTTCGTTAAGTTTATAATAGCATAAAAAAATATATATTCAAAACATTTTTACATATTTTTTTTATTTTTTTTAAAAAAAATTAATAAGTTGAATTCATTTTATATCTTGACATAGAAATTTGCTTGATAATTTCAATAAAAAAAGACAGGAAAACAAAATTTTACTTTTGCAAAAGTAAAATTTAAAGGGCTTTTTGCCCTTTGGGCTGTCTTAGAAAGACAGCCGTTTTCCTGTCGATGATTGCAAACTTAACGATTAAAAGAAAAATCCATTATTTTGTCCTGGACAGGTATTTTGTCCACAGCCCCAACAATTATTGTTATTATAATTTTGTCCATTAAGTGCTAAAAGCAGAAGAAGCAAGAAGTTTGTATTAGTATTGAGATTTGTGTCAGTTGCATTTGTTATGACTGACAATAGAAGAACGAATAATATATATTGTGTTGTATTGTTCATGTTACCCCCTTAAACAAAAAAATCTAAAATTATGCAAAATTCGATAATTTTCTCTTTTGCAATTTATCTTATGTAGTAGTAAAAATATAATGTAGTAAAATATGTGCAACCTTGAAAGTGATTTGATTACATAAATATTTATGAAAAAAGAAAAAAAATTGTTAACGAAAGGAGAGAAAAAATGCAAAATAAATTTTTATTATTATCGGAGAGAAACAAACAAACTATACTAGAGAGTATGCCAAGAGAGCGAGATATATCTAAACTTGCCGATTATTTTCAAAACTTTTCCGATTCCACTCGCATCAAGATTTTGACCTGTCTTTCCATGACAAGCATGTGTGTCAATGACTTATCTGCGATATTAAACATTAATCAAACGACTATATCACATCAGTTAAAGCAATTAAAGGATCAAAACATTGTGGCATATAGAAGGGAAGGCAAAATTCTCATCTACTATCTTACAAATAACAATGTCAACGATATGATGATGTATGCCATAAATTCGGCTTACTAGATTTATTAAAGCTATTTATGCCTTAAATGAAAGAGATAGTTTGTTTTTGTAGAAATTAGTTAGATATATATTTTATAGATTAAAAAATGAAAAGTCATTGCAATAGTTGACTTTTTTTTTCAAGCGTCTTATACTTACAAAAGGAGTAATTATGCGAAGAGTAATCGATACGCTGAATGAGATGTCCTTTAATTTGCCAGATGGTTGGCATTTGACTAAGGATAGATATAATATAATGAATGGTCAGGGTTTTATCAATAAAGAAAACTATCTTTCTGATGATGGTAGAGTGATTTCACTCTTTGAAGTGCATAGAGATCCAGACGAGTTTTTTGCAGGATATCAAAATCTAATTAAAAAATATAATACTCTCACAGACAGATTTCAATATCAAGACCAGTTTGTAATTAAACTGAATGGCTTTAATTTTCCTATGTATGTTATTAAAGGTTTCAGTGAAAAGGTGATTTATAACATACAGGTCTTTGTAAATTGTGGCGACTGCCTTGCTTGCTTTATGATAACTCTAAATAAATTTGACGAAGATTTGAAAAAGTTATCAGAAGAAAGCACTCTTTTTAATGACTTAATCGAGATTTTAAGGACGGTAGAATGAAAAAGTTATTATTGCATTCATGTTGCGCGCCTTGTAGCACTGCTGTTATAGAGAGATTAATTAATGATTATAATATTACTATATATTATTATAATCCTAATATAAATAGTAGCGTCGAGTTTTACCATAGGCTAGAAGAAGAAAAGCGTTATTGCAAAGAGAAAAACATAGATGTAATTGAAGACGGGTATGACGAAAATCAATTTTTGTCACAAGTCAAAGGACTGGAAAATGAAAAAGAAGGCGGTGCAAGATGTCCTGTTTGTTTTAAATTGCGCCTTAAAAAAACAGCAGAAAAAGCAAAGGAACTGGGATTTGATATTTTCACGACAACACTTTCGGTAAGTCCTTATAAGAACGCAGAAATTTTAAACGAGATAGGAAAAGCTGTTGCAAATGAGGTTGGCATTGAATATCTAGAAGCCAATTTTAAAAAGAAAGACGGATATAAAAGAAGCATAGAATTATCAAGACAGTACAATCTATATAGACAAAACTATTGCGGTTGCAAATTTTCAAAAAGAGATAGGAGTGAAATTTGAACGAGCCAACTTATACCTATTATAAAATAGAGAAAGAAAATAGAATATCCTATATGATCTTCTATAGATTTATCTATGCTCTCCTTGTTGCATTTGCGCTAATACTTATTTTGGGGATAGCTTTTGAAAATGGGTATGGCTATGTGACCATTCAGGGAACATCAATGCAACCGACATTGAACCCTGATCCTGTATATATTCAAGGGCAGGGTACGTTCCAAGATGCAGTATTTATCAAGTACACTCAAGATGTTGATTATGGCGATATTATCGTCATCAATGTTCCTGAACAAGATAACAAGGACTATTCAATAATCAAGCGAGTTATTGCTAAGGAAGGAGATTATATCAGCATAGTAAAATTGCCTATTGCTCAGGAAAATGGACAAGTAGAGTGGCAGTATAGAACCTTGCGACAAAAATCTGGCTCAAATGTTGTGGAAATATTGCAAGAAGACTATATTCTTAGTTATCAAACTTGGTCGAGTTGGCAAGGATATCAAGGGGCTCAGACAGGGCGAATTGAAAATGGAAATCTTGTTGTCGAAAGAGAAATGGAGTATGAGCCGTCCTTTTTTGTAAATTATCTACAAGAGAACGAATGCAAAGTTTTGCAGTTTTCATACGATAATCAAACCTATCAAGCTCAATTTTTCTGCGTAGGTCAAGATAAAAATGAAGATGAACCCGACCAAATATTCTTTATGGGCGATAATCGTACAGGAAGCACAGATGCAAGAGTGACAGGCACAAGAGATGTTGAACATATAATAGGCAAGGTTGTATCGATTGTAAAGAATGCGACAATCAATGGTTCTAGTTTTGTCGGTTATTTAAACTATTTAGGCGGTGTATTTGAATTAATCTGGAAGGAAATTCTAACCTATTTTGCTTTCCCTATCTAAATTGAAAAGTCAAGTAAATGTGTCAACTTTTTTAAAAAAAATTAAAAATATTTTAGAAAAGTAGTAAAATTATGTATGAAAAGATAAAACTACCCTTTGCAAAGGGTAGT
>CALVML010000030.1 GCA_944345705.1 uncultured Clostridia bacterium | reverse complement strand
TTCTTGAAATTAGTCCAAGTTTCCAACCTTGATCAAAATTCAAATTTACATTTTCAAATATTATTCGATCGCCATAACCAAAACTTAAATTTTTAATTTTTATAAAACTCATATTTACCTCCTAAAACACAAAAAATACCACAAGAAAATGTGGTATTTTTAAGAAATTTCTCTTTTAAAATCTCCTAAATTATAAAAAAGCACAAATTCTCGATTTTCTGCATGAAAAAAGATATATATCCCTTTTCATGCTTATTTAGTTAACCGAGAATTATGCTCATATTTATATTTATTCTCCTTTTTACTTAATTTTCATATAGGCTTATAAAAATTTCTTTTACTGTATTGTTTGCCTTAAGTATCTTTCTTTTATAGATTGGCATTGTCATTTGATCGTTGTTTGAAGACATAAGCGATGCGACAAACATAGATATTTCATTTAGTGCTTTTATAAGTTCAAGCACATTTGGATAGTCATAATCATTTACACCACCTTCTGCAATGTCAAAATCTTCAGCAATTTCTACAAAGGTATCTTTAATTAGTGCTTTAACCAAAGTCTGTCCATTTTTGCTAAATTTTTGACTAGATTCTACATCACCATCATTAAGTGCTATCTCACTTTTTATAAAACTATCACAAGCATTGGTTGCTGTTTCTAATAGTTCGAATAATTCACTATTTTCCATGATTATTTTTTCTTCCTTTTTGATTTTTTCTCAGTAGGCTGATCAGAAGCTTTCTGTTCAATGGTTGTATCTACTTCTTTTTGATTTTCGTTTGCCTTGTCTTCAACTTTTAAGTCTTGATTTTCGCTGGTTTGCTCTTGTTTAATTTCATCGATCGATTTACTGTTATCTTCGCCCGTCTTATCATCTTTTAGGCTAGTATTTTCACCGATAGACAATTTGTCCTTTTTATTTTTCTTAAATCTTTTACTATTTTTGCGTTTTTGGTGATGAATAATCTCTGAAAAACTCATCTTTTCAAGATCTATTGCGTCACTTTCTTCTCGTACTTTTTCAATACGTTTAGGAAGAGCTTCACTTTCAAATGGATAAACAGGCGCTTCCTTTCGTTGTCTTACTTCTACTTGACCTGTTGGCATAGTAATATTATTGCGCTTTAATTCATTGAATACATTTTCAAGTACATAGTAATAGACATCCCAATAATCTACACTATCACACCAACATTTTGCAGAGAATTCTAGACAATTTGAATTCAAAGCGTTAAGTCTACAGAAAGGTTCAGGATCAAGCAAAACTTGTCCATTACTGTACATAACATCCTTTATGATTTTTTCAACTTGTTTTACATTGCTGTCATATCCGACATTGAATTTAAAGTCCACTCTTCTTGTCTTACTTGAGTCATAATTAACCACTGTGCCATTGACTATTGACGAGTTTGGTATGGTAATTCTTTTGTTGTCAGAAGTGAGTATTGTAGTAAATAGGAAATTAATTTCAACTACATTGCCTTCCTTGCCTTCAACCTCAATATAGTCACCTTTTTTAAACATTTTAGAAGAAACAACAATGATGCCATTTGCTGCATTTGCAATGTTGTTTTCAAGTGCAAGACCTACAGCAAGTAGCAGTGCGCTTACAGCCGTCAGTATACCTGTTATCTCTATTCCAATGATGCTTAAAAGAATTAATACTAAACATAGATACAATACAAGTTTGATAACTCCGCAAATAAAACCTACCGCAATAGGTTCAAGTTTTGTTCTCTTAAGAACCCGTCTTAATACGTTCATAAATATTTTAATTACAATAATTCCAATTAAGAGAACAGCAAAGAAAATCACGATATTCCATGCATTTGTCTTAAAGAAATTTACTATATCATTCCAAATAGCCTTCCAATCCATTTATTCACCTCGTATATAGGATAGTTCTTTTGCATGATTTTGTCAATTATTTATATTATTTTAATTTAAAAAATTTATCCATTAATTTTTATTTTTTCTTTCACCTTTTAATTGTTTTTTAAAGGAATATATCTGGTTTTGGAGTTGATTGAAAAATTCGCCAGAACTTTTTCCATCAAAGAAAGCATGATTAAAACGAAAGGTCATATTGAGATAGTATCTTACTCCCTTTCGATAAAATTTTCCCCATATCAACATTGATCTCAAAAAGTCACTCGTATAGCCACAATCGAAACTTTCAAATTTGCGATTGATAATTGCAGTTGTTGCAAGGAGCGACTGTCCATCTACAAAATAATGTTCACAGTTTTCGGCATATTTTTCATTATAAAAATTATACAATTTCTCAAAATCACAAAATTTTTCTTGATGTGGAATACCAACATAACTATGTAATCCTGCTTTGTTATCAATCACCCAATTGACATATACCTTTTCATAGTAAACTATAGTATTTTCATCCCTAAAATCGTAATGACATTGTTCTATCAATTGTCCAGCATTTTGGATGCAATAACAAAGCATAGCATTTAATTTGTGCTTTTTCCTTAAATGTACAAGTGGCGTAATATCAATTATCGTTGTCGCATTATAAAAAGGATTTGGAGCATCTTTAAAACGTCTAACACGCTTGCCATATTTAAAGTCATCGATATTTATAATTTTCATATTTTTCCTATATTATATTTTTATCATATTAAATCTTTTTAGCAATATCCCATGCGCGCCAAATGACAGTTCGAAGATTGCCGACTTTATATGCATCACCAATGATATGCACTTTCTTTTTCGCACATGCAAGCGGATTGCTATTGTAGCCTACAGAAACAATAACGCTGTCGCAGTCTAATTTTTGAGCGTTTCCATTTTTATCCTTAACTATACAATAGTTATCCCCTATTTCAGTAGTCATACTTTCAAGATAGATAGGCACATTGTTGTGCTTAAAATAATCTCTTAAAAATGACGAGTTTGCAAGACAAACGCCTCTCGTTGCAATCAAGTCATTCTTTGCCTCTATGATAAATGGTTTTTTGCCGTCCAGTGCAAGTTGGTATGCAATCTCACAGCCCGTCAAACCGCCACCAATGATCGCAACTTTTTCGCCTACTTTTGAATGATCTTCGAGATAGTCAATCGCTTCTATAGCCTTATCAAAGCCTTTTATATTTAATTTCTTTGCAGTAGAGCCTGTAGCCACAACTATTTCATCTGCTTTTATAGAGTTTATATCCTTGATTTCTGTGTTAAATTTAACTTCGATATTTAGTTTTTCAACTTGTCTTACAAGCCAGTCAAAGAACATTCTATCCCTTTCCTTAAAAGACATCTTGCAAGCTGAAATAAACACTCCGCCAAGGAGAGATGACTTTTCATATATAGTCACCTTGTGGCCTCTAAGTGTAGCAACGCGAGCAAATTCCATACCGCCGACTCCACCGCCGATTACTGCGATGTTCTTTTTCTTTTTAGCAGGCTCGAGATCATATTTACCGCCATCCATCATCATAGGATTGAGTGCACATCTTGACATATGTTTCGAGTCTTGCATAGGTTGATCGTTTGCCACTCCTTCATAGTGAGCCATTGTAAGACATGCATTATGGCAATAGATACAAGGTCTTATATCCTTCTCTCTACCTTCAATCATCTTTGTAACCCAATGTGGATCAGTCAAGAATTGTCTTGCAACACCCATTGCATCAATCTTGCCTTCTTCGATTGCCTTGACGGCATCCTTAACTTCCATTTTTCCAGCACATACCACAGGTATGGACACAACTTGCTTGATCTTTTCTACATCTTGCAAATTGCAGTTTTTAGGCATGTAAAGTGGCGGATGCGCCCAGTACCATGCATCATAAGTTCCGTTGTCAGTATTGAGCATATCATAGCCTGCATCTTGCAAATATTTAGCTGCTTTTTTGCCTTCTTCTATGTCACGACCAATTTCTTGATAGTCTTCACCAGGCAAAATACCTTCACAGAAATCTTTTGTCTTGCTGACAGCCGAATATCTTAAACTTACAGGATAATCTTGTCCACATTCCTCTTTTATTGCCTTGACGACTTCGGTTGCAAACCTATATCTATTTTCAAAACTACCACCATATTCATCAGTACGCTTATTGGTATAATTGAGAGTGAACTGATCAAGCAAATATCCTTCATGTACAGCGTGTATTTCAACTCCGTCAACTCCTGCCTGCTTGCAAAGCAGTGAAGTTTTAGCAAATGCTTTTATCATCTGTTTTATCTCTTTTTTAGATAGTTGCCTACACTGATAGCCCTTAAGCCATCGTGATGGAAGTGGACTTGGACTTGCACAAAGATATGGCAAATTGATGATAGGCTTTAAAAGTGTCGACATAAATTTATTTTTGATAAAAGGTGCAAGTGAATTTGGTATAGAAAAACTCCTTCCAAAACCTGCAGTAAGTTGAACAAATACCTTTGCTCCTGTTTTGTGGATCTCGTCCATATATCCCTTTAACTTTTTAAAGGTGCTTTTGCTTTTATATAGCCACTGCCCGCCTATCAAATTCTTTAATGGAGCAATACCTGGAATAATAAGTCCAACATTGTTCTTTGCAAGATCCATAAAAAAGTCGCAAGCATCTTTATCAAGATGATGTGGCTCCATCCAGCCAAATAGTGAAGTTCCGCCCATTGGACATAAGACTATCCTATTTTTAATCTCAACATTGCCTATCTTCCAAGGCGTAAAAAGTGGTTCAAGTGATTTATCCATATTTTCTCTCCTATAATTTATTATCTTCTTTAATGATAGGAAATAATAAAAAAAATGTCAAATTATTATTCGATATTCTCTTATTAAAAGATATTTTGTTTGAATATTTTTAAATTTATGTATAATATTCGTTAGGAGTAATATATGAAAAATAAATCTTTAATTTATCTTAATATTGTGTTTGCCTTGCTGATTATAGTTAGCGATATTCTGTATATGGTGATCTCAACACCTGCTTATCTATATAAGACCTTAGCGAGCGCGTTATTTTTAATCTTAGGCATTGTAAACTTTTTTCTTATGTATAAAAAGTTTCACTCGAACAAAATAAAACTATATGCACTATTTATCATGGTTGCACTTGTATTTTGCTTTTTAGGAGATGTGCTTTTAATAAACTTCTTTATAATTGGTGCTGTTTTCTTTGCTATTGGTCACATTTTCTATATAATAGCCTTCTCATTCCTAACAAAACTCAATATATTTGACTTAATTTGTTATCTTTTGCTTTTTGCAGTTTGCCTATGTATAATTCTGCTAATTCCTATCTTTGACTTTAATGGTATGCTTGCTATAGTAATCGTATATGCAGGTGTAATATCGCTAATGCTTGCAAAGAGTTTTATCAATTTCCTGCTCAATCATATTTACTCAAATACCATACTTTTTATAATCTTCTTCGGTGCACTTCTTTTTTTCCTTTCAGATCTAATGCTTATGCTTAATATGTTTACATCTATTTCTTCGGCTTTTGGATATGCTTGCCTTTCACTTTACTATCCAGCAGAATTCATCCTTGCATTCTCAATCGTATTTATAAACTACACTCAAATCTCTCCTGTGAAAAAATTAAGTCCGCTAAAAATCTTCTATTGTAGGTCTTATCAATTTATCTTTAAATTGCTTTTGCCTATTCTTCCGTATAGAGAGCCAAAGCTTTTACTAGACTATAAAGCATTATGTCAAATGTTAAAAGAAAAAAATATAAATAAAGCGATACTTGTGACAAGCGAAGATATAGTAAATCTTCATCTACCAGACCAACTTTTACGTGAATGTAAAGAAAATGATATTGAACTTGCAATCTTTGACAAAGTGCTTCCAGATCCTACTATTAAATTGGTTGAAAAGGCAAGAGAGTTCTATATTGATAATGACTGTCAGGCAATTATCGCTTTTGGTGGCGGATCGGTGGTGGACTGCGCAAAAGCGCTTGGTGCGAGAATTGTTAAGCCAAAGAAAAGCCTTTTGAAGATGAAAGGACTTTTAAAGGTCATGAAAAAGTTGCCAACCTTTGTAGCACTACCTACAACAGCAGGCACAGGAAGTGAAACCACGCTTGCCTGCGTGATTACAGACTCTGATAACAATTACAAATTTACTATAAATGATTTTTCGCTTATTCCACATTACGCCATTCTTGACTATAAAACAACTTTAGGCTTGCCAAAAGGGCTTACTGCCAGCACAGGTATGGATGCACTCACTCACGCGATTGAAGCCTATATAGGCAGAAGTAGAACAAAATATA
>CALVML010000029.1 GCA_944345705.1 uncultured Clostridia bacterium | reverse complement strand
ATTATGGAAGAAAAGGAAATACAGCAAAAAATATTTGATCTTCTTACATATTCTAATTTACAAAAATTGAAACCCTTAATAGATAGTTGCAACAACCTATCTTTTATAAGTGATAGTGGAACAACTTTTCTTCATCGAGCTATTCAATATAACAATCTTGAAGCCTTAGAGTATTTACTCAAAAAGGGTGCGCCAGTGAATATAAAAAATTTCAATGATTATACTCCGCTTTTATATGCAGTAAATGAAGAAAAACCAAATTTTGTAAAAGTTCTTTTGGACAACGGCGCCGATATAGAAATCGCCGATAAGCGCGGATATACTCCCCTTTTGAAAGCAACAAGCAATGATAATGTGGGCATTGTTAAAGCCTTGCTAGAAAGAGATGCTTTAGTTAACGCTAAGAATTTTGATGGCGATTATGCTTTGCATATCGCTTGCAAAAAAGGCAACCCAAAAATCGTCGAGCTTCTGCTTGAATATGGTGCTGACATGAATGTTTTAAATGGCAACTTGTATGATCCGCTTAGACTTGCGGTGTCATTGAATAAACAGGAAATAGCGCAAATTTTTATTAATCATAAGGCAAATGTAAACGCACTTTCAAAATCAGGAAGTACCTATCTTATAGACCTTGTGGCAAGTGGCAATTTTGAGATGACAAAAATGATGTTGGATGCCGGTGCTGATGTCAACATAAAAGATAGCTACGGAAAGACTGCTTTTTACTACGCCTTAAGCAAACACCAATTTAAACTTGCTAAACTTTTGCTTGAAAATAAAGTTGATATCAACGCACCTTGTGTCGAAAATAAGCCTCCTATATTTTTCTTCAATACATTAGGTGACTCCGAAAGCATAAAGTTCTTGTTGGAAAATGGAGCCGATCCAAATATTAAGTTTGAAAATGAAACTCCTTTATGGGAAGCATGCAGGTATAAAAACCTACAAAACATCTCCTTGCTACTTGAGAACGGAGCCGATGTCAATGTGGAGATAAATGGTGACAACCTATTGACTAGCCTTGTCAACTCGTCAAGTGCAATTGAATGTATAAAATTACTTCTCGACAATGGTATCAATATCAACTTTATAAATGCAAAAAATGAAAACTCTCTTTCTCGCGCCTTGATTTTCGATAATTACGATATAGCCAAACTTCTTATTGAACAAGGCATAGATTTGAGTTTGCCAGACAAAAATCATGGCACTGTGCTTGATAGACTTAAAAAACATCCATACTATGAAAAACTTAAGCCGTATGTAAGAATCAATAGAGTTCGTCGTGCTTTAGACAACGGTGATGTAAATGTAATAATTAAAGCGATTGAAGCAGGCATGAACTGCGAAATGAGAGATGAAAATGGCTTTACTTTCTTGATCCATGCATCATTCATGAATAAAATGCCGATAGTGAAACGCCTAATAGAAGAAGGGGTAGATCTAAACGCACAGGATAAATCAGGCTGGACTGCTTTAATGTATGCCATCTCAAATGGCAACTTTGATATGGTAAAACTCTTGGTTGAAAATGGTGCTGATCTAAATATCACAAATAATAAAAATCAGTCGGCACTTAAGATCGCCTATAAATATCAAAGAACAGAAATTGCCGAATACCTACTAGAAAAAGGAGCAACCGTTCAAGCAATAGAAAAGAAAAATAATAATAATAAGACATTGAGGTATATATAAAAGGTAAAGTAAATTTTATGAAACAAGAAAGATTAAATAAAAGACTCTACAAAGCTATTAAAAATGGAAATCTTGAAAAAGCTAAATCTCTAATAAATAAAGGGGCGGACGTGAGCTTTACTCTGCTATATAACGCTGCTGCTAAAATCTTTTTTAAGGATTCCGAAATTAATAAATACTTGCTAGAATTGACAAAATTATTGCTTGAAAATGGTGCAGATCCAAACTTACAAACTGCTACTGGTCAGGCTCCACTTCATTATGCTGTTCGGGCAGAAAATTTTGATCTTGTCAAACTTTTAATTGAAAATGGCGCTGATTTAAACTTACAAGATAATATTGGTCAGGCTCCGCTTCATTATGCTATTCAGACAGAAAATTTTGATCTTGTCAAACTTTTAATTGAAAATGGCGCTGATATAAACTTACAAGATAATATTGGTTGGACTCCGCTTTATTGGGCTACTTCTAAAGGATACTATGACATTGTCAAGTTTTTGCTTGAAAATGGCGCAGATCCAAACTTACAAGATAATACTGGTTGGACTCCGCTTTATGCAGCTGTTCAGGAAGAAAATTTTGATCTTGTCAAACTTTTAATTGAAAATGGCGCTGATGTGAATGTGCAAGATAAAGATGACGAAACTCCACTCCGTTATGCTGTTTATAAGGATCACTGTGACATTATCAAGTATTTAATTGAAAACGGCGCTGATGTGAATGTGCAAGATAAAGATGGCTGGGCTCCGCTTCATTATGCTGCTTTTTGGGATAGTGTTGATATTATTAAACTCTTGATTGAAAATGGAGTTGACCCATTTATAAAAAACAAGGATGGCATAATTCCTTTAGATTATTGTAAAAATCAAGAAGTTCGCCAGTTGCTTGAAGATTATATGAAAAAATATCATTCTATACAAGAAAAAATAAAAAGAAATGAGTCTTCTATTTTTGATAATGATTTACTTGATTCAGCATACTATAACAATCTAATCGAAGTAAAAAAATGTGTTTATAGCGGAAATTATGATATTAATGTACAAGATGATAAGGGCTATACTCCACTTATGTATGCAATTATGAATCATAATCTAAATATGATTGAGTTTTTAGTGGAAAATGGTGCTGATGTCAACCTTTGCAACAACAAAGGACAATCTCCACTTAAAATCGCCTACCTATATAATGCTGAAGATATCGCCGAATATCTTTTCTCGAAAGGCGCAACTGATAAAGTAATAGAAAATAAAAATAATAATGATATCAATATTTGTTAAAAGGATATAATTATGACACAAGACGAATTAAATCAAAGGCTGTTATGGGCAGTTAAAAGAAATGATATTGAGGCAGTTAAATTACTTTTAAAGCAAGGTGCTGACGCGAATGCGCATGATGAGTATGGCTGGACACCGCTTTGTAGGGCAGTTTTAGATAAATTTAAAGATATAGTCAGTCTTTTACTTGAAAATGGAGCTGACGTGAATGAACAAGGTGAAGATGGCACTACTTCGCTTCATTGGGCTATTGATAATATTGCAAAGCTTTTAGTTGAAAATAAGGCTGACGTGAATGCACAAGATGCCTATGGTCAGACTCCACTTCATTTTGCCACTTGTTTTAAACGTGATACTGTCTTTAAAATTTTATTAGAAAATGGAGCAGATCCATTCATAAAAAATATTGATGGTAAAATTCCTTTAGATTTTTGTGAAAGTGAAGAAATTCGCTCATTACTTGAAAAATACATGGAAGATTACAAACAAATAAGCCCAACACCTTCGATAGATAATAATGACCTACTTTACTTTGCATTTGACAACAATCTAATCAAAGTAAAAAAATGTATTTATAGCGGAAATTATGATATTAATGTGCAAGATGACAAGGGCTATACTCCGCTGATCTATGCAATCACAAATCATAATTTAAATATGGTAAAGTTTTTGGTCGAGCATGGTGCCGATATCAACCTTTGTAACAATAACGGACAATCACCGCTCAAAATTGCTTACTTATACAACTCTGAAAAGATCGCCGAGTACCTTTTAGAGAAAGGCGCAACTGATAAAACTTTAGAAGAGAAAAAAATAATAATGATGATACAATAATTAAATAATAAAAATCCAGCGAAAGCTGTTTTGCTCACTTTGCTTTCAAAGTCCATAAAAAATTGTAGCGTCATAGTTTGAATTAACAATAGACCCTATCCTTGCGAGCAAATTTGCCTTTAATTTGATATTATTTTTAAAATATAGACTTATTTAACATAGCTTTTTTAAAAAGGTTATGTTTTTTAAAAAAACACTTGACAAATCCCCCTCCCCGACTATAATGGAGGTAACGGAGAAAGAACAATGGAAATAAAAGAAAGCGGAAAAAAATTTAATATCAAATTAAATCTAAGTGATGATATCGACAATTTAATGAAAAAGGTGATCGATAGTCCAAGTTTAAATTTACGTTCTTTAAAAGAGGCAATTCGTACATACATCTCTACTGGCATGAGTACTGTTGTTGACAATTTAAGAATGATGACAACCTCTTGGAATGATGACGTTCTCAATGGTAAACAATACATACCGCAGTCACACCTTGATATTTTAAATAAAAGGTATGGGGCTCAAGCTTTAGGTATGCAAACTGTCGTTGAAAATGCTGGGATTGCATCACAAGTAAAGTTTATTCTCGAAAGGTTTCCTAGTAAAGACTTAAGGAAATATGGAAATGATTTAAACAGCACACAACGAAAATTAGAACAACTTTATCAAGGCCTTACAAAACTTGAAACAGCAAGAAAAAATGGTTCTGAAATCACAGTAGAGGAAATTAAGCCTGTAGAGGTAAAGGTTAGCCAGAAAACTTCGGAAGAACTTAAACCTTCTGAAAGCAAGCCTCTATCAACAAATAAGTCCTCAAGACTTTTTGCTAAAGATGAAGATTATAAGAGTTTGGATAGTGGTAGAGCGTCTAAATTGACCTCCAATGGCAATATTTTGCAATTGATCAACAATCTTTTAGACTATATTGAAAAATCTGATGATGAGACTTTGCAAATTTTAAATACCCTTATTGATCAAGTATATCGTACAAATTTAGAATTTAGTATAGATAGCATATTTGACAGAGGGCGTAAACTTATATTACAAAATCCTAAATATGCAAAGTTTGTTGCTGTTTCTAATAACTCTAAGCGAGATATCGTTGAAGCACATATAAATCATGAACTTTCTGAAGAAAACTATCAGGCAATAGTAGAAAATTTGCAAGAAGTCAATCCTTTTGTTGATTATGTCAATAACCTGCCTGATTATTACAAAGGTACACTTGAGGATATTAGCGGTTGGGGAAACGAGAAGTTAAATAAGGATTTTCATATAACTGAAAGAAAGCAGGCAAGAGAAGAGCTGCAACATATTAAAGAATTTATAAAAGATGTTATAAAGGACAGGGCAAAAAATAAAGATGACAACGATACGCATATAGAATAATTAAAAAACAAGCCTTGCTTTTTCAAAAATAAAAATCCTTATATAAAAAACAACATAGTTGATTTTTGATAACTATGTTGTTTTTTTGAAGGTTGATTTTTGAGAGCAATAATAAAATTAAAACACTTTTTGTTATTTATACTTTTGCTCTCTCAAACTCTTAAGTTTTTGATTTAATAATAGGAATGCTTCTTCACAATTTTCTGTATTTTGCACTGTTTCTTCCATTGGGCAAATTCCTGTCTTCTTGCGATTGATTATGTTGTCAACAAGCTCGCCATATTCGCAAGGTATACCATGGTCTTCAAGCACACTTTTCCCGCCTTTGCTTAAAACTTCTCCATAAACTGCAGAAATCTTTGCCTTAACAAACAAAAATGCTGCAGCGCGTCCAACAATTTTGTCGGCAACAGAAAAATTTTGCATATCAATACCTTCATTCAAAATGTCTATCATAGGTGCAATCCCCGCTTTTTGAGATGTCAAAATATCTTCGCCTTTAACTAAAACGCAGGTATAGCCCTTAAGCAAAAGCTCTTTTGCTTTATCTAAATCAGTCATTTTTCTTCTTCCTATTCAAAAGATAGCTTAAAAGCATTATTATACATGGTACAATGAGCGCTTGCAATACTATTCCAATAAGTCCCATTTGAATTTGTGACCAAACCGTGCTGGCATTAAAACTTAAAATGCCTTGGAAAATAGCAACAAGAGCCAAAAATGACAATCGACCTGCAAACTGTGCAAACAATACTGCTGGAAAAGCCATCCACATATTTGAAACTATCTTTTTAGAGAACAAGCCTGCAACAAAGGCAAATACAGCAAGTTCAACAATCATGAAAGGAAGTCTTTCAAGGGTAGGCATTGCACTCCCAGCCAAAAAGGTAATAAGGAAACTAACAATTGGCGAAGCAATACCAATACCAAGTCCCCACCAAGTACCAAGCAGACATCCGCCGATGAGAACAGGTAGATACATAGGAAGATAAGTCATTCCATCCTGTGCCCCTGCCACTAAATGCACAAGTTGAGGCAGTCCTACTGCAAGCACAATAAGTCCAAAAGTGATAAGTGACTTTATAGTCACTTTTGTTTTAAATTTAACATTTCTTTGTACTAAAACATTCTCTAACATATTTCTCTCCTTTTAATTTTATAATTTATTTTAATTTCAAAACCTTTATTCAAACAAGCAACATCTTAATGTCCCTTGCATCCCATAATCTCTTTTGCCCGAGCCGAAGCCATCTTTGATAATATCGATTTTACTATCAATATTTTTAAAATTTGTAAGTACCGCAATTGCTGAAATACCGGTTGGCGTAATAAGTTCGAAAGGTAATGAGCAAATTTCTAAACTTGCGCCGTACCCTTCTAACACATTTTTAACTGCTGGCGTTGGAATAGGCAAATATCCTACGCGTGTGTTTATCTGTCCTTGCCCTTCTCTAAGATTTGTCACAAACGCCTTTGAAATATTTAAGTTGTCAAAGCAAACAGCGATTGACGCTATATCTATGATTGAGTCCATCGCACCTGTTTCGTGGAAAATCACATTTTCTTTTGGTATACCATGTGCTTTGCCTTCCGCTTGCGCCACTACATCGAAAATCTTTAAGGCGATTTCCTTGGCACGCTCTGTCATTGAAGATTTTTCTAGTAAATTTGCAACACCACTTAATCTTCGATTCTCTTTAAACTCAAAGTTTACCTCTTTATCGCCAAATAGAAAATTCATATCGTGATCATGATTATCGGTACTTAGAACAACATCAAAATCTGTTGCAGTAATGTTGCCTTTCTTTATTTTGGATATTTTAATTTGATAGTCTTTTAAACCCAAACTTTTTAGCACTTTTTTTAAGATATTTTGATCAGCGCCTAGATCAAGAAGCGCACCAACAATCATATCCCCACTGACGCCATAAAAACAATCAAATAATAGTTTCATGTTATCCCTTATCAATATCTATAAGCTCATATTCTCTCGAGCCAAGTCCAAGGCTGCAAGCCTCTTCAACAGTATGAATACCGTGTCTTGAGTTCATCTGATATCATAACCCTTTAGCACGAAATATATTAATACACAATAATCATTAAAAATCTTTTAGGTATTAAAATACATAGTTATGTTTTCATAACTATGCTAATTTTGAAACTTCAGTTTTGGATTGAGAGAGATTTGAGCATATCCCTTAAATAATTAGATTGAAAATACTTTTAGATTTTTAGATTACAAAAAAACCAAAGTAAGTTTCCAAAATAACAGGCATCAACCATTGCAAAAAATCATTCCCAGCAATACCATGTAATGATAAAACAATTAACTTAAAATAATGTAAATTAGCATAGTTATGTTTTCATAACTATGCTAATTTTTAAACTTTTTGCCTTGTATTAAAACAGGTTTGAATATAAAAATGATAAATGTCATCTCATACAGTTGCAGATAAGGTTTTGAATTTTAAATATAATGATCGATAGTAATTGTCTCAACACTCATAGTGGAACGGATAAGCTTAATTTTTGAAAGTAATATTCGATAAAAAGTGAATTTTTGACAAAAAGTGCCTTAAGGCAAATAGTGGGATGTGTAAGGCTTAAAATTGGAATGAAGTAGACGAGAAAAAGTGTCTTAAGGCACACACTGGAACGGATGGGGTTTATTTTTTGGATATAGTAGACGATAGAAAGTGTCCCTGGACACACACTGGAACGGATAAAGTAAAGATTTGATTACAATAGACGATAGAAAGTGTCCCTGGACACATGGAACGGATGGGGTTTAGGTTTTGAATATTATAGACGAGAAAAAGTGCCTCAAGGCACACACAAAAAAAGCAGGGAGCTTAGTCACTTACTTTTGAAACTAGTGTAATAATTAGAGAATTAGAAAAATATCTAGTTCTCTTTTTTCTTGGATATTTTATGCCGTGAAAGATACTTGACAAGAGAAGAAATGAAAACACAATATCAGAAGGCAGAGAAACGAATAAAACAAAGCCACAAGCGCAAATATTGTTTCTCTGCCTTAATCAGCAAAAGAAGAACTCATTTCAGAGACTCTTGTCAAGTACACCATGGAATAAATTAGCCATCATATATAATAGCAAAAAGCGAAAGTGTGTTACGTTTACCAACACTTTCGCTTTTTGTCTAATATATTTAGTTGTAGAGTGTGCTTGTCTGTCGGAGCGAAGCGACGACACTTGTATCAAGACAAGCACACATTTAACTGCCAACAACACAAACTTTATAAAAAAATTGTTAAAAAAATCAATTATATGTTATAATGTAATTGTATATAAGGAGATTTTATGAATAAAATAATTATGTTAGGCGTTGGCAACGGCGGAACTTTGCAACTATACAATACATGTTTTGTTATTCAAAATTTAAATGGAAACTTTTTAGTGGATACTGGTGGTAGTATAGAAATCATAAAAAGGCTGAACGAAGTAAATATTGATTATAAAACTATAAAACACATCTTCATATCTCACAGTCATACCGACCATGTATTAGGTCTGTTTTGGTATTTCAAAAAAATCAGCCAGCATATGCAGAATTGCAATTTCAATGAAAAAATAAATATTTATTGTAATGATGTTGTGTTTGAAACTATAAAAGATGTATCAAAACATATATTGCCAGATAAACTTATGGATTTGATTTATAAAAATTGCAATTTCGTGATTTTAAATGACGGAGATCGACATTCTATCAATGGTGTTGAATATACTTTTTTTGATATTAAAGCAAAAGGCACAAAACAATTTGGCTTCGAATGTAGGATAGGTAGAAAAAGTTTAACATTCTTGGGAGATGAAACATTAAATCCAATTTTATATGACAGAATTAAAAATGTTGATTATGTTATGCATGAGGCATTTTGCTTAGAAAGTGAGGAAAATATTTTTCATGCTTATGAGAAAAACCACTCAACCACAAAGAGTGTAAGCGAAATTATGAATAATCTAAATGTAAAAAATTTAATATTATACCATACAGAAGATTCTCATGGTGAAAAAAGGAAAAATCTTTATACTGATGAAGGACAAAAATATTTTAATGGAAAAATATTTGTTCCCAACGATAGAGAGACAATAGAAATATAAAAGATGCTTTGTTGATTGCAAGCATCTTTTTAATTTTTATGCTAGTTTTAAAGGTTAGAGTCCTTTGTCTAGTCGTTTTGAAACTAATAATAAAAGGAACTTACTTTGTGAGTATAGTTCCTTTTTTTATTTTTGCTAGTTTCAAAAGTACTAGTCCTTAGGCTTCCTGCTTTTCTTTATCACAATTTAATAGTAAATTCTTAGTTATTGATCTCGGTTGGACTTATCCGTCCATTGTACTTTTCGTAAGAT
>CALVML010000028.1 GCA_944345705.1 uncultured Clostridia bacterium | reverse complement strand
AAAACGAAAAGTGAAGAAATAAGAGTACAAACAAAAATATTCCTCGCCTATCGGTTCGGATTGCTCTCACTTGGTGCTGGTGGTGGGAGTCGAACCCACACGATGTTGCCATCTCGGGATTTTAAGTCCCGTGCGTCTGCCATTCCGCCACACCAGCATAATGAATTTTGTGTTTTTGTTTTTTTAGTACTAAGATTTTTTGTTCGCACGGGACAGTCCCATGCGTCTGCCATTTTACACCCTAAAAATCTAACGATTTTCAGGGAACCCGAACGCCACACCAGCATATTGAAATTTGTGTTTTTACTTTTTTAGTACTAAGATTTTTTGTTCGCACGGGACAGTCCCATGCGTCTGCCATTTTACACCCTAAAAATCTAACGATTTTCAGGGAACCTGGACGCCACACCAGCATAATGAATTTTGTGTTTTTACTTTTTCTAGTACTAAGGTTAGGTTGTTTTTAACAAAGGTTTATCGCAATTTTTTAGTTATTATTTGCAAATGTTTATCTAGCATTTTACAAATTTAATTGATATTGGATTCCTTTGCCTTTATATACTATCACAATTTTGAAATTTTATCAACACTTTTTATGATATTTTTTAAATTTTTTGCTTTTTTGATTAAATCGTCTTAATTTTTAAGTAATCAATTTTCCTTAAAATCATAGCAAAATCTGTCGAAAAAGAAAGAATTTTGTAATATTTTGTAAAATTTTGTAAAAAAATTTGAAATTTTTGGCAGTATTATTTGACTATCGTATTTTTTAATATTTATAATGCCTTTGTGAAAAGGAGAACGAAATGAAAAATAACACATGGGCAAAAACATTATTATACATTTACAAATATTTGGAAAGGGTTGCACGAGGCATTGATGATCTAGTCGAGGAGCATGCACTACATTCATTCTATTATTCATCTATAGAAAACAATGATGCTGAAAGGGTATCAAAGAAGATCATATCACTTATTGAGAGAAAAAAGCGTCTTATCAACATCAAGGTATTGGTGGACAAGTGTCTTGAGAGTTGCGATCCAAAGAGTGCAAGCATTTTGATTGAGAAATATATGGATAATGATAGGGCGGAAGATATAGCAATGAGAAACAACTTATCTATGCGTACATATTTTCGTAGACTTGCGGATGGAGAGGATAGTTTTTCAAGTTTGATGACAAGGTTTGGCTTTAGCGAGAAGAAACTTTGTGAGTATCTAAAAGATGAAAATTGGATAAAAGAAGTTTATAACGGCTTTGACAAAACAAACAAAGCAGAGTTAGATTTAGAGCTTTTTTAATGGCAAATCAAAGTAGGCTAAATATCTAAAATCTACCAAATTTCAATTCAAATCAATTCAATTCATTGTCATCAAATTCAAAATAATCACCATGTCTTTTTCGTCTTGCCAGTTTTGGTTTTTCATTTAATACTTTATCTTTTGCCCATGTTGGCTTTATTAAAAGATAGAATACTACAAGGCATGGTATACTCACGCCGATTATGATCAAGATCATGGCGGTGGTAGAAAGTCCAGAAGGTGATTGCGGATTGGTTTGGAAGATAGGATTATCAACAATATCAAAGGTTTGATTGTTGTCTACAATTGTGTCGACTTTGTCGCAGAAGACAGAGTAGAGATAGCCATAGTAGTCGCTTTCGCCTTGATAGCAACAATAGTACCAGGTGTCGCTTTTTTCTGGAACATATTGCTCGCCTTGCTTAACGCCATAGAATTTTATAGTTTCGCATAGATAAGGTACATTTACAATTTTATTTTCAGCATCTGCAATAGGGCTTGCGTAAAGACCTAGACCATTTGGCATGAACACTCTAAATTCGCTAGTTGCATAAGGGTTGGTAGGAACGCCGTTCATGACAACCACATCGCCTATTCTAACATAGCCAAAGAGATTGTCGTATTGTGCGTAATAGAAGTTGTCATCTTGATAGGAGATGAGTTTGACAAAATATGTTCTTGGAATGATAAAAAGACGACTATCATCTGAGTCTATTGGCTGAGAGTAGAAGTAAATATTATCGCTATTTACCTTTGCGTAATATGTATAACTTTCAGCGAAAGAAATTGTGGCAGTAAAACTTGAAAAACCACAAACAATCATCAATAATAGACTGAAGTAGACAATAGATTTTTTCATATCCCTATTTTAAACTTTGGGTTTGACATTGCAAAGGATAATATTGTCTAATTTTTGTATAAATAAAGGAATTTTGGATAAAATGCAAGAAGAAATCTTATATAAACTCAAATTAGTTGAAAATGAACTGGTCAAGCGAAAATCTGACGATTTTTTGTCGCACTATAATAAGGGAGGCAAAAAACACAAAAAGCAGATGCAATTTCACAAGTGTAACAAGAAAAACAGGTGGGTGTTTGGTGGAAATCGATCGGGTAAGACTGAGTGTGGAGCGGTAGAAACGGTATGGCTTGCAAGAGGTATCCATCCATATAAAAATAATAAACGTGTTGATTGCTGGGTGGTGTCGCTTTCAAGGCAAGTGCAACGCGATGTCGCACAAAGTAAGATTTTACACTATCTACGAAAAAGTTGGATTGAAGCAGTTGTGATGGAAAGTGGGCGCAAGGATAGTGCAGAAAGTGGAATTATAGACTTTATTTTGGTGCGTAATGTCTTTGGCACTTTAAGCAAGATTGGCTTCAAAAGTTGCGATCAGGGCAGAGAGAAGTTTCAAGGTGCATCACTAGACTTTGTGTGGTTTGATGAAGAACCTCCCTATGATATCTATAAAGAGTGTAAGATGAGAGTTATGGATAAAAAGGGGATGATATTTGGTACAATGACGCCTTTAAAGGGGCTTACATGGGTATACAATGAAATCTATCTAAATGAAAATCACGATGACAATGTTTGGACGATCACGATGGAATGGGCGGATAATCCCTATCTCGATAAAAAAGAGATTGAAGATATGACAAAAAGTATGTCAGAAGATGAACTTCAGTCAAGGCGCTATGGCAAGTTTATGCAAATGGGCGGACTTGTCTATAGTGAGTTTGATGAAAATATCCATGTCATCGACCCTTTTGATGTGCCAAAGGATTGGTATGACAACATATCTATTGATCCTGGACTTAACAATCCGCTTTCATGCCATTGGTATGCTGAGTACGACGGAAATGTATATGTGATTGCTGAGCATTTTGAGAGTGGCAAAGATGTTGCCTATCATGCGCAGAGAATAAAGGAGATTTCATCTTCTCTTGACTGGCCACTGCATAACGGGAGAATTTGCGCTCTCATTGATAGCGCAGCAGGGCAGAAGACTCTCGCGAGCAGTAAGAGCGTTGTTGATCTTTTCTATGAAAATGATATTTTAGTCAATCCAAAGGTGAATAAAGATATGTTTAGCGGTATAAATATCGTGAAGAGATACTTAAGAGATGGACAGGGGAAAGCCCATCTTTTCATATTTAAAAATTGCGTCAATCTCATTCAAGAATTCAAGTCATATTGGTGGAGCGATAAAAGTGATAATCCAATCAAAAAGGACGATCATGCTCTTGACGAACTTCGATATTATCTCGTCAGTAAGAATAAACCTTTAAAAAGCGAGCAAACAAAAAGCCAAATTGAACTAGATAAAGAAAGACTTATAAAAAGATTACATTTAAGAAGAAAACTGCAATAAATTTGGCAAAATTTTAAATATTTGTCAAAATATTTGCAAATTATATTAATATATGTTAAATTTTATATATATAAAATATTTTAAATATAACTGATTTGTCGCACTTCTAGATCTTGCTCTATAAAAGGAAAGTGAAGATGAAAAAAATAATAAATTATATAAATTTAAGTGTAATTTTCATAATGATTTTATGTTTGGCGTTTTTTTTAGCACCAAGCATTTTAAGTCATGCCGAAGACCAAAGCGAGCCAGTAGATGAAACAAAATACATATCATCATCGAGTGACTTTATCACAGTTTTTACAAACCTTGATAATTTTAATAATAGCGATGTTGTCATACAACTTACAGGCAATATCAATATGCAGGGGGTTGACTTATCAGGACTAGGTTATTATCAAGATGAAACTCTAAATTCCTTCAATGGTACATTTGATGGTGATGGATACTGCATTTCCAACTTATCACTTTCACTTTACTCAAATTACATAGGTCTTTTTCCAAAAGCGGAAGGGGCAAATATAAAGAATTTGAAGATTGCAGGATCGGTCACTTTTGATCTAGAAAACGCTCAAGATTACAGCACAATCTATGCAGGCGTCCTAGTAGGACATGGCACAAATGTCACAATTGAAAACTGCTCTATTGGATCGCAGGAATCAGTGGACGAAAGCGGAGCAATCGTGACTTTAAGCGACAATGCTCAAACCGAGATAAATATCGCAAATAATATCAACCTTCATTATGGCGATGTCGCAGGCTACCTGACAAGTCAGGTTGGAAGTGTAACAATACCATCTCAAAGATCACAGATTAAAAATTCAATCTCATATCTTGATCATACAATCAATATATCGCGAAACAATACCATCAATATCGGCTCAATAGTTGGTACACTTACAAATGGTAGCAGGGTGTATAATATTATCGCAAGTGGAAATATAAACATATCTTCAACTGTTGCCCTGTCATCTGTCTATGTGGGCGGAGTTGTTGGTAATGTAATCGGTCAGACAAATTTAACGAATTCCATTTTCAATGGACAAATGCTTCTTTGCGAGCAAGCAGTTCAGGGTGCAATTGTAGGAAGAAAAGATGATAACGCGACCGTAAATTACAGTTATTATACCTATAACAATTTTGCTCGTCCAAGCTCATCTACAACATCTCGAACAATTTATCCTATCGGCACATCTAGTGAAACTACATCTACTTTAAGCTATAGCGGACAAGTCTTGAATGAAGATTTCTTTGCAAACACTTCAAGATTTGATCAGTCTGTAGAAGACTGGAATTTTGATACAATTTGGCTTGTTTCGGGAACCGAACTGAAACTTCAAAGATTTGAAACATTCGCCTATGCTTTTGCAAGAAGTTTAGATTCGCAAGGCAGGATCTTGACTGCATATTTTGAACTTAACGGCGAAAATGTAAACAGCCTTTCAGCACGCTGGGGTGATGAAATTGTAATTGTTGTCAACTTAAAAACTGAATATTTTGATTTCTATACTTTGACAGGTATAAATGTCAATGAAAGCAGTATACAATCTCAATATGAAAGAGAAAATATCTATTCGGAAAGCGATGGCAGACTATCAGGGTTTAGATTGACCCTTTCGGCATCCAACTTGAATGATGGAAATTATTCCTTTGCAATGACCGCAATCAACTATATCTGCCAAGTGGCTGTTTCTGATGACGCAATTGCATCAAGTGCGGGCTATGTTCGCGTTAATAGTGGCTCTCTCAGTACTGGTCTTCCTATGACCTATACTTATGACAGCAAAAATAATACTATCTCTGCAGTGCGAAATGGCATATATGTTTTTGATTATTGGGAACTTTATTATCAAGATGATAATGGTGATTTTACAGTACTTGTAGAAGATTATACAAATGAAAATGCCACCATCAATGTCAACTTTGGTCAAGCACCTTTCAATCAAGAATTCAAACTTGTTGCTTACTTTACAGATGAAGACGCAGTTTTGATAGATTTTCCAAGTGTCAATAGCGATAGAATAAAAAGTATTTCTCTAGGCGGAGAAATCTATAATGGTGAAACGATTGCAGTTGCTCCAAACTCTACCATAACACTTGAAATTGTGACTAATCAAAACTATCAACTTGATATTGAAGACTTTACAAATGTGATAAGTCAGCTCTATAGTGGTGGCTCGACTGCCAACTTGCTTGTTGAAGAAAGACTTAATGAAGAAACAGGGGAAACTACCTATATTTTCAATCTTAATACAGGTTATTTATCATCAAGCACAATTATAAATATTGACTTGCGTGCTACACGAGTGGGTGGAGATAATAATGGTCTTATCTATGTATACATTTTTGTACCACTTGCAATCGTTCTTATTGCAGTTGTAGTGATTGTCGTACTAAAACTCCGTGGTGGCAAAGGAAAGGGCAAAACTAAGCAAAAAGTTAAGGAAGAAAGCTATAAAGACTACTATATGTAAACACTTTCTATAAAAATTCTTTAAAATTTTTGAAAAATTTTTAAAAATTTGTAAAAAATGCTTGGTAATTTAAAAAAGATATGTTATAATACCATCGTACCATATTAGACAAAAAGTCAAAAGAAAGAAGATAATAATGGTATATAATCAATTGACATTACATATCGCATTCTTCATTTTTTTAAAACTTTGACTCCAGAAAACACCAAATTTTTAAATTTATGTTCAATAACGGTATGTTCGATTGATTATAATAGAAAAAAGACAAATATGTCATTTGATATATTTGTCTTTTTTTCGTAGGGGAGTTTATTTTAAGTTTTGATTGTTCAACAAATTTTATCCTCACTTGCGATTTTGTTTGCAATTGTGTTGTCTACAAGAGAAGAATATGTTGGATTGTATTGCTGTTCCTTTGTGCAGAAATTGATTATTTCAAGCAGTTTGTCAAAGGATTCTTCACTCATTGCAGGGTTTGAGCACCATGCGTCTATTGATAGGTACTGCTCAACAGCAATCTGCATTTCTGCCACTGTCATGCCTGAGAAAGATGGCAACAGTGCCTGTGCGACTACTTCCGAGTCATTGTTTGCGATATAATCGTATCCGCGTTTAACTGCACGCAAGAATTTTTCGGCTTGTTCGGCATTGTTTTCAAGATAACTACTCTTTGTTGCAAAGCAGGTATATGGAAGATATCCAGAGAAGTTGCCAACTGCGTCAAGCACATGACCATTTCCTTCATTTTCAAGGTTGGTGGCTGTTGGTTCAAACAGAGTGCAATATTCTGCGCCACTTGTAATAAATTCGCTACCAATCATAGGGAAGGACACATCTGTTCTTAGGTTGACTTGACCGCTTGCAGTGTCGGTACCGATAGTAAGCCCTGCATTTCGAATGATATATTCAAGTGTCATTGCAGGAAGTCCGCCTTGCCTACCGCCGATAATGGTCGTACCTTTCAGCATTTGCAGTGAGAAGTTTTGGACATCATCTCTTGACACAAAGAAAGATCCGTCTTTCTGCGTGAGTTGACCAAATATCACAGGGCTATCACTTGTGCCAGATGCATAGACAACTGTTTCAGGGCCTGCGAGAATGATATCCGCGCTACCACTTAAAAGCGCTGTCATAGATGCGTCAGAGCCAGTTGCACTTTCGATTGTGACATTGATACCCTCATCACCGAAGAAGTCCATATTGTATGCTACATACAGCGGTGCATAGAAAATGGAGTGTGTAACTTCGTTGAGAGTAATATTGTTTTTATTCTTGCCACAGCCTACAAACATCAGCCCTGTTGCTAGCATAAGCATTAGGCAGAAGGCAAAAATAGAAATTCTTTTTACTTTTTGCATTTTTCCTCCTTACAAAATTCAATTTATGTGAAAATGCGCTTATGTGTGCTAATAATTAAGACATCCCTTGAATTTGAATTAAAAAAAGTCTGTTTTTATAAAAGTCATAATAGACTTGACAAACTCTTTAAAAAATCGTTAATATATAAAAAGAAAAGTATAAAAAAGGAGAAGGATGCGAGTTACTGCAGGCAAATATAAAGGACGAGTTTTAGAAGAAAATAAATTTGAACATATTAGACCTACAGCCGATATGGTTAAACAGGCGATATTTAATAAAATCAATTTTGATCTTCAGGGCGCGAAAGTGCTTGATCTTTTTTGTGGCACAGGTGCTTTAGGTATTGAAGCGATAAGTCGGGGAGCAAGCGAAGTGGTCTTTGCAGATAAAGACGCACGAAGTATATCCCTTACAATTAAAAATCTAAACAAACTTGGTTTGACTGCAAGAGTGCTTAATGCGACATACCAGAATGCGATAAAAAGGCTGAGCGGTGAAAAGTTTGACATAATCATACTCGATCCGCCATACAAGAGTGGACTATATGAAGATTGTGTCAAACTTATATATGATAGCGACCTTTTAAGTGAAAACGGAATAATTGTATGCGAGCAAAACAAAGAGGACGAATTTGACTTTTCGCCTTTTGAAACGACAGATATAAAGGTATATGGGATTAAGAAAGTGTGCTATTTAAAACTGAATAAATCAATTTAAATTACCTGAAAATAAAATACGGACGTTCTAACCTGTAGGGCTATTCATCCGTATTTTTTAAATGATATTAAAACTAAATTTTTGGCTCGAAGTTTTCAAATATCACATTGTCACAATATTTGACTACTTTAAGATACTCGCTTTGGCTTGTTACAGTCCATGCAAGCAGTGGCAATTTTTTGTATTTTCTTACAAATCTATTTGGCAATCTTGATGCTTCATAACTTATGAAGTCAGGCTTGCTGATCTTATTTAAAAGCATTCTTTTAAGGGCATATTTTTTGATAAATGTGAGTTTTTGTCCTTTCAAATATCCTGCAAGTTGTCCGCGTAAAATGCGTGGTGCGTGTTTATAAAAATACTCAAGCACAAATGGATTGAAAGACTCTATCGCATACTCGCCTTGATAGTCCTTCAGCATTTCAATGACTGTCTTTTCAAGTTCGCCAACCTTGTCTGGATTTTTAATCTCAATCAAAAGTGGTACTTGACCATTGACAAGTGATAAAACCTGCTGGAAGGTAGGTATTTTTTCTTTGCTGTTTTTAAGAGTAAGTATGTCAAGGTCAGATTTCTTTAAGAATTTGATATATCCATCATTGTCTGTAAGGCGTGAAAGACTTTCATCATGAAAAACAACAATAGTGCCATCAGAGATCATTTGAAGATCAAGTTCTATAGCATAACCCTTATCAATCGCATTTTGGAATGCAGAAAGAGAGTTTTCAGGACGCTTTTCGTCATGAAGTCCTCTATGAGCTATTGGAGTTTCAACAAGCCATGAATTAAATATATCCATAAAATCCACCTTTTAACTAACATTTTTTAAATATAATATGATAAAAATTGTCGATATATGTCGAATTGTCACAAAAAAAACGACAAGATTATAGTATTTTATTAAGGAAAGTATATCATAAACATCAGTATTTTTCAATGATTTTTAACAATTTTAGTGATTTTTATAATCAAAATATACAATTTTTTGTTAAAAACAGCAAATAATAACTTAATTATCTATTTAATCAATAAAAAACTCTACGATCTGTTCAGTGGTATTGACATACATATTTAATATGTTAAAATTTTGCTATAAACAAGGAGGAAATAATGAAAGGTTTAAGATTTAATGAATTTTTTAGACACAATTTCGGTAGATTTTTGGATGAAAATGAAAGTCTAGTTGAATATTTGGATGAAGAAATGAGTTCTAAGCTCGATAAAGATAGGGACTATATCTATTCTAACGATAAAGAGCTCTCTAAAGATGTTTTTATCAATTGGCAAAGAGAAAGATTTTCAGATCATGAGAACATTTTTTATGGAAGTTATTATAGAGAAAGAGAAATTGCAGATAAATCTTTTCAATATGAGCAATTTGCGGATAAAAATGATCAGGAGAATAATTACAGGATTGCTAAAATGATTATAAATCCAAGAGAACTAGCACACGCAGCCGGAT
>CALVML010000027.1 GCA_944345705.1 uncultured Clostridia bacterium | reverse complement strand
ATCTCCAAAAATCAACTTAAAGTATTGACTATGTGCTTACTACTGTTTTCATAAGACTTATACTTTTATTAAATTGTAAATTGAAATCATAGGGAAGAAAGCGAAGTGCAATTTTTTTGCGACATCGCAATTTTTTTTGAAAAAAGTGTTGACTTTTTAATTTTTATTTCATATAATGAATATACACAACACAAATGTGTTAGCGATAAACCGCAGGTGTTAGACAAGTCTTTATGACTTGTCCTTTTTTTTGTGTTTCTTACCAGTTCGAAAAACTGCATTATTAAAAACCTTATCAAAATCATAATCGTTTAATACAAATTCTTCTTTGGTATCAAATACACCATTATTTTTATTTAAGGTAAATTTTTCTTTTGTAATACGATTTTTAGAAAAGACTTTACTATCAACAAGAGTCCTATCTTTTAAACCACGATAATTTCTACTAATTTCAACCTTATGCTTATCAGGAATATAGTTGCCATATTTATCTTTTTTCATTGTGTTTGTTTTAACAACCTTAATATTTTTACCATTATCCTTGACAACAACATATCTTCTTCGTGGCTTGATATCTCTTTCTATAAATCTTGTTTTTCCATAAACAACTTTACCTTCGTTTCCAAATCTCTTACGCAAACACTTTCTCCTTTTTTAATGTAAATTTTGTTTAATACCCATAACGAATTTTAGAAGTTCGTCTTACAGATTTTTTTGCATTTCTTGCACCGACTCTACAACCCTGAGCAAAAGCATTCTTTTCCGCTCTGGTATATCTTTTTCTTCTAACAGCCAATAACCACACCTCCTTTTATTTCAAAATTTCTTTGAAAAATAAAAACTGGCATCGAAATCGAGTAAAACAAAATGTTTTTACCTTTCGACACCAGTATAAAACTATACATTTCCCTATCTAAATTTTGAAAATTGCTAAATTTGTTTTGAAAATAAATATAACTATGCTAAAATGATAATAGGCGTTAAGTCAATTTAAAAAAGGAGATTATAGATAATGGATAAACAACAATTTATCAAAGCCTTTGCAGATAAGGCACAATTCACTCAAAAAGATGCAGGTATTGCTTTTGACGCAATGGTTGAAACAATCGCTGATGTTTTAAGGGAAGGAGAAAAAATTAAAATCGCTGGATTTGGCACTTTTGAGATGAAGAAGAGAGCGGCTAGAGAGGGAATTAATCCTATGACAAAAGAAAAGGTTAAAATTCCTGCAAGCAATGTTCCAAATTTCAAATTTGGCGACAGCTTCAAAAAAAGCGTTAACTCTTAATTGTTAAATTATTTGTTAAATTGAAAAAGGCTTTGGTATAATCTATCAAAGCCTTTTTATTATAAATTTCTTATTTACTTTTTGCCTCGTCAATCTCTATCTTGTAATATCCTTGAGGATAACAGCAAAGTGGACAGGTTTTGGGTGCAGTTGTGCTGAAATGATCATATCCGCAATTTGTGCAATGCCATTTTATTTTATTTTTATTTGTATACAATTTATTGTCGTCAAAAAGAGTTGCAAGCGTATTTAAATTGCGGGAAAAGTTCGAGTAAATTTCTGCCATATATTCAAATTTTTGGGCTATTTCGCTGTAGCCTTCATCTTTTGCAATTGATGAAAAATAAGAATATAGATTTTCTCCTTCATACCTTTCAATTTCACTTGAGTCTTGCAGTGAAGTTTTGAGAATGTAATTTTCAAATGGATATCCTGCATTTATCTCAACATTATCTTTGGCTTTTCCACTTTCTTCCAGCATGATTTGATAGAGGATAGACGCATGTGCCATCTTGTGCTTTGCAATCGTCTTTAGGTAGTCGCTTATAAAAACGAAACCTTCACTCATCGCACTTTTTGATATGAATTGATATCTTGCGCCATCTTGACATAGTCCAGCGAATGCACGCGCTATATTTTCCTTTGTTTTGCTTTCATTAAATTCCATAAATTGTAAACTCCTTTATTTTTATGATTTTCTTTTTTGATTTAAATATTCTTTTTTTGGCAAAATTAATGTAAAAGATAAAAAATACTTGCAATTGTTTGATTTTTCAATCTAAAAATTGTACAATATAAAAAAAGGGGGCGTATGAAAAAACTCAATAAACTTGAAAAAGAAAATTTCACGACCTATCACTTTATGCTATTAGGTTTTGCTACCTTTAAAGAGATTAAAAAGAAATTTGATAGTCATTTAAAATATTATAGGCTGGAGTATGTAGGAAAATATAACGCGAAAGAGATTACCTATGATGTTGCCGATAATATGCTTTCAAATTCTGGTATCGTGCTTTCAAAAGACCGCGAAAACGATAAGGTCGCACTTAAAATACGCAAAATCAGCTATCTTCCAGGAGCATTAAAAAAACCTAGCAAGAAATATGTGCTAGGCGAGATTGATAAAGACGATCAGCCAAAAGATTTCTCACTTTTCATTGCGTCCGCTATTGAGAATGCTTTTACTTCGGCGTTTACTGTCGATCTTGACTCCATTGTCAAAAGGACTATGCCTAAGATTGAAATTACTAATAAAGCAGATAAGTACAGAATTATTTGTGGAACGGGCTATAGAGCAGAAATATATTTTGAAAATGTAGAATATAAAGATGTCGTTTCCAATCTGAAAGTTGAAAAACCTAGCGTTACACTGCATCTTCCAATCGGAGAGCAGAATGAAAGAGAAAATCAAGAGATACTGACAGTCATCGATAGATATATAAACGAACTTGCTCTTTTCAACTATTCGCGTGTAGAGATTGCTCAAAAGTTATTAACACCAAATGTCAGCGAAAGTGCAGAAACAGAAAATGAAGAAGAGGAGTAATTCTTAAAGATCTTTACAGTTTGATGAATTGATAAACATTTACAGCAGGCAAAAGTGAGATGCACTTTGGGGTGCACTTCAAAGATGCCTGTTTTTTTATTTTTCTTTTTAATTTTCTAAAGTATATTTGACTGCTCGTCCACATATTTTATTTTAGTGAGAAAAAATTTAAGGTTTTACAATAAACTATGTTATGGAATAGGTGGGCTAGGTTATAGTTCGATGTCACAGACATTGAATAACTTTATTATGTTCTTTGCAACTGCTGTCATGGGAATTTCTGGCTCACTTGTCGGCATTGCAATTGCCATTTCTTCACTTTGGGATGGAGTCAGTGATCCGCTTGTCGGTTACCTATCAGACAATACCAAAAACAAGTTTTTCGGTAAAAGGCTAGGTTTTATGTTTTTTGCCATCTTTGTGATCGCTTTTATCAACATCTGCATTTGGTCAATGCCGTCATCGCTATCGCAAGGTGGAAAATTCTTCTATTTACTTATAAGTATGCTTGCAATAGAAAGTGCCAACACATGCTTTGGTACTCCTTTTGCCGCACTTGCTATTGATATCGCTCCAGATTACAATGAGCAATCTAAAGTTCAAGGTTTTAAGACTGTTTTTAATATAATCGGCATGATCTTGCCGAGTATTTTAATGTATTTTTTTATGCCTTCAATATCAATTGGTATACAAAATCAGCATACTCAGGATGGCTATATCAAAATCGCTTGTATAAATTCAGCACTTTTGATTGTTTTTGGTCTTATCGCGATTTTTTCTACTTTAATGTATGTCCGCAAAAACAATGTTTACAATATGGCATTGCCTAAAGAAAAATTTAGTTTTTCGCGTCTATTAAATGGATATTTTAATGTGCTTAAGAAAAAGAATTTTAGAACGGTCATCCTTGGCTATTCTTTTGCAACAATTGCATCTGCATTTTTGACTTCTGTTGGCATGCATCTTTTCACATATTGTTATCACTTTTCGTCGTCACAAATATCTGTTGTATTAATCGCTCTTTTTGGCGGAGCAATCTGTGCACAACCGCTATGGGTGTATCTCTCAAATCGTATTGATAAAAAACGATCTCTGATTATTGCTTTATCGATCATTGTTTTTGGCATTTTCTTGACGGTGATAACATTTTTGTTTAGAGAATATATACCAAACGAGTATATGTTTATCATTGCTATATTCTGCCTTATTTTTTGTGGAATTGGGGCAGGCGCTATGTACTGCTTGCCATTTTCAATGTATGCCGATTGTGTAACACTTGAGATGTATCAAACGGGACAAAACAATGCAGGTGCGTATACTGGCTATTTTACATTTTCATATAACCTTGCAAATTCAATAGCACTCCTAATTATCGGATTTTTGCTTGATATTATTAAATTTGACTCATCCATGCCAGTGCAAGCCATGAGTGTACAAAACGGACTTGGCCTTATTGTATTTTTCGGCTGTACAATCTTTTTATCACTTGCCATACTTGTCTTTTCAAGATTTACTGTCAAACGCGCCGATGTACTAAAAGTACAATTAAAAAAAAGTAAAAATGGGGCAGAGAGCAAGGATAGCAAAATTATTGCCTAGTTGATTTTATTGGTATCAAAACAGGCTTTTAGCAAATAATAAAGCAATGAAACACAAGAAATTATTATTGATACTTTTATTTTTAATTTTTATGGGCAATTTTGGTTGCAAAGAGATGACCACAAATTATGGCTATATGACACTAGATGAAAGTATAAGCGGTGGACTATCTTTTTCCTACGATCAAACAACGCATACAGCTTTTATCGGTGGAGAAAATCAAGTTATATTTTTTAGAGAAGAAAATTTAGTAGATGGTTTCTTTGACGATGGCAATTTTATAGGAATAAATTTATTTGCAGGCAGGGCAGTGGACGACTTAGAGAGCGGTAGCGCTAAAATTAATGATAAAACATATAATGCAAATCAATATCTAAAAATAATCAATGGCGAATATCGTAACGAAGGTCACTTTTTAATTAAGGTAGAAAAGACTAGCACTCCTATTGAAATCTCTATCAAATGGAATGAACAGATGAAAGAGCAAAAGTATTATATAGTCATAAAAGAGGGTACAATTTTACAAGATAAATTAAGTTAAATTATAAATTGTTACAATTTTTTTATCAAATATTTTAAAAATTAAAATTTTAGTAAAAATTTTCATTTAAACACTTGACAAATAAAGGCTTATTAGGTATACTTACAAAGTATCAAAAAAACTCCCTATTTTTTGATATATGGCCTCATGGTCAAGCGGTTAAGACATCGCCCTTTCACGGCGGAATCAGGGGTTCGATTCCCCTTGAGGCTACCAGCAAAACTAGAGATTTGATATATTATCGAGTTTCTAGTTTTTTTATTATTTGAGTATGGGGAATCGAACCCCTGGGTTCGTGGGTTCCCTGAAAATCGTAAGATTTTTAGGGTAAGGTTCCCCTTGAGGCTACCAATGAGAAAAAACTGCGCTTCTGCCTAGGCAACGCTTTCAGCGTGCCGTATCGGCGGTGGCGCTTGTTTTTTCTCTAACTCGCGCCAAACGTAAATGCTAAAGCATTTAGCGCGACTTTGTTTTTGAAAATTGAGCCAAATACTACAAACAGCACAACAAGTGCAAGTCCTACACAGGCAAGTATAATTGATTGCACAGCAAGTCTTTTACTACTTTCCTTTTTTTGCAGGCTCTGAAGTATTCAACATTATAAATTGACTTCGAGCGCCAAACAAGGTTGCGAAAAATCTTTAATATCAAAAAATCTTATTAAATAAAACAAAAAAATAATATTTTTTTCTTATTTTACATATTTCCTAGTGTTTTTTGGTCATTTTTGGTGAAATTAGTATTGAGATTTCTTCTCGCAATTGCAGTGGCGTAGATATTTTTAGCTTTTGGCATAAGGCTTGCGCAAGTGTTGATCGTTGCACAGGTAGTAATTACATCATCAACTATAAGTATATTTTTGCCTTTGATAATTTCTTTATCAAGCAGTCGCATACTATCCTTTAAATTTTCTTGTCGTTTATTATAGTCTAATTTCTTTTGTTTTTTTGTATAGACATTCTTTTCTAGCAGTTCTATGCAAGGTATATTTAATAAAGTAGATAGGTGTTCGGCGAGTAGTTTTGCCTGATTATATCCGCGTCTTCTAATTGTCTTTTTATGAGATGGTACAAAGGTTATAATATCTAGTTGTAATTTTTCTGCTTTTAATCTATTAAATATTAGTTCGGCAAATGGCTTGACTAAGTATTTTGCATTATCTTCTTTAAGTTTTAGTATTGCACTTCTAACTTTGCCTTGATAATTAAGTGGACAAAAGCATTTTTTAAAATAAAGATTATGGTGACTTTTTCTCTCTTTGCAATTGTCGCAAATTTTATTTTCTGGCAAGATTTGCGTATCGCATATTTCGCACCGATCACCCAAATTAAAAATCATATTATCCTTTTCATTTAGGCAGTCGTCACAAAAATATCCATCGGCTGAAAGTTCCTTGCCACACAAAATACATTTAAAATCTTCTGGAAAGATAATATCTAAAATCTTATTCCATATATTTTTTAAAGCTTGCTTTATTTTCATTTATTCTTCCTTAGTAGTTTCAATCTTTCAAATTTAGTTATAAGTCGCTGTCATTTAGTCATACAAATCTTTTATTTTTTGGTCAGCGTCTTTAAGTAGTTGCTTAAGAAGGGTAAGGCGTTTTACAGTATAGGTATTTGACACCATGCGTTTTAGATTTTTTTGTTCGCCGACAAGCACCACCATCTTTTTTGCACGAGTGACGGCGGTATAGATAAGATTTCGAGTTAAAATTATATTTGGTCCGCTGATTGCAGGAATTATTACAATATCAAACTCAGAGCCTTGACTTTTATGAATGGTTATTGCATAGGCAAGAGAGAGTTGACTTATTTCAGTGCGCGGATAAAGGCAAGCTCTTCCATCTTCAAATTCAACGATAACTTCGCCAGTTTGATAGTCTATTTGCTCAATAAATCCAATATCTCCATTAAAGACGCCTTCGCCTTCTTCTTCGATAAAGCCGTTCATTTTCTTCCAGACAAGGTTGTAATTGTTTGCAGTCTGCATGACCTTATCACCAACTCTGAATATATTTTCGCCGACCACAAGTTCAGCCTTTTCAATAGATGGCGGATTGAGAGTGGCTTGCAGGCTTCTATTTAAGTTGTCTATACCACATACGCCAGCTTTAAGTGGAGCAAGCACTTGTATTTGACTGCTTTCAAGTCCAGTAAAAGTGGGGAGTCTTCTTGCCACCATGTCGACAATCGACTGCTTTATAGAGCCGGTATCGGTCTTTTCTTCAAAGAAAAAGTCCTTACATGAGTTATTGATAATCGGCATTTTGCCTTCATTTATAAGGTGAGCATTTGTGATAATTAAACTATCTTCATTTTGCCTAAAAATCTTTGTCAGCATTGCCACTTTGATTATTCCACTTGTCAATATATCATCAAGTACATTGCCAGCGCCAACACTTGCCAGCTGATCTTTATCGCCGACTAGTATAAGTTTACAATCTCGTGGCAGGGCCTTGCATAGATGATGCATAAGCGCAACATCAACCATGGACATCTCGTCAACGATCACACAGTTTGTTTTGAATGGATTGTTTTCGTTATGCACAAATCGGCTGATGGAGGCCATATCACCTTGCGCGACTTCCAAAGCACGATGTATTGTCTTTGCTTCATATCCTGTTGCATCACTCATTCGCTTAGAAGCCCGTCCAGTAGGGGCGAGAAGCATAAATTTTTGATTGTGTTGACTAAGTATCTCGATAATACATTTAATGATTGTCGTCTTGCCTGTTCCAGGGCCACCTGTTATTACAGATACACCACTGTTGATTGCAGTGATAATTGCGTTTTTTTGTTCATCATGAAAGGAAATTTTATTTTTTTCTTCGAAATGTAGTATTTCATCGTCTATTTTGTATTCAGTTTGCTTAGTTGAACTATTCAGCAAGGCAAGTTTTTGCGCAACTGATGTTTCATAAAAATATAGTTTTGATGGAATTACTATCTCATATCCATCTTGCCAATTTATAAGCACAGTTTTGTCAAGAGTTAGTCCGCTCAGCGCATTTTCATAGAGTTCCTTGTTTTCTTCATAGTCCATCTCAAGAAGATTTTGTGAAATATTGATGAGCATGGCTTTAGGCAGGTATGTGTTGCCGGTTTTATCAATCGTGGAATTCAAAGTGTGCAAAATTCCAGCTCGTACTCTGTATTCGCTGTTTTGTGGCACGCCTATATTTTTTGCAATCTTATCGGCAGTCATAAAGCCGATGCCGTCAACATCTTCGACCAGCCTATAAGGATTATTTTTAACAATTTCTATAGTATTTGAGCCATAAATATCATATATTTTGAGAGCCATGTTGGTGGAAATATTGTATTTTTGCAAAAACATGACTGAGTTTTGTAGTTTTTTTAGCTCCTTAAATTTCTCGCCAATCTCGAGAGCCTTTTTCATGCTTATATTTCTCACTTCGGCAAGTGAAGATGGCGACATCTCTATGATATCAAAGGTTTGTTCTTTAAAGTGATTTACTATATTTTTAGCGGTCACAGGGCCTACGCCTTTAATCAGTCCTGAACTTAGATATTTTTCAATTCCTGCAAGGGTAGAGGGTAAAACGACTTCATAAGATGAAAAGGCAAACTGATATCCATATTTGCTGTTATTGACATATTCGCCATCAAGCGCAAGATTTTCTCCTACATTTGCACTGACAAGTTTGCCTACACAGACTACTGGCGTAGTCTTAAAATCCAAAACAAAAACGGTGTAACCGTTCTGCTCATTTCTAAATATAATTTCTTCTATCGGTCCTTCAATATGCATATATATATTTTAATTGCAAGTAAAATAAAAATCAACTAAAAATTGCTTGCATTTAATATTTTTTTTAGATATACTAGAAAGGAAAAGAGAGAAATTATGAAAAGAGCGGAAAAATTAATTGAAATAGAAGCACTTCTTGAAAATCTTATGAAAAGTCATAGGGAAGGTGGATTTTTGCGTAAAAAAATCCTATTTTTCTGTTCGTTGTACCAAAATTTAACGATAAGTATGATTATTGATAAACTTGGCATAAAAAAAACCAACTTTGCTTTGATGATTTCACAGCTTCAAAAGGATGGATCTATCATAATCAAACAATCGAGCATAGATAAACGATGTCGTCTTGTCGAAGTGACAGACAAGGGCAAAAAAGAAATTGAAGATTATGTAAGTCAAATTGAAAAAGCTTTAAAATCTTCCTCACCTGATGAAGACAAGGCAATGGATTTAATGTTGACATATCTTAATAGAATAGTTTAAAATAAAAAATATTTACTATCAATAGATAGTTATTTGTTATAGTGTAAATATATTATATATTTATTGAGAAAAACGATTGCAAAATTTTTGCAATTTGATTTTTCATGATAGAAAGATTAGGAGATAACATGATAAAATTTTATAATTCACTTACTAGAAAAAAGGAAGAATTTACTCCTTTTGGCGAAAAGGTTAAGATGTATTCTTGTGGGCCGACTGTCTACAGCTATCCACATATCGGCAATATGAGAGCATATCTTTTTGTAGATAATATTAGACGAGTACTTAAATATAACGGATACGAGATTGATGGCGCTATGAATATCACCGATGTAGGTCACCTTACAAGTGACGCAGACGAGGGTGAAGATAAGATGCTTGTTGCAAGCGAAAGAGAACATAAATCACCTTACGAGATTGCTAAGTTCTATACTGAAATATTTATGCAAGATATAAAGAAACTCAATATTGATCTTCCTGAGCATATCTGTCCTGCAACGACTGTAATTGAAGACATAATTGACTTTGTAAGTAAATTGCTGAATATGGATTATGCCTATCAAACCAGCAAGGGCATATATTTTGATATCTCTAAATTTGCCCAGTATGGTGCTCTTGGCGGTAGTGTAGATCAAAAGAAAGCAGGAGCGAGAATTGAAGTTGACAGCGAAAAACGAAATCCTGCAGATTTTGCACTTTGGATAAATGCACCAAAAGAGCATATTATGCAGTGGTCAAGTCCGTGGGGTATGGGCTATCCAGGTTGGCATATAGAATGTTCTACAATCGGTAAAAAGTTTTTGGGTGATCATATTGATATCCATACAGGCGGAGTAGACCATAGGACAATACATCATGAAAATGAAATTGCTCAAAGTGATTGCCTTGAAGGACATAAAGTGGTACATTTTTGGATGCATAACGAATTTTTGCA
>CALVML010000026.1 GCA_944345705.1 uncultured Clostridia bacterium | reverse complement strand
ATTTTAATTACTTCAACCTCAACCTCGTCACCGATTTTAACTACTTCTTCAGGTGTCTTAATTCTCCTATTTGAAAGTTTAGAAATATGAATCATTCCTTCCTTATTTCCACCAAACTCAACAAAAACACCAAAATTCATTATACGAACAACTTTTGCATCATATACATCACCGACTTCGACTTCTTCTACAATGCCAAGAATGATTTTCTTTGCTTTTTCGGCATTTTCAATATCTTGGCAAGCAATGAATACTTGTCCGTCATCATTGATATCAATCTTAACACCTGTTTCATCGATAATCTTATTGATCATCTTTCCGCCAGAGCCAATAACATCTTTGATTTTATCAGGATCAATACTGAATGTAATGATCTTAGGTGCGTATTTTGAAAGTTGTGGTCTAGGTTTTTCAATTTCAGCAAGCAGTTTATTCATGATAAATAGCCTACCTTCTCTAGCTTGTTTTAAAGCTGTTGTCAGGATATTTTTATCTATACCCTTGATTTTTATATCCATTTGAATAGCAGTTACGCCCTCAGTTGTACCTGTAACTTTAAAGTCCATATCTCCAAGGAAATCTTCAAGTCCTTGAATATCACTTAAAACTGCAACTTTTCCGCTTACATCGTCTTTAATAAGTCCCATTGCTATACCTGCAACCGGTCTTTTGATTGGCACACCACCATCCATAAGCGCTAGTGTTGATCCACAAACAGAAGCCATAGATGATGAACCATTTGAAGATAATACTTCACTTACAAGTCTTAATGCATAAGGGAATTCTTCTTCTGATGGTATTACAGGCTCAAGTGCTCTTTCAGCAAGTGCTCCATGTCCAATTTCTCGTCTTCCCGGGCTCTTAATTCCCCTTGCTTCGCCTGTTGCATAAGCTGGCATATTGTAATGGTGAACATAGCGATTTACTTCTTCATCGTCAAGTCCATCGAGTTTTTGCATATCAGATACAGTGCCAAGAGTAAGTGATGTCATAACTTGAGTCTGTCCTCTTGTAAATATAGCACTACCGTGTACTCTAGGAAGCACACCTGCTTCACACCAAATTGGTCTGATTTCAGTAAGTTTTCTTCCGTCAGGTCTTACACCTTCATTAAGAATTCTTGCACGAACCTTCTCTTTTGTCATTTTATAGAGTACATCACCGATGAATTTTTCTTGTTCAGGGAAGATTTCTGCAAAATGCTCTTTAACATCAGCGTCAACTTCATCTTGTCTTGCCTGTCTTTCTCCTCTATCAAAGGTATCAAGTGCATAGTCAAGTTTGCTGTCTGCATACTCGCGTACCGCTTTGTCAATTTCTTCTGGTACAATTTCATAAACGAGATGTTCATTTACAGGTTTTCCAATTTGCTTCTTTACATCAAGTTGGAAAGCAACAATCCTCTTGATTTCTTCATGAGCAAACATGATTGCATCAAGCATCTTTTCTTCAGGTACTTCCTTTGCACCTGCTTCAACCATCAATACAGCATCACTAGTACCTGCAACAGTCAAATGAATGAGTGATTTTTCTCTTTCTTCAGCATTTGGGTTGATGATAAACTTGTCATCTACAAGACCAACCTGAACAGAACCTGTTGGGCCATTGAATGGAATATCCGAAATAGTTAGTGCAAAGCTAGAGCCAAGCATTGCAAGTGGCTCTGGTGCAACATCAGGATCAACAGATAGTGCTGTTGCAATCACGCATACATCGTGATAAAATCCCTTTGGGAAAAGTGGACGAAGAGGTCTATCGATAAGACGAGATGTTAAAATAGCCTTATCTGATGGCTTTCCTTCTCTTTTCTTAAAACCTCCAGGTATTTTTCCTACTGAATACATTTTTTCTTCATAATCGACTTGAAGTGGGAAGAAATCAATTCCCGGTCTTGGCATTTTTGACATTGTGACATTAACCATAACAACTGTATCGCCACATCTTACAAGACAGCTTCCATTTGATTGTTCGCATAGTCTGCCTGTTTCAAAAGTCACATTTTTTCCGCCAATTTCAATTGAAAAAACTTTTGCGTCTTCTTTCATAAATTCTCCTTAAATTTTGATTTGTATTTAAACAAAAAAGGGGTTGATAAAAACATTCTCCCCTTTTGTTTTTTACTTAACTTCTCTTATTGAAAGTTCTTTGATAAGCTTTCTGTAAGCTTCAATATCTCTCTCTTTGAGATATAATAAGAAGCCCTTTCTCTTACCAACCATTTGAAGCAAACCTCTTCTAGAGTGGTTATCTTTTGGATTGTTTTTCAAATGTTGTTGAAGATGATTGATTCTTGCAGTCAAAAGTGCAACTTGCACTTGAACAGAACCTGTATCATTTTCAGAGAGTTTGAACTTGTCAATTATCTCTTTCTTTTCCATATTTTCCTCCAATTTAAAATTTTACTCCTTAAGCAAAGCAAAGTGTCTGAAGGTGTCATTCTCACTGTGCAAAAGGTTATCGACTTAATAAATATAACATATTTTATTAAAGTTGTAAAGTTTATTTTAGAATTTTATTCTACTATTCAAAGAATTTTTTCTTTTTTTCTATCATTTCATCAATACGTGAAATATAATCTCCAATAAATTTGACATTAGGGAGTCTTTCTATGCGATTTTCTATGTTGAATACCCTTTTACTGATAGCGCCCGCACCAATACCGATGACAGTATTTGTTTCTTCCATGCTATCGATATTAAATATACAAACCTTATCATCTCTAAAATAGCCAACATTCTCAAGTCCACCTAATTGATTTTTTTGACGATATAGGTAGTATGGCTTATATCCATTTTCAATAAGCTTACTTTGAGCATAATCAATCATCTTTACGATATCTCGTTCACTTAACGATGAAACATCATTTTTTAATAAGGCTCCATTTTTGACTGAAAGCGTATGCACTGTAATATTGTCTGGATAGAGTTCTAGTAGAGTATTTACTGTTCTTTTAAAAATCCCTAGTTTTTCTCCCGGCAAGCCAGCGATTATATCCATATTGACATTAAATCCAAATTCGAGTGCAAGAGAGTATGCACTTAACACTTCACTATTCTTCTGCTTTCGCCCTATTCGTTTTAGCGTTGCTTCGCAAAAAGTTTGCGGATTGATTGATATACGCGTCACCCTATGCTTTTTTAAAACCGAAAGCTTTTCTCTAGTTATGGTATCGGCTCGTCCACATTCTACAGTAAACTCACTGACAGGAAAATTGAGTGCAGACAAAAGTTTGTCAAGCAAGCTTGCACTAAGCACGCTTGGAGTTCCGCCACCTATATAGATCGTTCTTACAATATATGCTTTCTTTTTGATTATATCTTTTACCGCGTCAATCTCTTTTAAAAGATTGTCAACATAACTTTCAATTTGGTCTTTAACTCTGCTCTCTTCACTGGAGATGAATGAACAATATAAGCACCGCGTAGGACATATTGGAATATTTACATATAGGTCTATAAGGTTGTCATTTCTTATTATACACTTTTGATTTTTTAAAATCATGTTGACAAGCTTTGCTCGAGATTTCTGCACATAATATTCTCGCTCCAAACATTCTTCAATCAAATGCTCGCGCACTTCGTTGTTCATTATAAGATCTCGAGCAAATTTAGTTGGACGAACACCTGTTAGAGATCCCCATACTAAAGTCTTGTTTGTTACACTTGTTAAAATTAAATATAGATGATTTTTAACCATTCTTTTACGATATGATTTATTCCTTAAAACATTTAAGGTCATATCGATTATATATTCATAACTCTTTTCTGTTTTTTGATTTTGATATTCTATTACAAAATCATTTTTGATTCGGTTGCCTATTTGGCTCTCATTATGGTATACATTTATCTCATCTTCCTTTAAACCAAAGAGTTTGATTAAATCTTGCAGTTCGATTAAATATTCTTCTCTATTTGTGCTAACCATTTATTCACTCCTATAAACACTTGTCACATTTTTCATGTTTTTAATTGAATTGATTATAGAATTTAATTCGGCGATGTTTTTTACTTCCAAGATAAGCGTACACACAAAATTGTCACCAACATCTTTAGCATCAAACCCTTTAATGATTGCTTTTAGTCCTGTAAGAAGCGTTGTCAGTTTGGCAATATTATTGTTTGCCTTTTCTGCAATAACTTTAACATTTGTAGTAAAGGTTGTATTTTCCTTTATCTGCCATGTTGCTGAAAGCAATCTTTCCTTTTCAAGATAATTAAGGTTTGGACAATTTTTTCTATGTATCGCCACACCCTTTCCGCGAGAAATGTATCCTACAATATCATCACCTTCAATTGGATTGCAACATCCAGCAAATCGCACAAGCATTCCACTATCTCCATCGATAAGGACACCCTCTTTATTGCGTTTTAAGTGTACCACATTTTCAATTTTTGCAATCTTCTTTTTGTCGATATTGAGAAGGTTTATAAATCTATTAACAACATTGTTCGCCGAAAGTGAACCTGAGCCAATTCCTGCATACATTTCGTCCACATCATCAACATTAATTCTTTTAAAGATCTCTTTAGTGTATGACTCAATCAATAGTTGTGATGGAATAAGCCCCTTATCTTGAACTGCTTGATTAAACATACTTTTGCCAAGTTTAACATTATCATCTTTTAGTTCACTTTTAAAGAAAGCCTTAATCTTGCTCTTTGCACCGCTGGTCTTTACAATCTTAAGCCAATCTCTGCTTGGTCCTTTCGAGTGGACATTTGTAAGTATTTCGACTATGTCACCGTTTGACAAAGTGGTAGTAAGTGGCTTGAGTTTGCCATTGATTTTTGCACCAACACAAGTATTGCCGATGTCCGTGTGTATTGCATAAGCAAAGTCAATAACCGTCGAGCCTTCAGGAAATTCTATAACCCTTCCTTTCGGTGTCTGAACTACGATCACCCCATTATATAGTTCGCTTTTCAAGGTGTCGATAAAGTCTTCGTTAGACATATTCTTGGCATTTTCAATAATTTGTCTAAACCATGTAAGCCTGTTATCAAAATCGTTTTTCTTGTCCTTCTTTTCCTTATATAGCCAGTGTGCACATACTCCGCCATATTCGGCTTCCTTATGCATTTCACGCGTTCTTATCTGCACTTCAAGTGGATGCTGATTATCGACAATTATGGTGGTATGCAGAGATTTATAGCCGTTTGGCTTAGGGTTTGCAATATAATCCTTTACCCTGCCGATCATTGGCTTATAGATTGCATGAATTCTGCCAAGAATTGCATAACACTCATCAACGGTGTCGACAATCACTCTCATTGCCAAAATATCATAGATTTTGTCTATGCTTACATTTTTATTATGAAGTTTATTGAATATAGAAGAAATATGCTTAATTCGACAAATTATCTCTCCATTTATCTTTAAATCATCTAAAATTGCTTGAAGTTTTGATCGAGTAAGCTCGAGCTGTTTCTCATTTTCTTCCTTTTTGCTTTCGACAGTTGAAAGTAACCTTTTATATTCGTCTGGATTTGAAAGCCTAACAACATTATCTGCAAGATTTTGTTTTAGACTATCAAGCCCAAGTCTTTCGCATAGTGGCACATGGACTTCCTTGACTTGCTTTACAAAATGCCACTCGTCATCATTGAGCGGAAGATTGAGGGTCTTGATATCGTAATAAATTCCACAAAGTTTTATGATCACTACACGCAGATCTTGCCCCATAATGATAAACATCTTTCGAATATCGTCTATTTCTTCACTCAAGGTAAGCGATGAGATATCTCGAATTGTTTTATAATCGGCAAACATTTGCCTTTCTTCGTCATTCAAGAGATTATAAATCTCTTCATTTTTATCAGGAAAGACCTTGTAATGCTGATAGGCCAAAAACCCTAAAACCGAGCTTTTGTCAAGTCTTATCTGTATAATCAAATCAAGTATTGTTTTTATTCGATCGAAATTGATACCAATCTCGAGTGACTTTTCTACGATTGTTTTATCTTGATCATCTAGCGAATAATTAAGGTAGATTTTATCTTTAATCTCTTTAATTGTTTCCTGTTCCGCCATTTTTCTCCTCCCTAAAGACATCTTTTATCTCTAAAATCTGTTTATAAATTTTCGAAAGATTTAACTCACTTTTCTTATCCTTATTGATTGTAATTGTTACCTGCTCTCCCTCATCTATTTTTATAAGCTTAAGTTCATTAAATACAAGAAGTGCCACATAGAATGTAGAGAAAGATATTGCATTACCAAAGTCACATTTATCGTACAGATCAAACACATTATAGACGCTTTTTCCGCTCTTATAAGATAATGCTTTAAATATCCTACCGAAGCTTATACGCGACAAATCTACACCGCTAAACTTTCGCTTATCTTCATTCTTTTCAAATGGAAGATAGATTTTTGCATCACTAATTTGATTTATTGCAGATATAAAGTTTAGGTCACAAACAGGCGACAAAAATACTATCTTGTCAAAATTCTTCACCCAATTTATTCCCTTCGGCGATAGAAGCAAACTGTTATAGCCTATCTCGCTGTCACTATAAATATTGAAGTTATAGATACCACTTGTTGAAAAGTTTTTTGCAAATTCAACATAGTCAAAACAAGAATATGTTACAAAACAAGTGCCAAATACAGTGGTCTTTGTTCCACTCACAAAAGACAAAAGTTCACTATCTGGATAAAGAGTATACTGTGCATTTCCATTACCCTTTATGACAAGCTGATTAATCTCTATTGAGTTGAGTTTTTTGTAGGCATCTTCAACTATAAAACTGCCACCGTCAAACTCATCCACAATACCTTTCAAAGATCTCGGTTGAAATTCAAAGATAAAGGACTTATTTCTAGCAAAGTAAATCTTAATAATATTCTTTGTCATATTAAAATAAGTAAGTTCGAGATTACCTATTAAAATGCGTGCGTGTTGCGGATATTTCTTCATAGGGAAAATTTGAACATTTTGAGAAGTAATCTTAAATTTAGGTCTTGGATTTTCACAACCAAAAGGTTCTAAAAGCGAAAGTTTGTTGACGAATTCTGGAGTTATATCCTTTTCCTGAATATCTTGATCATAGTATTTAATAGGAATAAAAACTTCGTCATTTATATTGTTGAGAGCAAAGGCGTTTATTTTATTTACAAATGTTTCGTAATTTTCTCGTTTTAACGATAACCCTGCCGCCATTGAATGTCCGCCAAAAGTTTCCAAAATATCCTGTAAAGATGACAAAAGCTGGTGAATATTTATATCATCTATACTTCTGCCCGATCCGCTTAATATATCCCCATCTTGAGCAAATAGAAAGACAGGCTTATGATATTTCTCTACAAGCCTAGAGCAGACTATACCAAGCACACCCTTATCCCATTTTTTCGAAGCAAGAGATATAATGCGCTGTCTTTTCATATCAATCTTTGCAAGTGCCTTTTCGCAGTCTTCATAGATCGCATTACAGATCTCCTGTCGTTTAGTATTGTGCTGTTTTATTTTCTCAAGACAAGTTCGCACCTTGACAGGATCCTGCTCAAAATAAATCTTAAGTGAGTCTGTCGCATCACCCATTCTGCCCGAAGCATTTAATTTTGGCCCTATTTTAAATGAAATATCTGTCGAATTTGGCTTTAATGTCGAGATGTCATATTCTTTGAACATTATCTTTAAACCTATTGGCAAATACTTGTCACAAAGTTTTAGACCCCTTGTAACAATAGTTCTATTTTCATTTTTGAGAGGTACAATGTCAACAATGGTGGCAATTGCGGCGATTGGCAAAAATTCTTCTGCTTCCTTTTCACCAAGCAGAGCTTGAGCAAATTTAAAAGCAACGCCTGTTCCGCAAAGTTCTCTAAAAGGATACTGCTGATCTTGCATTTTTGCATTGACAACGATAGTATCTGGCAATATCTCAGGTATTTCATGATGATCTGTCACGATTATTTCAATGCCGAGTGTCTTTGCATAGTCGACTTCTTGATAGCATGATATACCACAATCGACTGTAATAATAAGATTTGGACTATACTTTTTTGCAATCTTATCTACAACCGCATTTGTCAGCCCATATCCATCAATGTAGCGATTTGGCAAATAGAAATCTGCTTTTATTCCAAATTTTTGAAGCGTCTTAAGCATGATTGCAGTCGCACTCACACCATCAACATCATAATCGCCGAAAATAAGCACTTTGTCGCCTAGTTCCTTTGCAATTTTGACCCTATCAACAAGACCTTGCATGCCTTTTAACAAAAACGGATTATGCAAAGTTTTAGGATCTAAAAATTCTTCTATTTCTTCTTCAGTAGATATCCCTCTACTCAAAATCAGGTCGGCAATCTGCAAAGGCAGATTAAATTTATTAGCAACATATTGTACTTTATCGGCATCTTTATTAAAAAACTTTTTAAAAATCATAATGCCTTCTCTTTATGATTTAATTATAAAGATTATTTAAAATAATGTAAAGCAATTTTAATCATTTAACGAAATAAAAATTGTGCAGCAATATTTCTGCACAAATTTTATAAAAATTCAAAATATTTAAAAACTATTTTTAAAGCTCACAAAGCAAATTTCTGTATTTTTATGGTTTATAGATTATTCTCCTGCAATGCTCGCAAATAAGTATTCCTTCACTATCGAGTTTGACTATATTTGCAAACGGAAGTTCTACATGACAGCCACCACAGCTGTTGCCATTGAGAGCAACGACTATAGGGAAAATATTTTCTCCTCTACGCTTTTTATATGCCTCAAGTAGTTTGCCATCTATGTTTTTTTCAAGTGATTTTAATTTTCTCTCAATCTCTACCTTTTCTTGCTCCACTCCCTTGATATGATCGTCATAAGATTTTTTTGCTTTTGCGTATTCATCTTTTGATGAATTGAACACTTTAATGGTCTTATTGAAATCTGCAAGTACAGAGTTGACATTTTCTGCAAGTGTTGTCAAGTTTTTCTCAAGTATGTTGAGATTTTGGCTTAATTTGTTTTTAAGGCTTTCGATATTATCAAGTTCCTCTTTTGTCATTTTCGATAAGTCCTTAGACATAAACTCTGCAAGCTTATCATTTTGAGTTTTAAGTTGTTTCTTGACTTTATCGATTTCTGCGATAAGTGCTCCTGCTCTCTGCTCAAGTTTTACTGATTTTGCTTGAGCATTTCTCATGTTTTCATGCATTGAGTTTGCTTTTTTCTTATGTTCACTATTTCGAATATCCTTTTCAATAGAATATAAATTGCTATCAAGTTTTTGATATTCTAATATTTTACTAATATCCATGCTACCACTCCTTTTATGGAAATTTTAATTATTTTATTTTAAATAGACGATTTTGTCAATTAAAATTATCAATTAATTTATTATCAAAATTTTCCAAATATAAAATTTATTTGGAAAAGTTAGCTAAAACTATTTTTTTTGTTAACGCTTTTATTACTTTCAGCGCAAATTAAACAAATTAGTCGATAAAGTCAATAAGTTTCTTACTTCTATTTGGATGTTTGAGTTTTCTTAATGCTTTGGCTTCAATCTGTCTTATACGCTCTCTAGTAACGCTAAATTCTTTGCCAACTTCTTCAAGCGTCTTACTCTTGCCATCAATAAGACCATATCTTTCACGAATAACCTGTTGTTCGCGTGGTGTAAGAGTTTCAAGCACTGCCAAAAGTTGTTCATGCAAAAGTTTTTGAGATGCAACTTCCATAGGACTCTTTGCAGACTCATCTTCAATAAAGTCGCTCATCTTACTATCTTCTTCTTCACCAATTGGAGTTTCTAGCGAAACAGGATCAAGTGCACTCTTCTGTATTTCCACAATCTTGTTTTCGCTAATTCCCATGGCTTCGGCTATCTCCTCAGTGGTCGGTTCTCTTGACAACTTTTGTGTCAGTTGTCTTACAGTCCTTCCGTATCTATTGATAGTTTCAACCATGTGTACAGGAAGTCTTATAGTTCTCGACTGATCTGCAATTGCTCTAGTGATCGCCTGCTTTATCCACCAAGTAGCATAAGTTGAAAATCTAAAGCCTTTTGTGTAGTCAAACTTTTCAACCGCTCTCAAAAGTCCCATGTTGCCTTCTTGAATAAGGTCAAGGAATGTTAACGATTTATTTCCCGCCCATTTCTTTGCTATTGAAACAACAAGTCTAAGGTTTGCTTGACATAATCTTGCTTTCGCTTCTTCATCACCTACCAAAATTCTTTTAGCAAGTTCAGTTTCTTCATTTGGTGTCAAAAGTGGCACTTTGCCTATATCTTTAAGATACATTTTTACAGGATCATCAACCGATGTAAAACCGCTTATATCATTTAAGTCACTGTCTAAATCGACATCAAGTTCGGTTTTCAAAATTCTAATCTTGTTGTTTTCAAGTTTCTTGATAAATTTCTGTATTTCAGGTGCAGAAATATCATATCTTAAAAGTTTTTCATAAATATCAGATTCATTGATAGAGCCTTTCTTGGTAGCCATATCAAAAATGCGTTTCATCTCTATATCAATCTTATTATCTGGCATAAAATTCCTCCATATTCTTTTCTTTGAGTGATTTAGTAATCTTAGCAAGTCTTTCCATCAGCTTCCTTCGCTTATCTAAATCTTGACAATTTTTAAATTCCTCAGTTATCTCATTTTGCAACTTAATGTATTCTTGATTGATCAAAAACCATAAACACTGCTCAAAATACCCCTTTTCATTTCCCTTAAACTTTTCAAATTCCACATTAAAGCAGTCCTTTAAAAGTGGAAACTCCTCTACATCTAACAAATCAAAATATGACGATATAGGCGTTTTTTGATAAGCAAGTTTGATGATTTCACTATATTTAGGTAGTAACCTTTGATAATCTATTCTTTTATCTACAAAGTCCTTTTGATATATAAGGCTTGCAAGAATATACTTTATAGCCCTAATATTCCCATTTTCTCGCGAAATTAAAACATCTTTATCTATTTTTTCCTCGGTTTTTGGTTTTGCTGTTCCCTTTTTCAATTTTAAGATGTCACGCCGTAAAATATCCATAGGAATTGATGTCAAATCTCGCAATTTTTCAAGGTAAACATCTTCAGCACTTTCACTTTCAAGTTTAGAAATATGATTTAGACAGGCAAGTACAAAGCGACTTTTTTCATCGGATTTTTCAAGATTAAAATTCTTCTTTTCAATTTCTATCAAATAGTCTGTAGGCGAAAGAGCATTTTCAATCAAGTTAGCAAGATAGTCTTTACCATAAGCGTTTAAAATTTCGTCAGGATCTTTTCCTTCAGGAAGAAGTACAATTTTTAAATTCACGCCCATTTCGCGTAAGATGTCAATACTCTTTATAGTGGCTTTCTGCCCTGCACCATCACCATCAAAACAAAGCACTATATTTTCCGATAATTTTTTAAGTTGCATGGCATTGTCCTTAGTAAGTGCCGTACCCATGCAGGCGACTGTTGTTTTAAATCCCGCCTTATGCATGGCTATTACATCCATCTGCCCTTCTACGACGATCAAATTATTGATTCCTTGTGACTGTTTTATGTGCTTAACAAGATTAATTCCAAATACAATTTTACCCTTTTGAAAAACCAGCGTTTCTGCAGTATTTTTATATTTAGCATAATCGGTTTTGCCTAGATATCTTGCTGAAAAGCCTACACATTCATCAAAAGCATTAAAGATCGGGAAAATAAGACGCTCTGCCATGACATCGTAATAATTCCCGTTACGCACCCCAGCAACTCCAGCATCAAGCATTTCTTGACGCGAAAAACCCTGCGATGTAAGATATGTAATAAGCTCGTTATAACCAAGTGAATAGCCAAGTTTAAAGTCATCAAGTTCATGCTTTGTAAGCTTTCTAAGTTTTATGTAATCTTGCGCAGGCTTTGCATTTTTAGTATAAAGATTTGCTTGGTAGTGTTTTTGCGTTAAATCTAAAAGTTTTAAAATTCTATCTTTTTTCTCTTTCTTCTCAAAAATTTTATTTTCGCCTGTGTATTTAGGCACTTCCATACCTGCATTCTTTGCCAAAATTTCAATAGCTTGTCCAAAATCACAGGATTCATATTTCATGACAAAAGAAATGACATCTCCACTCTCTTTACAGCCAAAGCAATAGAAAAAGCCATCTTCGCTAACAACAAAAGAAGGTGTCTTTTCATTGTGAAATGGACAGCATGCCCAATATTTGCCACCTTTTTTTTCTAAACGAATATATTTACCAACAACAGAAACAATATCATTTTTTTGCTTTAGTTCATAAAGCCACTGAGTAGAAAAACCACTATTCTGCAATTTTAAATCTCCTAAAAAATGCCATTTAATCTAAATATACTACAAACTTTTCAAAATTCCTTTTTTTATATATAAAAATAACTAAAATTTTTATTTTCACAACATTTTAGGCAATTGGATCACTAAAAATTCTCTATATCATAATGTTAAAATCAAGATATGAAATTAAAGTTAAAACGAAGAAATATAAGTAAAATTTATTTAATCGGCTCTTGATACAAATTTATTAGCAAACATTAAATAATACTACCTTGCAAGTAGACGCTTGGTATATCGCCCACTATAATGCTTTCACATAAAAGCACCTCGAGTTCTGTTTGAAAGTTTTGAGTCATTCCAGGAAGTACCATTCCAATATTAGAATTGACTATAAAATTTAATCTATGCAAAGTTTGATTTATGCCTGCACTTTGAAATTCCGATTTTACATGCGTGCTTACCGTTCCTACTGGTACAAGTTCAATTGCAACATTCGGCCCAAGTCCAAAGAGAAACGGAATTCCTGTAAATGTACCAAGTGAAATTGTTATCCCTTCTTCTCCAAGACTATTAAAACGCTCTTGCACAAGTTCAGTAACCTGTCTAATCAGAATATTGACTTCTACCGTGTCGATTTCTATCATTTCAACTTTATTTTCGCTCGCAAAGGTCACTTTTACAAGCTTATCGTATTCAACGCCATCTTGTATCATGACATCGCCAACAACCTCACTTATAGTACTAGTGGCAATTGCGCGCACCTTTTCTTGACTTAAGTTGACTATGATAGGACATATAACCTTAAGATAATAAAAAACAAGAAGCAAGATAATTGCCAAAAAAACAGCCAAAACAATTCTTAGTTTTGTTTTTTTTGACATCTTTCTTCTTCTCTTTTTTAAATAGCACGCCTTTTCATAATCCATTTACTAATATATTTATGATAGATTAATCTAAAATTTGACAATTTTTGCGTATCTACTATATATTGTATGTTGTCTTACATACAACTGCCATTTTATCGAGTTGACTAATTTTTTGTTTTAGATTTAAAAATTAAACTAAATAAGAATGCAAATAACACTGCAGCAGCAATTCCGCCTGCAGTTGCTTCTAGTCCGCCAGTAAATGCACCAAGAAGTCCTTTGCTTTCAACCGCACTCATTGCCCCTTTTGCAAGTGACGCTCCGAAGCCTATTATCGGCACATTTATTCCAGCCTTTGCAAATTGTGCTATTGGATCAAATATATTAAACGCCTGCAATACTACACCAATAAGCACAAAAGTTACAAGTATTCGAGCAGATGTGATGTTTGTATAAATAATCAAAACTTGACCAAGCATACAAATAAAACCGCCTATTAAAAATACCCATAAATAATACATAACTTTCTCCTTAATCTCTCCTATCCGATATTAATATTAATCTCTATTGGAATTATTGGCTATTTATCTTGTTTAGTCGATTTAGTATCAACTTTTTTATTAGCCACCTTACTTTTTACCTTGTCTTTTGAACTTTCTTTTTCTTTATTTTTATTCGGTTTATCGGTATTTACATCATTACCCAAATTAGATTTCTCCAAATTTTTAAAAGATTGATCTACAGCCAAAGTTTTAGTTTTCTTTGTAGGTTTTACATTGCTTTCAAGTACGATAGCATGACAGATACCTGGTATCGTTTCACCTTGTTGTGTCGCGGTTGTACTCATCAATGCACCTGTAGGCATAAACAACACTTTTTGATAGTCGCCATTTTTAAGCTTGTGCATGATAAAAGAATTTAAAACAGTTGCACTGCACCCACAACCGCTTCCCCCGCAAAGTGTGTTTTGATTTCTCGTAAAATACATTTGACCGCAGTCATTATAATTTAATCCGAGCTTTATGCCATTGTCTTCCATTAAATCAATAAGAATTTCACTTCCAAGTTTTCCTAAATCGCCCGTTACAATCAAATCATAGTCATCAGGAGTGGTATTCGTGTCTTTAAAATGCGCAAGCATAGTATCCATTGCGGCAGGCGCCATAGCGCCACCCATGTTATTGACATCATTTATTCCCCAATCAATAACCTTGCCGAAAGTTGCCATTGTAACACTAGGACCTTTGCCTTCTTTAGCGATAACACAGGCCCCTGCTCCTGTCACAGTCCATTGAGATGTTGGTGGTCTTTGATTGCCAAGTTCCAGCGGAAATCTGAATTGTCTTTCTGCGGTTGAAAAGTGAGAGCCAGTCGAGCATACTACTTTATCAAATTCATGACCATTAATGAGTGACGCGCCAACTGCGATACATTCCGACATCGTGGAGCAAGCCCCAAACATGCCAAAAAAAGGAAAGTCAAAACTTCTAGCCGCGTATGACGAGGAAATAATTTGATTAAGCAAATCTCCTGCAAGCAGTATATTGATTTCACTAGCTTTGCAACCTGCATCTTGAATAGCCCCAACGATAGCACTATGAATCATCTTTTTTTCAG
>CALVML010000025.1 GCA_944345705.1 uncultured Clostridia bacterium | reverse complement strand
ATTGTTGATGACATAACTTGTGGAAAGTTAAAAGCGAAAAGTTTGATAACATCGCATAATCAATTTGAAAACATAACTGCTGAAAATGTCAATATGTTTTATGACTTGATGCGAAACATCAATCGTTGATTTAATTTTCCCATTTTCATATCAATATATGAAAAATAAAATATTAACATCTTAATAAATATAAATAAATTATTGCATATTATAATAATTTGGCAGTTAAACGTGTGCTTGTCTTGATACAAGTCGGCTCGCTAATGCTTCGCCGAAAGACAAGCACACTCACGCAAATAAACTTGACAAAACAAAATAAAAAGAAATTTTTTATACACTACTTAAAAAACAGCGAAAACTTGAAATTTAAAAAATTTAATTTAAGTAAAACAAATTTCTGCAAACATAACGGCATCTAAAATAAGAGGCTGGCAAATGGTGAACCCATATTGCCTCACGCCTTCTCATTTTTTACGACGCCGTTTTTGTTTTTGTTTATTTTTGTTCACTGACAAATGTCTAAGTCAGCACTTAGTTACAAAAATGGATTTTAAAAATTTATTGATTTGGTTAAAAAGGCAAAAGTAGATTTTTTGTATTTATTTCTTTTCTTCGCCTTTTGGCTAGTTGTTGTGGCATAGTTCTTACAACAATTCAATGGAAATATATATTTTAGTTTACTTTTAAGATTAAGGTTTTACTTTAGGCTTTTTCTTTGTACAAAATATATATTTCTTTTTCCTTGACTTGTTGTATATGAAATTTTAAAGTTTTGAAATTATCAGTCAAACTATGCTCTTTTTGTTTGTGCCAAAAGGCAAATAAAAGGGGTATATATATGAAAGAAATGGAAAAAAAAAGGAATTTTAGATAACAACACGGTTATCACCCTAGGAAACATTGAAAAGTTATCTCAATGTTTTGCATTAAGTGCACTCAAAAGCATTAAGAAGTATGCATACAGTGCAACACCAAAAGTTGAAAGATTGCAAAGTTTGCTAAAGCGAGATATTTGCTATAACAATCAATTAGACACATATTCCGATGCATATGATTTAGTGCAAGAAGCAAGTTTGTTTCTTTGCAAATTCATAGGACACAAACTTGGTGAACTTTGCAAAAATTCTAAATCAAAATCTAGGAAGATAGATAATCTTAAAAATGCTTGCCTTGGAATTTTACAAGTTTATCTAAGAAAAGAATTAAAGTTTTCAAACAACACGGTAGACGAAGAAGAATGTTTAGAACTTGCATCTGACAAACCAATCATTGAAGAAAAACCAGACTATTCAAAAGTTAAAGAAGTTTTATCAAAAATTATTAAAAATAGGCTTGAATATCAAATCTTTGAATATTATTACAACGGAGTTGCGCCAAAACTCATAGCAGAATTTTTAGGAATTAGTGTAGATAAAGTTTACAAACGAAGAAGAAAATTCAAAGAAAGATATGCAATGCTTTATATGTAAAAATTTCAAGTGTTCCACAATAAAAAGTGGAATATTTTTTGAATATTGCCTTAACTTTCACTCATTCTTGTGGCTATATATATAGAGATGTTGGTGCAGGTTTTATCCAAATACTGCCAAAAATGTATATTTCAGTTTGAAAATTGTATGGGTAAAGTTTCTGGTAATTTAAAATTTAGTGTGCTAACATTCTCACTGAAATTAAATAAGACAACGCAAAAATGACAAGCCGAGAAGTAAGTTTTATTTATATGCTCTAAGCCTCTAAACACCTACACACATATTTCGTTTCAGACATTTTAGAAAGCGATGTTGTTTGCACCATAGGACAAGAGGATAGAAAACTACTTCTCTTTGATAATTTTCTTTGTATTGATGAAGATGTTGTTATGGGCAAAGTAAGTCCAGAAGTTATCAGTGAAATGCCAAAAAGTAATCAGTCTTTCGGTTGCGAAGTTTAAACGAAAACTCACTATTGTCAAAGGTAAAATGCATTGTTTCGCAACCTTTGATAATAGTTTTAAAGATAAAAACACGAATTCGTTTCCGTTTGTTTCGCTCCTGTCGAAAGACAGAAAAATAGAATAAAAGGAGAAAATAAAAGTGAAAAAGCAGTAATATACGCTAGGTATTCCAGCAACAACCAAACCGAGCAGTCAATCGAAGGTCAAGTTCATGTTTGCCAGGATTTCGCTAAACGAAATGATATTGTCATTGTGGATTCCTACATAGACCGAGCAATTTCTGGCACAACAGATGAGCGAGAAGCCTAAAAGACAGTAATAACAAAAAGTGGGGCTATGTGTTATTCTACAAACTTGATAGATTTGCGAGAAACAAATATGAGTCAGCAATACATAGAAAACACTTAAAAGACAACGGAGTGAAGCTTTTGTCTACTATGGAAAACATACCAAAAACACCAGAAGATGTATTGCTTGAAAGTCTGCTTGAAGGTATGAACCAATATTTCAGCGAGGAATTGGCACAAAAAGTATGCCGTGGACTTCATGAATCACGAATGAAAGGACATTGCATAGGTTCAGTACCTTATGGGTATATAAAGGAAAACAAAAAGTTAAAGATAAACGAAGATGAAGCAAGTATACTCAAACGCATATTTGAAGATTATGCAAGTAGTAAAACAATACTTCAAATTTGTAGAGACTTTGAAAAAGAAGGTATAACTAACAAAGGTAAAAAGTTTATTCCAGAAACCATAAGACACTATTTAAAGAATGAGTTTTACACAGGAATTTATAGATTAAATGGTAAAACTTATGATAAAATCTATCCGTCAATCATTTCAAGGGAGTTATTTCAAAATGTAAAGCAACGACTTGATGCAAACCGTTACGGATGTCGAAAAGATAACTACGAAATCTTTAGATTAAAAGATAAAATCTATTGTGGATGTTGTGATAGGAAAATGTATACTGTATCTGCAATTTCTTCAAATGGGCAACCAATTCGATATTACAAGTGCATTACTACCAAGAAAAGAAATTGCCTAGTTGGAAATATGGATAAAGCCTTTATTGAAAATTTGATAGATAAATTCTTAATATCTCAATTCAACATCCCAGAGAACTTGGAAGAAATTTCTAATAAAATCTATGAGCTTCACAAAAAGAGAGTTGGAAACAATAACTCATTAAACACGCTAAAAAATGAATTACAACGAACTAACACTGCAATTTCAAATATTATGATAGCAATAGAAAAAGGAATACTAACCGAAACCACAAAATCTAGACTTGAAGAACTTGAGAAACAAAAGAAAGACCTTCAAGAAAAGTTAGTCATTGAACAATCCAAAGAACGCTACGAACTTACAAAAGAAGATATTTAAAACTTTTTCAAATATACAATGAAGAAATGTCCGGACAGAGCAATAGAACTTTTCATAAAGCAGATTAAAGTGTATGATAAAAAGATTGAAATATATCTTAACTATTCCATAAACCAACCGCATGTCAACGAGCAAACATCTAAAAAACAATTCACCGAAACTCACATCACCCAACGCACTTTTAAAGGTGGCACAACAAAAACATATGTCAAAACTTATGATGTGTATGTTGTTATATAGTAAAGAAAAAGAGTATATTTTAAGATAAAACTTAATTTATACTCTTTTCTTTCTCTAAAAATACTGCTAGTTTCAAAATTGCTTGACTAATACCTAGATTTTTTTAAAAGTTATTCTTTATCTTGTCCTTTTTCAAATAAATTTAAAATATAATCTTCAAATGTTTGTTTAATTACGCAATGTTTTTACTATTAAAATCCTACTCAATTAAAATTCACTTATTGCCTAGCTAGCCCATTGTCAAGTTCAACTTTTTTGTTGATGTCGTTTGCTAAAAGTTTTACATTTGAATAAAGCATTTCGTTTCTAAAATCCACTACTTCTTTTTGAGTATGAAGTGTAGTTTTATTATTTTCGTTAAATACTACTTCAAGTGGGAGTTTTTTTGCTGGGCTTTTTTCTTCTTTTAAAGGTGAATAACCTGCAATGATATATTTTAACCTGCTTTCAATGTTGTTTGAATTGATATGGTGTATGTTGCAAAACTTGTCAACAGCTTTTTGATACGCATTAACTACATCTTGAGATGGAGTAAATTCAACTTCGCCCATTTTACCACAATCAATTCCCATTTCATTAAGAAATGGTGCTAAGAACATTAGGTCCTTTGCAGTTTCTTGCATACCGATTAATTCTACAGGGAGGTGTTGGAATAGGTTTTCTTCAGTTTTAGCCCAATTTCCTCTCCAAACCTTAAAACCATTTTCTGCAACCCATTTATCATGTATTGAACGTAAAATATCAATTATTGTATCATACCTTGTTTCAGGATTTAACAAATCATTTTTTCGTGCTTCAATTTCTTTTTGTGCAACCATAATCGAACTGCTTCCATAAGCCTTATTATCTAAAGCTTGGTAAAAAGCATCGGTTTCTCCATTATGCTCTTTTAATAAATTTTCAACGATTTCTTCCGCGCCATCGCGTGTTTGTTCGTTCCAAGCCTGCAAAGCGCTAATTTGTGCCTCAATCACTGCGTTGTATTTTTTCATAAATTTTCCTCCTAAACTATTATTAGTATAACATATTCAAATAAAAAAATCAACATCTATTTTAACGAAATCTCAATTTTTTTCGAGGCCTTCATAAAATTATTTACATAATTCATTGACAATATGATTATGATTTTTTAAAATAGTTTATTAATGTTATTATTTATTGCACTAAAGGAGTAAAATATGTTAAAGAAACTTGCCAAAGGTGAACTTAATGAAATCTTAGAAATAGTTACAAAAGGTACTGATAATTCATTTGAGTACAAGCAAGGTAAAATAACCGATATTTTAATAAGTGCCCCGCATTCTGCAAATCAAACGCGAGAAGGTAAAATTAAATATGCCGAGCGTTATACAGGTGTTATAGCCAATATCTTGCACAAGTACTTTGGCTATAGCATTCTATATAAGACTAAGAATTGTGGTGATGATGCAAATTATGATGAAAAGTCATCTTATAAAGACTTTTTATATGAAAAATGCAGACAGTTCAAGCCTTTGGTGGTTTTAGATCTGCATGGTTTATCAAAAAACCGAGAGGCACAAGTAAACATTGGCACAAATTTTGGAGAAAGTGTTTTTCAGGATAATGAGATTATCACTTGCCTAATAGATTGTCTAAAAAAATACAAGGTAACTAATATAGTGACCGATCATCCTTTTTCAGCAAACCTTAGAACTATTACAAGTAGCCTGTCAAGAAATGTTGGCACTAAAGCTATACAACTAGAGTTAAACTATGGCTTTTTGTCGGCAAGTGAAAAAAATATACTGAAGATTGTCAATGCTATTGACGAGTTTTGTAATATATTAAGAAGGCAAAGCAGTATAAGAGATAAATCCATTGACACTACAAAGCTTAAAGAAATTGATCATGTCTTTTACAATAGTCAAGGCGAGAGTGATTTTTTGAGTATCGATAATGCAAGCAGTGTAGTTTTGAGTGCACCGCATGCAAAAGCTGGTGTTGTCAATAACAAATTGAAGATGTCAGAGAGTATGAGCGGAAGTCTTTGCAAAATCTTAAATGACGAGTTTAAATTTTCTGTTATATATAAATCTCGTGACAACGAGTTAGATTATATGAATAGTAAATCAAATGCCTATAAAGATGCTTTAAAACAGATGCTAAAAAATAACAGAGTTAAACTTCTCTTAGAATTGCACATAATCAATGCTACAAGAAGCGATGACATGCTTTTATTCTTACCAAAAAAATATGACCAGTATGCATTTTATCAAATCATCAACATATTAAATAGACAAGGAATAAAAAAGTTTTCTATCAATTCAATCTTTAACTCTAGTAAAAAAGAAAGAGTGACCAATCAATTCAAAGGAAAGTGCTTTGTCATGCAATTATGTATAAATCAGCGCCTAGTCGAAAATGACGATGGACTTAAAATGGTTTTAAAGACGCTTCAACATATAACATCAATTTTTGTATATTAAGTAATATTTAAAAAAAGAATGATAAACTTTGAGAAAATAACGACAAAAGTATGCAAAAAATGATAAAAAACAATAAAAAATGACTAAATTTAGATAAATTATATAAGATTTAGTCATTTTTTATAAAATTATTTTGAAGCTCTCTTTACTCTACCTATATCGGTATTGTCCTTTTTACGAGAAGCAAGTGGCTTAATAGGGTGTGGCTTATCTTGAACGCGGTAATCTTGTCCATAGATCTTGATATGCGACTCTATCACTTTATGAGAAGCGTCGTCTTTAGGATTTTTTACCACTTTCTTTTGATACTTAAAGAAATCGGCATTGTCTGGAAGTTTATCGAGTTTAATAAAGCCTTCTCTATTTGCGGTCATGGTCACAGAGTTCTTTATGACATTACGGATATATTCCTTATTCGACTTGAAAGAAATAAGAGTAGGGAAGTTGCCGTCAGGAATAACTTCCTGCCATGATTTTTTCTCATACTTTTCAAGATTTTGCTTTGATGCGTGAAGGTGAGCAATCTCTTGTTCAAGAAGCATTTGCCATATATCTTTGATATAGCCTTCGCTCTCATCACAGTACATTGAATAATAGAGATAACATTCAATATATTCGTGCATTAGGCACATTTCAAACCAACTTGCAGTCGGGTCAATCAATGATCCATACTGCGTAACATGTTGTTCTTCAACCATTGCGATTTCTGTATATATTTCTCGTCCTATCTTGTTTTTGTAGAAGCCACCTAGGTTCATGTAGTAATTCATGGTCTGTTGCTCTGCCGCAGTGATGATACTTACCGCACACTTGTCAAAAGGGGTGGCGGTTTTATTATTGATCGGTTTTTTCACGCTGTCAAAGGGGTGACGATGATGAGCAATAGTCGGTCTTGCTGGCATGATCTCTGTATAGTCGCCGACATAATCTTCTGCTTTTGCCTTCATGTCCACTTCAAGAAGATTTGCATATCTATAAAGGTGATCAAAATCTTCAAGCAGTGCAAAGTCGAGTGATGCCTTGACATTTTTGTCGGTCACATGTTGTGCCAAAAATGCTGTTAAATCGACTGCAAGCTGTTCATAGCCTATTGTGGTTTCAAGCAGGTTTTCATCAAGTGGCTTAAGTGATGAGATGAGTTTCTGTTGTTGCTGTTCATTCCTGCGAATTAGTGCAAGCGTTCTTCGCAAATCGTTGTCAAGAGCATGTCTATGGAATTGATGACCAAACCATACCGACTCGTATTCGGTGCCGTTCATAAGTATTTGGCGTACGCGTGTGTATGGACTCGCCTGCAGTTTGTTGTATGGTTTTGCATTGAGTTTTTTAAAATCCATAAGACAACTTTCTAGACTTTTTGGTTTTTCTTCAAAAGGATTAAAATTCATATTTACCTCCATAGAGAAAGTATTTACAAAATTTAATTAATTTAATCTCATTTTTAAGATTTAATTAAAAATGAATATTTTTTTAGGATTGCCACTCTTGACAAGCAATATATTTATTGTTATTATTTAATAGTAATGATAATTAAGAGAGATAAAAATGAAAAGTAAAAAAAACGAATCAAAAGTTAAAAAGCCGAGCATTGCAATCTATTTAAAGAATTATAGATGGCAAATTTTTCTTTACATATTTACCTCACTAATCGCAACTACAATTGAAGTGTTTATGTCTATACTCTTAGCAAACGCTATCGAGCAGATAACACTTTCAGAGTACAATAAAGCAATCACAACATTTCTTATAGTCATTGCACTTGAACTTACCATTTTAATTTGTTATTATTTTATCAACTTCATCTATTATAAATATTCAAATAAGATCATGTCGGAATTAAATCTTGACCTTGCAAAGCAGGCATTCAAGTTAAATTCAAAGACATTCAACGATCATGATACCGGCACTTTTGTTCAACGCATTGTTGAAGATCCTACGCGTATAGTTGACAATCTTGCTTCTGTTGTCGATCAAATAATGACTTTGATAGGTTCGCTTGTTATTCTTATCTATATTACAACCTTAAATATCTATGTTTCAATATGTCTATTGCTGCTATTGATAGTTGGTATGATCATTGAATATTTTCGCATTAAAACTAGACGTAAAAATAGATTTATTGTACGAAAGGAAAATGATAAGATCAACTCGCTTACAACTGAAATTGTGCGAAGTGAAAAGGATATCAAATCTCTTGGACTTGAAAACAAACTTAGTGATGTATCAAAAGAAAATTATGAGAGATATAGAAAAGCAAGATATAAATTTGACTTCACCGATTTGACTTTCTGGGTCAGCAGAGCAATTTGGATAGAAATTGGCACACTTGCAACTTTAGTGCTTGGCATCGTGCTTATGCAAAAGTGGATGCTTACCATTGCAACATTTATGATCATTTACTCAAATAGGCAAGATTTAACAAACACTGTCTTTGGCTTCGCACGCATGGCAAACAGTTTTATCGACATAAAAGTTTCACATAATCGAATGTTCTCGCTCTTTGATGAGTATGAGTTTGTAACCGAAAAGTTTGGCGCAAAACATCTTACCGATGTAAGTGGCGATATTGAATTTCAAGATGTTTGTTTCACTTTTAGAGAGTATGAGTATCGGTATGAAACTGTGCGAGATGGAAGGAAGAAAAAATCAAAGACTGTCAAGGTTGAAACAAGTAAGAACAAGATCTTTGATAAATTATCTTTCAAAATACCTGCAAATTCAACAGTTGCCTTTGTTGGAAAGAGCGGAAGCGGAAAGTCGACGATTTTAAATCTTATCTCCAAGATGTATGAAGCGGACGAAGGCAAGGTTCTGATAGGTGGAGAGGATATAAAAGATTTTGATAAGGAGAGTTTACGTCAAACAATCTCACTTGTAAATCAATTTCCATATATATTCGATATGACTATAAAGGAAAACTTGATTTTGGCAAAAGCAAATGCAAGTGACGATGAAATCGCGGACGCTCTCAAAAAATCATCGCTTGACGAATTTGTTTATTCGCTTCCAAAAGGCATAGAAACTAAGGTTGGAGAAAGCGGAATTAAACTCTCGGGTGGACAGAAACAACGCCTTGCAATTGCAAGGGCAATGCTTAGAAAATCAAAGATCACCATCTTTGATGAAAGTACATCATCTCTTGATAATATCGCGCAGGAGCATGTCAAACGCAGTATTGACCTTATGAAAGGACAAAGCACAATCATCATTGTTGCGCATAGATTATCAACTATTAAGAATGTTGATCACATTTTCTTTCTGGACGAAGGAAAGATAATCGACGAAGGGACATTTGACGAATTATTCAATACCAACGAAAAATTTAGAACTATGTTTCTTGCCGAAAATATTTAGGAGAAAAGATGAGTAAGAGAGAAAGTATAATTGAAAAAGGCGATAACATTTTTAAAACAGAAAACAATCAGGAAAGACAAAGACTGTTATTACAACAAAATTTACTTTATGATTTCGATATGCAAATATATAGTAAATATTTAGATAAAAATAAACCTTTAAATATATTAGACTTAGGGTGTAATGATGGGAACACAAGCCTTAGGCGTTTTGCTAATTATTCAATTAAGCAATATGTTGGGCTTGATATAATAGAACAAAAGCAAACAGACAAAAAGAATATCAGTCTTTATCAGGTTGATCTCGAAGATGATAATTTAGATCAGTTTATAGAGAAAATAATGCGTGATAAAAATATAGATGGTTTTGATGTAATTAATGCACTTGCACTCTTTGCACATATTAAAAATCCAAGCGTTATGTTGAGTAAAATTAAAAGATTTTGTAAAAAGGATGCTTTAATTTTTGTAAGAAATATTGATGATGGATTTAATATATGCTATGGCAGTAAGATGGTAGAAAAGGGATTGAAATTTTTAGATAAGACCAAGTTCACAGGTTTTCGGTATTCAGGACGCCAAATTCCGAAGATTTTGTATAGTGCAGGTATAACAAATGTAAAACTTGAAAAAACAGGAATTTCCACTTTAGAACTTGACAAAATAGAAAGAAATGCACTTTTTCATACAATTTTTGATTTTATAAAAAATTCATTAGATAAAGAGAACTCTCTTAAGATTATTTCAGTACAGAATGAAAGACGCAAAGAATGGCTTAAGCATAATTTTGAAAAATTAGAAAAAGATTTTATGAGAGATGATTTCTTTCTTCACTTTGGGTTTATGTTTTATGTAGGGAGGTTATAGATGGACTTTATTTTTAAAGAGATCAATGATTTATATTTAAATGAAATTTATGATTTACAAATGAGCCTTTTTCAAGAGGGGTACGATGAAAACCTGCTTAGGTACAACTCAAAAGAGATGCTGAAAAAAGTTTTAATAAAGAATAGTTATACACTAGGTGTATTTCATAATGGTCAACTTATTGCAATAGGCATTTTGCAGTATTATCAAACATTATTGAAAGATGCAGAGCTTAATATACTTTTAAAAAACAAAAAATTCGATCGATATTTCACTGTAAAACTGATCATTGTTAAAAAAGGGTATCGCGGATTTGGATTGCAAAAACAAATGTTGGACAAGATGGTGGAGCATATCATTCAAAATATAGAAAGGGATAAGAAGATATTATTTCTCGCAACCGTTTCACCTAAAAATAAATATAGTCTTAATAATTTTATTGCTTGTGGTTACAAGATACTTGCCTTAAAAAAGATGTATGGTGGATATGATAGATTTTTAGTATATAAAGAGGTGAAAAGTGAATCTAAAATTGATAAAGCAATATCTGAATGAAAACAGAATTGATTTATGGCTTATATATTCATTTAAAAGTAGCAATCCTATCATCAAGTATTTTATAAAAGACCAATTTTTGACTAGAAAAGTTTTTATTTTTGTTTATCCAAATAAAAATGGAGTTATTTTATGTCATGAACTTGACAAACTAGAGATAGATAAAAAAGTTGACTTTCAAGTTGTTGTATATAAAAATTTACAGCAAATGAAGGATATAATAAAAAACTTACTTTCAAACTGTCAAAATGTGATTATGGAGATAAGTGAAGATGGCATGCTTGCAGGTTGTAATTATTTGGATTATGGCACAGGCAAAATGATTGAAAACATGGGCAAAAATATACTTTCTTCTGCCGACATAATACAGCGGTTATCGTCAACTATAGACGATCAATCATTAATCTTACATAAAAAGGCAAGTGAAGAAATAGATAAGATAAAGGATAAAGCAATACAATTTATCTTTGAAAAAGTTCAAACCGATCAGATTGTAACAGAATATATGGTGCAACAATTTATCTTACAGGAATTTGAAAAGGCAAATCTTATTACAGATGACCCTCCAATTGTGGCAGTAGGCGAAAACACTAAAAATCCTCATTATCAGCCGAGTGTCAACTCGTCTGCAACAATAGGCAAAAACCAACTTGTCATGATTGATCTTTGGGCAAAGTTAAAAGAGGAGAAGGCAGTCTTTGCTGATATAACATGGATGGCATTTACTGGCTATGATCTTCCAATGCGCTATAAAGAAGTGTTCAATATTATAAAACTTGCCATTGATAAGACTTTAGATTTTATTTCTTCTCACTTACCGAAAGAGAGGATGGAGGGCTGGCAGATTGATGAATTTTGCAGGAATATTATTAAAAGTTATGGCTATCAAGATTTTTTCATTCACCGCACAGGACATAGTTTGTCGTTAGGCGAACATGATCATGGCAATGGCGTAAATATTGATAACTATGAAAGTAAAGACACAAGATCGCTTCTAAATAATATTGCCTTTTCAATCGAGCCAGGTATTTATTTAAATGATTTTGGCATAAGAGAAGAAATTAATGTATTTATCTCTAACTATCAGCCAGTTGTTACAACTTCTAGGCAATCACATATACTTACTTTTAAAGATTTTAAAATTTAATTGACTTTTTTTGTAAATATATTGCGAAAACATTCTAAAGACTTAAATAAAAATTTTATTATTGAAACTAAATCTATATTTTATTTGAAAAATTAGCTCTCTTGTGATAGAATAACAAGAGAGTTTTAAAACTTGGAGTTATTATGAAAAGAATACTGATTTTAACCGTCACTGCTGGAAATGGGCATAACGCCTGTGCAAAGGCAATGAAGGAAAAACTTGAAAGTGAATATGGACAGGTCGAAGTTAAGATTATTGATCTGCTTAAAACATATTCATCGGCAATCAAGATATGGGTGGCTGATAAGGGATATAGTATTGCTATAGGCAAATTTCGACACCTTTACAATATGTTCTATGAATACTATCTTTCGCGTAAGCCATCGCAAAGATATAGATGTGCAGCCCAAGGGGTTGCCATGAGTTTGGTGGAAGGACTGTATCGTGAAATAAACGAATTTAAGCCTGATGTCATCTATTCAACTCATTTCTATGGTGGGATTGCTATAAGCAACTTAAGACTCGTCTATGATATACCTTGCAAAGTGATAGTTGCAAATCTTGACTATGTCAACTCTCCATTTTGGGAAGCAAGTATTGGTATTGATTATTTTATCATTCCTAATGACGATTTTATTAAGCCATCACTCAAAATTGGATACAAGGAAAGTCAATTGAAAAGTTTTGGCCTTCCTGTAAACGAGAAATTTTATAAAGAAGTTGATAAAAGCACAGCAAGACAAGAGCTTGGACTTGAGAAAGATATCTTCACCATTATGATCATGTATGGTGGCGGAAGATGGGGCGGTGGCTTCAACATATTCAAGGATGTACTTTCTTGCTTTAAAGATAGAAAAGTGCAGATTATAATGATCAATGGTCACAACGAAAAAGACTATGAAAGAATAAGCAAAATGAAATTTAAGCCAAATATTAAAGTACTCAATGTTGGCTTTACAAACCAAGTTGATCTATACATGTCTGCCAGCGATATAATAATCAATAAACTTGGCGGAACAAGTGCGACTGAAATGATAAATAAAAAGTTGCCTGCTATTGTTACGCCTGTTGTATCTGGTCAGGAAAAGCACAACTTAAAATATCTTATGAAAAAGGGTGCTGTAAAGACATTTAAGGATAAAAAGGAACTTAAAAAAGTCATCTTTGATCTTATGGACAACCCTAAACACTATCAAGAAATGGTCGAAAACATTTCAAAACTGAGAGTCAATGGCATTGATAGGCTTGCAAAGTTTATTATGGATCAGCCTACTGCCATGTATGACCAAGAGAAGATTGATAAAATTGATTACAAACAGGTTACTAAGAATGTAATCAAGGCAAAACGCAAAGCACATAGGAGTGAACAGATAAGTTATAGAAAGGAGCTAAAGAATGAGAAATATTGCAATTGTGGTTGATACAAATTCAGGAATTAAGCAAGGAGAATTTGAAGATGTCTATGTAGTCCCTATGCCTTTTATGATAGATGGTGAAGAATATTTTGAAGATATAAATCTCACTCAAGAGGAGTTTCATAAAAAACTTGAAGAAGATGCCCAAATCTCAACTTCACAACCATCTATTTTTCAAGTTGTGGAATTGTGGGAAGAACTACTAAAAAAATATAAGCAAATTATCCATATACCAATGTCAAGCGCTTTAAGTCAAACTTGCGAAACCGCAAAAAACGCGGCGCGAGAATACGAAGGCAAAGTTTTTGTTGTTGACAATAAACGAATAAGTATAACTCTTAAGCAATCAGTATGTGATGCTTTAAAACTTATAGATCAAGGTAAAAACGGCGAAGAAATTAGAGATTATCTTGAAAAGACAAGCCTAGACTCAAGTATCTACATAATGGTAAGCACTTTGAAATATCTTAAAAAAGGTGGAAGAATAACACCAGCCGCTGCCGCTATTGGTACACTTTTAAAAATCAAGCCTGTTCTTCAAATACAGGGTGGCAAACTAGACTCTTTTGCTAAGGTGATGAACGAAAAAGTGGGTAGAGCCAAAATGATCGAAGCGATAAAAAAGGATATCGAAACTCGCTTTAAAGAATATGAAGAAAAGGGCGAACTTCAACTTGCTGTGGCTTATACAAACTGCAAAGATAAAGCAGAAGATTTTGCAAGGCAAATTCAAGAAGCAATTCCAAATATTGAATTTACTTATGTGGAGCCATTATCACTCAGTATTTCTTGTCACATAGGTTCAGGCGCTCTTGCTGTAGGCGTTTCAAGAATGGTTAGATAGTTGAGATATAAATATAATAATTAATTTTTAACAATTAAAAAAATAAATTCTAAAAAAATTGAAATATTATTAAAAACTAAGAAAAATTAAAAAAATATTATAAAAAATCAAAAAAAATCAACAAAAAATCAGAAAGTAGAATTATTTTCTAAAAACTTTCTGATTTTTTAATTAAACTATAATCATTTGATTTAATTTTAAATTAAAATTTATTTTTTAATTATTTTTTTTATTTTTTAAAATATATTTCTTTTTAACTGCACAAGAATTTTCTTGTCCTTGCTTTGAATTTTTGTATATTTTCTTTTGTGATTTTTGAATTTTATCTAATTGACTTTTTTGATAATTTCTTAATTTAAGACTTTTTGCCAGTCTTTTTTTATTTTTAAAGCGCGTCCGCTTATAACTATTTTCACTTTTTAGAGATATTTTGGAGTTTTTGACTTTGGTCTTAAAAGGCGATTTTTTATCGACAATATTTCCTTCGCCAATAGTCTCCATAGCAATAGACGAAAACATAAATGCATTCTTATCAATTTCAACAATCGTCTTTTTAAACTGCGAAAGTTTACTATGTGGTATTAAAGTTATTAAAATTGATTTATTTTGTTTTGAAAATTCTCCAACAGCATCAATTTTTGTTACACCGCGATGAAAATTATTTAAAATAACTTGTGAGATTTCTTCATCTTTATCGGTTACGATATACATAGAAACGATGCGTTTTGAGCCGTCTAAGACAAGATTTGTTGTTAGAGATGAAATAACCGTTATTACAAGTGCATACAGGCAGGTGGATATTCCGCCAAATATGGCTGTCAAAATTATGACGCAAATATTAAACACCATAAGGCAATAGCCTGTTTTAAGTCTAGGGAAGAATTTATTTATTATCGTTCCGCCGACTTCACTTCCGCCAGTCGAGCCACCAAATCTAAAAGCAACACCGATAGATAGTCCGTAAATCATCGCGCCGACTATTGCGTACAAAAGTTTATCATCATTTCCGCCTTGTAATACATAAGCAAAATCACCAAACTGCATACTTAGGGTATAGGTTACTGTGCCAATTATTGATAAAACTAAGAATTTCCAACCAAACAATTTCAGCGCGACAGAAAAAATTATCACATTAATGACAGTATAGACAATTGATGTAGGAATATTGATAGAAGCATTTGCAAAAAGATTATGGATGATAAGTGCAAGACCAGATATGCCGGTAGGAATTATATCATTGCTTTCGAAAAAAGTCTTGAATGTTATTCCAGCAACAACACCTGCCAGTGCCACCATAATCACTTGCAGAGCAAACTTCCTTATTACTTTTGCTTTTAATTTAGATTTCATGATAATAATATAACAAATATGTCAAGTTTTTTCAATAGATTTGACTTTTTTTGTTTAATTTTTTCGAATTTTATCAAAATTTCAAATAACCTTGACTTAAAGTATTTTTTGTTGTATACATTTATTGTATGAAAAAATGTTTGTTTATATATAATGCTTACAGTGGGCGCGGAAAAATCGCTCAAAAAGAGAAAAAAATTGTAAAGTTGTTAAATACAAAGTACCAAACTACAGTATGTAAAACTGAACATGCTGGTCATTTGGGAGAAATAATTGCACAATTTGGAATGGATAATGATATTATTGTAGTTGCTGGTGGAGATGGTACTATAAATGAAGCAGTCAATGCGATGGCAAGACTTAGTGAAAGGAAAACTTTAGGTATTATACCATGCGGTACAGTGAACGATGTTGCACATTCTTTAAATATTCCTATAAATGTAATAAAAGCCACAAAGAATATTTTGAAAGGCGTAACCTTTGCTCACGATATATTTAAGATGAATGATAGGTTTGGTATATATGTTGCTTGTGCTGGTCTTTTCACCGAAACAAGCTATGCGACAAGTCAGTCACAAAAGAAAAAA
>CALVML010000024.1 GCA_944345705.1 uncultured Clostridia bacterium | reverse complement strand
ATAGCCCAAACGATAGCACTATAAATCATCTTTTTTTCAGCTCTTTCATAAGACTTTTCACCAAATGAATCATCTTTCATTACATAATCAAAATATGGTCCAAAATTTCCCTTTCCTTCCTTTGGACCAACAATTGCGTAACTACCAATAATAACAGGTCTATTTTTGAAAAAGACCGTCTGTAATCTATGCATCTTCTCTCCTAATCCAATATTTCATTTTATATCTAAACAATCATCTTTTTGAATACTATTTCAATCTAATTAATAATTCTTCATAAGATTTTAAACATCCCTTTTCAGATTTTTAAATATGATAACAAAGACATACGATTTATAATCAATCTTACTGAATTAAATTAAGCTTGTCTTCAAGCAAAAAAAACTTAATCAGCTAGACAACCTATTTCATTTTTCAATTAAAAAATTAAATATATTAAACCCACCAAAACGCTTGCACAAACTCCTGTCACTATTACTGGACCTGCAATTGTAAACATCTTTACACAAATACCATAAATAACGCCTTCATGCTTATATTCGAGAGCTGGAGAAGTTATTGAGTTTGAAAATCCAGTAATTGGAACAATCGAGCCACCACCAGCAAATTTGCCAATCTTGTCATAAACTCCTATGCCTGTTAAGAAGGAAGCCAAGAATATAAGCACGATCAAAGTCAGCGCCCATGCATTTTGACCAGCCATATTTGGAAACCACAGCATTATAAGGTCATTGATACCCTGTCCTATGCAACAAATAACTCCGCCAACCCAAAAAGAATTGAAAAGGCTAGGCCAAGCTTTTGTTTTTGGAACTTTCTCTTTTACATATCGGTTATAAGCCTCATTTCTTTTTTTAATATCCTTATCCATACTTTCTCTCCAAGATTTTAAATTTATAATTTAAGATCAAACCAAATCTAATTTTTAAATTTTAAAAGTTTGATTTTTAATTTTCAATTTTAAATTTGTTATTTTAACATTTCTGCAAAATATCAAGATCAGTTTACAAAATCAAATCCCTTAAATTAAAAATTCGATAAAGCTTTTCATATTGATTATTGACAAAAATTTTAATGATAAACACAAAACAAAATTTATTCAACTTTTTTGAATATTTTACAATTATTCTTGCAAACTAAAAGCAAGGAGAAATAATATGAAAAAGATTGTGATATTAACCATTTGCTTACTCTTAACTCTATCTCTATGCGGTTGTTCTAGCACTACCGACACACAAGCGCTTGAAAAACTAAACAATGAATTAGATAATGTGTCTTCTCAAGTCAGCTCAACAAATACTAGCGAAGTGGCTGAAGTCAGCTCCTACCTGTCGAACAATTCTAGTAGCCATATTTTTTTAGTAAGAGAAAATGCCTATTACAATATGACCGATGAAGACCAAATAAGACAAGATGTACTTGAATTGAATAGTATTTTAAAGTCAAACACTAGCAATAAATACAAACTAGGTCAAAAAAATGCAAGTGCTATAGTCGAGCTTGCAAACACTCTAAAATCTAATACAACAAAATTGTCTGAAACAAAGAAAGAAGTTAAAACTCAAGTTAATAGAATTAAAAAATTTTCTAAAATTAACTCATTGAACTACCCTCAAATGATGAGCGCTTATAATGCACTTAATTCACTCATGAATGAAAGAAAAACATATCTTATCAACATCTATGCAACATTACAGGAAATCGACAATATTCTTAGTGAAAATCTTGTGCAAACTACAGATAACCAAAACAATATCAACACTATAGACAAAAATGACACACAATATCAAAATAGCACTTCTCAAAATATCTACTATGATTATAACAATTCAAATTACAACGAATATAATCGCACAAATCAAAGCCTAATCAATAATAATCAATCAAACATTACAAATAATCAAAATTCACAGACAGATAAAAGGTCTAATAAATCAAATAATATAGACACATACAAAAACGGCAAAACAATTAATAAAGAAAACAATACAACATATTATCAAAATAATAATGAGAATGTAAATAACATCTCTAATAATACTCAATACAGCAACAATGGTTATAATAATTATAACAACGGATATAACAATTTAGGATATAGAAATGGCACATACAACCGAAATGGAAGAATTAATCCAAATAGAAACACCGACACTTTTTATCCAACACGAAGCAATATCGACACATATCGATATAGACCAAATTTTAATACCTACTATTATGGATACAATAACCTAAACAGATATAATGGTTATAACTCTAACAATACTTATTATAATGATTACAATAATAATGCAGTCGTGGCAAGCGACATAAATAATGAAAATCCTGAAGATGAAAAATATAATAATGAAATGCAAAATGTAAAATCGCAAAATAATACAACCGAAAACAACCGCATTATTAACAATCAGACTAATAAGAATAAAACTATTAGAAAAGATGATAATAACTTTGCAACCTATAATGAAAATCAATCTATTTCTAATTTAAATCAAAATCAAAACTCGAATTACAATTTTAATCAAAATCAACAAGAGAAAGTAGATATTCAAAAAACAGATAAAATTGATATAAGAGAAAATCAAAAGCAAAATCAAACAAATACTTTATTGAATGACGGAAGAAAAGAAGATATGCTTCGTGAAAAAGGAATAAATAAAATAAAATCAAATGGAACAGGTAAAATTGTACAGAGCGAAACTAGCAAAAAAGATAAGACCGATAAAAAGGATATTTCATATAAAAAAGATAATATAAAATTACAAGAAATAGGTACAGCGAAAATTTCAAATTCACTTAAAGATAGTAAAGAAAAAAGAGTCAATCCTTTAAATATCCATCAAAGTTATAACAACATCTTGAGATTTGATAATGTAACAAAAAGACCAATTAAAGAAGATCAACCGAAGATTGCAAGAGATAATAAAATTTCAAAAGTTGAAAGATCGTGATTTTAAAAAAAGCTATCCTTTTAGTTTGGATAGTTTTTTTACTAAAATATTAATAAAAGACAATCTGTCTATATTTTGTATATAGTATATGAATAATACATACTATATCTAGGATAATTTTTTGCGCAAGTTATCTAGGATTTTACTTTCAAGACGAGAAACCTGAACCTGAGATATATTTAATTTTTGGGCAATTTCACTTTGTGTCTTATCAAAATAATATCTTAATAGAATAATTTTCTTATCTCTGTCATCAAGCTTTTTTATAACTTCCTTGAGTGCGATATTGTCAAGCATCTTCAAATTATAATCTTCGTCACCCTCAATTCTATCTACAAGCATACCACCATCTTCACCTTCCTCAATAGGAGAATATATTGAAATTGGCATGCGAGATGAATCCATAGCCATAATGATATCCTGCTCATCAACATTGAAATTTTTAGCAATTTCTTCTATGCTAGGTTTTCTCTGATTTTGCGAAAAAAAACTTTCGACAAATTTGTTGATTTGCAAGTTTAAACTCTTTAATGCACGAGATACTTTTATTACCCCGTCATCTCTCATAAATCTCTTTATTTCACCAATCACCATTGGCACGACATAAGTCGAAAACTTTACTTCAAACCCAGCTTGAAAGTTTTTTATAGCCTTTAAAAAGCCCATACAGCCTAATTGATAAAGGTCTTCATATTCAATTCCTTTTCCTTTAAATCTTTTTATTATGCTTTTTATGAGTGGTGAATTTTCTTCGAGAAGCACCGTTTTTGCATCTTTATCACCCTGCTGAGCAAGAGCGACTAAACGCAAAATCTCCCCATTATCCAGCATTCCCCACCTGCAAAAGTGAATTGCCTATCTGTTTATACATTGTAACTTTTAAACCCTTTAAATCGTTGTTTTCAACTTCAACACGATCCATAAAACTTTCCATAACAGAAAAACCCATACCGCTTCGCTCTTCACTAGGTTTTGTAGTAAAGAAAGGCTCTCTGGCTTTTGCAATATCCTTGATTCCCACACCATGATCACTTATGGTGATCTTAATTTCATTGCCTTCGATTTCACATCTCATAGTGATAACTCCGCTATGACTTGAAGGATAAGCATGCACTACACAATTTGTGACTGCTTCACTGACCGCCGTCTTAATATCGCCTATTTCTTCCAAAGTTGGATTTAATGGTAAACAAAAGCCTGCCACACACATTCTTGCAAATCCTTCATTTACTGAAATCGCCTTAAACTCTACTTCCATAAAATTTGAATACTTCATTTCATTCTCCTTTAAACAATTTTTGGCATGATATCATACAACCCTGTCATCTTAAATATTTTCTCTGCATGTGATGAAGGATTACAAATAAATATAGGAATATGCTTATCTTTCATCTTTTTATATCGTCCTATAAGAACACCTATGCCTGTACTATCCATAAATTCAAGTTCAGATAGATCTATAATAATTTGATTGAAATCACTGCCTGAAAATAGCCTGTCAAGCGTCAGCCTTGTATGCAAAGCTGAATTTTCATCAAGCTCGCCACATAACAGCACATACAATGTTTTTTTATATACCTTGCTTTTTATATGCATAAAATTCTCCTTTGTTCAAAGAAATTTTATCATATATAAAACTGCATATTATGACTTAGATTGTCGAAAATGAATAAAAAAAGGAGAAAGGCAAAATTTACTTTTCTCCATAAACTCTTTAATGTTAAGTATATTTCTTTATATTTATAATCCGAGCAACCTATTTGCTACTAAAAGAAGATGAAATACTCTTAAATATTTCTTCAAAAATCTCATAAAAACTAGCACTTTGTGACTAAAATGTGACTAAAAATATTCTATTTATATACAAAAAAACACCACATATTGTGATGTTTTTAGATTGGTGGGCAGGGATGGATTCGAACCATCGAAGACGAAGTCGACGGATTTACAGTCCGTTGCATTTGGCCGCTCTGCAACCTACCCATAAATTTTAAGCACCTTAAAAGGTGCTTACTTTGGAGCTGGTGATAGGAATCGAACCTACAACCTGCTGATTACAAGTCAGCTGCTCTACCATTGAGCCACACCAGCAAGAATTGCCTCTATAAATAAAAGCTTTTTTGTCACAAATCGAATTGATCTTTCAATTAAATGATTTTTTCGTTCTGTAACCCTTTGTGTCCTAAAGTGGAATCGAACCCTCTCTTTTAAAAGACTTACTTGATCCGATCCACCTTTGCCACTTATGGTGCCCTAAGGTGGAATCGAACCCTCTCTTTCAAGAGATTTGGGTGGTTTCGCTCCACCTTTGCCACTTTTGGTGCCCTAAGGTGGAATCGAACCACCGACACAAGGATTTTCAGTCCTTTGCTCTGCCGACTGAGCTATCAGGGCTTAATTCTTATAAGATAGTGACGGAAGATTTAAAAATTGGGGAGGATAGAAAATTAGGATAATTAGATAATGATTTTTCCGTACAAACTTATCTTATAAAATCTAAGGAAGTTTGAAATCTTGGAATTAACTTCCCCTTTTAACATTAGCACTTGCAATTTGAATTGCCTAGCTTCTGTTAAAATAATCAATCTAGCAATAAGTGCTAGATTATTTTTTGACCCTTTCGGGTATGGCGACTCGAATGGGGCTCGAACCCACGACCTCCAGCGTGACAGGCTGGCGTTCTAACCAACTGAACTACCGAGCCACAATAGGTGGACTTTAGCAAACTAATCTTGTCACAAAATCTAAAATATTAATTTACTATATTTTTACCATCAAGACAAATGTTTGATGGTGGGCCTTCAGGGACTCGAACCCCGGACCGACCGGTTATGAGCCGGTTGCTCTAACCAACTGAGCTAAAGGCCCATAGCAAACATTGCCATCCACAATAATTTTTGTGGTCGGGGTGGAGAGGCTCGAACTCCCGACCCCATGGTCCCAAACCACGTGCGCTACCAACTGCGCTACACCCCGTTTAAGTTTGCAATGATATTTTAATATAAAATGAGTTATATGTCAAGAAAAATTTTAAACTTTTTTTAGTTTTTTTTATTTTCTTTCCCCTTTTTCATTATATGATAAATTATTTAATTTGACATTATTATAAATTTAATTTTGATCAATTAGTTTTTTTAGTTATAAAATTCTATTTAAATAAATTCCTTGACATTGATTTTTACAATTCTTATACTATAATAAAAGGTGAGCTATGAAAAAATCAGTTTTTATTCTAGGATTATCAAGTGATATAGGCAAAGCAATTGCACTTAAATTTGCAAAAAACAACTATGATATATACGGAACATATAATAATGGTGATATAAGCGATTTAGAAAAACAAATGGCTTTAGTTAACACTAAAATAACCACCTATAAATTAGATTGTCGTGATTACAAAAGCATGCAAAACGTTTTTGCTGAAGTCTTTAAATCTGCAAGTTTTATAGAAAGTGTAATTTGTGTTTATGGTGTCAGCAAGAAGGAAAACCTATTGATTGACTACACTGAAGAAGAAATAGATGATGTAGTTAATATTAATTTGACAAGTGTAATAAAAGCAAACAAACTTGCTTTTGAGTATTTTATCAAACAAAAATCAGGAAGTATAATCGATATTTCATCGATATATGGCATATATGGTGGTGCTTGCGAGGTAGCATATTCAGCAAGCAAAGCAGGCCTAACAGGCCTAACAAAAGCTCTAGCACAGGAATGTTCCCCTTTCGGCATAAGAGTAAACTCAGTTGCCCCTGGCTGTATTGAAACAAAAATGACGGCTTTTTTAAGTGAAGAAGACAAGAAAAAAATAATAGAATCGACACCTTTAAAAAGAGTTGGCAAAGGTGAAGATGTGGCAAATACTGTCTTTTTTCTCTCGTCAAACGATTCATCCTTTATAACAGGTCAAATTTTAAGTGTTGACGGCGGTGCAACCACTTTTTAAATATTTTTATTATAATAAAAAAGACATAAATAGTGCCTTGTAAAATTTCACTTTTATGTCTTTTTTTAATTATTATCGTCACCTGTGTAAAAGTCAAAAGCCTTCATAATTTCAGATAAATCTTGCGTTGGATTGATTGCTTCATTGATATCAAAACCGCTTGATTGAAATTTAATAGGCTCTTTTTCCTCTTCAATAGGTGCTGTATTTAAAAATTTATCTACCAAATTGTCATAGTCGTCATCGGCATCAAGTTGCATATCGGTAACAGGCTTTATTTGACTTGAGGACCTTTCTATTTTATCAAAATTTGTCCTTTCTATTTGTATTTCTCTAGGTTTTTCTACCTTCTTTTCTTGCATTTTATTCAATAGCATTCGCATTGGATCATTTTCATTTCTAGCACTAATAATCTCATTTTTCTTCTCTTCAGTACTTTTTAAGATAGCTTCAATATCTCTTGATAGTGTCTTATAGTTACTATCTTGTATTATGCTTGGATACTTTCGCTTTAGATTTTCAAGCAAGCTCTGCAAATGTAGATATATAACTTTCAACTGCTCACCACGCAAAACTTCTATATTTCGCTTCCCTTCTGCCTGCGTTTTTTTGTAAGTTTCAAGTGCTGAAATAATCTTGTTTTGCCTCTTTTCGAGCTCGATAGACTTATTCTTCATATCAAGCATTTTACGCTCTGCTTCGAGCACTTTAAGGCGTTCTTCCATAGTCTTACGCTCATGTTCCGCCTTCAAAGAAGAAATAAAACTATCGACTTCTTTTTTATTGTATCCATTAAATTCATAAGAAAACATTTACAACGCTCCTTTTTAATCTACAATTAATTTCATATTACTATTGCTTACTTTTAAAATAAACTCAATTTTTCAACGAATAAAAATCAAGCCTAGTAGTAATAATAGCACACAACCAATCACGATTGCAAGAAAAATGACAAGAGAAATATAATTTAAAATAAAAATAAATGTCGCAGATGAGATTACAAATAGCCAAAATGCTATATAATAATGAAAACCTTGCCTATAAAAATATGCTGTAAATAGTGAAGCTATGCCGAATGCCAGCACAACAAAAGCTGGATAAATTGAAAGAATATCAAAACAAAAGCAATATATGTGAAAAAGTGAACTAAACAAAAGTAAAGAGCCAAAATACAAATTACTATCGATTTTAAGCAAAATACTTTTCTCGACAAGTTGTAAGCCTATTACGCCAATCAGAGCATAAAACCACAGATTAGGATATTCTAGTATTGTCAGAGAAAGCGCAAAAATTACAAGATATATAATACAATTTATAAGTGCTGAGCATTTTAAAAGCGTACTTTTTTTAATTCCTAATAATTTTCCTCTCATGATCTTATTATTGTCATAAAAGGCTTTGATATTCTAACTTTACTCTTTTTCCTTGTCGTTTTTTGTTTGTTTTTCACCTTCTAAGTTTTCACGTTTCTTTAATTCTTTCTTCTGCTCTCGCTGTTGCAAACGTGCATTTTTCTTTTCAAGGCGAGCCTGTTTTTGATTTTCAAGTTCTGTGAGCAAATTGTTTGAATAGGCTGATTGAAGTTCGTGAAGCGATTTGATTTTACCTTTTTTCTGCAAAACCTCAATTACTACTATCATAGCAATTGCAATGATCACTAAAATTATTGATAAAACTTGAGAAACTTTCAATGAGCCGATATATAAACTATCTCCTCTCATTCCTTCAATCCATGCTCTTCCTGCACCGTAAATAAGGAAATAAAGTGCAATGACTTCGCCTGAATTTCGTACCTTATTTTTTCGCAAAAGCAATAATAACACTATAAATCCGCAAAAATTCCAAATACTCTCATAGAAGAATGTCGAATAGTGCCAGTGTCCACCGATCATTGTTGAAAGTGGAAACCATTGAAGCGTTGGATCAGTCACTTCTACACCATAGCAACATCCTGCAAAATAACACCCTATTCTTCCTATCGCCTGACCGAGAATTAAACTAGGCGCGACAATATCCCCAACGTCAAGCAGGTTTTTCTTATGTATAAGACAATAAAGCACAGCGCCTATTGCACCGCCTATAACACCGCCTAAAATAGCCATCCCGCCATCCCAAATCCTAAAAATCTCACCAAAAGTATATGAATTATCGCTAAAAATAACATAATAAATTCTTGCACCAATAATTGCAAGAGGCAAAATATAGCAAGCTAAAATTAAAATATCGTCACTTTTTAGATTTCGAAATTTTGCATTTTTACATGCCACAAAGACTCCCAGTGCCATCGCCATAGCAATGATAAAGCCATAATATGTGATTCGAAGCCCAAACAAAAGAAAGTAACTATCATAAAATCCAAACATATCTTTATTATAGTCGTCTAGTGGTTGTTTTGTCAATCATTTTAGAATACTAAAACCTATATAGATTGATAGTTTCTGCATATTTTGTCAAAAAAACATAAAAAAACAGTACTTCAAAACTTGTTTTCTTAAAGAGAAAATTATAGTTTATTGTACCGTCTTTTATCATTTAAAAATCTATCTATCTTAGACAATTTTGCACACTTTCATAATATCAGCACGCAAAATTTTATCATCCTTGTCAAGTTCGTTATATCCTAAAATGAGAGTCACGCTGTTTCCATCGAGATAAGCCTTGCCAAGTGACATGATTTTTTCAAGTATTATATGCGTATTCTTGTGAGGATCGATCTTACACTCTCCAGAACTGAAAAATCTCTCAAGTGCCTTAACTACTTCAACAATATCAACTACATATAATACTACATCTCTATCAAGTTCATCAAGTCTATCACAATAATTGATTGCATCAATAATCAATGTAAAGTTGTGAGCATCACGTCTTCCATAAGCTGAAATAAACTTGTCCAAATCATAATTTTTAAACATGATCATATCTTCATAGGATAGATTTACGCCTAATACAACAAGATGTTTATTTTCATTTTTACAACATTCAATTAGGGCTTTAAGTTCGTCTTGATCTTCATAAAGATCCTGAGCGTTTTGCATAAGATTTCTTCTGCCGACATATATCTCTCTTTGTCCTAGACTCAATTTCATGTCGGAAATTATAGGCTCTCCCTCTTCTTTTATATGCGGTCTATAATCTCTAACAGAAACATCATTGATCGTCAAAATCTCATTGGCTTTTAGTTGTGAATTTTCATTCATATCCTGAGCCTTGACGCAGACTTTATCACCTACTCGAAGGTTCATATAGTATTCAAGCAAACTGCTGATATAAACCGGTCTACCCGTTTCCATATCATAGAATATTAATTGATCACCATTTTCTCTCACAATTCCTGTACAAGTAAATTGTTCGTCTTGATACACTCTCTTTTCAATATCTTGTTTAAAGACTATTTGAGTATTAAAATTAGACTGTAAGGAATTGTAATCTTGTATATAATAATCATCTTCCTCTGAAGAATTTGATGTTATTGATGAATAAATTTCGTCAATAGCTGAAAGACTTTTGAAAGGACGCCCTTTTTTCTTGCCTGTTTGGTCAATAACATCTCCGCTCTTTATCTTTTCAAGTATCAATGAAATAAGCTCGTCACGCTTCTTGGTTGTAGGACTAGGCACGCCTAGTTTTCTTGCGAGGCCTCGCAGTTCAAAAATTCCAAGATCGTAGACAAGTATCTCTCTATCTACATAATCATTCTTTTCATTTATCATTTGTGAATTCTCCTATTAAAATTCTAAACTAGTATGTCCATTTTGTCAACTATTTTTCACCAAATAGGCAAAAAATTCGTGATGATGCCGATAATAAGTGCAAGCACAAATAGAAGCACGGTTATCGAAATATTAACCCAAACTTTTTTATAGTTTGCTGTGAAAAGCACGATAAGTCCAACGCCTGCGCCCGCAGAAAGACCTGCAACGAGTGCTGGGAAATATAGCACGTTTGCCATAAACAATTCAACTAAAAAGACAGATGCGGCACAGTTTGGTATAAGTCCTATTACGCTAGCAAGCAAGATTTGAAGATATACATTGCTTGAGAAAAATCGCTGTAACGGCTCAAGTCCACCCGCATAGCCTTCAATTAGATTGATTGCAAGGGTTACTATAAATACATATAAGACAATGATCATGGTATGCTTTAGCGCATCTACAAATATATTTGTTGCACAGCAGTGACCATGCGTATGATCATGACCATGTTCGTCCTCATGTGCATGATCGCATTTATAACTTTTTTTCTTTTTCTTAAACTTACTCCAAAATTTCTTCCACTTGCTCTCCTTTTTAGGCATATCATTATTGGTTTCAACGCCATTTTCTTGCGAGCCATTTTCTACGGTATTTTGCGGAAGATTTTCAGTAGAAACAATTTCAGCATCTAAGCCCGCGTTTTGCACATTATCATGATGTTCTTGCTTGGCATGCTCATGTTTATCATGATATTCGTTTAATACTGGCTTTTTTCTAAGTATAATTCTATATATTCCATCAATTAGATATCCTGCTATGATTGCATAAACCACTTTTATCGCCATCATAATAAGCAGAGATGGAATAAATTGTGGCTGAGAAATCATAAGTGGCAATGCTTCATCACTTGTAGCGATAAAGACGGCTATAAGAGTACCAAGAGTGATGATCTTCTTTGAGTATAGTTGGCTCATAAGAGAAGAAAAACCACATTGTGGAATACAGCCAAGAACTGCACCGACTGCTGGTCCTGCCTTTCTTGTTTTGTGCAGTATTTTAGAAAACTTTTCGTTGTCGTTGTGAGAAAAATAACTTACAAGTAAATATGCAAGATAAAGGACTGGTATCACATAGAGTGTATCAATGACAGCGTGCTCTAAACTATGCCAAAAAATATCCATTTTTCTCCTTACAAACTTTAAGCACCATGCTTTCGATGGTGCTTAAAAGATATCAAGTATTATATCAAAATTTTACAAAATGTCAATAAAATTTAATTTGATTTCTCTAATTTAAAGATTATTCTTCCCCTTCGCCTTGATCAATATCGTCAATCTTGAGTTGTTTTGACTTCTTTCTAGAAGATTTTGTTTCTTTCTTTTCCTGTTTAATAGGAGCTTCTTCTTGAGTGTCGTCTGCAATATTTTCTTCTATAGCTTTAGCGTCATTTTCTACTTCTTCAACAATTTCACTTTCTTCATTTTCTTCTTGCTTAGTTTCTTGAGAAAGCTTTTCTTGACGATAATCATTCATTCTCTTTGCACTTTCCTGTGGAGAATAGAGAATGAGAGTCTGCTTATCTTGATAGCCAATCTCGCCATTCATATTTGCAGAAATCATAGCTTTGCCGATCATCTCCTCAATTCTACCATTATTCAAAGTAGATACTTCACTGCTATCAGCAAATAGATCAATTTTGCCATTGTTTATAGTGCCAATTTTAGCGTCATTTAGTAGATATGTTACACTGCCGTCAAGCATACTTACAAGGTGTGCGTTATTTTCAATTCCTGTAATCTTTCCGGAAATCATTGTGACAATTCTTGCCTTATTTCGAACAAACATCACCTCGCCTGCTGTCAATGTCGCAAGTTCACTCTTGCCATCAACAAAACGAACAAAACCACCATTCATAGTGCCGATTGAAGCCTTATCTTTTAGATAGTCGATAGTACAAGAGTTGATTGTTGTGATAGACGCCTTACCACTTACAACTGTAATTCTTCCACTCTTGAAAAGCCCTATCTTTGCCTTGCCTGTCAATAAATCAATTTCACCATTCTCGACCATTTGCACTTTTGCCTTGCCAGAAATCTCTCTAAAACTACAATCAAAGCTTTCAAGCACTATTGCACTTCCACTTAAAGATACATTTTGACAGCGATTTAATATATGAACACCGCTTGACAGTGTAAAATTTGCCTCTTCATCATGGATGATTGGATCAATCACTTTTTCGTTATTTTTTCTAAAACACATATTTCCTCCAAAACATTTTTGCTATTATAATATATTGAATTTATAGATATAAAATTATTATTTTTCAATATTTTTATGTTATAAAGATAATTTTACATTAAAAATTAAAAAATTTTGTGAATTTTAAATAAAGATATTTTTATCTTCTTTTTAAATATACCACATATAATTTTTGTATGCAATTGATTTTAAAAATATTTTAATTTTTTTTCATTTTTTTAAAATAATAGTTGACTTATCAACTTAATTTGCATAAAATATACACTATGCCAAGGATGAGCGACAGTATTGTCAAAAAAGTATATTTGATAAAGAAACATTTTCAAAAGTTTTTGAATTATGAGCTTGCCAAATATGATTTAAAAAGCTCAGAGGCTTTTTTTATTGAGATCTTACATAGAGAAGGAATGCAAACGCAGGCCACGCTTTCTCGTTTTGCTGGGTGTAATAAATCTCATACTCATAGAATTATTGCCAAACTTATTGAAAAAAAACTTATAATTGAAAATGAAATTGATTTTAATAGTCATCATACTAAAAATATACTTTACAAACTTACCGAACAAGGCAAAAAAATCGCTCAAACTATTAAAAGTACCATTATCGCAAAATGGGATAGACAACTTAAATTAGGAATTAGCGATAGTGATATAGCAGTTGCAAAGAATGTCATAGAAAAAATCTATGAAAATTCCTATTCTCTCGTAAACGAGAGCAGACATTAATTTTATCAACTAAAACGGAGAGAACTATGTTTAAAATATTTAAGTACTTAAAATGGAAAGAATGGCTTTTGGTGCTACTGACATTGATTGTTGTTGCAGGTCAGGTATGGTGCAACATTTCACTTCCACTTTGCACTTTAAAAATAAGCCAGTATTTTAGAATGGAAGATTTTTCTCAGCATTGGCAAGAACTTGTTTTGACAAGTATGGAAATGTTAGGTTACGCAGTCGGCGTTATCCTTTGTGCAATTGTAGCAAACTTCCTTGCATCTTTAATAAGCACAAATCTACTTGCTAGAGTGAGAAGCAAGGTATTTGCCAAAGTAAATAGCTTTTCATCAAAGGAAATCAGCGGATTTTCAATCCCTTCACTTATTACTAGAACTACAAACGATATAACACAGCTTCAACAAGTTTTAACAACCCTTTTAACTCTTGGTTTGAACGCTCCATTAACTGCAATACTTGCAATTATCAATATCGTAGACATTTCACGCGGATATAATGTAGGCACTCTAACTTGGGTAAATGTAATATCTATTATTGCGGTAAGCTTGATTGTATTTGTAATTATTACCACAGTCGTACCAAAATTTAAGAAAATTCAACGTGCCACAGACGGCTTAAACCTTGTAACTCGTGAAAATCTTACTGGTATTAAGGTTATTCGTGCAACGGGCGCCGAAAAAACTCAGGAAGATAAATTTGAAAAGGTAAATAAACGCTTTGCAAAACTTGATATCTTTGTAAGTCGAATTATGGCAATTATAGATCCAAGTCTATCTCTTATAATGCAAGGCACTTCACTTGCTATCGTATGGATAATTGGACTACTTGCTCAAACCGATCCTGCCGTGCTTGAAATTGTAAGTACCTTCTCACAATATTCGCTCTTTATCATTATGAGTTTTACTACCCTATCAATTCTATTCATGTTCATTCCACGCGGTATTGTTTCAGGACGAAGAATAAATCAAATCTTAGACACTCCACTTTCACTTCATGATGGTGAAGGCGCTGTAATGACTGAAAAGGGAACTATCGAATTTAGAGATGTAAGTTTTAAATATCCAGATGCTGATGAAAAAGTGCTTGAAAATGTTTCTTTTAGTGTAAAACAAGGTCAAACTATTGCTTTTATTGGCTCAACGGGAAGCGGAAAGAGTACTCTTATCAATCTTATTCCTAGATTTTATGATTGTACCGAAGGTGAAATCTTGATAAATGGTGCAAATGTAAAAGATTATACGCTAGAAAAACTACATGAAATAATAGGCTATGTTCCACAAAAAGGTGTACTTTTCTCAGGTACTGTCGAAGATAATATTAAATATGGCAATGAAAATGCTACCGATGAGGAAATTAAAGAAGCAATTGACATATCACAATCAAACTTTGTCTATAATTTTGAAGATGGACTAAATCATAGAATTTCTCAAGGCGGAAAAAATGTATCTGGCGGACAGAAACAGCGTTTATCTATTGCAAGGGCTATAATAAGAAAACCTGATATTTTGATCTTTGATGATAGTTTTTCTGCTCTTGACTATAAAACAGACAAAATTGTAAGACGAAATTTAAACAAAGCTTTTAAAGATACAACTAAAGTAATTGTAGCTCAGCGTATTGGTACAATCAGCAATGCGGATATTATCGTTGTGCTAAATGAAGGAAAAGTCGTTGGCATAGGAAAACATAGAGATCTACTTAAAAATTGCGAAATCTATAAAGAAATTGCCCTATCACAACTATCTAAGGAGGAACTAAAATGAGTAAACAATCTTCTCATGCCATGGCAAAAGAGCGAGCCAAAGACTTTAAAGGCACTCTTAAAATGCTTATGAAAAGACTTTGGCAATTTAAGTGGCACTTGATTATCGCGTTGACTTTTGCCATTTGTGCCGCTGTACTAAATGTTTTAGGCCCTAGATTTTTAAATGATATGATGACCATGCTGTTCTCAACAACTGGTTATCAGTTTAGCGAAGTTACAAGAATTGGTATAATTATCGTTATCATGTATGTAGTTGCTGGCATTTTAGGATATTTTCAAGGATTTTTGATGAGCAAAGTAAGTGTTGGCATATCTAAAAAATTAAGAAGCGAAATTTCAGTTAAAATCAATAAACTTCCACTTAAATATTTTGATAAACATAGTTATGGCGACGTGCTTTCAAGAGTTACCAACGATATTGATACTGTCGGTATGACTTTGGAGCGTATAATGTCATCACTGGTTACAAGTATGGTGACTATAATTGGTATACCTATTGTAATGTTTACTATCAGCTGGCAATTGACATTGATTTCACTCTTGCAAATTCCACTTGCCCTGCTTATCGTATTCCTTGTAGTTAAATTCAATCAAAAATACTTTGTTAGACAACAAAAATATCTAGGCGATATCAATGGCTACATCGAAGAACATTATTCAGCTCATATTGTAATCAAAGCATTCAATGGCGAAGAAAAGGCACAAGAAGAATTTGACGCCATAAATAGCAAACTACGCTCATCTTCTATGAAAGCACAGTTCTTCTCAGGACTTATGCACCCTATCGTTAACTTTGCAAGTAATGTCATCTATGTTTTGATATGCCTTGTTGGTGGCTGGATAGCAATAAGCACAAACAATATTGCATTCCTTGCAACAATCATTACATTCCTAACCTATTCAAAACTATTCAATCAACCTATCTCTCAAATCGGCTCTGTTATGGGCAACCTGCAGTCTACTATGGCGGCAGCAGAGCGTGTATTTGAATTTTTGAAAGAAGAAGAACAGCCAGATGAAAGCGAAAAGACTCTCACAATAAAAGATGTAAAAGGTAAAGTTGAATTTAAACATGTAAATTTTGGATATGATAAGGATAAACAGATCATTTTCGACTTTAATTTTACAGCAAATCCTGGAGAAAAAATAGCTATTGTCGGTCAAACTGGTGCTGGAAAGACTACTATAGTCAATCTACTAATGCGTTTCTATGAGATCGACAGTGGAGAGATTTTAATTGACGGTGTTTCAACTAAAGATATGAATAGAAGCTATGTGCGCTCACTTTTTGGAATGGTACTGCAAGATACATGGCTATTTGAAGGCACAATCAAAGAAAACTTGAGGTTTGGTAAACCCAACGCCACTGATGAAGAGATCGTAAACGCTTGTAAAATGGCAAATGTCGACCACTTTATTAGAACAGAACCAAATGGTTATGACATGGTATTAAGTGAAGAAACAAGTATATCACAAGGACAAAAACAACTTCTCACGATTGCAAGAGCCATGGTGCAGAACGCTCCCCTTCTAATTCTCGACGAAGCGACAAGTTCTGTCGATACTAGAACGGAAATTCTTATTCAAACTGCCATGGATAGATTGACAAAAGGCAGAACAAGTTTTGTGATTGCACACAGACTTTCAACTATCAAAAATGCTGATAAAATTATCGTGATGAAAGATGGTAATATCGTAGAAATTGGCACTCATCAAGAATTACTTGATAAAGGTGGCGCGTATAGAGATCTTTATGTAAGTCAATTTGAAAATGGAACACTCGAAGAACAGGAGGCATAATGGCAGAACTTGAGATAAAGAATGTTGTCAAAGAATATTCTCTAGGCAAAATGAAATTTAGAGCGCTGGAAGATATTAATTTGAGTTTTGAAAAAGGCGAACTTGTTTCTATAATGGGCGAAAGCGGAAGTGGAAAAAGCACGCTTATGAATTTGATTGGCGGTCTAGATTCAGACTATCAAGGTGATATTTTAATCGATGGTAAAAATCTTGAGGACTTTAAAGACAAACAACTTGATGACTATCGTAAAAAGAAGATCGGATTTGTCTTTCAGTCATTTAACCTTATACCACACCTTTCAATTCTTGACAATGTAACAATAGCACTCACCCTTTCAAATGTGAAGGAAAGCGTAAAAAATGAAAAAGCGATTGAGATTTTAACTAAACTTGGACTTAAAGAACAGATAAAAAAGAAGCCGACTCAACTTTCTGGCGGACAAAAGCAGAGAGTTGCAATTGCAAGAGCACTTATCAATGATCCAGATATCATATTGGCAGACGAGCCAACTGGCGCACTTGATAGCCAAACGACAACTCAAATTCTCAATCTCCTAAAAGAAATTGCTGACGACGAGGGTAAACTTGTAATAATGGTCACACACTCTGAAAAAGTCGCATCGATTTCTTCTAGAGTTGTTGAAATATCTGATGGAAAGATCGTACGCGATGAAAAAGCAGAAAATTATCAAAAGCGCACAACCAAAAGACAACTTATAATCCACAAAGAAGATCAAGAAGTTGCACAAGAAAAACCAAAAAAGGAAAAGCATCTATCTTTCTACTCTGCCCTAAAACTTTCCATCCATAATATGTGGGCAAGCAAGGTAAAAAATATATTGATGGCAATTGGCGTTTCAATTTCTCTTATAGCACTGATTATCATGCTTTCATTTGGAAGCGGTCTTACAGGCTATATCAATTCGCTAGCACAAAGTTATTCAGATCCGACTATTGCTACAATTTCAAAAAGCGGACTTGATCGAGATGGAAATGAAATTGAAGATCAAGGTGGCATGAGTTTTATGCCAGACATGTTCGAAGAAAGTGAAATCTCTGAAATTGTAACTGAATTAAATA
>CALVML010000023.1 GCA_944345705.1 uncultured Clostridia bacterium | reverse complement strand
GTTGATAGGTCGGAGGTGTAAGTACAGCAATGTATTCAGCTGACCGATACTAATAGCACGAGGGCTTAATCACGGAATTTTTAGCAAGATTGCATTTTGTAAACAATATTATGTAGTTGTCAGGGTTTTATCCCTTAAAAGATTAAAATGCTTGACATGATTTGAAAAGCATGATATAATCTTTTAGTAGAATGATAATTTCAAGTGAAAACTTGTAATTATACCATTTCCAGTGGCGATAGAGAAAAGGATCCACCTGTACACATCCCGAACACAGAAGTTAAGCTTTTCATCGTCGAAAATACTTGGCTGGTGACGGCCCGGGAAGATAGAACACTGCTGGAATACCATTAAAGTAGGTGCACGAGCCTACTTTTTTGTTGTGTTAAGTACTATGACGTGGAAATAAACCTGCAGTGTTCTTGCACACTATCGTGTGCGTTTTGCCAAAGCAAAACACCTTCCCGGACGGCCCGGGATGAAAAGGCGTACACTTTATTACACGCATAAAAGAATAGAGAAAAAGAATGACGCATAGACTTTTGTCTAGCCTTGCGAAATTAAGAACAGTGCTTAATTTAAAAAGACCAATCTCACATGCTTGGTCTATTTTTATTCCATATTTCTTATTTTTAGATTAAACTTTACATAGCACCATTTTGTATGTTATAATATTTCTAAACTTAAGTTAATTTATTTTTGTGGGGGGGATAATAATGATAAAGCAAGAAGATTTAGAAAATGGTGAAATACTTAGAGATCTCATAAGTAGATTCAAACAAGATCGCACTGTAGAAAGATTGTATTCTATTTTAAGATGTTTTCGTGATAGTTATGTTTGGATACCATGTATGGTAAGTTCTGTTAGTGATGAGGATATTAAAGAATTTTCAGGTGCAAATGTTGGCGACACCGTAACAAGTAGTGACACTATAAGATTAAAGCCTGAGATACTAAAAACTGTACACGGAGAATATTTATTTCCTGTATTTTCCAGCGTAGATCAAATGGGTGATTATGGGAAATTTTATAGCAAAATTGAAAAACATAGCTTTGAAGCGATGAGTATGGCTCTTGCACATGAGGAAGTGAGAGGCATTATTATTGACCCATTTACTAATGAATTAATTATAGATAAAGACCTATTTGACATGATTGGGGAAATCCCTCCAACTGTAAAATAATAATGTACAACTAAAAAAGGGTTCTTTAAAATGACATTAAATAAAAGGCATTGATTAAATTTTTGCACAAATAGATAGAAAAAACAATTTACTCACAAAAATTTTTTAGTCTTGCGAAACAAATGGCATCTTTTTTTTATGAAAAATGTTTTTTGACTTTTATTGTCGAAAAGGTATAAGATTTTAAATTTAAAAAACAATAAATATGATTACTAGTAAAATAGTGGACTGGCTTTAAATAAATAAAAAAGAAGGTGAAATATGGCAAAATTTATGTGTTTTTTAATGATTTTTCCAATTTTATTATGTTCTATGCAGGCAAATATGGTAGACTTATTTAGTGAGGATTATATGATAGAGATATACAAAGATGGACAGCTTGCTGAAATTGACAAAGAGCAGTTTGATAAATTTGAAGAAATTTTTTGCGAAAGCATTGAAGGCTCTAGACAAATGCCGGCTTATGGCGTAAGCATTCATGAGCATACAATTGAAGCAATGAAAAGTGGATTTTGGATCAAATTTATATTCGATAAGGTTATAGTGAGGTCTGGCATGCCTTTTGACAGCCTTCTTATAAATGTTACCAAAGATTGCTATGGCATCAATATAATTCGTGGACTTGACGGCAGGTATGAAGGAAGATGCTATTATCTTGATTTTGATAAAACTCTTGATGAACTTTATAACTTTATTGACACCTTAGAAATAGAAAAGACAGAATCAATAAGCGAATTTGAACCGCATTTCGAAGAAGGAGAGCAAACTTTTGAGAGTGAAGGGGATGAAAATGAAAACAAGAATAATAATGATGAGAGTAAATTAAACCCAAAGAATAAGGTTATAAATCAAAATCCTGAAGATCTTTCCAAAGCTCAAAAGAGTTTACTTGAAAATTTGCAGTAGATTAATAATGGCAATAAACACGCGAATTTTTTATTTTTAAATAAAAAACAAGCAAAATTTTGCAAAAAACACGAAAAATCGGCTTAAATTTGCAAAAAAAGCTTGTTTTTTTATAAATAATTTTATTTTTTAAGCAATTAATCTTAAAGATGACTTTGTTTTTATTAAAATATTATTAATAAATATTTTATTTTGAAGTTTTACTCTTTTTGTTTGATCTACTCTTTTTTATAAAAATTATTGATAGAATTATTGTCACGCAAGCGACTATTATAGAGATACCGATTATGAGAAGGGAACTGACACCATCTGGATTTATATTGCTTGTCCTTACATAACCGTGAAAGAGTTCTCCGTTTTCATCCACAAACTGAACTTGAGTATATTCATTTTTATCATCATAGCCACCATATATAAAAACCCTTGTTCCACTGTCAAGAACTATGTTAGATTGTGAATAATCAAGATTATAGACCTGCGTATCATCATGGCGGATTGTGGCATTGAAGGTTGGATATACATCTATATTTTCACCATAGGAAAGATAATATTTATACACATATCCGCGTATTGTGTTATCGATCTGAACGAGAGCAAAATCTCCACTCTCTTCAAGCACTATCGCTGAATCATTTTGTTTTAAAATGATTTCTTCATTATTCAAATCAAGCACTTTTTCGCTTTCAAAAGATGGCGCGGTAAAAAGATAGCACGCGTTTACTATGATCTGCGCATAATTTGTGCTATATGGAGCAGTTATCGAAAATAGAGTTAAAAAAATTGATAAAATAAAACTCATAAGAAGATTATGCGCTTTTCTTTGCTTTTTGTCAAGAGTGATAAGGTGTTTTTTTTAATTTTTCTTCTTAATTTTTTTGTGTATCATTTCTTATTTGAAATTAAAAAACAAAAAAAGTGGCAGTCAAAGTTGAAAACATTGTAAAAGACTATTAAAATTGTTGCATAAGGAGAAAATATGTTTGATATATTTGGAGATGTAGAAAGACTGAAGAAAGAAGTTTGGTATTTAAAGACTAAGACTATCCCCGATTTAAAGGATATGATAGAAGCAAGCGGAAGTGAGAATTTAACAGAGATTGAGAACACCTTAGCACAGCTTGAGACAACGGTAAGTGGTCTATCGAATTCAGTTGAAGACATTAATACTACTCTTGGCGAAAATACGAGCGACATATCTTCATTGACACAGCAGTTGTCAAGTGTTAGCTCGCAACTAAGTCAAGCTGAGACAAATATTTCAGCCCTTCAAACAAGTTTGTCACAGGCGCAAACCTCAATCACATCAATAAATCAAAATATAAGCAGTATTCAGGGAGATATCGGCGATCTTGAGAGTGCTGACAGTGAGTTATCCTATCAAATTAGTTCTTTAAACACTCAGGTTGGTGATCTTGATGATGATATCACCAGTTTGCAAATAAGTTTAACCACCATAAACGAAACGGTGGCAGGCTTTTCAAGTTCAATTTCGCAAATGCAAACCACAGTATCATCGTTACAGAGTGATGTTGCAGAATATGCACAAAGTGTTGAGAGTTATGCAGATGAGGTCAGCGGATACTCGGGAGATATCTATAACCTGCAGACCACTACTAATATGCTTTCTGAAAGAGTGTCTGGATACAATACTCAGATCACAAATTTACAAACGAGCATAAATAACACAAACACCAATGTAACCAACTTGAGCTCAAGAGTGGACGCTGTCGAAGATCAAATCGAGTCAATAGGCAGTGGTGCGAGCGCATCTGCTTTTGAAGTTATCTATGACAAAAGCAGTACAGATGAGAATATAAACCTTGGCTTTACTATGGGTTTGCAGGGTGGCTATACAATTGTTTTGGATACAACTAAGTATAGATATCTAAGAGTATATGCTACTTTAGATGGATACGAAGCGCAAACATTTGTCAGCATTGTTGATACTGAGAAGTTAGAGTTCTATTTAAAAGCCAACAATCCTGCTTCTATGTATTTCTATTCTATGCGTTTTAGTCTTACAACAAATCACAACTTCTTTTCTTCTGGTCAATATTGTAAATATGAATTTTCAACGTCAACTGGCACATTTACGCGAACTCTTGCTGCAAGAAGTCCTGACTATTATATCTATAAAATAGAAGGATATTTTTAATTCAAATGGACATAAAAATTTAAAGGCGTACTTTTTGCGATTTAATTTACTAACAACATATAAATAAAAACCATACTATGCAAAATTAAAAAATTGCTAAATATGGTTTTTTATTTTTTAAATATTGTTTTTTTAGAATTGTGTTTGAAGTATGCCTTCCACAAATCCATAGATTATCAAAAATGCAACGAGCATATACATAATAACCGCACAAATGCTATTTACTCGTTGCCAAGGGTTGCCTACTTTTACATTTTGAAGGTTGCTGTTGAAAGTAAAGATTATGCCAAGACAATAGGAAATAAGAATAAGGCATAGCCATGTATTAAAAAGATTTAGATATCTTAATACAATTCCAGCCAAGGCAATAAGGCAGGCAAGTATACCAAGAATTCTTGCAAACATCATTTTGCGTTTTAAATATGCATTGATACCTTTCATAACTCTATCCTTTTTTATATTGTAAAACAAAACAAAAGATATGTCAAACGTTTTAAAAGTCAGGTATAAAATTTTCGCTTGCAGACTCAAAATCTTGTATATATCCTTGATCTAAGCCAAGTTTAAGAGCATGATTAACAACAATTTTATATTCAAGCGGAAATAGGCGCGTTTTTATAGTGCTGTTCTTAGTAGGAGTAAACTGACACATCAAACTTATAAAAGGGTTTTCAATATTTGCCTTGATGGCATCAAGTATTGCAAGACTTTCTTTACAAAGAGAGGGCAGTACTAAATGCCTAATAAGTACGCCTTCCGTTAGCACTCCGTTTTTAAAGATATTTTTTTGTTTTAATTTAGTCATCTCTTTTATAGCCTGCAGTGCAACCTGAAAATAATCTGGACATTTTGCAAGGACTAAAGATGTTTCTTGCGAGTAAAATTTAAAGTCAGGTATAAACACATCAATGACGCTGGCAAGTTTTTGCAGAGAAGAAATGTTTTCGTATGCACTGCTATTCCAAACTATAGGAATAGGGCAGTTAAAATCTTTTAAACACTGATAAATTTGCTCTGAAAATTGCGTTGGCGTTATTAGATCTATAGATGAGTATTTGGCAAGGTCAAAACTGTTTAATAACTGTTTAAATTCTTCAATCGAATACTCTTTGCCTTTAATACTATGAGATATCTCATAGTTTTGGCAAAAATTACAGCGCAAGTTGCAACCAGAAAAGAATATGGCAAGCGCGCCTTTCTTTCCACTAATACAGGGCTCTTCCCACATAAAATTTTCAATGATTTTGGCTACTACAATCTTCTCTCCAGCATTGCAAAAACCGCTAGACTTCTCGCGGTCACAATTGCATCTTCTTGGACACATATTACAAAGCATTATTTGATTATACAATTTTTTGTCAAAAATTAAAATAAAAAGTGAAAATTTTTATTAAAAAAACTAATTTTAAATATAAATAAGGAATTTTAAAAAAATTTATTGCATAAACAATTGTTATTTAAAAAACTCATTATTTTTTAAAACTTACTTTTTTCTTTACTTTTTATAGAATTTATGATAACCTATTTTTAGGAGTAAATATGCTAGTTTTAATTGCTGGAGTTTCAGCCAGTGGAAAGAATACAATCATTCAAAATCTTATAGAAAAGAGAGATGACATAAAGATGCTTGAGTACTGCTCGGCAACAACAAGACCGCCAAGAGATACCGACAAAAAGTTTAAGAATTATGTATATCTTACAGATGATCAGTTTAAGGAACATATTAAGAAAGATTACTTTATTGAATATGAAATGGTGCATGGCAATTTCTACGGCACGATCAAATCTGCTTTTGAGAAGGCTTTAAGGCAGAAAGATATAATCTATCTTAAGGATATAGATGTCAAAGGCTGTCAATCACTCAAAAAATATTTTAGCGACTGTGACATTTTGACAATCTTTCTTGATGCGCCAGACATCGTATTAAAACAGAGATTGATTGAAAGGGGAGATAGCGGTGAGCAAATAAAATTGCGTATGAGTAGGAATGAGTTTGAACGCTCTTATAAAAATGGCTATGATCTAATTATAGAAAACTTAAAATTAGATCAAACTATTAAAACCATATTAGATGCAATAGATGCAAGAAAAAGTAAAGTCTAAAGGCTTGAAAAACAAAACAATTCGTTCAAATTAAAATATTAAATTATAAAATCAGCATAAAAAACAATTCGACAAAAAAGGAAGGCTTTCGACAGAATAGCCTTTTTTTATTATCTTGAAAGAATGTGAAAAGATTTATAATTAGTCTATGAAATATAAACTTGTAATCTTAGTAAAATTCATAGTATTTTGCTTGCTTTTCTTTTTGCTCGCGAGGGCTGGAATATCGAGAGAAATCTATCCTTTCGCTTTCAGTATGCTCTTTGCACTTGCGTGGGCAAATCAAAAAGTTTGGATTCTAGTGCCAAGTTACATAATAGGCTATCTTGCTTCCTTCCACGCCCTTTACGATATCATTATCTGCTTGACAACGGTGGCGGTTTTGACAATTCCATACTATATCCATGTACTTGCAAAGAAACCTATAAAAAAGGTTGAAATGTTTGCACTTGCCTTGGTCAGCCAAACAAGTTACATAGTTCTCAATATATTGAATGCAGGCAATCCTATATACATTGCACTCAGTGTTGTCTTAGGTATAGTTTTCCTATATCTTGCAATAGTAATTTTGGAAGCACTTATTGTTCGCGGATTTTCATCAAAATTGACGCTTTTTGAAATCATCTGTGGCGCAATTGTGCTTATGGCGATAAGTGCGGGACTTACAAACAGCGATTTATTTGGATTTTCATTCTTAAAACTCTTTGTAAGTTTGATGATTTTAACTCTTTCCTATTCAGCAAAGGCAATCTATCCACTCTCTTTCGCCTGCATAATGGGGATAGGCTCACTTCTTCCTCTCAGCAATGCTGTCATGATTGCACCTTTTGTGATATGGGCTCTTTTTGTAATCATTTTTAAAATGCAAAATAGGCTATATTCTGCTCTTGCCCTAATCCTTGCCGAAGCACTGGTCGGCTTTTACTTTAACTTGTACTATAGTTATGATTATCTGCAGGCGCTTCCACTGCTTATCTCAGCGGTGGCATTCCTAGCTTTCCCAAAGTCACTCTTTAAAAGTCTTGCAATCATGCTCTCTGTTTCATCAGATAGGCTCGCCATAAAGAGCGTTATCAATAGAAATAGAGAGGTACTTAAAAGGCGACTTGACAACTTAAGCGAAGTCTTTTACGATATGAACGGCGTCTTTCGCAAACTTATCAAAAGTCAGATGTCTGACGATGAAGTCAAAAATATGCTCTATGAAGAGATCAAAAATTCGATATGTAAAAATTGTCCAGAGCGCAATCATTGCCACAGGACTTTCAGTGAAGACACCAAAAAGGTGTTTAAGGAACTTGTGACCATTGCACTAGAGCGTGGCAAAATCAACTTTTTGGATCTTCCAAGTTACTTATCTTCTCGTTGTAATAAGGCAAACTATCTTATTAGTGAAGTCAACACGCTCACAAGTCAGTATAAGTCATACTCAAAACTTGTCGGCAATGTCGACACAAGCAAGCTTTTGATATCCGATCAACTCTACGGAATAAGTGCACTTATGAAGACGCTGTCTAACGAGGTTGACGCACTTGTATCCTTTGACTCGGCAAGAGAAACAAGGCTTATTGACGAACTTACAGCAAACAATATCATCTGTCAAGATGTCGTGGTATACGAAAAGGATGCAAAGACTACTCTAGTTTGTGCAGTAGTGCGTGAAGAAGATGTCAACAAACTCAAACTTCAAAATATAGTGTCCAAAATTTGCAATCATAAGATGACGATATATGAGGTCTATCCAACTGCAAAGGCAGGACTTGTAAATGTGAATTTAAAGACAGCGCCTATCTATGATTGCGTGTTTGGACTTGCAAGTCAAGCAAAAACAGGTGGTACAATCTCTGGAGATAGCCACAGCATCGTTAGACTGGATGGCGAAAAGTTTATGTTTGCCATCTGTGATGGCATGGGCAGTGGAGAAAAGGCTGGCGAAAAATCTCAAACGGCAATAGGACTCATTGAGAGTTTTTACAAAGCCGGTTTTGACAATGAAACGATTTTATCGTCTGTCAACAAACTTTTAAATCTCGAAAATGAAGATATATTTTCTACCATGGATATCTGCATTGTCGATTTAAAAAGCGGAATTGCAGACTTTGTAAAGATGGGAGCAAATGCTTCATATATACGAGGCAAAGAAGGTTGCAATATAGTTGAAGGTGGCGCGCTTCCTATCGGAGTTTTAGATCAGGCAAAGTCGCTTACCAGAAAAATTGTGCTTAACGAAAAGGACTTTATTACAATATGCTCAGATGGTATCAACGATAGTTTTGCAAGTGACGGCGAATTCAAAGATTTTATCTTAACCATAAAAAGTGCCAATCCGCAAGAATTTGCGGACACCATTTTGGAGCGAGCACTTGCGAACAACAATGGCTATGCAGTTGACGATATGACAGTGCTTGTTGTTAAGATAATTTAAAAATTTAAAACAATATTTTAGGAGAGAATTTATTTCTCTTTTTTTTGTTAAAATATCATGCCTTTTTAATATTTTTTTGCTAATTTTAAGAAAATTTTAACTTTTAATGCAAATTTTTATTAAAAATAAAAAATATTTTATTTAATTTTGCTCTAAGTATTGCACATAACATAAAAAAAAGATATAATATATTTACAGAATTCATATATTAATAAATCATGAAAAAGGAGATTGTTATGCTGAATGTTTTAGAAACAATTAGAAAGAATAATCTTGTAAAAAGTGGCGATATTATAGGTGTAGGTTGTAGTGGCGGAAGTGACTCTATTGCTCTTTTGCATGCACTAAGCAAATTGCAAAGAGAACTTGACATTGAAGTCGTTGCAATTTCTATCGATCACTCTATTCGTGAAAACAGCGCTCTCGATGTTCAATTTGTCAAAGAAAAAGCAAGCGAGTTTGGAATAAGATTTTATAAATTCAAAGTTGATGCTCCTAAGATTGCAAAAGAAAAGGGAGTTAGTCTTGAAACAGGTGCAAGAGAAGCCCGCTATGGTGTTTTCAAGGCTTTAATTAGAAAGGGACTTGTTGATAAAATTGCACTTGCTCATCATAAATCAGACCAAGCAGAAACTATACTCATGCATATTTTTAGAGGTAGTGGCAGTGCAGGAGCACTCGGTATGCCTTATATCAGCGAAAATGTCTTTATTAGACCTATGCTTGATTTTTCGAAAGAGGATATACTTGAATATTGTAATGAAAATCATCTCGACTTTGTAGAAGATTATACAAATCAAGACAATTCATACAATAGAAATTTTGTAAGAAACGTTGTCTTAAAGGAAATTACTTCACGCTGGCCAAATGCAGTGAATGCAATTGTAAATTTTGGCGCTATGGTAAAAGAAGATGATGAGTTCATAAATAAGCAAATCAACATGGATGCTTGCATATTTGAAGATAAGACCGCAAAAATTCCGCTATCATATTTCCTTTTTGATAAAGCGATAATGACTAGAATAATTTTTAATTGCTTTAAAAATATTGGAATAAACAAGGATGTTGAAAAGAAGCACATTGATGCAATATTCAATCTTGCACTCTATGGCGAAAACGGCAAACGAGTATCTCTTCCATTTGATGCAAGTGCGATAAAAGAATATGACTATCTCACCATTATAAACAAACATGTAGAGATCAAAAAAATCAATATTCCATATAAGAGTGGAGAATTTGATTTGCCAAACGGCAAGACACTGATTGTGAAAAGAGTTAAAGATTTTAAGGCAAAAGAAGGACAACTGATCTTCGACTACAGAAAGTTGCCTAAAGATGCTGTTTGGAGATATAGAGAGGACGGCGATGTGTTCACCAAATTTGGTGGCGGAAGCAAGAAATTAAAATCTTATCTTATCGATAAAAAAGTGCCTTCAAGACTGCGTGATCAGATCCCTGTTCTTGCGAGTGGTAATGAAATTTTAGTTATTGCAGGTGTCGAGATTTCCGACAAAGTGAAGGTAGATGAAATATTGCCAAATTATGCAATGGTTGAATTGATTTAATAAACTAAAGAAAATTTTTCTTTAGTTCTATTATGTGGAAGTGGCGGAATGGCAGACGCGTTGGATTCAGGTTCCAATGGTAGATACAAAATACCGTGTGGGTTCGACTCCCATCTTCCACACCAGTGGCGAAAACTGCACTGCTATCTGTTTTCGCTTTTTTAAAGCGAAAAGCTGCGCCTTAACATTTGTTTTCGCCACTCGCGCCAAACCGCGTCGCAAACTACGCTCAGGCGAAAATTACTTTGTAATTTTACGCGGGTACGCTCGCTTGCTCCTTTCCCACAAAATCTTCGATTTTGCGGGTGCCCATAATCAACGCATTTAGCGCGACTCAGTTTTTAAAGACTACAGTATACTTACGCCACGCGGTTCGAGTATGTGATTGATAGTAAAATTGAATAACAAAACTGCATTGCTTGTTTTTTATATTTGTTTTCTCTATTGCTATATAAAAAAGCATAGTTTCAAACTATGCTTTATAGTTCTAAACTATGCTTTTTCTTATATTAAGTTTTATCAACATTATCTTGTTTTCTATCTTCCACATTTTTATCAACAGCACCTTCTAAGAAAAGATATTCGGCAATTTCTTTTGAGTCATAAAGATAAGCAATTTTAAGCGGAGATTGTCCTTTATTGTTGCAAAGGTTGATATCTGCGCCATGTTCCACTAAAAACTCGACCATTTGTAGATTATGATTTGTGATAGCATGCATAAGTGGAGTATAGCCTTTATCATCTTGTACATTAATGTCAAATTTTCCGCTATATACACATTTTTTAACTTCAATTAGATTGTTATAATATGCTGAATCAAGTAAGTCATTATCAAAAATAGAAGACTCATTTCTTTTTATTTTTTCTTGTATAGAATGATATTCTTCCATATATTTTTCAAGTAATTGGCGGATATCATCATTTTGACATATATCTAAAGGTGTTTTGCCATTCTTGTTTTTTATAAAAGGATCAGCACCATTTTCAATTAAGCATTTACCAATGTCAATATTCCCTTTAAAAGCAGCCTCATGAAGCGGCGTCCAGCCAGTATCACCTTTTATATTCACATCAGCACCATTTTCGATCAATAGTTTGGCAACGTCATAGTATCCGTTAGAAGCAGTCCAATGAAGCGGAGTCCAGTCAGCATTATTTTTTATATTTACATCAGCTCCATATTCAATCAAGAGTTTGACAAGATCAAAATTTTTTTCTCTAACAGCCAAATGAAGAGAAGTGTTGCCAAATTCTTTTTGTGTATTAATATCAGCCCCATTTTCAATTAACAGTTTAGCAATATCAATATCTCCTAAATAAACAGCATCAAAAAGCGCATTATTTATCATTTTACTATTTAAATTATATTCGGTTAGAAGAACCCGAACAATTTCTATTTGATTTTTATCAATGGCCCAGCTTAGAGGACTTTGTCCCAATTCGTTTTGAGAATTAAGTTCGGCGCCTCTTTTAATTAGCCTGCGCATTTTATCAACTTGTCCGTTTTTAATTGCTTCAAAAAGCTTTCTATTTAATCTTGCTTTTAACCTTTCTTTTAACATAAATTATCCTTTTATAAAAGTTATATATATTATAACTAAAAAAATGTCCCATGTCAATAGAGGACGATAGACTATTAATAATGCTCGAATGAGTTATCTTTTTTAACATTTGTTTTTTTTCTATTGCAATATAAAAAAGCATAGTTTTGCTTTTAAACTATGCAATTATTGAATTTTCATTAGTCTTCGTTTGTTTTCTATCTTCCACATTCTTATCAACAGCACCTTCTGAGAAAAGATATTCGGCAATTTCTTTTGAGTCATAAAGATAAGCAATCTTGAGTGGTGATTGTCCTTTATTATTGCAAAGGTTGATATCGGCTCCCTGTTCTACCAAAAATTTCACCATTTTTAAATTATGATTTGTGATTGCATACATAAGTGGAGTATAGCCTTTGTCGTCTTGAATATTGATGTCAAATTTTCCGCTATATACACATTTCTTAACTTCAATTAGATTGTTATAGTATGCTGAATCAAGTAAGTCATTATCAAAAATAGAAGGCTCATATCTTTTTATTTTTTCTTGTTTAGAATGGTATTCTTCCATATATTTTTCAAGCAACGAGCGGATATCATCATTTTGACATGTATCTAAAGGAGTTTTACCATCCTTATCTGTTATAAAAGGATCAGCACCATTATCAATCAAGAGTTTTACAATATCATATTTATTTTCACGTACAGCCCTATGAAGCGGAGTCCAGCCAAGATTATCTTTTATATTCACATCAGCGCCATTTTCTATTAATAGTTTGGCAGTGTCATGATATCCTTTCATAGCGGATATATGGAGCGGACTTGTGCCATCTTCATTTTGCGTGTTGACATCGGCACCATTATCAATCAAGAGTTTGACAATGTCATAGCATTCTTTAAAAGCAGCCTGATGAAGCGGAGTCCAGCCATCTTTATTCTTTGCATTGACAATCGCACCATTTTCAATTAAAAGTTTAGCAATGCCGACATAATCCCAATACGAAGCCTGATGAAGTGGGGTCCAGCCATTTTTATCCTTTGCATTTACATCAGCGCCATTTTCAATTAAAAGCTTAGCAATGCCGACAAGATCCCAACGCGAAGCCCGATAAAGTGGAGTCCAGCCATTTTCAGTTTTTGCGTTGACGTCCGCACCTTGTTTTAAAAGCGATTCAATCTCAGAAATTCTATTATTTAAAACCGCGTCAAAAAGTTGTTTATTTAATTCATCTTGTGTCATTATTATCCCTTTTTATCCAATATTTTTGTTAGAAATATCAGTTTGTTTTTTGCATCCCAAATTCTTGTCGATTTCTTAATTTTTTATTTCAACATCAAGATTATTTTTCTTTTCAATAGCTTTATCAGTTGCACCCTTTTCAAAAAGATATTCAGCGATATCTTTAGAGAATTTATATGCAATTTTAAGCGGAGAGTCACCTTCGTTGTTGTTAAGATTGATATCGGCACCATGTTCCACTAAAAACTTAACTATTTCAAGATTACCAAACATGATAGCACAAACAAGCGGGGAGTCGCCATCATTTTTGCAAAGGTTGATATCGGCACCCTGCTCGACCAAAAACTTTACCATACCAAGATTGTTATTCATGATTGCATAGATGAGCGGAGTATAGCCTTTATCGTCTTGCACGTTGATGTCGTATTTTCCGCTATATACACATTTTTTGACTTCAGTTAGATTGTTATCACATGAATAATATAGTAAGTCATTATTTTCCACTGAAGATATAATGTTTTTTTGAGCAGTTTGTTCTTTTTGTGTTTGCTGATTTTTGCTTGAATAATTCCAATATTTATACATGAAATTTTCAAGCAAAGAACGTATTTCTTGATTAGTACAACTATCTAAAGGTATTTTACCTTGATTATTTTTTATGTTAGGATCGGCTCCTACTTGCAACAAAAGCAATACAAGATTATATTGATTTTTAGCAGCAGCCAGATGAAGCGGAGTATCTCCATCTTGATTTTTTATATTGATATCAACATGTTTCTTAACTAATAGGGTCGCGACATTGTAATTATTATTTAAAGTAGCCAGATGAAGCGGAGTATTGCCATAATTATTTTGTATATTCACATCCGCACCATTATCAATCAAGAATTTCACAGTACTATAAAAATCATTTCTAAAAACATAAAACAAAGGGGTTTCGCCATATACATCTTGTGCATTCACGTCAGCACCGTTTTCAACTAAAAATTTCACGATATCCATATTGCGCAATTCAGCAGCCTTATGAAGCGGAGTCCAGCCAGCATTATCTTTTATATTCACATCTGCACCATTTTCTACCAGAAATTTTATGATTTCAAGATTACCTTTTAAAATGGCAGTATGAAGTAAGGAATGACCATATTTATATTTCTTATTCAAATCAATTCCTTTTTTTATAAAGAGTTTAGCGATTTTATAGTGTTTCTTTTGAAGAGCGCAATAAAGTGGGGGATCACTATTAAGCACTTCTGCCTCAAAAGAAGCACCTCTTCTTAAAAGGAATAAAACATTTAAATAATTATTTTTTTTAATTGCTTTGAGAAGCTTTTGATTTAATTTGTCCTGAGTCATTTTCTCTTCTCCATATTATTTAATAATATCTTCATTGCTTTTATTTTCCAACACACCAAGAGTAGCCAGTTTTTCTTTTAAATAACTTAAAATTTCATTACTTACCCCATACTCTTCAGCGACTTTAAGTGGGCAGTCGCCATCATTTTTGCATAGGTTTATATCTGCTCCATGTTCTATCAAAAACATTACCATGTTTAAGTTGTTGTTTATTATTGCATACATGAGCGGAGTGTAGCCCTTATCATCTTGAACATTAATGTCAAATTTTCCGCTATATACACATTTCTTAACTTCAATTAGATTGTTATAGTATGCAAAATCGAGTAAAGCATTGTCAAATATTGAAACAACTTCATGCGATTTTGTCTCTTTCGATGTCGAATAATCTTTCAAAAAATCTTCAATATTTTTGCGTTTTTCTGGCCCACATAAATCTAAGAATGTTTTTCCTTCATTATTTCTTATGTACGGATCCGCACCATTTTCAATCAAGAGTTTGATATATTGTAAGTACTCCCTTTTATTAACAGCCAAATGAAGCGGAGTATCACCATTATTGTTTTGTGTATTAATAAAAGCACCATTATCAATCAACAACTTTATCGTTTCGACTGGACTATAGTCTGAGGACATGACTATTACAAGAGGAGTATTCCCTGCATTATTTTTTATATTTACATCAGCTCCATTTTCAATTAAGAGTTTTACAAGATCAACACGAGCAGATTCGACAGCCCTATGAAGTGGCGTGTCACCAAGATGATTTTGCATATTGACATCTGCTCCGTTTTTAATTAAAAATTCAGACATTTTAATATAACCACAGCCAAAGCTATTTTTAGCCTTATGAAGTGGAGTGTTGCCAAATTCTTTTTGTGTATTAATATCAGCCCCATTTTCAATTAACAGTTTAGCAATATCAATATCTCCTAAATAAACAGCATCAAAAAGCGCATTATTTATCATTTTACTATTTAAATTATATTCGGTTAGAAGAACCCGAACAATTTCTATTTGATTTTTATCAATGGCCCAGCTTAGAGGACTTTGTCCCAATTCGTTTTGAGAATTAAGTTCGGCGCCTCTTTTAATTAGCCTGCGCATTTTATCAACTTGTCCGTTTTTAATTGCTTCAAAAAGCTTTCTATTTAATCTTGCTTTTAACCTTTCTTTTAACATAAATTATCCTTTTATAAAAGTTATATATATTATAACTAAAAAAATGTCCCATGTCAATAGAGGACGATAGACTATTAATAATGCTCGAATGAGTTATCTTTTTTAACATTTGTTTTTTCTATTGCTAAATAAAAAGCATAGTTTTACTTTTAAACTATGCAATTATTGAATTTTCATTATTCTTCGTTTGTTTTCTATCTTCCACATTCTTATCAATAGCACCTTTTTCTAATAAATACTCGGCGATATCTTCCGAGTTGTATAGGTAGGCAATTTTGAGCGGAGATTGTCCTTTATTGTTGCAAAGGTTGATATCTGCGCCATGTTCCACTAAAAACTCGACCATTTGTAGATTATGATCGGAAATCGCATACATAAGTGCAGTCCAGCCGTCCTTATCTTGCACATTAATGTCAAACCCCATATATAAATACTTTTTAACTCCCACTAAATTATTATAGTATACTGAGTTAAGTAAAGCATTATCAAAGATAGAAGGTTGTTCAGATTCTTCTTCTATGATTGAGTTATAAATTTCCATGTATTCATTAAGCATTTTGCGAATTTCTTGATTATCTGCTCGAGAAACGTCATGAGGAGTATCACCTTCCACGCTCAATATAAACGGATCTGCTTTATATTGCATCAAAATGGCAACAATTTCCTTGGAAGACAAACTGGCAGCTAAATGCAGTGGGGTCCAACCATGTTCTCCCTGTATATTTATATCGATATTTGGGCATTTTTTGAGCAAAAGTTTAACAATTTCAGGTTTTTCATAACGAATGGCTGCATGAAGGGGAGAATCGCCTATATTATTTTGTGCGTTTACGTCGGCACCAAAATTGAGTAAGAGTTCAACAATTTCAACATTTCCCCAAAAGATAGCCAGATGAAGAGGAGAGAACCCTCCTTCTTTTTGCTCATTTACGTTGGCTCCATTTTCTATCAAACATTTAATAATTTGGGTGCGTTCAAGTGTCGTTGCATAAAGTAGAGGAGTAAGACCATTTTTATTTTTTGCACTAATAGACGCACCTCTTTTTAAAAGTGATTGAACTTGTTCCAAGTTGTTATTTGTAATTGCTTTAAAAAGTTCTTGACTTAATTCATCTTGTGTCATTATTATCTCCTTTAATATATAAAGATATATAATACATGTTATATATACATTATTATAACTAAAAATATGCTTCAAGTCAATAGGGGCATTTTGTGTTTCATTAGAATAAATAATTTAATTATTAAGATTCAAATTAAATGTTTTATTAAAATTTAATCACTTTTACTTAAATTCAATTACAATATTTTTTGCTTGACTTATAAACCATATAGAAAATTGAAGTTCGCCGTAGGAATTATAGCCTTTGCCGTAGTTGTATAAATTTTTGCCTTGAGTATCTGTTAGAGCAAGGTCTAAATTATACGCATTGCTAGGAGAGTATAGATATAATTCCATTTCGTCGCCATAGTCATAGATTAATTTTAGATCATTATTTTGATAAAAATCTTTAAATTCTAAAAGTGATATTGAATTGTCAAGGCTTAGTTTTTCCATTGTCTTATCATCAAAGCGCAACATATAATTTCCGAGGACTTCGTCTTCGCAAGAAAAGGATATATTTTCTATGATATATCCTGTTTGTTCTATTTCGCCTTGCAAGTCAATAGTAAAATCTTCATCCATTTTGATGCCATCACTTTTATAGCAATTTCCATCATATTTTGTCATAGAGAGATTGTTGCCGTTTATAAGGACATAAAAACCTTCGCTTAAAGTAAAGCCATCATTTACAACAAGCCAAATATAAAATTCTTGATCTTTATTTAAAGAGCCGTTTTGATTTTTTATAAGCCTACCATCTTTTTCAATATAGATGTTTACGTTGTCGATCTTGTTTATTGTATAATAAATCTTATCTTGCCCGCAAGCAGATGTTAAAACAGCAAAACAGAAGATCAAAGAAAATAAAGTTAAATATTTAAATAACTTTTTCAAAATCAAGTCCTTTTTCTATTAAATTACAACAAAATCATCAAAAATTCAACAAAAAAAACAATATTTTTTGCTTATTTTTTAAACTTTTTATAATGTAATTAAAAAAATACTATGAAAATAAGTTCATAGTATTTACAAATATTAATTTTAGTATTGAATACCCCATACGACATAGTGTTTTGCTTCTCTGCCGCAAACAACGCATTTGTCGCTGATAGGCTTTTCATTTTCAAGTATGCAACGAGATTTTGTGCCACGAATTTCCTTCATTTTAAGTTCGCAATTCTCATCGCCACACCACATCGCCTTAATAAAACCTGGCTGTTTTGACATAATTTCTTTGACATCGTCAAGAGTGAAAGCGGTGAATGTTTTTTCTTGGTTGCGTTTAAGTGCTGTATTAAATAGATTTGACTGGATATCATCTAGGAGATTTTGAATATTCTTGACGATATTGTCATCATTATCTATTTGAACGCGCTCTCTAGTATCGCGTCTTGCAAGGCATATCTTGCCATTTTCAAGATCGCGCTTGCCGATTTCAATACGAACTGGAATTCCGTTTACTTCATACTGAGCAAATTTAAAGCCTGGCGATTTTTCGCTTTTATCAACAAATGAAACAATGCCGTTTGCGTTGAGAAGTGAATTGATCTTATCAGCAAGTGACAAAATTTCTTCATCTTGTCCGATAGGCACAATTACAACCTGTCTTGGTGCAATCTTAGGTGGAAGCACAAGCCCATTATCATCACTATGCACCATGATAAGTCCACCGATCATTCGAGTTGATGCACCCCATGATGTTTGGTAGGCGTTTTCGAGTTTATTTTCTTTATTCAAGAATTGTATGCCATAGGCTTTTGAAAATTTTTGTCCGAAATAGTGAGAGGTTGCACCTTGCAGGGCAACACCATTGTACATAAGTGCTTCAACAGTGCAAGTATATTCTGCACCTGCAAACTTTTCGCGCTCTGTCTTCTTGCCTGTGATTACAGGAATTGCAAGATAGTTTTCAAAAAAGTCTTTATAGACATTAAGCATTCTATCTGTTTCAGCCTTTGCTTCTTCTTCGCTAGCGTGGACAGTGTGACCTTCTTGCCACAAGAATTCGCGAGTACGAAGGAATGGTCTTGTTTCCTTTTCCCAGCGCATAACATTGCACCATTGATTATACAAAAGTGGCAAGTCTTTATAAGATTTTACAATGCTAGCATAGTAATCACTGAAAAGTGTTTCACTTGTAGGTCTTATAATCATGCGTTCTTCAAGTTTATTTTTTCCGCCTTCAGTCACCCAAGCGCCTTCTGGAGCAAACCCTTCTATAAGTTCGCCTTCCTTTCTCATAAGACTTTCAGGAATAAGCATAGGCATATATACATTTTGGTGACCAAGCGCCTTAAATTTTTCGTCTAGCACTTTTTGCATTTTTTCCCAGATTGCATATCCGTTTGGTTCAAACACAATACAACCCTTGACACCTGAGTAGTCGGCAAGGTGTGCTTCTCGCACAATATCAGTATACCATTTTGCGAAGTCAACATCTCTACTTGTAATCGCTTTATTTTTCATAATATCTCCTTTAGATCATAAAAATAATTATTGCTTAGACATTATAACATATATTAATTATAAAAAAAAGAGTTTTTAAAGTTTTTAATTTTTTTATTTTGAAAATGGTTTTAAATCTTTGTCAAAAATATATAAGTGTGTTATCATTGTTTTAAAGCAATATTTAAAAAAAGATATGAAAAACAAAGACAAAAATCTAAAAAGTGAAAATTCTTTTGAAAATTCTTCTCAAAACCAAGACCAAGATGAAAATGGCACGCGAGAAGATCTTTTTGCTGAAAAAGAAAAAATAGAAAAACAAGAAAGTGAAAAATCGCAAGGTGGTCATGATCAAAAAGTTGTGAAAGAAGATAAAAATCAAAACCACGAAAATGATGATCAAACCGAAATCAAACTTGAGATGATGAATATCTCTCCAAAAGCCGAGCGAAAAGCAAAGGCAATAAAACTTACAATAATTCTTGTAGTATTCATCTTACTTTGCCTTGCAATCTATCTTCCACTTCAACTTTCAGGCACGCTTGCAAAGATCGACAGTGCCGAGAAACTGCAACAGGTGATACTCTCTGGCGGAGCGTATAGCTATCTAATCTTTTTCATCTTCCAATTTTTGCAAACTAC
>CALVML010000022.1 GCA_944345705.1 uncultured Clostridia bacterium | reverse complement strand
TAAAATAAGTTCGCATCTGCATATAACCCACACCAACTTGGACTTGTAGTTGGTTCGGATACTTTATCACTTGTCGCACCAAAATGAAAAGGCTATATTCCTTTAAATTAAAGACTTATAGCCTTTTTTAGTTTTTATCAAGAATTTTTTGATTTTATCTTAAAAGCACAAATTTTGGCCAAAAAGTTGTGTCAGATTTAAGGAGAAAATATGAAATATGATTTACATTTACACACAAACTTTTCCGCTTGCGCAAATAAAAATAACAGTTTTGAAAAATTACTTACTTTAGCACAAAAAGAAGGACTTGAAAACATTTCTATTACCGACCATAATACATGTATATTTCATGTAATAAACATGTTTATGGATACAAGTCTATTTTTTAAAGGAAAAATTATTTCTGGAATGGAGTGTGACGTTGTAGATAGTGGTGTTACGTTTGAGTTGCTTGCCTATAATTTTGACATAATGCCAATATTTAAGTGGTCATTCGACACTTATGGTACACTCGAAATTAGACAAAATAGAATAAAAAACAAATTAATCAAAATAATAAGAAAACATGGATTGAAATTTGACGATAGTATAGTATTTAATGGCAAGACTGATTATGCACATAAATATGTTTATGAAAATTTGTTAAAATTTGATGAAAATAAATGGTTATTCAAAACATACAATATTCAATCTTTTAACGATTTTTATAGACTAACCACCACAGCAAACGATTTTTTACTTTATATAAATATGAGTGAATTTTGGCCAAGTGTGGATAAGGTGATAGATGCAATTCATAAGGCTAATGGAATAGTAGTATTAGCACATCCTTTTAACTATAAGACAGATGCGAATATTTTTTTAGACATTGTTTTGAAAAAGAAAATTGATGGCATCGAAGTTTACCATCAATCTGCCAACAAAAAACAAATTAAATTTTTATTGGATTTTGCGAAAAAGAATAACTTAATTATTACAGGCGGAAGTGATTATCATGGTACAGAAAAGCATAATACGATAGGAATAAAAAACATTGATAAAAATCAAAAAGAGATATCACTATGATTGTATTTTCATAAAATAACAAATCTATATTTGCTTTTCTATAAATTAAAAAACATTTTATGCTGGTCAACTGGTTTTATCCATAAACGCGTTTAAGAGCGATATGTTTTCCTCCTTTTATCATGCCTGCAATATCTTCTTCAATTAGACGAGAATCGTTTTCATCATAAAGTGTAAAGGCATACGGCTGAACAAAGTATTCGCTTGACCTATCAAGAAGTTTTTCGTTGATAAATAATAGATCGTTGATATTTGGATTTTCAACGCCATAAAATTCAAGTATCAAACTGATTATTTCACCCTTTTCGTTTTGAAGCAAATATTCTCCATATTGTCTAACACCTACTACTTTTAACTTTTCCATATTAAACTCCTATTTTATTTTAAAAAATAATACGACAATAGTCAAATCATATTTCATTTTTTATCTTTTTAATAACTGTTCAAAATATCGAATTAAAACTCGCCTTGCCTGCTCTGTGTTTACATAGGCAAACCAGCGCAAAGTTGCATTATTTTTGATATTGCCGTTTTTATCTCTGTCAACTATTATTTCAACCTTATCACCACTATGAAGTTTTGTATACGGCGGAAAGAAAGTTTTACTGTCATTTATCAAAGCATATTTAAAGCCAAAACCAAGATCCCTGTGAATTTTAAATGCAAAGTCAAGGGCCGTGCTATCTTTTGCAATATATTTAATCTCGCCCGAACGCGTCTTAACCTTAATCTGTTCGATATCAAGTTGATTTATATTTTCTTCGTCTATTAAATCAAGGTTTTGTCCATCAAGGGTACCGACTTTAAGCACATGGTAATCATTTTCCGACATGATATAAAGATTATATTTGTTTTTTATATTATCTTCCACTTGAAAATAAGCTCTCTTTGTAAAGGATCCTATCTTCATGTCAATAATTTTAAGAAATGTCTTGTCAAAGACCTTCAAAATCTCCCCCATTGCACGCTTGTGAGTGATATTTTTATAAGTCAAGTAGATATTGTAATTTGAAACCTGCATGATCTGCCCTTGATAGACCTTACCGATATCCACATGTTTATAAATTTTGCATATATCTTCATAGATTTTGTACTCTCTAACATCCTTTATTCGCACCTTAGTTATAGGCGTGGATGCGAAAAGTTCTTTAAGTTTTAAATCTAATTTTGCGATATTTTTCTCATTTGCAAAATGATAAAATTGATATTGAGAGATATATTCATCACATTTTCCGCGATTGACAATCTTAAAACACTCATTTTTAATTGCACGATAAAAGTATTCTGATTGTAACGCTCTTGCAATAGGAAGCACCCATTTTTCTGTTTCTCGCACTTTTTCAAGTTGCTTACTATAATTAAACACTTCAATTGTCGAAAGATTATGAAGTCTATCAGCAAATTTAATAGCAAAGCCAAGTGGATTACTTTTACCAAGAATTATAAGTTTTTTAAAGGTTTGTTCCTCGAGTGACGACTTTAAAAAGTTTGGATCTTCAAAGAGATTTTTCTTGTCAAAAACATATTTTGTTTTGTCAATAGCACTGACGCAGTCTACAAGATCAAAAACCTTCCGACCGAAATCTTCAATCATCTCTTCTTTGGTATATCCGCAATCTTCTATTGTATCATGGAGAAGGGCTCCTGCTATCACTTCTTCATCAAAGCCGAGTTTTGCCAGGATCAAGGCAACTTCAACCGGATGATTGATGTATGGCGTACCGTCCTGCCTTTTTTGATTTTTGTGCAGGTCGAGTGCTGTTTGATATGCCCTTTCAATTATATCAAGCTGGCAATTGTTGTTTTTTGCGATCTGCTTTAAATATCTAAAACGATTTTCCGCCTTCTCAAACATCTATACCCTCCTTTATCAGCCTATAGATATCATCATCTTCTTTATTGGTAATTTTTGCAAATCTAAAGGCATTGGCTTCCAAAATCTCATTGAAGTGATATTCGAGTTTGTTGCGGATGATCGCCTGTTTTTGATTGTCAGTAAGTTCTAAGGATATTTCATTTTTTTCAACATAAAGTCTTTTTAATAGATCGATTATTTCCTTTATAGTATCTTCTAGGTCAACACTATAGTCACTGAAATTTAGTATCTCATAGAGTTCGCCATCAGGTATATCTAAAAGTCGCTTTGATAAAATGATATATTGAATACAAGGATTATGCTCACGCCCACGAGCGATTGAATTAACCGTGCCAACACCGCCGATATAATTAGATTTTGTAGGCGGATTATTGAGAATTATATATGTTTGGTCATTGTTTTCAATACTCTTTAACTCAAAAAATATGCTTTGGTCATTAAAAGATATGTCACCTTGATAAAAAGAGCCCATAGAGTTGTAAATTTCCATGATTTGCTCAGCATTAGACGCACTATTGCAAGCCTTTAAAATCTTAGTAGCAAACGATCTGTTTTTCATAAAGGTAGCATATACCATAACATCTTGACTGCTTTCGTTTGGCTTAAAAACACTGATAACTCCACAATTTAGAGTGTTTTTTAAGTTTGAATGTATCTCTCCCTTATATGAGTCATTGTTATAATAGTAGACAATAAAATTTCCTATGTATTTGTCGAAACTGGCCTGTTTTTCTATTTGATATGCAGAAAAAAGAAAGTCATCAACACTAATTCCAAAAGCATTTTTGAGCGCAATAAGAAATTGTATTGATGGTTCACTAGATTTAGTCAAATAATTGTTGATACTAGATTGAGAAAATCCTGTTTTACTCGCAATGTATTTTTGAGAATACTCTTCTGCAAGTTTTTTAAGATTTTTTTGAAACATATTTTCCATACTTCCCTACCTTTTTATCAAGTGTAACCCAAAAGCACATGACAAGTCAAGTCTTTTATCATTATTTTGAAAAATAAATTTATTTAATGAAATAAAGAATTTATAATAGTAAAATAAGTTTAATAAAATAAAATCTTCCTAAGAAGGAAGATTTCAGACTGTAGACAAACGACGCGACCGAAAAATCACGAATAATTTTTCTTGCTTCGTTAACTGAAAAACGCCCAAAACCAGTCATTTAGGTATACTAAACTCCTGGCTTTGAGCATTTTTCGAGCCTTGCCTCGCTTGTTTCTCTACAGTCTGTTAATTTGTCGACACACTGTAATCTTCCTAAGAAGGAAGATCTTTTTGTTTTAGATAAAATCATAATATGAAGCGTGTATCTCTTAATATTATTTCAGCTTCATCATCTATGGATAGATTATCTTGTGCCAAAAGAATAAATCTCTCGTCAAAGGCTTTTTGCTTAAAACCCTCAAGCAAGACCAAACACCTTTCTTTCATTTGACAATCACTAGGTCTAAGACTATCTCTAAAAAGAAGAGTTTTCTCGTCACATAAAAGGCAGACAAATTTTATTTGCACATTTGGAAAAGTGGCTTTGATTTTTTCTAAATTTTGTTGCGATAAAATATAATTAAAGACTACATCATAGCCAAACTCTAAAGAATTTTTAATCAAATCTAAACTATTTTTCCAAAAATATTCAAGATGATTGCCTTCTTTCCATGGACTTATGTAGCTTGATTGAACGAGATTATATATGTCATCACCCTCAATCAATACGCTTTTTTCAAGTTTTTCACAAAGCACTTTACTTACACTGCTTTTACCAACACCTGCTGGCCCTGTAATCAAATATAAAGTCATAAATAACTCCTATGATACTCTCATTAGTATCAAAAAGATCCAACTAGAAAAATTTAATTTTCACAATAAAAAACAATTTTTATCTATACTTGCGATCTATTATTTTTTTGTAAGCTCAATCAGTCTATTGATACGATTTTTTACTTCATCTATTCCAATAAATTTTGAAATTTCAAATATGTCTGGCGATTCCTTTCTTCCAGTTAACGCAAGTCTTATAAAAGTAGACACTTCAACAATTGATCCATTATACTGACTAGGATTATTCTTAAAATCTTTAGGTCTTATTGCATAGTTGTATCTGCCCGCTATCTGTCTAACCCTATCAAACCAAACAGACTGCTCAACCTCTAAATCAAGACCATCTAGATAATCTTTTAAAATTTCGCTAAAATGTGGCATATCCATCATGTCGCACTTTTCTAAGCTCTCGACAAAATCATCGTTATAAAGATAATTAAATTGTGCTTTGATCTCGCTAAAACAAGCAACATCCATACGGTTTTTGTGCCAAATTGTTATTGAGTTTAAAAATCTGGTTTCATCTTGCATGATCTTTTGATAGAGATCTTTATCATGATCTTTCGACCAAGTCTTGACTAAATCAAATACTTCGTCATCAGACATATTTTTGATTATACGCTTAGAAACATTTTCAAGTTTTTTCATATCAAAAAGCGCGCCCGACTTTGACATATCTTCAAGTTTAATGTCAAAATCTTTATAAGATAAAAGCGGATTTTGTTCACGCCAAATTTCAAATCTAGAATTGATCAAATTGATGAGATATTCTTTGACAGCGACAACTGGATAGCCCATCTCAATATAATATCCAGCGCGTGCTTCAGGATCTTTTCGCTTCGATAGTTTACGCTTTGACTGACCATCCATCTTCAAAATCGGACAAATATGCGCGTATTTTGGTGGATTTAAGTCAAGCATTTTAAACATCTGCAAATGGAGTGGCAGTGATGGAAGCCACTCGTCTGCACGAATGACTATTGTTGTCCCCATCAAGAAATCATCAACCACATGTGCAAAATGATATGTTGGAAGTCCGTCGCCTTTTATTATGACGATATCGATATAGTTGTCTTCCATCTCAATCTTTCCACGTACGACATCCTCGACCACTATCTTCTTACTTTCAGTCACAGGCGACTTAAGTCTTATTACATAATCTTCACCCGCTTTAACTCTCTTTAGTGCTTCTTCGACAGGCAATTCTCTATACTTTGCCCAAACTCCAGCATATCCTATGATACTGCTTCCGCTTTCAATCTGCTTTTGCCTTATCTCGTCGAGTTCTTCCTTTGTACAGAAACAAGGATAGGCTTTGCCTTGCATGATGAGTTCTTTGGCAAACGCCATATATATCTCCTTGCGTTGAGATTGCCTATATGGAGCATATCCGCCTTTATCTTCATTTTCGTTTATAGGCCCTTCATCAAAAGAGATGTCAAAGTCGTTTAAAGTGTCAATAATTTCACTTACGCCATTTTCAAGTTTTCGCGCCTGATCGGTATCTTCTATTCTAAGATAGAATGTGCCGTCATTTTGCTTTGCATAACTTTGATTTACAATTGCAGTATAAAGCCCGCCAGTATGCATAAACCCTGTTGGCGAAGGTGCAAATCTTGTAACTACCTTGTTTTTTTCTCTCTTATCTTTATAAAAATCAATATAATATCTATAATCTTTTTCTATATTTGGAAATATTGCATCTGCAAGTTCTCTATAGATTTCTTTCATTGTCAACTCCTTCTAGGTAATTATATTCTAAACCTCTTGTTTTGTCAAATAATAAGTAGACATTATATAAGAGTTTTAAAGAGTGATTTTTTAAGAAAGTGTAAGTGTGGTATATGCCTTAGCAAAAGCAATTTCAGCGTCCTGCAATCTTCGAAAATAGGTGCGAACAGAAAGCTTTAAGACCTTTGCAATTTGTTCGACTTGCCTCGCTTTAATATATTTCAAATACAGTATCTTTCTAGATAATAAAGAAAGCTTTTCAAAACTTCTAATAAAATTATCTCTAAATACAATAAAACTTGCTTTCTGCTTTATCATTTCAAGTATTTCTTGGCACTGCGAAAGCACACTTTTACTTTTGCTAGAATTATAATAAAATGAGTTAAGTGCTTTTTTTTCAACAAGTTTAAAACTGTCACGAATTATAGCTTTGCTATATCTATAAATTTCAAATAAATTTTCAACAAACTGTGAAATATCTGCAATATTTTGATGATTTTTTACAGATTTTTTTGTCAAAAATGATATATTTTCATTATTTAACTGATTTTCTTCGTAAATTTTTAACATTTTCCTTCTCCTTTTTAAAGGCAAGGAATTTAAAGGAAATCATTTCAAAACAAAAATTCCAATAAAAAACCTAGCCTTTCCATAAATATTTTTTTGATATGGAACGCTAGGTTCGCTAAAATTATCATTTCTATTAATTAATCATTTTTAATTTTTTTTCATTTACTTAAAATTTTAAACTAAAAGTTTTTATCCTAATCATCAAAGCCCATAAGAATATATATCTCATTTTTGCATTTAAAGCATTTCATGTTGTGGATGAAATATTTGGACTTTATCTTATTTGGCGGTGATACTAAAACCTTGCACCTACTTGCCGATGAAGAGGATAAACACTGCCCAAGGCACCTTCCACAGTGCGGACAATACAACTTTATATCCATTTCCCCTCCTAAATGTAATCGCGTTTTGCAATAAATTTTGCCTTGCATCATGGACAAAACTTTTACAGCAAATAAAACTACAAATTATGAATATATTGTTTAACAATCCCAAGTATCTTGACATCCTTTACTATGATATCTTGATAGTGAGGGTTTTCAGGATGGAGAATACAATAGGACTCCATCTTTTTGAAAGTCTTGACCGTTGCGCTGTCATCTATAAGTGCCACAACGATATCTCCACTCTTGGCATAGTCACTCTTTCTTACAACAAGCAAGTCGCCATCCCTTATCCCAACTCCTTCCATACTGTCACCTTCTGCACGAAGAAGAAAGGATTTTTCCTTTCCAAAAATCTCTGTAGGTAGTGCACACAGGCCTTCATAATTTTCTTGTGCAAAGCCAGGTTGTCCGCATTTAACCGAGCCAACTATCGGGGCAATAATAGTTTCGCTCTTTTTAAAAGAGAAGCCTAAATCAATCTCGCCGAGTTGAGTTTTCTTTATACTTCCACTAGCGCACAACTTGTCAACATAACGACTCACCATAGATAGACTTGACAGATTAAATTTGGACTGAATTTCCCTAAAGCTAGGACTTCGTCCCCTGTCAAGTGAAAAGTTTTTGATATATAGCAATATATTTTCAAGTAATTTCTCATTCAACCTTTTCATTTCTTTCTTCCTTTTGTTTTTAAAAGAACGCTATGTACTTTTATAAGTATACACAAATAAAAATAAAATGCAAGCGTTTTGAAGCATTTTATTTTAAATTTTTTTTAATTAATGTTTTCCAATGGCATAAAGCTCGGCAAGCACACAGACAAGCTCTCTAGGAGATGGTCTTTCTTTAGAAAATTCAATATCATACTGACGCTCAAAGTCTGCGAGCCCATCCCTTTTAAAACTTACCTTAACCGCATGACGCATGAGCCTATCGACATCTTCAGGAGAAATATTGTTTTCGCAAGCAATCTCATAGTACAAGTTTTTGCGCATCCTAAATTTCTTAGTGTTATCCTTTATTATCTTAATTACACAACTCTTTATCATCTTATATCCAGCAAGATTTGCCCCTATCTTTAGCAAGAGTAAATATATATCAATCTTTTCTTCTATATAGATGTCTTTTAGTGCCTCTGTCATACTCTCTCCTTCACATTTAGTGCTATTATACTATGTAAAACCGAAAAATCAAAAGAATTTTGTAATATTTTTACAAAATTGTTTAATTTTTTACAAATATCGCGTAATGTTCATAATTTTTGAGTTGAAAAATATATTTTTCGTATGATAAAACCACTTTTTAACATTTTCCATTATTCAAAATTTTATTATTATAAAATGTATTTCATAAAAAATTAAATTTGCTTTGAGTTAAATAAAATCTATGTTATACTCTCGTTATAGAATCTTTTAATTTAAGGAGAACTTTTTATGAAATTTAAAATTGTTGCTGATGCATCTTGTGATATTCCTAAGGAGTTTATGGAAAAGTATGACATAACAATTATTCCAATCGAAGTTATGTTTGGTGAGGAACTCTACCCTGAAGGACTAGAAACACGCGAATTTTATAAGAAAATGCAAGAAACGCAGATTATACCAAAAACTGCAATGCCTAATGCATACAAATTTGAAAACTTCTATAGACCTTATGTAAATCAAGAAGATGTCTTTATATTTACAATCGTCATCTCTATGGAAATGAGCACCACCAAGGTACAGGCACAGATGGCTGCTGATAATCTCGGCATGAAAAATGTCTTTATTGAAGAAAGCGCATCTACTACTCTTGGACAAGGTGCTATCATTATTGAACTATGCAAGTACATGGAAAAAGAACAAGACATTGAAAAGATTAAAGAAGAATTTTACAGACTTCGAAGAAATATCCATATCTATGCAATTATCAATGACCTTAAGTATCTCAAACAAAGTGGCAGACTTTCTGGTGCAAGTGCGATCGTTGGCTCTATGCTTTCAGTAAAACCAATCGTGTCAATTACACAAGGAAAAGTTTTGAACATTGCAAAGTGTATGGGAAGCGCAAAAGCCGAAAGTTTTCTTTTAAACAAACTTGAAAATATGGACTCGTCTCACGCACTCTATATCGTACACTCTGATACACCTGAATCTGCTGAAAGACTGAAAAATAAATTTATTCCGCTTTTGCCTGAAGGTCAAGAAATTGTCACTGGCGAAATTGGCTGTGTTGTTGGCTCTCATGTCGGTGCTAAGTGCTATGGCTTTGGCTACTTCACAAAGGATAGCGAAGAATAATACATAAAGCAGAATATAAATACTGTTTATTAATTTAAAATATAATAATTAAAAAATGCCGAACTATTCGGCATTTCAGTGTGTCGACAAATTAACAGACTGTAGAAAAACAAGCGAGGCAAGGCTCGAAAAATGCTCAAAGCCAGGAGTTTAGTATTCCTAAATGACTGGTTTTGGGCGTTTTATTTTGGGGTACCCCGTAAATGCTTTTGCATTTATGGGGAGAGGAAAAGGCGAGCGTTAAAGTCTAAGTTGTCTTGACAACTTGACATAAGCGTAGCCTTTGACGATACGAAGCAAGAAAAATTATTTATAATTTTCGGTCGCGCCGTTTGTCTACAGTCTGTGTAGAGTTTTCTTGACTTGTGCGATCATCTTCTTTTTCTACTATTAAACTTTTTTGATCTTCTATATTATTTTTATCTAGTAAATTTTCACTAGACTTATCTTGTATAATTCCTGCAAGATCTCTTTCGTAAAAGTTTATGCCAAGTGAGCATTTATCTTTTTTAGCAAGAATTTTGCCTATTACATAGTGCAATACAAATACAATTCCGCCAGCAAAGTTGCAAAGCATATCCTGCATTGTATCGGTGACAAGTGGCACGCCATATTCATCAATTGGCAAGCCCTGTGCAGTCTGCCCTAAAAGATTGTCTGATGTCCACTCAATAAGTTCCCAAATAAGTTCGCACGCCATGCTGAACAAAAAGCAAAATAAAGCCAAAAATAGAATTGTTTGAGATGAATATCTTGTTGTTTTTGAAAGCACAAATATACCAAGCAAGGCAAAGACATAGCCAGCAAGGCAGTGAATAATTATGTCATAGAAACTGACTATATAATACACATTGAGTGCCGAGCCAATCGTGCCTGCAAATAAAAGATAAATTTGATAGAATAAAAACATCAGTCCAGGAAAGCGAAATCTAAATATTAGTTCTATCGCAAAAGGGATAAGGCTTGCAATAGCCATCATAATGCATGAAAAAAGTCTATTGTTTGGATCTCCAATTTGAGAATAGTATATGGCAAGCGTCACACAAAATAAAGATTGCAAAACCATAAAAACGATGTTAATTGTGCGCAAAATTCTTTGATCTTTAGATTTTAATTCTTTATTCATCTATTTTTCACCATTATTTTAATTTAAAATATTATACATTATCTAAAAAAAATATATGTTTACATTTAGTTTTTATTTATTTTCTTCTTCCAAATTAAATTCAATTCTATTTATTTTATATTCTTGATTTAAATCATTCATTATTAATTTTTCAATAAACAAAGTGGCTTTAAAATCTTTTATAGAACTATTTATCGCATCTAATAAAGAACTATTTAAACTTATCTCTAAATTTTTAATTGGAGTCTTTAATGACAAATTATTATTAGATTTTTCACCTCTAACTTGACTTATTATTTCAACAATTTTATCGCCATATTGTTTTTCTGATTCAAAATTAAATTCAAAAGGTTTTATATTTGTTAAGTGTATTGATTTTTGATCATGATACAATTCCTGATAAATCTCTTCAGTAACAAATGGAAAGTAAATACTGAAATCTTGTAACAACTTATAAAGTATCATGTAAACTGTTTTTTGCCCAGAATATCTTGGATTATTTCCAAATTCTTCAGGTCTATAAAGTCTATGTTTAACAATTTCAATATAATTATCACAGAAATTCCAAAAAAACTTTTCAAGATGATTTAAGGCAAGTCCAACTTCATAATCATCAAGATACTTAATAAATCCCCTTTCCATCTCTTGAAAACTACCTAAGATCCACCTATCTATATATTCATAATCTTCAAATTCCCTATCTACAAAATCTTGCAAATGCATTTCTATAAATTTGGCCACATTCCAAATTTTATTGACAAGTTTTCTTCCTCTTTTTAATGTTTCTTCGCTGAATACTATATCCGTACCAAGTCTACCTGATCCAGCCCAATATCGGATGACATCAGCAGAGTATTCTTTGATCAAATTAATCGGTTCTACTTTGCTATTCCCTTTAGATTTACTTATTTTTTCACCCTTGTCAGCCATGACAAATCCAGAGATCATGACATTGTCCCAAGGTCTTTGTCCAAAGTGATAGAAACTTTTAACGATAGTATAAAAATCCCAAGTCCTAATAATTTCAGAAGCATTTGTTCTCAAGCTCATAGGCTTTAAGATATCTTCATAATTTTCTGCTTCACCATATCTCATATTTATGAGCGGGGTTACTGACGAAGTTGCCCATGTATCCATTACATCAGTTTCTGGAACAAACTCTGTATAACCACATTTAGAACATTTGTCTACATATGGCTTGTTTACTAAAGGATTAACAGGTAGATCTTCTTCTCTTGCAAAAACAGGCTCTCCACAATGCGAGCAATACCAAACTGGAAATGGAACACCAAAATATCTTTGTCTTGAAATACACCAATCCCATGCAACATTATTTACCCATTCATTATATCTTAAATGCATATATTCAGGGTGCCATTTAATTTCATTTCCAATCTTAATGAAATCATCTTTATGGCTCATTATATCAATAAACCACTGCTTCATTACTGCATATTCTACTTCCTTGCCACATCTTTCATGCGTTTGGACTTCATGTTCGAGTTCCTCAATTTTTACAACATAACCACCCTCCTGTAAATCTTGAATGATTTGTTTGCGCGCTTCCTTTATTTTAAGTCCGCCGTATTTTGGAACATTCGATGCAATTTTGCCATCTGCCGTAAAAATATATTTTAATGGCAAATTATATTTTTTCCACCATTCAATATCTGTTTGATCTCCAAATGTACAACACATAACAATGCCTGTACCTTTGTCAATTGCAACTTTTTCATCAGCTAAAATAGGAACTTCGACATTTATTACAGGTATGTGAGCGGTTTTTCCAATTAAATGCTTATTTTTTTCATCTGTTGGATTTACAAAAATACATACTATCGCTGGAATAAGTTCTGGTCTTGTCGTTGCGATTGTAAATACTTCGCCATCTGTTGTAGAATAATTTATATAATTAAATGTTGTTTTAATAGTTTTGGTTTCAAGTTCGGCTTGTGCAATGGAAGTCATACACTCATTACACCATAATGCTGGACTTTCTTTATGGTAACAATGACCTTTTTTTATTAAATCTAAAAATGATAATTGGCTAATTTTGATTGTTGAAGGACTTACAGTCTTATAATGCATATTCCAATCTGTACTAACCCCCATTTTGCTAAACAATTCTTGGAAGTCATTTTCATATTTATCAGTGGTTTTATAACATAGTTTAGAAAATTCTTCCCTACCAATTTCAATAGCTTTTTTGCCTTGTTCTTTTTCAACTAATCTCTCACTTGGAAGACCATTATCATCAAAACCAAATGGATAGAAAACATTATATCCTCTAATTCTCTTATATCTTGCTATCATCTCTGTTTGAGAATATGAAAAAATATGTCCGATATGTATATTACCACTTACAGTTGGTGGCGGAGTATCTATTGAATAAACTTTCCTATTGTCTGGTATAAACTGATAAATATTATTGTCTTGCCAATATTTAAGCCATTTTTCCTCTTTATCTTGTGCATTATATTTCTTGTCTAACATTGAATCCTCCTTACAGACCAAGTTAAGTATATTACAAATAATAAAAAAAATCAATTAAATGATTTATAAAAAAAGAAAATGCAAAGAAAATTTTCTTTGACAATATCTAAAAATATGCTATAATAAATCGCAAACTAGATTTAAAAGGAATGAAGATATGGAATATAAAAATGTGACATTTGTGCTTGCAAGTATGCTTTCAACTTATACAGTGAATGAATTTGATGTCAAAATGCCAATTGCCATGCAAAATGAAAATGGTGTTCTTGATGCAATAAAGGATAATCTTTCTGGCACAAATTTGTGTTTGATAATAGCAAACGATCCAAATAACTATGAAAAAAATGATGAAAAATGTGCGATTTTTACCGAAAGCCTTGAAAAAGCTGGACTTAAATTCAATCAAACTCTGGTACTTGACAATCGTACAAGGGAGCTTGCTCCCCTAAATATCAAACGCGCCAACCTCATCTTGCTACAGGGCGGAAAAATCATCTGCCAGAATGAATTTTTGAAAGAGATAAGATTTGCTGACCGCTTAAAGTTTTCAAACGCCGTAGTTATCGGAGTAAGCGCCGGCGCCATGAACCTTGCAAAAGAAGTTTACAACTTTCCTGAATCAAGGCAAGATTTAAGCGAGATGCGCGAGATTAAAGGACTTTCATTCTATGACAAGATTATTATTCCACACTTTGATGGCGACAATTTAAATTATCAGTTGCCTCTTGATGATAATATTGATCCTGTAAAAGACTACATATTGCCTTACAGCAATAAAAAGAGTCTTCTCGGCTTGCCAAACGGTTCTTTCGTGCTTGTTAAAAATGAAATTGCAGAAATTTTCGGCAAACATTATATTATAGAAAATAGACAAGTGACCGCTGAAAACGACAGCCCTTGCTATATGCCAATAAATATGCGCGAACTTGACAGCGATGAGATTATGTGAAATAAATAAAAATTGTTAATTAATGCTAAAAATTTAAAAAATATATTGAAAAATATTAAAAAATAAATAAAAATATATTAAAATTATAAAAAAATACAAAAATTTTATAAAAATTACTAAAAATTAATATAAAAAATAAAAAATATTCTTAAAAACTATTTGGAGGAAAAAAAATGAACAGAAATATTTTTATAGGCGGAGCATGGCCTTATGCAAACAACTCGCTTCATGTAGGACATTTGGCGGCACTGCTTCCTGCTGATGTAATTGCAAGATACTATAGACTCAATGGAGATAATGTCATATATGTTTCAGGTACTGACTCTCATGGCACCCCTATCACAGTAAGAGCACGCAAGGAAAATGTCAGTCCAGACAGTATTGCACAAAAATATCATTCTGAATTTGTAAAGAATTTTAATGATCTTGATTTTTCTTATGATCTTTATACAACTACCATGACGGACTATCATGCAGAGCATGTCAAAGCATATTTAAAGAGAATGTATGATAATGGCTTTATATATGAAAAAGAGGAGGAGCAAGACTTTTGCCCTAGTTGCAATACTTTCCTTTCTGACCGAGAGATCATAGGAGTTTGTCCACATTGTCACGGAGTTGCAAAGGGCGACCAGTGCGACAATTGTCTTGCCACTCTCAGCGCAAGTGAAGTACTTGACAAAAAATGTGCAAATTGTGGAAGCAAGACCATCTTAAAACCAAACAAACATCTTTATTTTGCACTTTCAAAATTCCAAGACAAAATCAAAAAGCTGACTGATGATCATGCTAATATTTGGAGATACAACGCTGTCAATGAAACATATAAATTTTTGGATATGGGGCTTATTGATAGAGCAGTTACAAGACAACTCGAATGGGGAATTGATGTGCCATTTGAACATTTTGAAGATAAAAAAATCTATGTATGGATTGAAGCTGTGCTTGGCTACTTAAGCGCAGGAAACAAAGTAGCAGATGACAAAGGTATAGATTTTGAAAAATTTATGCAGAAAGGAAATGTCACATCCTACTATGTGCATGGAAAGGATAACATTCCATTCCATACAGTCATCTACCCTTCACTTCTTATGGCGATTGACGAAAACATCGATTTACCTGATCATATCATCTCTTGCGAATATGTGAATATGAACAATGAAAAGATGTCAAAGAGTAAGGGAAATCTTATAAGCATAAACGAACTTACATCTATGTTTGATAAAGATTCTATTCGTTATTTCATGCTAGCAAACGGCCCTGAAAATAAAGACACAAACTTCTCGATGCAAGATTTTATCACCAATCATAATAAATTCCTTGTTGGCACACTTGGAAATTTTGTAAATCGCAACCTTTCATTTATGAATAAAAAATTTGACGGAAAAATTTGCGAAGGCAAAATTGACGAAAATATAAAAGCACTTACAAAGGACTACTATAATGAAATCGGCTCACTTATAGAACGCGGAAAGATCAAATCTGCAATTGAAAAAGCATTTGACTATGTAAGTGAAGGAAATAGATATTATTCAGATCGTAAGCCTTGGGAACAAGTAAACAATGATATAGATGAATTTAATAATACTACCTACACCTGCGTCTACATGATGGCAAACATGGCTAATATGCTTATGCCTTTCATTCCACATACTTGCGAGCGAATAAAAGCAAAACTTGCACTTGACTTTGCTCCAAGTTGGAAAGAAGTAGAAATAAAAGGCAATCTTCAAGTACAAAATAACGAACTACTATTCGAAAGGTTGCAATAATTTAATTTAAAAAAGACCAAGAGTGAAATCAAATCAATTATCTTGGTCTTTTTGTTTATCATTTTAATATTAAAATTTGATTAATTTACAAAATAATATTCTTTTTTAAGATATTTTATTTGAACAATAAGCATGTGTATGCTATAATAATGATATGAAAAACGTCAATTATCAAAAAGAAATCACAATCGAACTCAAAAAAGTTAATAGAAACAACGCACCGCTCGCCAAAGACTTACAGGCAACAATTTTTCCAAACGAAATCTCTCCCGATCAAGTGGATAGTGGCATTGAAACCAATAATCCGCAAAATTTTATCGCGTATCATAACGAAAAGCCTGTTGGAATAGTAGGATTTTACACACTTGAAAATTTGCCAAATCATGTTTTGCTCAATTGGTATGGTGTACTGCCAAACGAAAGACGACAAGGGTATGGCAGACAAATTTTATCTCTTGCTATAGAAAAAGCAAAAGTATTATATCAAAATGTAGATTATCTCACCTATTACACAAGCAAATCTCACAATAAAGAAGCGATCATTCTTTACAACAATATAGGATTTACTACAAAAGATTATTACTGCAAAGAAGATATTTTGAATATTAAAAAACTGCAAGAAGATTTAGCACATGACTATGTAATCGGTGTATATCAACTGTCCAATAAACCACTGCCGAATTTTGAAATGATCAATCTAAACATTGCAAACGAAATAAAGATTTTAAAACATTTGAAATAGTATATATGCTAATGCCGTCAAAATAATTTCAAATGAATTGGAAAATCCAAAAGTTGTAATAACAAAAAAATGGTGTTTTAATAAATTTGTCTTTATAAAAGAGCCTGTAAATTAACCCTACGAGTTAACTTTTAGGCTCTTTTTTATATCAAAAATAAGATAAATACAAAATTTAAAAATTCATAATTTAGTATTGCAAATTTTTGTAATTTAATTATAATAATTAAATAAGAATTATATTCATTTTAAATTCTTAGACACAGGAGAAAACATGAAAAAAGGAATGGTTGTCTATGCTTTTCCGGCATCAGGAAAAACTACCGTAAGCGAAAAATATGATAACTTTATCGACTTAGAAAGTGGCAATTTTCAGTATGATCTGACACCAGAACAATTAAAATTAAGTGTTGAAGAAAGAAAGGGACTAAAAAGGACTCAAAATCCAAATTGGCCTGGAAATTATTTCGAAGCAATAAAGTTGGCTAGATATGAATATGACTATATATTTGTCGCTTATGCTGGACTTGAATATTGCAGGAAAGAAAATATTCCTTATATGAGTTTTTTTCCAACTTTAGACCAAAAAGAAGATTATATCGCAAGAATGAGAAATAGAGGCAATGGTGAAGCTTTTGTCCAGAAAATTGCCAATAATTTTGAAAATTATATCAATTCTTCTAAAGAATACACCCAAGCAATTAAAATTGAAATGCAAAAAGGCGAATATTTAGAAGACTGTTTAAAAAGAATAAATATTATCAAAACGGATAAAGAATCTTTATTATAACTTTATTATTGCAAGAAATAAAATCAAAGTTGCAAGTTGACAAGTCAGTTTTTTGAATTTACAAGTGTAAAATAACATAAAAAATAAAAAATTACTATAAAACAAAATAAAATTAAAAGCAAATTGTTGACAAATTAAATTGTTTGTTGTATACTCTAAAAAGCAACTTAAAGAAAAGCGAAAATGCATTTTTAAGGACTGCTGTTTATAGCAAGAGCATTATAGCGCAAGTGCCAAGAACGCAAGTTCTGCGTATGGAGTCAAAGGCGGAATTAAATCGAAGGGTCCGGTCTTATCTGATAAAATAATAAAAATTTATTTTAAAATCTTCACCACGGACAAATTATAGCTTAATATTTTTATATGGACTGCTAGCTCATGGCAAAAGCATTCGACTCTTAATCCAGAGTCTTCAAAGAAAAATTTAATAATATGGACTGCTAGCTCAGTTGGTAGAGCATTCGACTCTTAATCGAAGGGTCCAGGGTTCGAGCCCCTGGCAGTCCACCAAAATAAAAATCACTTTACAATATGCAAAGTGATTTTTTATTACATAAAGAAGCAAGCAAAAACTTACTTCTTAAATCATATTCGTTGCTATTTGTCATTTTTATATATTTCTTTTAGTATTTCAACTACTTCAACTTCGCCTTCAAAAAGAATTTCTTTCACTTCTTCATCTTTCAAATCTTTTTGTGACCAATAGCCATACGCTTTCTCTTTATAATACTCATAACTTTCACTCTCTCGTGTCATATAAAACTTGCCAGCCTTAAAAATTGTGCCATTAAGTTTTACTGCTATTGCCTGAAATTGACTGCCATTCTTTTCTGTATTTTTCGACATACTTTCGATATTTTGAAGAGCAATGTCCTTACTTATAGAAAGATACATACAGTGTAGTCTTGATGGCAGGTCGGGGAATTTGTTCGCACGCACCTCTTCAAGTGCTAACTCTTTAACAAAAACATCATAGTATTCAAGTATGTGTGCAAGTTCATAAAGTTGATTTGTCTTTAATTTTTTAAATCTATGACCTGCAATGCTATACAAAATATCACTTGGTCTCTTGCTGTCAACTTTAAAAGAAGTCTGAAAAACGCTTTTAAATTGACCATTTGGAATATTTTTGTCAAATACTAGTTTATCTCCAACTTTATAGTTCCTGTCCGTTGCCACTTGATACAAAATTAAGTCTTTAACCTTTTTCATTTTATCTCCTTAAAATAATTTAAATCTAAATTTTTTACATCAACAATTTCCATTCTTACTCCTTTTACTCTTGGTCAAATTATACAAAATTATTATAACATACTTTTTTCAAATTTGTATAAGATTTATTAAATTTTATTTATTCTCTAACAGAGGCAAAGTCAAAGACGCCTGCGCGCTCAGCCACCCCCTCCTTTTTAACTTGTTTTAACCTCTCCTGCTCATTTGCCATTTTCTCTCCTAGCAACTATCTTTCCAAATTAAACCAAACATCAATTTCATCTTTATTCGGCTCTTCCCATTTTGACTCCAATTTTTTCATAAGACCTTCGTCGAGATAGTAATCACTGCCACCTTTGCCTTCAAGCACTCTTTGATTTCTTTCGTCAATATTCTTTTTCCAAGATTTATCATCTATGTTGATATAGTGCCATTCACAAGAAACATCTTTAGATTTAAAATAATGATTGATAAAATCTCTATCTTTTTTTGACCAAAAGCCCCAATCTAAAATAACATTTATGCCAGATGAAACAATTTCAACAGCTTTCTTCAATAAAAATTGCTTAACGCGCTTTGATATTTCATCATGTTTGTCGCCTAAATCATTATCAAATAAAATACTAGTCAATTCATCACACGACAAAATAACAGCATTTTCTTCTTTTTTTAGTTTGTTGGCGTAGTAAGACTTGCCACTGCAAATTTTACCACAAATACAAATAACTTTTCCCATATAAATTCTCCTTGTTAATTAAATTTTTCAATATTTAACAAGCAATCTCCATTTCACACCTCCTATTAAAAAGATGTCTTTTCTCCATATATTTTTATTATAACTTACAATTAATTAAAATACAAATAAAACTTTGATGTTTTCTTACAAAATAACTACCTAATAGAAAATAAAATAATGCCTAATAAAATTAGGCAAAACAGACAAAACGAAAGGAAGTATTTAACTCACAAACACTTACTATCATTTTATTTAATTTGATTTTTTTATATTTTGCTGATAACGATATAAAAATTACTTGCTACGGCTCATCAGTCCACCAAAAAAAAGACCGTCTTGGTCTTTTTTTATTGCCGAGGACTTTGCAAAGATTGATAAATCTTTGCCCATGCTCCGCATGGCGAACCCCGGACAAGTCCAGGTCACAAACTTTCAGTTTGAGCCATTCGGCATTTGCCTGCCTTCCGGCATGCGCCTCATACTCCGCTCCCCTGGCAGTCCACCATTTAAATCCCTTATTTTATAAGGGGTTTATTTAATTTTATATAACTATTTTTGTCTAATAAAATTTTTGAATTGCCTAATAAAATCGTGTTTTTGCATTAAATTTTTGACTGCTCAAAAAATTATAAAAATACAAATTTTTTACAAAAAATAGTGCCTGCCTAATAAATTGCCTAATAAAAATATAAAAAATGGACTATGAGTTTTTAT
>CALVML010000021.1 GCA_944345705.1 uncultured Clostridia bacterium | reverse complement strand
CACAATTTATTGGGTTTTTGCGTTTAGCAAAATTAAAATTTAACTTGCTTAAATTTTAACATCACATAGTTTATATTAAAAAACAAATATGAAATCATTTCATATTTGTTTTTTGTTATATGTCTTTCACTGAAAACAAGAAAGATCTTCTTGTAATTTTAAATTTCTCTATCTAAATTGTTATTTTTCTTTTTGTTTTTCTTTGGCTTTTGATTACTGTCAAATTTTTTTCGCAAAGCTATAACTTTTGATATTTCATTGATTGAGCTATAGGCATCTACAATTTTTTGTTCATCATTTGTCCATTCACAATCATATTTAAAACAGTCATGGAGATTGTCTAAATCAAGATTTGTCTTTTTTGAAATATCTCTTAGAATTAATGGATATTGACAAACAATTTCGCCATAGGAAAACGTTGCATTGTATAATTTACGATAGTATTCTTCGCCTATCATCTTTCTAAAGGCGTCAGCATCTTGTGACATTCTGCATTTAATAATAGTATCGAGATTCTCATCGAAAAATTTTGAGAGTAGTGGAAATGCTACGCTATAAGTTGAGTCTTCTTTATTTAATAAGAAGCCGATAGGTGAGTGAGATGATTTTTTCCAGTTTTCATAAACTTTGCCAGAAATATAATCGGTGACTACTTCATTCAAAAATGAAATTTTGTTATATTCCACTTGTTTATTGTCGACTGTTTCTTCATCATGCAAATCTTCATTTTCCTCATCTCTGAGTTTTAAAATTGCATCTTCATCTAATTCTTGATAATTTTCTTTGTATAATGTAGACGAAAAACCCACTTTATATGACAATTCATTGTCATCACTTCTATTGAAATCGCTTTCAATAACATGTATCAATTCATGAAACAAAACGTGATCGTTTAATGCGAGTGCTTGAGGAAGTATAGAAATTGAATAACAGTCATCTTCTTTGACTACGCTTTGTACATAGGCGACGCTAAAATTGTCAAAGATATAGTGAATAGCATTTAACGCTAATTTATTAATATTTGATATTTCGCCTTCTTGTTTTAGCAGTTCGATATAGTCTTTATAGAAAATATTATTCTTAAATTGTGATTTTCTCTGTTCGATTTTTAAATTTAAAATATCTTTTTCGAGTGTTTCATCTTTTAAAAAGGCTTCCAATTGTTCGTCTTGTGTGTATTGCTCAAAAGTATCATATTTATTATTCAAGCCTAGATAGTTAAAATAATTTTTAAAATTGTTTTTTAATGATTTGGTGATAATAGTTTTAGCAAGAGGATGTTTGTATAAAACTAAGTAATTTTCAATGGCGAGAAGGGTATTGTCGTCTAATTTAATATCATCATTGATATTAAAACCATGTTTTATGGCATACTTATCAATGATAGATTTAAATTTGCCAAAATAATCAAAGTTATCAGACCTTTGACAAAATGGACTCATGTCAATTAAAAGAGCATCTTTTTGTTTAATTAAATTATCATACTCATTTTGAAATTTGCTTTCCCATTTTTGTTTGAGAGAAAATATGATATTTAAAATACCTTGAAAAAGTTCCTCATCATTTTTTATTAAATTGATTTCCTTATTACTGCATCTTGGTTTTACAAATCCAAGTTCGGTCATTAAAACATGAAGAGGGTAGTTGTTTTTTTCATACATGCTATTATCTAAATTCATGAGTGCAAAAGTCACATCACTTGGTTTGTAATAACCTGTCAATTCAAAATTTATGCTATTTGTAAACTTTTGACTTAAATCGTCAACTCTTTCTTTGAATAATCTATTAATACTATTTTCGATTGAGTTCGACTCCTCCTGGCCAAGAAAGTAAGTCTTGTTTTTTGTTAATTTATCAGTTACGCGTTCTCTATATTCTTCACCATAAAAACTTACAAAAGTATCAATGACCTCTTGCATTCTATTTTCTAGGGGATTAAATATATTTTTTCCTTCAAAGTTATATTCTAGCACCGCTTATTTCTCCTATCAGCCTTTTAAAATCACCATAATTTAAAGGATAACTTCCTTTTCCGTAATAATTTGTTATTGTGTCGCCATCTTGAATTTTAATCTCATATTCGTCACTATCTATTAATTTGCCAGTATTCTTTTCTTTCCAATCTGCAATAATATAAAGTAGTCTAACTGCAAAATCTTTGGCATCAATTTCAGTTTTCTTTTTATTTACCAAAACTACATTTTTGTCTACATCCGCCTTTATTTGCACACGTCTAAAAAAAGTTGTTAATTTTACATAGATTTTCATACTGGCTCCATTTATTCTAGATTTATTATACCACTTAAGTTTCATTTAGTCAATATAAGTTGCTACAACTGATTTAACAAAATTTGACAAACAATAAATTAAAAAGTTATTAAATTTCTTTGACAAACTCTTGAAAATATCTATAATTATAGTGCAAAAGGATAAAAAATTATAAAATACAACTAAATCTTATTGTAATTTTTTTGTCTTTATGGTATACTTGGATTGATAAGAGGGAAAAATTATGACAAGTCTACTTTTGAATTTCTTTGATGACTGGGGCGTTGCAATTTATAATGGCCTTGGTCGTACATGGGTATTGATCCTTGCAATAGTCTTTGCATGTCTTGCATTGTTTATGCTTCAAAGCCTGTTCGTTTCAATGCTTAAACACTCAATAAGAAAGAATAAGTTTATATTTAAGTTTTTTCAATTTTTGTTTATGGTGATTTTTGTATTCTTTGCGGTGTGGTTCTTGACCTTATTGTAAAAAATAAAATTGCCAACGTTTGAAATTTTGATGATTTAAAATAGGAGATATTATGTATAATTTCATTTCAACTTTACTTTCCGATGTAAATGATAATGTTTCAGATTTCTGGACATCTTTTTTGCCTGTATTTAGATATGTGCTTTTTGGTATCGTTATTGCCTGTGCAATTGTCATGATTATCACAACTCTTATGCAAGCAAACGACTCATCTCAAAGCCTTGATGCCTTCACAGGTGGCGGAAAGCAGGAGTCATATTACGCACAAAACAAGGGTGCATCGAGAGATAGTATTTTGAAGAAGATTACCATATCAATGGCCATTATAATATTCATTTGCATGATACTATTCTTTGTAAGCCTTCTCATTGCTGGAGAAAGATTGTAATGCGAGCAAAATCTAGAATTATCGAACTTTTGTCAAAAGATGGTTTAACTTTTCCAAAGTTAGACAATCTTTTTTCTTTTATAAACAAAACATATTCAATTGATTTAAGTGAAATCAAAAGCGACTTTAATTCACTTTTAAGCGAAGGCAAGATTTTTGAGGTAAGAAAAGGCAGATACATCACAATTCCATCTAAGAATTATTATAGTGCAACATTTATCGGCAACAGTAAGGGCTTTGGTTTCTGTCAAATAGATGGTATGGAAGAAGATATATTCATACCTGCAAATATGACAAATGGTGCTATTGATGGCGACAAGGTGATTTTCAAACTCGATAAAAGCACTGCTGAGGCGCAGGAAGGAAAGATTGCCAAAATCTTTAAGCCTGTCAAAATGATTGCGGGCAGGGTAGAAAAGATAGGCTCAACCTATTTTCTAGAGCCTGATAACAATCGCATACCTTTCAAGATAAAATTAAATAGAAGCAAAATTGGCATTGCAAAGGATGACAAGGTAGTTGTAAATCTCATCCGTAAAAATGGTGTTTTTTCTGGCGATATTATTGAACACTTAGGCAAAAGTGATGATGTTTTAGCCTGCGAACTTGCAATTATCCGCGATCACCAACTTTATGAAGTTTTTCCAGATGATGTAGAAAATCAGGCGCAGTCAATTCCGCAAAAAATAAGCGATAAACAAAGAAATGGTAGAAGTGACTATACTAATAAGGTTATCTTTACAATAGATGGCGAAGATGCAAAAGATCTTGATGACGCCGTTTCGATTGAGCGAACTTCAAGTGGTGGATACTTGCTTGGCGTCTATATTGCTGATGTCGGTGAGTATGTTAAATATGACTCTCCACTTGACCGTGAAGCTTTCAATCGCGGAACAAGCGTTTATTTTCCTATTAATGTTTTGCCAATGCTTCCAAAACAGCTTTCAAATGGAATTTGCTCGCTCAATGAAAATGAGGAGCGTTTGACCCTATCGGTTTTGATCGAACTTGACAAAGATGGCGTAGTTAAATCTCATAAGATTGAAGAAAGCATAATTAAAAGCGTTGCAAGGCTCAACTATACAAATGTTTATAAAGTCTTATGTGGTGAAAAGGCTGATGAAAAGACCGAGAAAGTCAAAGACCAACTTCTTTTAATGAACGAACTTTCTCGCATTTTAGAAGAAAAAGAATTAGCAAGCGGAAGTCTTGACTTTGAAATACCTGAAGTACAATTTATATTTGATAAAGATGGTCGTGCTGTCGATTTTGCAAAACGAGAGCGTAATGACGCACATAGACTTATAGAAAACTTTATGATACTTGCAAACAAAGTGGTGGCAAAGGAGTTTTATGATAAGGACATTCCTTTTGTTTACCGCGTCCATCTTGCACCAAAGAAGGAAAAGGTTGAAAATGTCATTGAATATCTTAAGGGACTTGGCGTAAAAACGCCGTCTATTCCACAGCAAATTACACCGAAATTCTATCAAGAACTGCTGGCAAGTGTTGAAAATCTTGAACTAAGTGAAACCATAAATAAAGTAATCTTAAGATCAATGCAAAAGGCGATCTATCAAAATCAGTGTCTAGGGCATTTTGGACTTGCTCTTGATTATTATTGTCACTTTACTTCACCAATACGAAGATATCCTGACCTTACTATCCATAGAATTATTAAGGAAAGTTTGCATAAAAAGATTGAAGGGCAAAGAATAAGCGAACTTGAAACATTTACATTTGAAGCAAGTGCTCAGTCAAGCTTGACAGAGAAGAATGCTGATAAGTGTGAAAGAGAGGTTGATGACCTATGGAAAGCCTATCTAATGCGCGATAGGGTAGGCGAAGAATTTGTAGGACTTGTCAGTTCGGTTACAAACTTTGGTGTCTTTGTAGAACTAGAAAATACAGTTGAAGGCATGATCAAAATTGAAGACCTTGATGACAACTTCCTTCTTTTTGAAAGACAACTCAAACTCAAAGGACAAAGAATGTCTTTCTCTGTTGGCGATAAGATTAAGGTAAGACTTACAAGTGCCAATATTTACACGCGTAAGATAGATTTTGAATATATAGAACATATCAAACAGCAAAATACAATAAAGCATTAAATTTATTTAATAGATTATATAGTTTATTTATATAAAACATTAAAAAACTATGAAAAAACGCTAATTTTTTTGAATTTATTAGAAAAATCATAAAAAAATGACTAAAATTTGAAAAAAATTGAGATTAGGTATTGAAAATATTAGAAATAGGTGTTATAATAAGGAGGTGAAATGAAGATAATAAATAACAACAAAAAAGCATATCACAATTTCTTCATTTCAGACTTACTTGAAGCGGGCATTGAACTTAAAGGAAATGAGATTAAGTCGGTAAGCCAAGGCAAGATCAACTTGAGTGATGGATATGTTGTCATAAAAGATGGTCAAGCACTTTTAAAAAACTGCTATATCGCGCCTTATCAAAATTCTCCTGATAGTGAAAGCAAACGCACAAGAAGATTGCTCTTACATAAACAACAGATTTTAAAACTCGCAAGGGCTGTACTTGAAAAAGGATACTCAATAGTACCTACAAAAGTGTACTTTTCGAAAGGACATGTCAAGGTAGAAATTGCTCTTGCTAAAGGAAAGAAGTTGTATGATAAGAGAAGGGTTCTGAAAGAGAAGGCTGTCAAACGGGACCTTGATCGTGTACTGAAGAACTATTAATCCCTTGCAAACGGGGGCGTTATTGGTTTCGACGGGGAGCATTGGTCAAAATATAAAGCATGTGGTGTTGATTTCACCTAAAAAAGATCATTTGCAAATAAACGCAAACGAAAACAAAACTGTTCGTATGCCAAGCGCACTTGCTGTTGCTGCGTAAGAACAAAACAAACAATCTGCCAATAGAATTTGGCACAACTTAAATAAATTTCGCTCAGTTATTTAAAGTTGAAAAGAGAGCGCTCTGCATTTTAGATCGTCCAAACTAAATTGTAAAGAAAGGACTATGCATAATTAAAGATTGTTTATGGTCGTTAATTTTTGCGAAGAAAAAGCATAAACTAAACATGTAGAAAAATTTTGCACAAGTTTTTCGGAAGAGGGTTCAAATCCCTCCGTCTCCACCACATTACACAAAATAAGCCAAAAATTAAAAAAAGGAAGTGAAATTATGACAAGTTCAGTTATCATTACAGTAGTCGTTGTTCTCGGAATTGTTATCGCTGGAGGTTTTCTCATTTACTTTATGGGCGACCTTTTTATGAGTCTTGCACATAAGGGTAAAGACGAAGAGGCTATTAGAATTAGCCAAGAAAAAAGAACTAGAGCGCTTGAAAGTAGAGTGAATGCTCTTGAAAATAGTGACAGGGCAAAAAATGACCCTGCAATTGCAACTGTACTTTATAATGGTGCAGTAGTTGAAGACTACAATCCAGAAAATGTACCTGCCGAGGAAGAAACTCAAGAAGCTGTAGAAGAAGAGCCAGTTGAAGAGGAAGAAGAGCCAGTTGCACAAGAAGATGATACTTCTGACTACATCAAACAACGCCGTCAAGAACTCATGGATAGACTCATGAAAATGCGTCAAATGGAAGAAGAAACAGAAGAAACATCTGAAGAAGAGCCAGTTGACGTATCTGACGAGCAAGTAGAAGAAAGTGAAGAGCAGACAGAAGAAGTGGAAGCTCAGCCACAAGAAAGCGAAGAAACACAAGAAAGCGCTGAAGAAACTGAAGAAGCTCCAGAAACTACTGAAGAAACAGAAGAACAAGAAAGCGAAGAACAAACTGAAGAAACAACTGAAAATACTGAAGAAGAAACCGAAGAACAATCACAAGAAGAAACTCAAGAAGAAACTCAAGATGATACTGTAGATACTACAGCTGCAATTATTGCCGACAGCAATGTTGAAGAGGCAAGAGCAGGAGAGGTATCACTTGCAAATGTTATGTCACTTGAAGAACTTGAGGCAAAACTTGCAGAAGAACAAGAAAGACTCAAAGCAAACGAAAAAGAACTTCGTCAAAACAAAAAGGAATTCATTCCTCTTCGTAGAGTTAAGAAAACTCTTGAAAGTGACGAAAAGAAACTCCGCAGAAAAGAAGCTTTGGTTGCTAAACAAAAGGTTGTTCTCTATGGTGTAAACAACTATGCAGACATTGATGAAGAAAAAGCAAAGAAACTTTCAGAAGATCTCGACCTTCTTGACGGACTTAAACTTTCAGTTCAACACTGTGAAGAAGTTATGAGCAAGAATGCAGAAAGATATCCTCTTCTTGAAAAGATATTCAATTTACTATCTTCTCAAAATGCAGAAATCAAAGAAAACATAAAAAATCTTCAAGAAGCTATCGAAAAAATTAAGAACGAAAGCAATGGTGAAGGTGACGCTGAATAATCATTAATTTTAAATACAAAAAAAGCAAACAGAGATGTTTGCTTTTTTTGATGATTAAAATGTATATTTCAAAATTCTTTTGATGAACTTGCCATGCAAGAATTAGATTGTTGATTGATATATGCAATATCTTGATTAAGCAATGTGTTTGAAATTAAAGCAGTTAAAAAATTGTTTAGTTATTATTGCATTGTGAAATTTCCAAAAATACTATCTCCAGTCGATAGGAGTTTGACCGTGTTCTATTAAAAATTGATTACATTTAGAAAAGTGTTTGCAACCAAAAAAGCCACGATATGCAGATAGTGGACTTGGATGTGGAGCTTTAAGCACAAGATGCCACGGTGCAATCAAATATTGATAACTCTGAGCATAACTTCCCCAGAGTAAAAAGACAATTGGCTCTTTTCGCTGTCCAAGTATTTCGATTATTTTACGAGTTAATCTTTCCCAACCCTTGTCCTTGTGTGAATTTGCCATTCCTTTTCTCACAGTAAGCACAGTATTTAGTAAAAGCACTCCCTGTTTTGCCCATCTCGTCAAATTCCCATTTTTCTCACATTTTATATTTAAGTCACTTTCTATTTCACGCATTATGTTTACAAGTGATGGTGGAATATCTACATCTTCAGGTACAGAGAAAGACATACCTTGTGCTTGCCCTGGTTCATGATATGGATCTTGTCCAATTATAACTACTTTCACCTTATCAAATGGCAGGGCATTTAGTGCATTAAAGATGTTTTTTTCTTCAGGATAAATGATGTAATTTGCATACTCTTTTTTTAAAAAATCTTGCAAGTCTAAAAAATATTGTTTGCCAAATTCATCTTTTAATAGGTCATACCAACTTCTTCTTATTGCTATCATGATTTTAGTATATAAAATGTATCGAAATTTGTCAAATAGATTAAATATTTGATTAAAATTTATATTATTCTTTTTCAGCAAATTTTTAATATTTGTCTTGTCATAAAATGTCGAAATTTGACGAATTTTGTAAAGATTTAAAAATTTTTGAAAAAAATATAAACAATAGGGGACTTTGATTTAATAAAGCCGATTTGTGATATAATTTCAACATGGATTTATTTGAAAATTTTTCAAACAATTTAAAGCATTATCTTTTCAAAATGAAAATATCTCAAAAAGAATTTGCAAGACAGGTAGGGGTTAGTGCAACTTGCGTAACTAAGTGGATACTCAAGCAACACGAGCCTACCTTATCTAATATAGTTAAAATTATACAAGTGCTTGATATTTCCTTTGACGATTTGATTGCCAATTAGTCACTTTGGCTTGTTTTTGGAGAATTCGTGCATTAAAATATCAACACTAAAGGCCTATTTAAATCTCAGTCCCCTATGGTTTATAGTATATCACAATCCATATTACTTGTCAAGCGAAATAAACTTTAAGGGACTAATTTTAAAAATTTAATGCTATAAAAATCGAATAAATAATTTTTTAAAGCAAGTTTATGTTTTATTTATCAAGATTAAATATTAATTTTACGATTTTATGTTATTTTCTTATTATACTATTTTTTGTAGATCTAAACTTAAAAATTTAATCAAAAACTTTACAAGGATAGGTATAATCGCTATACTTAAAACATGGCAAAAATGAAAAAAGTAATTATTATCACAGGTATAACTGGTGGAATAGGAAAGGCATGTGCTGACTATCTTTCGAGTAAAGGAAATGTTATATATGGCATCTCTCGCTCTATTGTTGGTGATGAAAAATATCCTACATATTGCGCTGATGTCAATGATTATCAAAGAATAACCGAGATTTTTGAAGAAATCTATAAACTTGAAAAGCGTATAGATGTCTTAATCAATGTTGCAGGTTATGGTATTGCTGGCTCTATAGAATCAACTCCATGTGATGAAGTTTATAAACTTTTTGATACCAATATTTCAGCTGTTGTTTGTCTTAGTCATTTGGCAATTCCATATCTAAAACAAACAAAGGGTAATTTAATCAATATTTCATCAGTAGGGGGAATTGCACCACTTCCATATCAGGCATGTTATAGTGCGTCAAAATCGGCGGTTGAGATTTTTTCTAGGGCATTGGATGGGGAAGTAAAAAAAGATAAGATAAAGGTAACTGTTGTTTTGCCGGGTGATCTTAAGACAACTTTTACAAGTGCGAGAAAGAAATATATAGAAGGTGATGTAAATTCAATTAAAAGACAAAATAGAGCAATTGCCAAAATGGAAAAAGCTGAATGTAAGGGGCAAGATCCTATAATAGTGGCTAAAGCAATTTATCGCATATTAAAGAAAAAAAGACCACCACTTCGCAAAACGGTTGGTTTTGTATATAAGTTTGTCGCATTTTTACTAAGGATTTTACCTTTGCGATTTGTAAATTTTTTAATTCGACATATTTATTGTTGATTTTAGTTTTTATTTAGTATTTTTACGATAATGGCACTATGCACATTTAATTTAAGGAATAAAAATTTTAACTAAAGATAAGTGGCGAGGCATTGATTTTGAAGGTTACTTCAAAATCTAAAAAGCTTCGCTTTTTTTGCAAGCGTTGCTTGCAGTGCCTCGCCTATATTCAAATTCAAGCTGTATTTAAAGAATATAATTTGTCTAAATACAAGATTTATAAAAGGATAAAATCTATATACTATAATAGTGTTGGTAAAACATTTAAAGATAAACTTTAAAAAGCATAATAATACTAGAAAAAAAGATAAATGGTTATGCACTTAAAAATTTTTTTCTTTCAAAATATTAGTAAACTTTTGGGGACTTTGATTATTTCGATAAACTAAAGTTTATAATCTAATTATGAATAAGGAAAGAAATAATTTTATTATAAACATTCAAAATCTATTGAAAGAAAAGAAACTCAATAGGAAACAATTTGCAGACTTAATTGGTTGTAGTAAAACAGCAGTATCAAAATGGCTATTAAATCAAACACAGCCAACTTTTGATAATATTGTTATGATCATAAAGGTATTAAATTGCACATTTGAAGATTTGATATCTTAAATTTTTTATCATCTTTTGCAAGTAATAAAAAAAGGATAGTATTTTTATTGATACTATCCTTTGTGATTGCAATTTTTACTTAAAAACATCGTTTTCAACTTTAATGACTATAAGCGTTGATATAATTTTAATCATTTATGCTTTTCATAAATTCGAACACTTTTATAATAAGTTCTAACATTAGATCACGGTTGTTGTTATAATGACCTTCACTATCTATCGTTCTTTTCCATTCGGTTTCATTTACGACATCAGAGAAATATAAGATTTGTGCAAATCGCAATCCTTTTTTCTTTGCGACAGCACTAAAACTTGCACATTCCATTTCTACACATACAGCACCTTGTTCGCGTCTTTTTTTAATTAGATTTAAAGTTTCACGATAAAATGCATCGGTAGTCCAAGTAGTACCTCTTATTGCAGGGCAATTAAAATGTAAAAGTGCATCATATAAAAGGGTTGACAAATCGTTATCTGTAGACACATAGATGTCTGGAGGAAGATATTTATAACTTGCCCCTTCATCTCTTATTGCCGAGTCCACAACTACAAATTTATCTTTCACACTTTCATCTATACAACCAGCAGAGCCAATAGCAATAAAATTTTTAATGCCAAACACAGACAATTCTTCCATAAGTCCTGCGGCAGCCGAGCCCCCTAGCCCTGCTATAGCGATAAGGTAGTCATCTTTTAGATAGACATTTGCAAGAAAACTGCCTAAATGGCACTGAAAAACGAGCTCGCAATTTTGAAGAATAGGATTTTGTTCAGGGTAGGTCATAAAAATAATAAGTGCGGTTCGAATTCCTAGATTTTTTATTCTTTCAACATTTTTAAATTCGTTTGGACAAACGCTTGCAAACTTTTCTGGTGTCAAAAAAATTCCATCATCATAATATTCAGTTATAGGTATCATAATTTACTCCTTTCCGAAATTTCGGTATATTAATTATACCATACAATATTAATATAGTCAAATTTAATAAATTCGATTGACATTAAAAAAACAAATGAATATAATAGGATTAATAAATCTTATGATTTAGGTTTATTAATTGAATCAAAATGGCGGAGTAGACAAAGTAGCTGTAAATTTTTCTTACAGAGATAGGGCGGTTGGTGCGAGCCTGAAAGGAAAACTACATGCGAATTACAACTATTTCAAGTTTTGCGCGAAAGCCTTGCGAAACAGGTGTAATAAGGAGCAAAGGAAAATCGATATTTAGCGGTTAGGTAATTTCACATTACCGTGTCCGCGTAAAGAATATTGGTTGTCCCCACGCTTAAATTTAGGTGGTACCACGAATGCACGCTTCGTCCTAAAAAACGGATAGGCGTGCTTTTATTATAAAGGAGTTAATATGAAAATCGATAGAAGTCATTTATTTGAAACACTTAAAGAACGCGGATATGTTTATCAAATGTCCAATGAGGAAAATGTAAGGAAAATTGTAAATGGACAGCCTACTACCGTCTATGTAGGGATTGATCCTACTGCGGATAGTTTGCATATTGGTCACTTTTTTTCACTTATGATGATAAGATATTTTCAAGATGCAGGTCATAGACCGATAGTGCTCATCGGTGGTGCTACTGCAATGGTAGGAGATCCTAGTGGTCGAACCGATATGCGTAAGATGCAAACCAGAGAGCAGATCGAGCATAATCTTAACGAAGTCAAACAAATTGTAGAGCGATTTGTAGATACCAAGGGTGATAATACAGCGATCATTGTCAACAATGCCGATTGGTTTAAAGGTTATGACTATGTAGATTTCATGCGCGATGTTGGGACATATTTTAATGTTAATACTATGCTTTCAAATGATGCGTATGCAAGAAGATTGGAAGAAGGCGGACTTACTTTCTTAGAGATGGGGTATATGCTCATGCAGGCATATGACTTTGTATATCTTAACAAAAAGTATGGATGCAATCTCCAGATTGGTGGCTCTGACCAATGGGGGAACATGGTGGCTGGAACTGAATTATCAAGGAAAATGGCTTTTGCTGATGGCAAAAAACACAATCTGGAATGCCTGACTTGTCCTCTTCTTACAAATTCAGAAGGACAGAAAATGGGAAAAACCGCAAAAGGTGCTTTATGGGTTGCCCGAGAAAAGACTAGCGTCTATGATTTTTATCAATATTTCTATAATGTTCCAGATAAGGATGTTTTGATGCTACTTAAATTATTTACCCGTATCCCATTACAAGAAATACAAGCTTTAGTCGATGGTGATATAATTCAAGCAAAGCGCAAAATGGCTTTTGAGATCACGAAATTAGTACATGGTGAAGAAGAGGCAATTCAGGCTCAACAAATGGCGCAAAATCTCTTTTCTCAAGGTGGAGATAATGCTCCACAAGTGGAATATTCTAAAGAAATCGTTGAAAATGGTGTCAATATTTGTCAATTTTTAAATGAAATAGGAATTGCACCATCGAAAAGTGAGGCTAGAAGGCTTATTCAAGGCGGAGCAATTACTATTGGTGGAAATAAAATAAGTGACTTTAACTCTAATATTGATAACAATACTTTTAAAGATGATTCCGTGCTTGTTAAAAAGGGAAAGAAAACTTTTATAAAGGTCATTTTGAAATGAAATTAATAAAATCGATCGAGCTAATTGAGAAAAAATCTAGATTTATAGGATTTTTAATAGAATGTAATAATTCTGAGGAGATTAAAAATTTTTGTGATGAGTTAAAACAACAGCATAAGAAGGCTACACATATTTGTTATTCTTATCGTTTTAAAGTACCATTTGCCGAAAAAGCGGTCGATGATGGAGAACCATCAGGAACAGCAGGAAGACCAATTTTAAATGTTTTACAAAAGAAAGATCTATATAATTATGCAATTTTTATAGTACGATATTTTGGTGGAATTAAACTTGGAGCTGGCGGGCTTGTGCGGACTTACAGTAAAGTTGCAAGTGAACTAACCAAAACATAATTTTTAAATTATTAATTTGTTTTTATTAAAACAGATATATTTTAAGGAGAAATTATGATAGTAACTGAGATAAGAAAGATAGGTAAAGGCAACAGATATTATCTATATGTAGATGACAATCTTTTTGGTATAATTGAGGCCGAGATACTTGCAAGGCATCACATGAAGCAGGGACTTGATATTGGCGAAAAGGAACTTGAAAAAATCAAAATAGAAAATGGCGATTATGCATGTTTTAATCGCGGTCTGGCTGTTCTTGCAAAGAGCATGAAAAGTGAAAAGATGCTTAGAGATTTTTTAAAGGGCAAAGGTTATCCTTTGCAGTGCATTGATAGAGCTATAGACAAACTTAAAGAATATGGCTATATTGACGATGAAAGTTTTTGCGAAAATTATATAGCTACTTATTCTTCTTCAAAAAGCAAGCGTAAAATAAAGTATGAGCTTCTTTCAAAAGGTGTTGACGAACAAATTATAGAAGAAAAACTAGCAACTTTTGAAGATGAAGAGGAAGAAGCAGTTTGCAGAAGACTTGCTGAAAAGTATTTGAGAAATAAGGAATTTGATTTAAAAACTAAACAAAAATATTTTAATTCTATGCTAGGAAAAGGTTTTGATTATTCGCTTATATTAAAAATGTGGGAGGAAATCACAAATGATAGGGATTGACTGTATTGATATTGAAAGGGTTGATAAAAGTGACGAATTTTTACAAAAAATTGCCCGCGATGATGAAATTGAATATATCAAAAAATCATTTTGTGAAAGTTTGAGATTACAAAGAACAGGTGCATTATTCTGCGTAAAGGAAGCTGTTATGAAGGCACTTGAATTGGGAAAAAACAGTGGTGTGGTCTTTAAAGATATTGAGCTTTGTCACGAAGACAGTGGTAAACCTTATGTAAAACTTCATGGCAAAGCACTTGAAAAGTTTAATATGTGTTTTGCGAGTAGAACAATTGAGATATCTCTTTCGCATACGCCATTAGTAGCCATGGCTGTTGCTATTATTTATTAAATTTAATAAAACAAATTTAGTAGTGTTTTTGACTAAAAGCAAAATAGGTTGTTAAACGCAATCTATTTTTTTTAACCAACAAATTCAAACGCATAAAGATAAAAATTTTATTTAAACTAAACTTGAATGTTTAATTTTTAGAGAAAAGGTGATAATTTAAATGAATTTAAGAAAATATGAAAGCGAGTTAAAAAAATATGCTAAAAATGTCGTCAAAGGTAAAGATGATTACATTTCTTTTGTTTTAGATGCAAATTTTGGTAGGGAATCGCATATTATGCAAGTAGGGGAAGAAAATTTTAAATTTTATAAAGATTTAGAAAGAGAGATCGCCCTATTTGAAAAAGCAGAACTTGAAGATCTGCAAAATTTAGGAGAATATGGAAGAGGTAAAAAGAGGTGAAGTTTATTATGCTGACTTAAGCCCTGTTGTTGGAAGCGAACAGGGTGGCGTTCGCCCTGTACTCATTATTCAAAACGATGTTGGCAATAAATATTCTCCAACTGTTATAGTTTCAGCGATCACAAGTCAGCTTGGCAAGGCAAAACTTCCAACTCATATAGAACTTCCTGCAGAAAAATATAATTTACCAAAGAATTCGGTTGCGTTGCTTGAACAAATTCGGACTCTAGATAAAAGAAGGTTGCGTGAAAAGGTGACGACACTATCAGCCGAAAAAATGCGAGAAGTAAATAAGGCTATACTTATATCTCTAGGATTTTAAATGTACTTAATAATTTAAAAAATTTTATAAATTCGTATTCCATAATAATAAAAATACAAACTTTAAATTTTTTATTTTATTTTTTTCTTAACAAGGCAATCAAATTAAATGATATTGCAAGATAAAAATATTAATAATATAATGACTAAAAAAAAGATCAAGCTTGACCTTGATCTTAGTTTATTTAATGGCAGGGGTGGAAGGAATCGAACCCTCCTCAGGAGTTTTGGAGACTCTTATTCTACCGATGAACTACACCCCTATATAAAAGCAATGTTATTTTACTATAATTTTATAAATTAGTCAATTGTTTTTATTATTTTTATTTTAGAAATTGCCATTTGAAATTTTCAAAAAAAAGTTTTGCCTTTTTTAAAAAAGTGCTACAATAAAGTCCAAAGGAGTTTAACAAAATGCAAATACAAATCGTATTAGGTCAGTTTTTAGATGCCAATGTATACATAGTTTCGAAAGGAGATAATTGCCTTATTATTGACAGTGGTGCAAAGCTTGAAGATGTAAAGGAAGTGGTAGGGAACAAAAAGGTTTGCGGAGTGCTTTTAACTCATGGTCATTACGATCATTCATATAATTGCAACAGGTACGCTGAATCTTTCGACTGTAAAATATATGCAAACGTTAATATTAAAAAGACCTTGACTGATCCTATAGCAATCTACAGCGAAGATGGTACTACTATAGAAGATTTTTCAAGATTTGAATTTGTTGAGCAAGACAAGACAATTGAAGTCGGCAATTTCTCTATAAAATGCTATTATTGTCCAGGGCATAGTATTTGCTCGGAGTGTTATGTTATAGACGGTGTCATGTTCGCAGGTGATGTACTTTTTGAAAAGGGTATCGGCAGATGTGACTTAAAGTTTTCTGACAAAAAAATGATGTATGAGAGTTTAGTAAAACTTGAAACAACTGAATATGATAGAGTTTTTAGTGGGCATGGCAAAGATAGCAATCACGAAATGCAAATGAGAAATATACAAGTGTATAAAAAGTTTTTGACAAGATAGGAATTTGTATTTTTTGCGAAGCCGGACTTTTTTACAAGGGTGAGGCGGATGGTCAAACACATACTATGCGATGAGCATGCGTTGCCATACAGGTTTGATCAAATTTATTAAATTCTATAATAGTAAAATTAAAAAAATAATCGATTAAAAAATCTTTAATAAAAAATCTTCTATAGTTAAATTTAGAAGATTTTTTGCCTTATGTCAATTTTTGTTTGATTGATATTATATCTTAGACTTTTTTCAAACGAAGGTCTTCGCCTTGTATGCTTAAACAGATTGACGATTGTTTATCAATTATTCTGCTTGAAATTCGCTCGTCATAGTAGTCCTGCAAGTCATAAAGGTCTAAATTCGAAGTGATAATGGTTGGACGTTTATTTATTTTTCTCTCGTTAATGACATGGTATAGGTAATTTATTGTTATGAGCGGATTTCTAAGTTCTGTACCTAGATCATCTATAAAGAGTATATCTGCATTTAGGTAGCGGTCGAGCAAGGAATTCTTAAGTTCTAAATCGCGAGTCATATGACTCTTTACGAAATCTTGATGCATAGCGAAGGATGTTGTAAAAAATACTACATAGTTTTCATTTATAAGTTCATTTGCCATACATCTTGTCAAGTGAGATTTGCCAACTCCTGTATTGCCACTTATGAAAATTATATTTTTTTCAAAATTTGAGTGGCACCATTTTTGCATTTTTTGATAGAGAGATTGCATATATTCTTTATCTTCGAAGATGTCAAACTTGACATCTTTAAAGTCTTCAAGTTTTTCAAAGCCACTTTCTTTGATTAAAATATTGTTGACTTCTTTTATAAGGCATGAGCAATATTTGCCATCCACAAAACCTGAGTCACTACATTTTTTACAAGAATAGATTGGCTCGATTGAGCCGATTTTAAGGCTTTTAAGTTTTTTGTCAATCTCGCTTGCTAATTTTTTAAGTTTTACATTGCAGTCTTGGTCAGTTTTTGCTTGCATTATCATAGTATTGACATATTCATTATACAGTGACTTAAATGAAGGATCTTGAAGTGCTTTAGACTTGTTTTCATTTGCTCTCTGCTCATTTTCATAGCGAGTTAAGTCGATTATATGTTTTGCTCTTTCTAGAACCGAAGGTTTCATCTTTTCTCCTTTTAATTACACATCTATTTCATCTATAGATTGAAAGAGTGCGTTAAGTTCTGATTTTGAATAACTTCTTCCTTTGAAATTATCCTTTTGTTTTATCTGTCTATCTTGAGAAGAAATATTTCCTGCTGATTTTGCTTCCTTTAAATCTTTGATGCCAGCCTCATGCCAGCTTGCGAGCACTTTTGATAGATATTGAAGGGGAGAAGCCTTATCTTTGGCAAGCGACACTGCATAATCAATTAGCTCATCTGAAATCTTCCAATTTTCAGTCCAATTTTTATATAGGTTACGATCAAAGGAATTGACGCCTCTTGCTAGAGATAAACTATCGAGAATTGATTTTATTTTTTCATCGCCTGAAAGTATTTGATCAAGGTACTGATTCAATGCTTCTTGCGTTAGAATGCCTAGTTTAAATAGTTGTTGTAATTTTTTATCCATACCATCAAGAGTGCGAATAGAAGATGAGAAACAATACTCTGCGATTGACAATAGACAATTTTCTTCAAAGCCAAGATTGATCCATTTTAAAATATAATTTTCAATGACTGGCTCAAGATTTTCATAGTATAGTCCAATAGATTTGCATATATCTCTTGCAAGTGAATATAATCTTGATTTGTCATTTTCGAAATTCTCAATCTCGAGAGTAGAGAGGAGTTTCATCTCATAATATTTGGTTAAAAGAGCGTCTGCCTTTTCAAAAGAAAACCGAGATTTTTTCTTGAGTTTTTTGCAGACATATATGATCACGTCAAGACCAAACCCGAGTTCATTTTGCCACTTGTTTAGAAGGGCGCGCTCTTCAACATAAGGTGCTCTTTTTATCGACAATTCCTTAAAAATTTTTGTTAAATCTTCATTTCTATCTTCAAATGCTTTGAGTTTTTCTTCGACTGCGCTCGCAGTTGTAATGCCTTCACTTGCCCAGTCGCGTGCCACGGTCAAAATATAGTTATATCCAACTGCACTTTTCTTGGTATCAACACAATATTTCATAATCATCAAAAGCGCTTCCTGTTCAAAATGATAGCGTTCCAAAAAGTCATAGTATTCTTGATATTCATGTTTGGATATTGCGCGTTTACCTTGAAAAATTTCATTTGCCTGAGAGTTGAATACTGAGTATTTATCTGGCTTATATAATTTATTTGCTGACAGTACATTTTTTAAAGGGATATAGACAACCTGCAGGGGATTTGTTTTCAAAATCTGGACAAGTCCCTCCTCTTGCCAATATTCAAATGCGCCTATACAATCTTCCTGCGACATATTAAGTGACTTTGCCATGTTTTCAAGTGAATTGTCGAAGGAATTTGATTGACAAAGATATAGTCCATAGATATAGACCAAACTAAACTGTGGTTCACAGTAAGGCAAATAGTCATTCAAAAAAATATTGTCGATCTCTGTCTTTGAATTTGCTATATACTCCGATGAATATTTACAAAAAGCCATTATTTTCTCCTTCAGCAATTTTAGCATAAAATTAAAGCAATTACAACTTTTTATGTCGAAACAAATAGAATTATCTAAATTTTCAAACTATAGACGCTTGTTTTCTAAAGTCCGAGCAATTTCTATACTATGAGTGTTATCTTCTAATTTTGTCTTAGTCTTTGGCGATTATCACAAAATGTTTTTTAGTTTTTAAGTTTTCGATTGCTTAGTTTTTTATTTTATCATGTTTCTTTTGAGTTTGCAATATATTATAGCATGAAAAGAAAGATTTTGATAATACTTGCGTTAACATTTTTATCTTGTGGAATATTTTTTGTTCAAGGCTGTTCAAGTTCTAAACAAGAAAATTTGACAACATATAATCTAGACTTAGAGTATGACAGTGATTTACACTTGCTTTACGGGAGTGAAGAAGTTGTCTATTTTAATAATTATGACAATATGTTTACTTCACTTTACTTTCATCTTTATCCAAACGCATTTAGGTCTGATGCAAAAAATAAGGTAGTTTCATCTACAAATCAGTCATCAGCATATCCTAATGGCGAAAGCTACGGTGAAATAGAAATCAAAAGCGTAAAAGTTGACGGAAGTGAAAGAGAGATTGTAGTGGCAGGAGAAGATGAAAATATACTGGAGATAGATCTTAATAGAGAACTTTATCCTGACGAATTTGTTACAATTGAAATTGAGTTTACAGTAACTCTTGCAAATATAAATCATAGGCTAGGGTATGGAGAAAATACTATCAATTTTGGCAACTTTTATCCTGTTGCCTGTGTCTATGAAAGTGGCAAGGGGTTTGCTACAAATCTATATCATTCGAATGGCGATCCTTTTTATAGCGAAATTGCAAATTATATTGTCAGCATAAAATATGATCAAAAATTTGATATTGCATCATCTGGCAGTTTAAGCCTTACTCAAGATGGCGAAAAAATGCGCGCTGAGATTACAGGAGAGAAGATAAGAGATTTTGCGTTTGTACTAAGCGAAAAGTTTGATAAGGCGCAGGCGCAACTTGACAATACCGTGATAACCTATTATGGCTATCAAGGTGATGAAAACCTGCAGTCAAACCTTGAAGTTGCACAAAAGGCTGTGGGATATTTTAATGAGTTACTAGGCACTTATCCTTACACAAGCCTAAATATAGTAAAATCAAATTTTATTCATGGTGGTATGGAATATCCAAATATTGTCCTGATAAGTGATCATATAAATGCTGAAGATTATGCCTATGTAATAGTGCATGAGATTGCTCATCAGTGGTGGTATGGACTTGTTGGAAATGACGAATATAACAGTGCTTGGATCGATGAAGGTCTTGCTGAATATTGTACGCTGTTATTTTTTGATGAATATGACGAGTACGGCTTTGATTATAGCGAAATGATAGAAAACGCAACGGCAAGTTTTAGATTGTTTGAAAAGATCTTTACAGATATTCTAGGGCAGGTAGATACAAGTATGAATAGACCGCTCGACAAATTTAATACAGAGCCAGAATATGTGCAATGTGTATACAACAAAAGCGTACTTATGTACGATAGTATAAGACAAACGGTTGGCGATCGTAAATTCAAAAGGACACTCTCAAAGATCGTGAAAGATTATAGTTATAAAAACATATCTTCGCAGCAGTTGATCTCTGCTTTTTGTGATGGAACAGGCTATAACCTAGAGGGATATTTTAACAGTTGGCTTGAAGGTAAGGTTATCATCTAAGAGAATATTTTGATAAAATTAAAAATAATTAAATAAATAATCAATAAGAAAATTAAAAATAATAATAATGTAATTAATTAAAAAATATAAAAAATGTAAAATAAAAAATATAAAAAAAATTAAAGAAGGCATTTTTTTGCCTTTTTTTGATTTATTTCGACAATTAAATAATTTTTTTCAGTATTTTTTTATTTAATTAAATATTTTTTTTCAGTATTTTTTATTAAATAAATTATTTTTTAATTAATTTTTTTAATTTTTATTTTATTTTTTATTTATATAAGTTATATTATTTATTTAATTTTTAATATTTTCTATAAATCTATAATAGATACTGAGAAGGTTTGTATATCTATACTTTATATGTGAGCTATATGTTTGATTTGCACTAACGCGTGTGTCGCTTAAAAGCAGTTTACTCTGATCAAAGCCCTCATCTAGAAGGCTGGAGATAAGATTTATCTCTTGTACTTTACTTGAAGCAAACAGTGTCTGAAAGTCATCACGGACAAGGGTAAAATTGTTATGAGCGTTGTTGACTGCAAGGCGTGCTGATATGTCATTATATACATTTGTATCTAAACTTATGGCTATATCATATAATTTTTTGTAGTATTCATAGATGGCATTTAATGCTTTATTCAAAACAGAACCTTCTTCGCTTGAAAATGTTCCATTTATAGTAATGCTTTCAAATTTAACAGAAAAAATTTCACTGTCTAGGTTTTGGTTTAATTTTATGCTATTCTGCACAAGAGATGCATCATTTTTGTTTGCGTATACGCTTGATACAACATAATAATAATCGTTATTTTTCCATACATATCCGCCAGCACCTATTCCTTGAAAATCTTCACTGCGCGACTGTGACTCGCTTTCAAGCTTAGATTTAGAAAGTGATAAGAAGTAAAGTTCAAACTCGGGAGAAGAAAGGTTTTCGACTTCGACGTCTGTCTTTACTAGAAGGGTGGATAAATAAAAAGCGATGCTTAAACAAAATAGGAAAAAGACTAGCCCTAGCACTATTTCAAAAGTTTTTTTCGATTTGATAGAAAATTTTGGCATAACTTCTTGATTTATTATTCCTTTTAATGTATCAATGTAGTGTATGACAAAATTTTGCAAACTATGAGCAAAAAAGGGCTAAAAAAATTTAACAAACTTTGCAAAAGGTTGTATAATTAAGGTTGCAAGAAAATTGTTTAAAAGGAGTTTTTATGAAATTGAAACCATTATTTGATAGAGTTGTCCTTCTTCCTGAAGAAGAAAAGGAAACAAAAGGGGGAATTATTCTTCCAACGGCAACTGCCGAGAAATCACAGATTGCACGCGTTGTAGCAGTAGGAAACGGAAAGACCTTCGATGGTAAGGATGTAGGTATGCTAGTAAGCGAGGGTGACAGAGTGTTATTTAACAAATATAGTGGCACTGAAATCACTATTGATGATGTGAAGCATATAGTTATTAGGCAAGCAGATATACTTGCAGTGATTGAATAAAAGGAGAGAAGTATGGCAAAGAAGATATTGGAAGGAATAGAAGCTAGGAAAGCACTTGAAAAGGGAGTGTCAACTCTTGCAAGTACTGTAAAGATTACACTTGGCCCTAAGGGACGCAATGTCGTACTTGGCAAAAAGTTTTCATCACCACTTATCACAAATGATGGTGTAACCATTGCAAAAGAGATCGAGCTTGATGATCCATTCGAAAACATGGGGGCTGAACTTATTAAAGAAGTCAGCATAAAGACAAATGATGTTGCAGGCGATGGAACAACAACCGCTTGTGTGCTGGCTGAAGCTATAATCAAAGAAGGGATGAAGAATTTTACAGCGGGAGCAAATCCTATCATACTTAAGAAGGGCATTTTTAAGGCTGTCGATGTTGCTGTTGATAAACTTAAAAGCATATCGAAACCAATCAAGAGTTCACTCGATATAAAACAAGTGGCATCTATTTCTGCAGGTGATGAAAATGTTGGTCAACTTATCGCAGAGGCTATGGAAAAGGTTGGAAGTGATGGTGTAATCACCGTTGAAGAAAGCCAAAGCATGAAAACAGAACTTGTGGTAGTTGAAGGTATGCAGTTTGACAGGGGATTTATCTCTCCATACATGTGTACAAACACAGAAAAGATGATTGCCGAACTCGACAGTCCATATATTCTTATCACAGATAAAAAGATATCAAATATTCAAGAAATATTGCCTCTTCTTGAACAAATTGTAAAGACAGGCTCTAAACTTTTGATTATTGCTGATGATGTGGAGGGCGAAGCATTAACAACTCTTGTACTTAACAAAATTCGTGGTACATTTACCTGTGTTGCTGTCAAAGCACCATCTTTTGGTGACAAACGAAAGGCAATGCTTGAAGATATTGCCATTCTTACAGGTGGAAGTGTGATTTCAGAAGAACTTGGCTATGACTTAAGCACAGTCACCATTGACATGCTCGGCAGGGCAAAAACTGTAAAGGTGGATAAGGACAATACAACCATTGTTGATGGCGGTGGAAGTCTAGAAAAGATTGATGAGCGAGTAAAACTTATAAAAAATCAGCTTAAGACCACTCAAAGTGAATACGAAAGCGAAAAACTAAATGAAAGACTTGCTCGTCTTGCTGGAGGAGTTGCGGTAATACGAGTAGGTTGTGCGACTGAAGTTGAAATGAAAGAGAAAAAACTTCGCATTGAAGACGCGTTGGCAGCGACTAAAGCGGCAAGTGAAGAAGGCGTTGTAGTAGGTGGCGGAGTTGCACTTTTAAAAACCGCTGATGAAGTTAAAAAACTAATTGCCTCTCTTTCTGGAGATGAAAAGACAGGTGCAATGATAGTTTTAAATGCGATCGAAGCTCCTATTCGTCAAATTGCAAAGAATTCTGGGGTTGACGGTGGGGTAGTTGTCAATAAAATCTATGAAAACATCAATAATTCTGGTTTTGGTTTTGACGCTTATACTAATGAATACTGCGACCTTTTTGAAAGGGGAATAATAGATCCTACTAAAGTTACACGCTCAGCACTTCAAAATGCTGCTTCAGTTGCAGGAACAATGCTTACAACAGAGGCACTTGTTGTTGAAATAGAAGATAAGCAAAAGACAAACAACGTCGATGTATATTAATAATGTTTAAAGAGTTTAAGGACATTCTAAAATAAACACCAATATAAAAATTATTAATATTTGACTTACTTGTTAAGTGCGACCCTATAATAACAAATTTCCTATAGACTAAAAGTAACATAGTTATGAAAACATAACTATGTAATCTTTTTATAATTTTTTGACGAAGATCTTACATTGTTGAGAGAAATTGATTAGATTTTAGGCTTTGTCTTTAGTTTTTTGCAAATTCAAAAAAATTTGCAAGTTTAAAAATAAACATATTTTACCAAAATTAGTGTTTTCATGGCTACAATCAATTAATATATTTTTGAATAAAAATCAGCATAGTTATGAAAACATAACTATGCTCAGACTGTAGACAAACGGCGCGACCGAAAAATTTCAAGTAATTTTTCTTGCCTCGTTTACTGAAAAACGCCCAAAACCAGTCATTTAGGTATACTAAACTCCTGGCTTTGAGCATTTTTCGAGCCTTGCCTCGC
>CALVML010000020.1 GCA_944345705.1 uncultured Clostridia bacterium | reverse complement strand
TAACCTAATTAAAAATTCTTTTAAGTCATTTCTAAGAAGTGGGGTGGTATGTGAATTTTGCATATCATCCTCCAAATTATAGTATTATATTATAATATTATATCTAAAAAGTCAAATAAAATGAAAAATATCTTGATAATTCTATTCAAAACTAATTATATTTATTTGTAAAAGTTTAAAATTAAATAAACAATTATAAAAATTATCAATATTTTGAAACTAAGAAAAGGAATATTTTTTAAAATGTTTAAATAGTTTAAATTTAAATTGTTTTATAAATTGTTTTATTTATTTAATTTTTTTGCTATATGCTTGACAATACCTTTTTTATAACTTATAATTTCTATATTAAGGGGGGATTATGGAAAATAAAATTAGAAGACCACTTCTTTTGTCGGGACTGATCTTAAACTTGGTTGCCTATATTTTCTTGGCAATATCATGTATTATTACGATCATCGCATCGGCAGGAATTGTGGCAGAGGCTGACATTTCGGGAGCAGAAGGTGCACTTATTCTTATATTCGCAGTTTATATCTTGATATTCTTGATGACAATTGCGGGAATTGTACTTTCAAGTGTGAGTTTTACAAGACTTAATATGGACGAAGAAACTTATAGCAAGAAAAAAGGAATTTTGATCGGATGCTTCGTACTTGATTGCATTACAGTAATATTCCTTTTAATTGGAATTTGCTCATCATTCAGCATTGTAAGCTTCCTGCTAATGCTTGCTCTCATTGCAGCTGCATCTCTTATTATGGTTGAATATGTGTTATCTCGCAAAGCAAAGACTGCTCAAAACACAGAAACAGTAAGTGCTGAGATTGAAGCTCCTCAATCACAAGAGGAAACACCTATAGCCGAAGAAGAAAAAGTAGAAGAATCTTCAGTAGAAGATAAGGAAGAACCTAAAGAATAACAAATGTAAAAGGACTTTGCTAGAGTGACTTTAACAAAGTCTTTTTTTTTGTTGACAAAATTTTAAACCATTTTTATTTTATTTTGTTTTTGGAGATATTTTTGCTATGATATCAAAAAGGATAGATATGAAATCGTTTGATATTTTAGTGCTAGGTGGCGGAGCAAGTGGAAGTATCTGTGCAATAAGAGCCAAGAGTTTAAATAAAAATAAGAGTATAGCAATAATCGACAATCAAAATCGAATTGCTAAAAAATTGCTCGTCACTGGAAATGGCAAGTGCAACATCACTTTTGAGAAAATGATTGACAAAGCATATAATCAAAATATAGATGCTTTTTTAAATCGATTTTCAAATTTTGACCTACTTGATTATTTTAAAAAGCTTGGACTTATTTGTTTTTGTGAAGAGGGAAGATATTATCCCCTTTCAAATAGTGCCAAAAGTGTTGTGGAAATAATTGAAAACGCAATAGATAACCTTGATATTCCCCTATTTTTAGAGCATGAAATTTTTAGTATTTCAAAAAATGGTGAAAAATTTGTAGTTGTCACATCTAAAGAGATATTTGAATGTAACACTCTTGTATATGCACTCGGCAAAAGCGACAAACTGCTTGAAAATTTCGACTTTGATTGTAAAGAGTGCTTTCCTTCGCTTATGGCATTAAAGACTAAAGAAAACCTAAAAAATCTTCAAAATATAAAAGTAAATAATGTGAAAGTAACAGCACACTTAGATAGTGGCGAAAGTGATACTGAACAAGGCGAGGTACTTTTTAAAGAGCATGGGCTAAGTGGGGTATGTATATTCAATCTTTCCACCCTATTTGCTAGAAATCAAGTTAAAAATGGATCAATTTCAATCGATCTAATGCCAAATTATACAGACAAATCTCTTGAAAAACTGCTTACCGAGCGCAAAAATACTTTAAATGTTACAATAAAACATTTTTTTGACGGAATGATGGCACGACCACTTAATTATTATTTACTTAATAAATTAAAACTGCAGGAAGATAGACCATGTTTCACTCTAACGAATAGTGAAATATCCAATATGGCTTTTATAATCAAAAATTTAACATTTTCAGTATGTGACTTTTACGAAAATAATCAAGTCTTTAGTGGTGGTATTGAGCTTGACAATCTTGATGGTAACTTGCAGAGCAAAAAATATGACAACTTATATATCATAGGCGAAAGCCTTAATGTAGATGGAAAATGTGGCGGATTTAACTTGCAATGGGCTTGGACAAGCGGATTTATAGCTGGAAGTAAAATTTAAAAATCAACTAAAAATACATTATAATCGTTTATTTTTCTAATTCGGAATATATTTCAAAAAAAAGATATAAAAAACTGCATTATTTTTGAAAATAATCAAAATTTAATGCAGTTTTTTGTTTTTGCCTAGTTTTTCCATGTCCAATCGGCAATCTCAGGAAGATCAACGCCATACTCGGCAATATAGGCATTGTGCTCTTTAAGTTTTTCGTCAATCAAGTTCACGAGTTTTTTCTCTTTGCTTTTAAGTCCAAGTTTGTCTACAACATCCATAAGCAGATGAAATCTGTCAATCTCATTTTGCACTCTCATGTCAAACGGTGTAGTGATTGTACCTTCTTCCTTGTAGCCATGTACAGAAAAATTTTTGTTTTTGCGTTTTGCGATTAAACCATATATAAATCTTGCATAGCCATGGAAGTTGAAAATTACAGGTTTATCTTTAGTGAAAATTTGGTCAAATTCGCTGTCGCTAAGTGAATTTTCTCCTCCATTTTCAAGTTTCATAAGATCAATAACATTTACAAATCGCACATTTAGTTTTGGAAGATATTGTCTTATTAAACTTACACATGCCACTGCTTCGAGTGTTGCATTATCTCCCGCGCACGCGATCACAACATCAGGATTTTTATAGTCGTTTTGACAAATTTCATCCCAAACAGCAACCCCTTTTTCAAGATTTTCCATTGCCTTATCCATAGTAAGCCACTGGAGCGATGGATGTTTGGATGCAATGATCACATTTATCTTGTTGTAAGATTGTTGACTCTTTCTTGTGCAGGCAATCAAACTGTTTGCATCTGGTGGAAGATAGATTGAAACAATCTCTCGTTTTTTGTTGGCAATGAAATCCATAAATCCTGGCTCTTGATGAGTATAGCCATTGTGATCCTGTTGCCAAACATTGCTTGTTAATACTATATTGAGTGATGATATTGGTTTACGCCACTCTAGCCCTCGTGTCACCTTAAGCCATTTTGCATGCTGACTGACCATAGAGTCCACCACCCTTGCAAATGCTTCATAACTTACAAACATACCATGTCTACCTGTAAGAAGATAACCTTCGAGTTCTCCTTCGCAAGCATGTTCGCTTAAATAGCTGTCCATAATTCGACCATCTTTAGACAAATATTCATCGCTTTCGTGAATTTTAGCATTAAAATCACGATTTTCATGATCAAATATGTGATAAAGCCTGTTTGACATCGCCTCATCTGGAGAAAATAAACGGAAGTTTTTATTCTCTCTATTTAGTTCAAATACTTTCGATAGATATTTGCCAAGTTCTACCATATCCTGCGTTTTTTTGGTGCCAATTTGATCAAATTTAAATTCAAACTCTTTAAGATCTGGCAGTTTAAGTTCCTTTAGTTTTAGTCCGCCATTTGCAAATTCGCTCGCACTTATTTTCTTTTCATCGGCAGGCAAAGTCTGCAAAATATCTTCTTTTAGACGATAATTTTCATCAAAAAGTCTTTCAGGTTTATAACTTTCAAGCCAATCTTTTAATTGATTGAAATGCTCTGGTTTGTCCATAGGAATAGGCACTTGATGAGAGCGGAACGAGCCCTCAATCTGCTTCCCGTCAACAAACTTTGGTCCTGTCCACCCTTTTGGCGTACGCAAAATAATCATAGGGAAGCGAATATTATCGATAGGTTCACCACTTCTTGCAGGCGACTGAATTTGCTTGATTTTTGTTATGCATGCGTCTAATGCCCTTGCCATTTTCTTATGCATCTTTTCTTTTTCTTCACCTTCAACAAAGAAAGGCTGATATCCAAAACCAACAAAGATCTTCACAAGATCGCTTTTGTCAAGCCTTGAAAAGATGGTAGGATTGCTTATTTTGTATCCATTTAAATGTAAAATAGGAAGTACCGCTCCATCTGTCTTAGGATTTATAAATTTGTTTAGTAGCCAAGAATTTGCAAGTGGCCCTGTTTCTGCTTCGCCATCTCCTACTATGACAGCAGTGATGAGATTAGGATTGTCAAGCACACTTCCATAGCCATGCGACAAGCTATAGCCAAGTTCTCCACCTTCATGGATAGAGCCTGGGGTTTCAGGTGCTACATGGCTTGAAACACCCTTTGCAAAGGAAAATTGTTTACAAAACCTTGTCATACCCTTTTCATCTTGAGAAATCTCAGGATAAAATTTAGAATATGTGCCTTCTAGATAACTATTGGCTAAAAAGAAATTTCCACCATGACCTGGACCAGAAATCAAAATCATATCAAGATCATATTTCTTGATAACTCTATTGAGATGAGTATAAACAAAATTCTGTCCTGCACAAGTTCCCCAGTGACCAACAATCTTTTTTTTGATATCATCCTTCGAAAGTTGCTTTCTCATAAGCGCATTTTTTAAAAGATACAATTGTGCTACACTTAAATAGTTTACTGCATCAAAATATCTGTCCATCTTCTCGAAATATTCTTTTTTATCGTAAATACTTTTCATATTCTAATTCCTTTTTGTTGAGTTTTAAATTAAGTTTTAATAATATGTTATTTATTTTTATAATTTTTATGTTTTTCATTGATTTTTTATACCATTTTTATAATTTTCAATCAATATTTTGAAATTTTTAAAAAATCGTTACATCATTTGGCTTGTTAATATCCTCATTTGTTTGTAGCTTTTTAAGATAACATTTATAACACATACTTTTATATTCGCTATCTCCGATCAATATTTCTTCACCACTTTGAGCGATCTTCCCATTTACTATCCTTGCATTAACCGTCGCCTTTCTTCCGCAATCGCATACACTTTTTATCTCTTGAATTTTATCTGCGATCTCAACAAGTCTTTTACTGCCTTCAAAAAGTTCGGTCTTGTAATTTGTCAAAAGTCCATAGCATAATACGGGTAAGTGAAAAGAAAGTAGTTTAAGCCCTTCAACTTGCGATCTTGTTAAAAATTGACATTCGTCAATAATGATTACATTTCGCTCAAAATTTTGATCAATTTTGTATAAGTTTGCAAGCGTCTTAAAATCGTCAAGTGCATCAAATTCAATTGCCTTGGCACTTAAACCAATTCGACTTCCAACTATAGCTTTGCCATCCTTCACAGTACGCCTATCTATCACAGGTTTAAATAAAAATACATTGAAGCCTTTTTGCATATAATTAAATCTACACATCAATGCCTGCGCTGTCTTACTTGAGCCCATTGCTCCATAATAAAAATATAACTTATTCATATTTAAGATTGTAATTAAAAGGAAGATTTTTGTCAATTATAATGACTATTTTAAATAAAAAATCTAACTTTAGAAATTCATAAACAAAATAGCAATAATTTTAATTCAACGATTTTTAATATATAAATTATTAAATTTAAACTTACTAATTAATTTTATTTTACACCTTTACTTTTTCGATAAAATATAGTACAATATAAATGAAGAGTTTTTTAGTCTTTAAGGAGCAGATATGCAAGACATTAAAAATAACAATATCGAAAATCTTATTGCGATTTTTCGCGATCAGTTTTCTTTTGACTATGATGAAATAAAACAAACTATCAACCAAATCTTGCAAAATAATGATGAGAGATTGATTGATACTTTAGCAGGCATTATGCGTGAGTTTGTCGGCGGACATAATTCAAATTTAACAAAAAAAGAGCGCTCAATCTTAGGCAAGCAAATTATTAAAAACTGCTTAGATATCTATAACAACGAAAACACTTTGATCAATCAGGAATTTGCTAAGGTACTGAATATGGCAAAAGCACAATCGATTGATATCTATCGCTTTGCAATCAAAACAAATATCCGCTCGGCAAGTGTAGAAAAATTTTCAAGATCACTTTTTGCCCTTTGTCAAAAACAATATTATGATAAATTTACAGGTTCTTACTCCACCCTTTTTAGTCAAGAAGAAGTTGCTCAAGTCATAAACGACTGTGCATATATCGCTTGCAAATTGAATGAAGAAAATATACAAAAAGTACTTTCTTTTTTAAGCGAACTTACCTTTGACAAAGAAAACAATCGCTATTTTGTAAATCCAAAAGAACTTATCAAGAAAAATAAGAGTCTGTTACTTGCAAATCCTAAGCGTATTGAAGAAAATATAAAATTCTTGCAAAATCTAGGACAAAATCAAGGTTTAAACAAAATGCAAATCTTGAATGAAATAATTTTAAGTCCTTCAATCTTGACTATAAATCACGATAAACTGGCAGAATTCGAACAGGTTTATAAGGCTGGACTACTTAAAATTTTGCCAAACAATCAAGAGAGTGAAATTTATGCACAGTCAGTGGCTCATGAAACTGCATATAGTTTTTCTAAACTGAACACAATTCAAAACATTAAACTTGAAAACATAGAAAAAAATATAACAGCTCTAAAACGCTTCTTAGGTGAAGAAAATGCCATTGGCTTCTCTAAAAATTTAACCTTCCTTTCAAAAAGTCCTAAATTTGTTGAATATTTAATGCTAAGAGCAAGTCAAGAAGAAAACAACGGAAATAAAGATTTTAGAAAGTATATTGTTGAGCATTCTTCAAATTTGACTGGCGATTTGACAAAAGACTACCCTATAATTAAAAAGCGTGAGATGAGTTTGTCTGTCAACATCCCTCATAGCACAAAAATCAACTTCAAAGTTTCTAAAGATTTGCCACAAAGTGACAATGTCGACCTAGAAATTAAAGAATATATCATAGACGGTAAAACTAGAAGACAAGTTGAAGATATCATCGAAAAGTACAAGAGTGAAAAAGCAAACTCTGGCAAAAAACGAAGTGCAAAGAAAAACAGCACATCTATTGAAAAACCAAAAGCAATGAATGAAAGTGAATTTAAAGATTTTATATTAAACTTTAATTTTAAAAGTGAAAATTATCCTAGTTATTCATCTCTCATTCCTATCTATCCACTTGCTAAAGCACTCGAAAATGGCGGAAATAATCTTGCTTTTGAAAATATTCAAACAATCTGCAATCATGTATCAAAACTCGGATCAAATCACTCCTTCTATAAAGGTCAACTTGACAAGATACTAGAAATGCAAGGTAAGATCAAAGGCCTGACTGGTGCAAAATATAGAAAGAAAAGTGATAATTATGATAAGTACATCAACGATTATGTAGAAAAATATTACGCTCTAGTAAACACTTATAAGAAAATGCTTGCAGTCGAATGTGGTGCGCTTAAGTATGATATCAAATATCTACTTGACAATTTATTAGAAATAGGTGCAATTGATGAATATGAAGCAAAATATACTATATTAAATGCAAACATCACAAATTCGAATTATAATATAGATGGTCTTTTGACAACTTTTTGGACGCTTGCAGGAAAATATAGAAACTATGTTCAAAATCTTGCTAAGTCTAAATATGGAAATGAGCTTATTGATAAGGTAATTGATTTTATCCACAAAAACAAACCAGAAAAAACAGAACTTTGCCCGGGTATTGATCTATCTTTCTATAATGATTTTCTTTACTATGTAGAACATGACTATACAGGCGAAAAGATCTCTAAATATGATTTAAGTGGCAAAGTCAATTTGGATGATATGCCACACTATAAGAAATATGTAGAAATAAATCAAAGTTGTCATTTTAAGAGAAATCCTATAGCGAAATCTAGTAATAATAGTGAATATTTAAAACAAATTGACACAAATGAAGGCAAAATTTATTATAGAGTAGAAGAAAATAATCCTATCTTTATAGATTATCAGCCAAACAAGTTTAAAAAATTTGAAAGTGGCAAGATCAATGACGGACTAGGTGTTATCAACGATCTAAGTATCATCACAGCTCAATGTGACGACTTCCTTGATTTTATGGATAATATGTCATATCTCAATAAACAATAATAAAAAAATCGAATTTAAAGAAAATCATAAATACACAAATAAAAGATAATTAATCATAAAAAACACTGCAAATTGACTAGCAAAATGCAGTGCTTTTTTTATAATTTCCTTTAAATTTATAAATTTTTCTAAAAAATTGCATAATTTTTAGTATATTTTATTATTTTTTAGAAAATTTCGTCAAAATCAATATATTATCTTTCGCGATCTTCTCTATGTTTTTTATATTCCTTGTTTGACAATCTTCTTTGATTTTTTCGAGAAATAGGTTTTACTGAAGGAATATTTTCAAGATTTTGATAATCTTCAAGTGTCATTTCTCGTGTTACATCTGTAGTGGCCTCTATTTGTCCGCTCACCCTATTAGCCGAGAGAATTTTGAAATCTATATCTTCGCATATACGAAGGATTGGAGTCCCTTTAACCGCGTCAACTATCGCACTACCATATCTTGATAATGCACAATTGTGAATACTTATGCCTTTGCTTGCAAGAACTTCACGCAGTGGCACTTGAACAACTATGCCTTTCTCTTCATTTTCTATTTCTACAGTTATACCATCGATAAAATCTTTAGCAAGTGAATCTTTTCCCCTTTTAAAACTTGAGATAGTTCCGTGCATTACATCGCCTATATGATGTTCACAGTAGATGGCGCTGTTAACTCGTTGAAATTCACGCTCTGCCTGCTTGTTTTGCGTTTCCATATCGTTTGCCCACTCAACAATATTTGAAAGTTTATTTATGCCATATGGCTTTTCGCCATGGATATGAGCAAGGATATTATAATGAGTCAAGTAGTCTGGGACTCTACGAATTGGCGAGGTTGAATGTGAATAACCTGTGCTTTGAAGTCCAAAGTGACTTATTCCTTCTTCGCCGAGTCCGCCTTGATATTTAAGTTTGCCAATGAGTACATCTTTATTTGCTTCAGGATCTATCGAAGTTGAATATTTTGCCTTGCTTTGTAATCTTATCAAAAACCTATTGACTATCTTTTCCTTGTTTGTACCTTTGACAAGAGCAAGCACTTTCCTTAGTCCTTTTACAGACAAATCTCCGTCAAAATCTATATTTAAAAATTTAAAAAACTCAATTGCTCTATCCGTCTTGCTTTCAATAGGGCTATTATGCACTCTAAATATATTTGGAATATTATTATCAAGAGCATATTTTGCGGTTGACTCGTTCGCACTGACCATAAAGTTTTCAATAACTTTATGATATGCACAATTATCTTCTGGTACGATATCTTCAATATCAGACATATCTTCATTGAAAATTACGCGATATTCATCTTTTGACTCAAATTGAAGGCTTCCGCGCCTGTCAAAGTTCTTTGAAAGAATCTTTGACGCCTTTTGGTTCATGATAATCTGCTCGTCAGGCGTAAGGTCTTTCCCTGCCATGATTTTCTTGTATAGATCGGTCGTTGAAAGAGAAGATTTATCACAAATTTCTTGCGCCTTTTCATAGCTATATTTACCCTTGCTTTCAATGATCGCATCCATGATTTCATCACTTATCTTATCACCTGTTTTGCTGTCAATGACACTTTTAACAACAAGTGCAAGTCTATCTTCATTAGGATTTAGTGAGCAAATATTGGTTGAATATTGCGGTGGCAATATGTTGTAGGCTTTATTTGGCGAATAAGTTGTAAAACATCCAGTCAAATATTGTCTGCCTATATTACTATTTAGGTTTATGTATTTTGATACATTTGCCACTGCTGTATAAATTACAAGATTTCCATTTTCGTCAAATGTCGAGAAAATGGCATCGTCCATATCCTTACAGTCAACAGGGTCTGTCGTGGTAAAACAAAGTGCGCGAAGATCGGCAATGCAATCTTTTTCGCTCTTATGGAGAGAATACTCATCTTCACTGACAAGTTTATATTTGCTGACATCCACTTTGAGTGGAGCATTTTCGATCTCTTCCTTAAACGCATCGTCATCCCAGCTCATCACTGCGCCATGACTTGCCGCAATTGCTTCGTACTCGCTGATTGGATTGCCAGCGTCACCCTTAACTTCTACAATCTTGCCAGATGCTTGATTATATCCAAATTCTTCAGTTTCGATTTTCAAAATACAGATTTTATCTTGGAATTTTGACATTTCGAGTTTGTCATTTGTGATTATGATAGGATGAGCAAATCTCTTATCGTTTGCAAAGAATGCAAGCTCATCTCCGCTTGTTTTCATAACCCTGCCATAGATAAGACCTGAGCCTTCTTCTACAATGATTTTTTCGCTCTTTTTCTCGACTTCAGATATGAAAAGCGTAGGAATAGTCCTATTTTTATCTACCTTTAGATATGAGCCTACGTCTACTTTAGCACCATTATGTATCTTAAAGTCAAAAGGATTTTCGACTAAATAACGCTCTTTATTGCCACTAAAAACAACATAGATTTTGCCATCTTTTGAAAAGGCTCTCGCCTGTTTTAGATAGTTATGATTGCACTCAATATTTTTGCCTTTTTCAAGCAAGCGACCTTCACTTATAAGCTGATCAATAGCACTTTCAATCTTTCTTCTAGATGACGCCATCTTAAGATCCAGGAGTTTTTCGGTAATCGCATATCGATCACCAGCATTTTGCGTCAAAAACTTATAGATATCTTCCTTAAGTTTTGTATTTTCTTGTTGTTGTTTTTTATGAGCCATGTTTTCCCCTTCCTTACTTTAACTATACCACATTGCAACGCTTTTTACAATAGTTATTCTAGCAATTTATAGTAAATTTTAATTTATTTTTATTTTCCTTTTTGAAGCCATACTTGACATTTTCAAAAATATTTTAAATACTATCTAAATCTCTCTTAATATGATAGTGTTTTTTATCAAAATCAATGATGCCTTCTGCCTTCATCTTGCTTAGTTCACTTGAGAGCGCACTTCGATCGACTGCAAGATATTCGGCAAGTTCGGTTTTGTTGTATGGAATATCAAAATATGTAGAGTTCTGCCTTATGCTTTGACTTTTAAGATAGGAAAGTACTTTTTCTCTTATTTTTTTCTTGGTAAGATGATTTATCTTATCCATGAAATACATTCCACGGCTTGCAAGCGAGTGCATGATATTTTTAATGACAGTTAAGTGACGCGGACATTTATTTTCGCATGGATTTATAAGTCGATGCTTTGCAATAAGCATGACAAGACAATTCTCACTTGCAATAAGCGAACTTGAATAGCACTCATCACCATGGCAAGCCTCGACAAGTCCATAGCACTGCCCTGCCTTTATATTCATAAGCACACTGACCGAGCCTGTAGCGTCCATATTTTCAATATTTGCACTTCCTTTAAGCAGTAAAATGACATCTTCGAGTGGCGCTCCTTGCGGTGAAATTACATTGTTTTTGTTATAATTTCTAAACCTTATCCTAAAACAATGTGCCATCGCTTGCACATCATTTTCCTCGACTCCGTCAAAAATTTGAGTTTTTTTAATCAACGAAAAATTTTCCATAAAATCCTCTTTTTGTTGTAAAAACAACACTATTTATAGAAAAATTGTAGTATAATGCCATTGAAATGTCAATAAAAATGCAAATTTAGTTAAAATTTGATTTTTATGACTGATCTATACTAAAAGGAGAAAACTATGAAAATAATCAAACGAAATGGTCAAGAGATGGTATTTGACAATGGCAAAATTCACGCGGCAATTGAAAAGGCAAATAACTCTATTGACGATATTTCAAAAAAGCTGAATGATGAGCAGATTGACTTCATCACTGACGAAGTTTCAAAGGAATGTAATTCAATGGGTCGAGCAGTCGGCGTTGAAGAAATTCAGGACTTTGTTGAAAAGGCTATCATGAAACAAGGCGCCTATGATGTGGCTAAAAGTTATATCACATACAGATATATTCGTCAGCTTGCAAGACAGGTAAACACCACCGATAAGCAGATTTTTTCACTGATCGATTGCCAAAACGAAGAAGTCAAGCAGGAAAACAGCAACAAAAATCCAACTATAAACAGCGTTCAGCGTGACTATATGGCTGGCGAAGTAAGCAAGGACCTTACTAAGAGATTTTTGCTTCCAGAAAAAATTTGGAATGCTCACAGCGAAGGTTTGATTCATTTTCATGATGCAGATTATTTTGCACAAAGAATGCACAATTGTGACCTTGTAAATCTTGAAGATATGCTTCAAAATGGCACGGTCATTTCAAACACTCTTATTGAAAAACCACACTCTTTCTCAACTGCCTGCAACATTGCAACACAGATTGTAGCTCAAGTTGCTTCAAGTCAATATGGCGGTCAAAGCATAAGCCTTGCTCATCTTGCACCTTTTGTTGATGTTTCAAGACAAAAGATCAAGAAAGATGTAATGCAAGAACTTATGGAAGTGTGTGATGTTGTCGATATGAAAAAAGTTGACGAGATCACAGAAAGACGCGTGCGTCAAGAAATCAATAGAGGCGTTCAAACAATTCAATATCAAGTTATCACCCTTATGACTACAAACGGACAAGCCCCATTTGTTACTGAATTTCTCTATCTTGGTGAGGCTAAAAATGAGCGTGAGAGAGAAGACCTTGCTCTCATTATAGAAGAAACCTTAAAACAGCGCTATGAAGGGGTAAAAAATGAGAAAGGCGTGGCTATAACTCCAGCATTCCCTAAGATCATATATGTGCTTGAAGAGAGCAATATCCACCCTGAAAGCAAATATTATTACCTTACCGAACTTGCAGCAAAATGTACTGCAAAACGCCTTGTCCCTGACTATATCAGCGAAAAGAAGATGCTTGAACTTAAGGTTGACAAACTCGGACATGGACACTGCTATACCTGCATGGGCTGTCGCAGTTTCTTGACACCTTATGTAGATGAAAATGGCAATCCTAAATATTATGGAAGATTTAATCAAGGTGTTGTAACAATCAACCTTGTTGATGTTGCCCTTTCTTCTCATAAAAATCTAAAAGATTTCTGGAAGATTTTTGACGAAAGGCTTGAATTATGTCATGAAGCCTTGCGAATTAGGCATGAAAGACTTAAAGGCACTACAAGTGATGTTGCACCAATTCTTTGGCAACACGGCGCTCTTGCAAGACTTAAACCTGGCGAAAAGATTGATAAACTCTTGTATGGCGGTTATTCTACTATTTCACTTGGCTATGCAGGGCTTTGGGAGATGGTTTACTATATGACTGGAAGCAAGTTGACCGAGCCAGAAGGCAAGGAGTTTGGACTTGAAGTCATGAGAAAACTCAATGAGTATACTAAGAAATGGAAAACTGCCGAAAATATCGACTATTCATTATATGGCACTCCACTTGAAAGCACAACTTACAAATTTGCTAAATGTCTGCAAAGACGCTTTGGTATTGTAGAAGGAGTGACAGACAAGAACTATATTACTAATAGTTACCATGTCCATGTCACTGAACCTATCGATGCATTCTCTAAACTTAAGCTTGAAAGTGAATTCCAAGCACTTTCTCCTGGTGGAGCAATAAGTTATGTCGAAGTGCCAAATATGCAAGATAACATTGAAGCGGTACTACAAGTTATCAAATATATCTATGACCACATAATGTATGCCGAACTCAATACAAAGAGTGACTACTGCCAAGTTTGTGGCTATGATGGCGAGATAAAGATTGTTGAAGATAAAGACGGAAAACTTATTTGGGAATGTCCTAACTGCCACAATAGAGATCAGACCAAGATGAATGTTGCAAGAAGAACTTGTGGCTATATTGGAAGTCAATTCTGGAACCAAGGCAGAACTGCAGAAATCAGGGATAGAGTTTTGCACTTATAATACTATTTTAAGGACAGCAAATATGAATTATGGCAATATAAAATACTACGATATAGCAAACGGCGAAGGCGTAAGAACAAGTCTATTTGTCAGCGGATGCACTCATCACTGCAAAAACTGTTTTAATCCTGAAACATGGGATTTTAGGTATGGAAAGCCTTTCACAAAACAAGTTGAAGATGAGATAATAAAATCATTAAAGCCTGACTATATCAATGGACTTACTTTGCTTGGTGGCGAGCCTATGGAAAAGGCAAATCAAAGGGCACTTCTCCCCTTTCTAAAAAGGGTAAGGGAAAGTTGTCCACAAAAAACAATTTGGTGCTACAGCGGATATCTTTTTGATAGCGAACTTTTAAATGAAAGCCGTGCAAGGTGTGAAGTAACCGACCAAATGCTTTCGCTTATCGATATTTTGGTTGACGGAGAATTTAAGGAAGAACAAAAGGACATAACTCTCCGCTTTAAAGGCTCGGCAAATCAACGCATTATAGACGTACAAAAGAGTCTAAAGGAAGGCAAAGTGGTCTTAAGTCCTTTCAATGAAAAAAGAAAATAGAAAATAAAGCAATAGAGTTTGTAATCAAGATCTATTGCTTTTTTAAGCCCTTTAGTCAATAAATTCTTAAATAAAAATTTTAAATTTATTTCATATATAAATTTATTTATGATATAATCCAGATAGGAGAATTTGATGAACGCTTACGACTTTGACGGGACTATATATAAGGGCGACTGCTTTATAGATTTTTACTTCTTTTGCCTTATAAGAAGACCGCATTTGATAATCATGTTGCCCTTTCAACTACTCTTTGTCCTATTTACCTTTTATAATAGAAAACTCGTCAAACAAAGTTTTGCAATTTATCTCTTGATTTTGCCATCAAAGATCTATCTTGTAAAAGAATTTTGGAATATACATATCGGAAAGATCAAAAAATGGTATCTTGCGCAGAGAAAAGACGATGATATTATTATCAGTGCATCACCAAGATTTATTTTGCAAGAGATAGTAAAAAGGTTGCACTTGAAAAATCTCATCTGCACTGAAATGAATATGCATACAGGCTTTATTAAGGGCAAAAACTGCTATGGAAATGAAAAGGTGGAGCGTTTTAATAGCGAATATCCATCTTTAAAACTAAAAGCCTTTTATTCGGACTCCAAAAGCGATTTGCCTATGATAAATATAGCTGAAAATGGCTATCTCGTAAAAAAGAATAAAATAACAAAAATTTAGACGATTTGTTTAAATTAAGTCAAAAAACTAATAAAACATAAAAAATAAAATAACAAAGGAGATATTATGATTATTGCTTTAACTGGTGCAACTGGAAATATGGGTAGAGAAGCACTTAAGGAATTATTACAGATAAAATATATAGAAAAGATAAAAATTCTGATTTTGCCTGATGACAAGAGAGATAAAAAAATAAAAAAACAATTTAGCGATCATCTTTCACGCATTGAAATAGTATATGGAAATATTGCGGATAGTCAGGTTTGCAGATATCTTGTAAAGGACTGCTCCTATGTTATAAACCTTTGCGCTGTTATTCCACCACACTCTGATAAAGATCCACAAAAAGCCATCGAGTGCAATCAAATTGGCGTGGATTGTCTTGTCAGTGAGATAGAAAAGATAAAGGAAAATCAGCCAAAACTTATCCATACATCAACCGTTGCCCTATATGGCAATAGAAATTCAAAACATATATATGGTAGAGTTGGCGACCCACTACTCGTCAGTCCATACGATATCTATTCTGCGACTAAACTACGCGGAGAATTTAGAGTGCTTGAAAGCGATATTGAAGACTTTGTAGTGCTTAGACAAACTGCAATGCTTCACTACAATATGCTTTTAGATAATATGAGTGACGGCCTAATGTTCCACACCTGCTTTAATGCTCCACTTGAATGGGCAACTGCTGAAGATAGCGGAAGGCTTATCGCAAACATCATTAAGGAAGACCAAACTCGCGATTTAAAAAAGATTTTCTGGAACAAGGTTTTCAATATCGGTGGTGGCGAGCTAAATAGAGTGACAGGTTATGACACCTTAAATGAAGGATTTAAGCTCATTGGTGGAAGCACAAAAGATTTCTTTGATACAAACTATAACTCCCTAAGAAACTTCCATGGAGTATGGTTCAGTGATGGTCATCTTTTAAACGACCTATTTCACTATCAAACGCAAAGCGTGGCTTGGTTTTGGAAGGAGCTTGACACGCGAAATCCACTTTTTAAACTAGGCAAAATTGTTAATAAACCTATCATTAAAAAATTTGCGATCGAAAGACTGCTTAAAAATTATAATTCCCCTGCATTTTGGGTTAAATCTAACGATGAAGGCAAAATCATCGCATACTTTGGTGGCAAAGATAAATATTATAACATACCTTCAGACTGGAAAGACTTTCCACTTTTGATTGAAAATAAAGATGAAAATGGAAAGGAAATTGACTATAATGCCTTAAAAGCAAGCGAAAACGAGAAAAATTTTGATTATTTCTATGATATAGACCAAGATGATGATAAGATCACAATCAAAGATCTGCAGTCGGTTGCCGAAGCTCATGGCGGAAAACTTTTGTCTAAGAAATTCGAAAAGGGAAATCTCCGCGAAAAATTAATATGGGAAGATCAAGATGGAAAGCAGTTTATCGCTTCCGCTTACACTGTAATAAAGGCAGGACACTGGATAAATCCTATCTATACCGAAAATGTATGGGATTTTGATAGACTATCAAAGAAAGATAAGATCTTCGCACAGATCTGGTATGACAGCCATGACAAAGATGAAGATTACATCTATAGTTTTGACGAAAATTTTAACGCTAAAATAAAAAAAATAGATTAATTAAACGACATTATAATTTTACAAAAGGATAATTATGAAAGCACTCTTATGTTATTTTTCTGGTACAGGCAATACAATGAAGGTTGCCATGCGTTATCGTGAAATTTTATTGCAAAATGAAATTACAGTAGATTTAGTCAAGATGGAACATGACACCCGTCCAGAAGAAATAGATCTTAACACTTACGATATTATAGGTTTTGGTTACCCTGTTCATGCATTCAATGCACCAAAAATCGTCATTGATTTTGTAAAAAAATTAAACAAGGTTGCATGCAAAAAGTCATATTTTATTTTTAAGACATCGGGCGAGCCACTAAAACTAAACAATATTTCTTCTCTTAAAATGAAGAAAATTCTTTCAAAAAAGAACTTGATTTTAACTAATGAATATCATTATTGTATGCCATATAATATCATATTCCGTCATTCAGACTTTATGGCGTACAAAATGTGGCAGTATACCCTTAATCTTATACCTATCGACTGCAAAGAAATACTCGAGAATAAAAGAGCCAAATTAAAAGGTGTTTTTCTGGGTGGAGTGCTTGCCTGGATATTTAGAATTGAATTTATCGCAGGAAGAATTGACAGTAGATACTATAAAGTAGATGACAAATGTGTCAAATGTATGCGCTGTGTCAAAACTTGTCCCTGCAACAATATTTCGGTTAAAGATGGCAGGATCGTTTTTGGCAAAAATTGCATTATCTGTATGCGCTGTTCCTTTTTTTGCCCGACTAACGCAATCCATATCGGCTTCTTAGAAAAATGGAAAGTCAATGGAGCCTATAATTTTGCAAAACCAACATCTGAGCAAGAAGAAAAGCACAAGAAGTACTGCAAAAAAGCATATATTAAATACTTCAAAAGGTGTGACGAAAAACTTCTTGCAAACAACATTCATCTTGAGATTTAATTTAATATTTGACAAAAATATAGATATTATATAGATTAATATCGTAATTACATATTGACTTTTAGTGTAATAAATAGTAAAATAAATATGGTAAAAATATGCTGAAATCAAGAAAAAAATTAAAATTATCAGAAAGTAATTTAGCGCCTGATAAAGACAATTCTCAAGCGTATGTTTTTGATGAGAAAGAATATATTAAACGAAAGAAAAAGGATAAAAAATCAGCCAAAGATAACAAAAATAGCGAAGCATTTGCAGATTTCGATCCTTATAAATATTTGGAAGATCTTAGAGCAGAACTTGAAATTGTTGACGATGAACAAAGTGAAACTTCAAATAGCGATAGCTCTAGTAGTGACGCAAACGACTTTGAATTTGAGCGTATAGATGAAAATCATTCTAACGAAAGAAATTCTATAAGTATTAATGATGATGAAAACGATGATGATGACGATGATACAATAAAACCTAAGACATCAAGATCTAAATTAAAAGAAAAGCGCAAAGCGAGTAAAAAAATAGCAAAAGAAGATGAAGTCACTATTAGTCAAAAAATAGATGATGACAATATTGATGATGAAAATGAACTGAAAAAGGATAAAAAAGGCAAAGCCAAGGGCTATGTCAAAACCAAAAAGAAGTGTAAACTTTCAAAGCCTAAAAAAGCTATCCTTGGAATAGGAATAATATTTACAATATTGGGAATAGCAATTGGACTATATTTTGGCATTAATAATTTGCTGGCATATCTAAAAAATCAAAATCCAGGAACACAAGATAATTTTTCAAACGAAGAAATAATTGAGAACAATGATAACGACTTAATCTTTGATGACAACGGACAAATAGTAGTAGACCCTATAACAGACGCCGAAAAAGCAATTCTAGTAAATTCATTGACTTCAAAGATCATTCTAGACGCAAATAAAAGGCTAGACTCACCTATCACATCAATTGATGATATAAAACTCATAAGCCTTATGCCATCAAATGACTGCGTAGGACTAGATCCTGAAAATCCAAACAATGAATATGATAAATATTATCTTACACTACTCTTCTCATCACAAGGTAAGACCTATCAAATGTCATACCTAACTGGAGATGAATTCCAAATTGCGACAGGCTCAAGTGATAAAAACGCCTTTAGTGATTTTGTACAGTATTTACAATCATCTTGTGCAATTGATACCTGTCAGGTGCTGGACACTAACAATTCTTCATCTTCATCAAACGATAACTCTCAAGCAAAATCGGATATATTGTCATTACTTGACGCTTATGGCTATGTTGGCGATGTATATTATGCCTTCACTCAGATTGGTGATCTTTGTTACAATATTCCGGTGTATATCCAAAATGAAGATGGAACAATGAGCGTAAAAGTCTATAGTTGTCTAGCACAATATATCGACAACTATGAATTAGACGCAACCGAAACGCTGGCAAAAGAATTGAAAGGAGAGGCTTTGCCACCACTGCCAGAAGGACAAGCAAAATATTTCACAACAACTGATGTTGCAAATCAATCTTCGTTTACTAATATATTAAATATATTTGATCAATTTACAAACACTATAGATGAAGATGAAATTGAATTGCAATAACAATGCTTTAAAATAGAAATTAAAAAAGTACGATAAGTTATAGTTTAACTATCGTACTTTTTTAATTGTTAAAATTTTATTAATAAGTAAGTGTTTTCTTTAAAATTACAAAAATTTGCGAAAACTTGTTGAAATTTAAGAATAAAATTATAAAATTTTAGCCATTTTGCAATTTTTTTCGTCTTTTATGTTTCAAAATTTGCATAACGATAAATGAGATTAAAATTGATGATATGATCGCTATGCTCACATACATTGCAATATCTATCCAATCGTCATTGTCAGTCACAACTATAAATTGTCCAAGCTGATCTGTCATTATCACAAGATTTCCTTGATCGTCTTTATAACTTGAAACAAGTCTATAATTTCCACTTTCGTCAATCATATATACATATAGATTATGATTTTTTGATACATCTTTTTCAAGTGATAAGATTACAGAAACAGTGGTATTTAGTTCTACTATTGAGCCTTGATTTTCAAGTTGAACATTATAGTATAAAAGTGACTTATGACTATTAATTTTAATATCACTATTACTTATTGTCCTATAAGAGTAATCTAACTTAATACCATCATACAAAACTGCGTTATCTGGAGAAGAGATTATTACTTCATTTTCTCCAATTTGACTATAGGCAATATTACCATAAACCTCACTAGGCAAAATCAAATTGTAATTTTGTGCTTTTTCGCCTGCAAGAGTGATATCAAATAGATACACCTCTATATTGTTTCCTACTTCGCTTGAGGCAAATCTTGCACAGTTATCTCGATCATAGGATAATGTAACATTGTTGTCAAGTAGACCCGTTACATAAGGATTTCGCAGTATTGCGACAGAAGTGCCATCATATATCTTGTCTTGAATTCCTGTGACAAGATATACATCCTTAGGAGTGATGGTAAGATCAGCACCAATAAAGGTGATATCATAGTTCGAATTACGCAAGCTGTTGATCAACTGATATACGCCGACATCTTCGCCTGCCACTCTAGTAATCGATCCATTTAATATATCGCCATTGATAAGCTCGCCTTCTTTAATTGTGTACTCAAAAGTTGGATCAGCCTGACCGTATACCTTCTCATAGTCTTGCGTTTCAATAGTTAGAGAAAGCGGATGGATAGTGAAAGTTCCACTAGTGAAAGTAATGTCATAGTTTTTACCAAGTGTAAGACTGCTTCTTATTTCATATTCACCTGCATTTATACCCGGCATTCTATATATTTCACCTGTTAAATTTTCTTCATCACCCTCTAGGATGTCACCACTGATGATTTGATAGGTAAGTTCTGGCTCTTCCACAGTGCCATAATCACACTCTTTGTCATCTGCCTTTATAGTGATTTGTCTAGGTAAAATCTCAAAATAATAGTCGCCAAAAACAACATTATACTTTTCATGTGAAAGCGTACAATATATCCTATAAAGCCCGATATCTTCATTTAAGGTATTCGACTGTTTATCCCTATATACTTCGCCAGTAAACTCGCTTTCGTCACCATTGACAATTGAGCCTATGATAGAATAAGTCATCTGACCTTCTTCATCTCCGTACTCTTTACTTAAATATGTCGGCACGATTTGTATAGTGCGCTTTGTAATTTCAAAAGTATTAGAGATAAATATAAGATTATAGTTGTTAGAAAGTGCAAGTGAACCAATAGTTATTTGATATTGCCCGATTTGTTCACCTTCATCTCTTGAAAGTGCACCTATGAAACTGTCGCTGAATTTGAGTGATCCTGATACAATTTGATAATCTATTAAAGGATCTTCATCACCATATTGCTTGCTAGTATATTTTGCTTGCACTGTTATGTCTGCCTTTACAATCTCAAATTGCCCATTTTCATAGGTTACAGAATAATTCTTGCCTAAATCAAAAGTTCCCCTTTTAATTTGATATGTGCCAACATTTTCTCCTTCTTCTCGAACAAGAGTTCCTGTTGATATACTTGCAAGATCGTCAACAAGTCTTCCACTTGTCACTACAACTGTAAGAGCAGGATCACTTTCGCCATAGATTTTGATCTTTTGCTCGCCACGGATTGTCACAGGACGCTTTGTGATAGTCAAATATCCAACAATAACATTGCTTATTATATATCTATCATCATTTTGTGTCCTAGAATATAACTCATAAGAGCCTACATCTTCGCCGTATTCTCGACCAATGCTGACAATAAACTGGTCATCACCCACTAGATTGCTTACACTGTAGGAATAAGTTGGATCATCATCGCCATAAGTTTTGCTTGCGTCATTGATTGTTACTTCAACTTCACGCCTTGAAATGATAAATTGAATATCATCATCTAGTACTAATTTATAGTTGTCATTTAAGCATAGTCCGTCAATATTAAATTGATAAGCGCCAGCTCTTTCGCCTTCTTCACGCGTGATACTTCCGCCTAACACTTGCTCAAGTTCATCGCCATTTACAAGCGATTGTCCATCAAGTAGACTTGCTTTAAAGACTGGATCTTCTTCGCCATAGATTTTGCCAAGTGAAGAAATTGTAATAATAAGTTCTTTCTGTAAAATCTCAAGATATGATGAAGATAAGATTATATTATAATTAGGATTATTTTCATTCGTCAAGGTGCCATTTTGATAGAAGTAAATTCCGCAAGTTTCTCCGCTTTCACGAATGATGTTTCCGTTTAATTTTTCTCCGTCTACAACTCCTAAAGTAGTGATCGACAAGGTAGGATCTTCTTCGCCATAGATTTTAGTTTGATTTTCTATATAGATATTTACATCTCTGCGTGAAATTTCGATTTTATCGTTAACTATTTCTATTTTAAAATTGTAGTTTTTATCATTTTCGCCTGTGATTTCTATATTATCGTCATAATATACATCTTTTTCGCCAACATTTGCATTGGTAACATAAGAGTTTAAATACAGGTTAAAAGTATCGTTTTTTATATTATTTACATACTCTACACTATATTGTATTAAATTTGAGCCGTCATAAGTTTTATCTAAAAATTCAATTTTAACAGTAATATCGCGCTTATTAATAGTAAATACATTTGAAGTAAATGTGATTTTGTAATTTGGATTTTCGCTTTCAAGTGATCCAATATTGATTTCATATTCGCCCACATCTTCGCCACTCTCTCTAGAAAGTGCACCTAAAAGAATGTCGTCATAGGCAAGAAGTGAATGAGTAAAAGTAAGTTCTCCGTCTTCATCGCCATAGGTTTTTGAAGCAGACTCCGCCTGCACTGTGATTTCTTTAGGTAAGATATAACAAATGCCACTTTCAAAACTCTCTATCACATAGTTTGGATTTTGGATAGTTCCGCGAGTGATCGGATAGCCTTCTTCACTTACATTTATGCCCGTCATTGAAAGCTCACCTAAAATAGTATCGCCATCAATTAAGCCAACTACTTTACAATCTTCTATTGATAGATTGAAAGTTTCTCCATAATAAATAGTAACATCTGGCACTTCAATTGAAATTGACTTTTGCGAAATCGTGCCATAAATCTCTTCAGTAGGATCAGCTAAAATATAATTTCCTTCGTCCTTTCCTTCAAGCATTGCATTTATAATCTCAACTTGATTATAGCCTGCATCTTTAGTGACAAATTGCGCTTCAATGGATACTTGCACATCTTCATTATTGTATATATTGTTAAGTTTTGCAGAAACGGTAGCATCTTGCGTGCCGTCATAGACTTTTTCCTGCACTTCTATATTTGCAAGTGTTAAAACACGCGGTTCTATTATGAAATAAGCATTATTTAAATCAAAAACTACCTGATAATTATTGTCATTTTCGCCAAGTGTGCCTTGAAGTATTGTATATTGCCCTAAAGCCTCGCCTTCTTCACGAGCAAGCGAGCCTGATAGTCTTTCGCCTGCAACAATGTTTGTCACTTCGTACTCGATTGTAGGATCAATATCGCCATATTGTTTGGTCGTTTCTTTAGCCTTAACAGTGACAACTCTCGCTGTAATATTGCCTGTGCCTTGTGGGATGGTATAGGATGAAAGATAGTAGATGTCACTGTTTGTACCTGTCAAAGTCAAGCCTTCTTCGCTCGTTATGATGTCGATAGCAATTCCTTCGCCGACATTTCTGCTTTGGAATTCACCGCCTTCAACACCACTCACTGTGATATCATGGCCATTTTCTACACCCGAAAAATTAAATATTAAATTCTCAAATGAAATGCTTGTAGTGCCATCATAAGTCTTGTCAACTGCACTGACCGATGATACACTTACGCCCTTTCTAAATTTTGCATAGATGTCCATATTAAGACTTGCTGTTGTAATATAGCGGACAGTAGTAGACACTAAATTATCATTTAAATACCAGCCGACAAATTGATAGCCACTTTTTATTGAAGACACGGTTAGGGTCACACGCTCTCCAATTTCATAACTGCCATTTCCTGTAAGTGTGGCAGGAGAGGCGAAATCAGTTCTAATATTAATTTCTGCTTGTTCGTTTGTGACAGTAAGAGTAACCGTGTTCGTGCTATAGATAAGCGTATCATTATATGAGTTTTGCTTTGAATATATATTGAAAGTTATTTTTGCGCCACTTGGTGCATTGTCACTTATATATAACTTATCGCCAACTACTTGAGCATACTCTCCGCCTGATGTAAAATTGTAATTTATCTTATGGTTTACTTTAGAATAATTTATAAAGTTTCCACTCTGTCCTACAGCGCTTGTGACATCATTATAGGCTTTTAAAGTCACAATAGCACCAGCATTGACTGTCATATCTTCCATATCGAGAGTGACGCTGTCAATTTGAGTGTAAAACTTAAGCACAGGCATATCAATTTCAAAGTTTGCCTTATCGTCAGACGTATTTGCTGAAAGGGTTTGAAATGAGTAAGTTATTCTAGAATTTGTAGATAGTTTTATAAGACCTGTAGAAAGTTCACTCGTCTGACCCTTTTCGTTGTTTGACTGTACGCTTACAATCTTCCCATCATCGTAAGATAATGTAAGCATAATATTTGACTGTTCATTACCTGCTTTAGTATTTACAGTCATACTAGCCTCTACATAGACAAGTCCCTTTGAAATAAGCAGCGACATATCACTTGTTGGAATAAAACTAGCATTTCCCCCAGACCTAAGACCACTTGATTTTGAGTCTTGACGCAAGGAGTAGTGCGT
>CALVML010000019.1 GCA_944345705.1 uncultured Clostridia bacterium | reverse complement strand
AAAAAATAAACAATTTTAATTGAAAAAATTTGAACCCACAAGTTGAGATTTAAGTCTTGATTTGTGGGTTATTTTTTGTCGTAAATAAGAACCTGCGTTGCAGAACCTTGCGTAAACTAAAAAAAATCTAGCGAAACCTAAAATCGCTAGATGTCCCTAAAATAAAGGAATTTATGGTGCTCCACGAGGGATTCTAACCCCCAACCCTTGGTTCCGAAGACCAATGCTCTATACAGTTGAGCTAGTGGAGCAAAATGATAATTTTTTTATGGGGATTATCGAACCCCTTGAAATGCGATCCGAAGTCGATTGTGATATCCACTTCACCATAGGTGCATATTTTATATGTTTTTAACATGAAAGATGGTTTTTGTGTTGACCTGCAAAATACGTTAAACAAAATGTAAAGTTGTTTTTATTTAAATTTGCAAACTTGATATTTTTTTGTATTGACTAAGCAGATTTCTTTTGTTTACGAGAAATATTATATCATCTTTTTTATCAATTTCATAGTCTTTTTTTAAAAATATCGATAATTTATTATTTAATTCAATTTTTGCACTTAACCTTGACATTTTTCTTTTTTGTCTTTTTTGTTTTTAAGTGAAATTTTAATAAAAAACTTGACTAGGTAGTCGCGAAATCCTTAAAATAAAGGTAAAGGAGATTTTATGAATTGTATTTTCATGCATGGAATGAGTTCGCATTTAGAGCAAACTTTTGGCGAAAAAGTGGCATTACGGGCGAAAAATGCAGGCTACAAGGTATATTTCCCACATTTCCCTTTAAAAAAAGATATAACTTTAGAGGGTTGGTACAAGGTGGCAGAAGATTATATTGACTTGTTTGACAAGGATACTGTAGTAATTTGTCACAGTCTTTCAACGCTTTTCATTTTAAAGTTTCTGCGAAAGTATAAACTTCATTGTCATACCTTAATAGCGGTTGCTGGTGGCTATGACAATGAAATCACAGACGAAAATTTTTCTTATTTGAAAGATTTTAAGCCGAGCGAACTTGACTTTGAATATGCAAAGCAACATGTCAAGCAAAGATATGCAATCTATAGTAATGACGACCATATATTTACTCAGAAACAACTACAAAACTATAGAGAACTACTTAAAGCACAACCTATATTTATCAAAGACTGTGGGCATTTTGGCATGACAAGTGGAGTGAAAGACATTGCCGTGATCTCGCAACTGCTTGAATAACTCGCGAGATACTCATATTTTAGTTGTTTTTTATAATAAAATAGTAATTATTATATAATATCTTTGTAATAATTATATCTTAATTATTTAAAAGTAAGATAATTATTTGACATATTTTTTTTTATGAGTTAATATATTTTTGTAATAAAATGAAATTTGAATAAATCAATAAATAAGCAAAACAATAAATAGGGAGGAATGAATGAAAGGCAAGTTAAAAAAAATATTGATGTTTTTAATAATATTTGCTGTTGTTGGTTATATTTTAGCTGCCGTTATAAGTTTTGTCACTGGCGGTGAAGAAATAACTTTTGGCGATGCTGTTGCTAGCACAAATTCTTTCATTGGACTTGGAGTTGGTGCAGTATTTGGTCTTATTGTTGGACTATTTCCAAAGAAACAGAGCAAATACAAAAATGAAGGTCATACTGCTGAAGGTGACGAGCGAGAAGTCAACTTCGACTCAAAATTTATCACCTTAGAAAGACTACGAACAGACAAGGACCTTATTGCTTCCACTTGGAACGAACTACCTAAACTCAAAAAAACAGGCTTCGTATTTAGAAACAAGGAAGTTGGTGGAAAATATGAAGTCAACATGAAACCTGAAACGCACGCATTAGTTTTAGGTACTACTGGTACTGGTAAAACACAGATATTCGCTAACCCTACTATTAGAATTTTGGCTCATACTGGGCAAAAGCCAAGCCTTGTAATGACCGACCCTAAAGGCGAACTTTATACAGACAATGCAGAAGTGCTTAGAAAAGAAGGATATAACATTGTAGTTTTAAACCTTGAAAATCCTTATGCATCATCTCGATGGAATCCTATGGAAATCGCTTACCGCGTATATGAAAGAGCGGGAAACTTGAGAAAAGAGGTTAAAAAATATAGCAACTGCACTCCAGAGCAAATGGGCTTTAAAAAATTTAGTGCTTCTCAAATTGGTGATGCAGCTTATGGAAATATTTGGTATGGCTTTGATGGCAAAGCTTTCCCTAATGAAAAGATCTTGGAAGAAGAACTTGAAGCCATAAGAATTCAGCTTGAAGACGAAGCAAAATCTGACTTAAAGAATATTGCCCTATCACTTATTCCAGATGATCCAAACTGTAAAGACAAAACATGGCCTGATGGCTGTCGTGACCTAATTTTCGGTATTATGCAAGCTATGCTTGAAGATAGTCGAGATCCTAGACTTGGAATGACGCTTGAAAAGTTTAACCTTTTCAACCTATATAAGATTTGTATGAAGCGAGATCCTGGTGGAGATCGTGAAAGCGTACTTAAAACCTTGACTAAATACGCTCAGGGCAGAGATCCTGTCACAAGCAATGTTGAAAACTTGATGAGCAGTGTTTGTATGGCAAGCCCTGTTACTCAAAGATCATTCATTGCAACACTCGGCTCTTCAATTGGAAATATTCTAGGCGATGAAGGTATCTTCTATATGACAGCTGGTACCGATATTGACTTTGAGGATATTCCTGAAAGACCTACAGCGTTCTTTGTTAGAATTCCAGACCACAAAACTGAAAGACACCCTCTTGGTGTATTGTGTATTAGCCAGCTTTACAAAGTTCTTGTCGATGTGGCAAACAAGACAGTTGACTCTAAAGGTAAATCAGGTTCACTGAAGCGTCCTGTATACTTCATTCTAGATGAGTTCGGTAACATGCCACCTATTCCAAAATTTGGTACAATGGTTACAGTATCTCGTTCTAGAAAAATTTTCTTTGAGATTGTTTTACAGTCATATAGCCAGCTTGATATCAAGTATGGTCAAGAAGAAGCCAAGAATATTCGCGGTAACTTCCAGATGGAAGTATTCTTAGGTTCAGAAGATGCCAAGACTATACAAGAGTTTAGTGAAGCCTGCGGTGAAACGACAGTCTTCCACGAAGAGGAGTCTAGAACGAGAAATACTAAAGACTTTGACTCTGGTGAAAGCGTACAGATGAGCGTCCAAAGAACGCGTGCACCACTGCTTGACAAACAACAGTTGCGTCAGCTTCCACAATGGACTATCGTTGCTAAGATATTCAGAAAGGAAATCATGAAAGATGAAATGACTCCATTCTTCGCAACTAAATGTATGGAAAAATTGCCAGCAAAACCACCTGTTACTCTTGCAAGAAAACTTGATATCAAAGAAGTTTATTATGATATCGAAAGAAGAAACAAGATTGTGCTTAAATCTTCACCATTTGGTGACTAAAAGTAATTAAAAAGAGTTCTTGTAATAACCCGTAGGGTCAAAAAGAACTCTTTTTTAATTAAATCTATAAAATATTTTAAAAAGTAAAAAATTTATAAATATTAAATTTTAATTCCACTTTTACTTATTTTATCTAAATTTCATTGTTGTTTATATTGTCTTACTCTCATTTTACTTGTGGCAATGGTAAATGACCACATACAAATACTGGTACATTTTGATAGACAAACTTTAATTCTTCGCTTTCGCCCTCCCTGAGAATTGAAAGTCCTGCCACAATCTTAAAATTCTCTCTTTGAGCAAAAGATATCATATTTTTAAAGGTAGAACCTGTAGAAAATACATCGTCAACAAAGATCACTTTTTTATTCTTCAATTTTTCTAGATCTAGCTCGGAAACAAAGTAATCGCTTTTGCCTGAAGTTATACTCTCACCACTTGTGTGTTTTGGATTAAGCATATAACTATTTTTTCTTTTCTTAAACATACATAGTCGCATTTTAGTTTTCTTGCAACTTCTTGAGCAATTGGAAGACCTTTTAGTTCGGTCGTTAAAATAACATCAAACTCTATATCATTATCGACGATTTTTCTTGCTAATTCCTCTCCAGCCTTGCAAATCAACTCCATATCGCCAACCGGATTAAATCCCGCGATGTAGATGCCACTAGGTGATTTTAAAATCGGAAGATCTCTTTTAAGTCCTAAGACATTCAATCTATAAAACATGGTTTCTCCTTTTACCTTTTGATTATAGCAAATAATCTTTTATCATGCAATATCTTTTCCATGCGGTTAGGCTTTAAATTTCACACAAATATTGACTAGTTTTTTATTTTTAATAATTATAATTAATTTGACCTTATTTCTAGTCACCATTCTCTTTTAAGTATTCATCGAGATAGACTATCCAGTCGTAAGCCTTTTCTTCTTCAAAAAATTGTCTTAAAAAGGTGACAACGAGATTGTGTCTTGCAAGAGCCTCCTCCTTGCCTGCCTTTGTCATCATGAGATTTTTAAGCCTTAAGATTTTTTCAAAAAAGTGATTGACTGTTGTAGTCTTGTTTTTTTTCGTATACTCATTTGGATCAAGTTGTTTTTGCGGAAAGATATTCTTGTCGAAAAAGTTTTCGCCGTGAAGATAGGAAAACAAGTTTGCTCGCAAAATTCCATTTGCACCTATTGCATCACACATATCAGCATCGGAAACGATCATACCTTCTATCGTTGTTGGTCTGTTGCCTTTAAGACACTTTGAAAAGCCTATTTTTGAAACCATATCTAAAATTATATTCTTTAACTGATCACTTGCTCCAATTTTGTCAAGTATTGTGCGCGTGTTGGTAAGGTTGAGCTGGCTTTGCATACCAAATATCTTATAATCGTCAACATCATGAAGAAGCACTCCTAGTGCCACAATAGTTTTGTCGCACTTTTCACTCTCTGCAAATTTCATGGCTAAATCATACACCCTTTCAATATGCTCTATTCCATGCCCCGAATTATCATTTTTTAGTAATTCGTAAACCAATTTTTTCGCTTGTGCTATCATATCAATCCCCTAACCCTAATTTACAATTTCATTATATCATAAAAACAATAATATATTTAATGATTTTTACATTTTAAATCATTTTTAATATCTTTGTTAGTATTAATCAGCAGACAAAAATTAAAAAATTTAATCATGAAACATTAGAAGACGCGCTTATTAGACTTGGTGCTGTGAAAAATGGTGACACATTAGATGTAAGTAATTTGATTATTAAAGAAGATTGTAAAAAAATTAATCGAATTAAAAATTATTAAAAAAATACTATAAAAATTTATTTTTTATAGTATTTTTCTTTAATTTTAATATATTTTATTTAAAATTTAATTATTTTATTTGAAATTTAATTATTTTGATATTATTTTTAAAATTGATTTTCAAGATTTAATTCTTTTATCTCTTTATATATTCGATCGACCTGCTCTTTATCGCCTTCAATTGCGATCACATTATTGTCTGGTCTAATATAGTCATCTATTTCAAATGTAACTTTCTCTTTTTGGTAAATATATCTTACTCTCAAGTTGTCAGCACTTTTTTCAAAATCGAGCACTCTTAAAAAAGATTGTATGATCTGCCGATTTTCATCTGTAACCTGCATTTGCATAGATTCTTGAGAAATTTTTAAGTTTTTCTCTTGATATTCTTTATTTTTAAAATCAAAAAAAGTTTGCTCTTTGTCGTCTATCCATGAAGTTGTTATTCGCGCTATAATATTTCTTGAATGTTTATTTTCATAGACTATTCGATTTTCCTTTCGCTCGCCTACTTTCACATATCCATTTTTCTCACAAAACTTAATAAATGGACTAACCGACTTTGCAATAAATGAAATTTCATATTCTTCCATAACTTCTCCTTTTGACATAGAAAATAAAATAATAATTAAACCGAAGAACATATCTTCGGTTTCAGTGTGACAATAAATTAACAGACTGTAGACAAACAAGCGAAGGCTTGCGCTCGAAAAGTGGCTTAGCCACTCTCTATTAGGTTCCCTGAAAATCGTAAGATTTTTAGGGATAAGGAACAAACGAGCGTATCCGCGTAAAATTACAAAGTAATTTTCGCTTAAGCGTAGTTTGTGACGTAAGCCAGGAGTAAAGCAAGCCCTAAATGACTGGTTTTGGGCGTTTTATTTTGGGGTACCCCGTAAATGCTTTTGCATTTATGGGGAGAGGAAAAGGCGAGCGTTAAAGTCTAAGTTGTCTTGACAACTTGACATAAGCGTAGCCTTTGACGATACGATGCAAGAAAAATTATTTATAATTTTTCGGTCGCGCCGTTTGTCTACAGTCTGATTTTAATCTTCTAAAAGTTGCGCTAGTATCTTCGCAAATGAGTCAGTGTTATTTTTGATTGATATTTCTTGCATAGATTTAAGTAGCATTTTTTTTATCTCATCATTATGCCTTTCATAATCTGCAATTGCCTCTACTGACAAAGGTGCACCGCATTTTTCACAAAAGTTTTGTTTTAAAACTCCATCTTGTGATATAGAACTATTGCAGTTTGCGCAAGCTATACCACGCTCAGTATTCACTGTTCCATATTTCATCTCTCTTCTCCCCTTTGCAGTTCGTCAAATTGGTCAGCGACAAGTTTGTTTAGATAATCATTTTCGCGTTTTCTTTTAGACTCGTCATATTTATTCAGCGTCTTAGTTATGCTTCTAGTAATATGCTCTTTGACGATCCTAGACATATCTCCATATTGATTTTCTACGCTTTCATAGTTGTATTTTTCAACTACTGGACGCTTTGCTGATGGCTCTGTGTATCCTACGCTATCTTTTGGCAAAATAGAATTGAATATAGGCTCTACATCTACAAGTTTATACAGCATATTGGTTGGAATTCGTCCATTTGTCAAATATTTTCCGTAAGCGAAAGAACCGCTGTCGATAACTTGTACATCTTTTACCTTTTTCTCGCCATGACTATCAAAATAACTCATGCGAATTTGAGTAGTAAATTCCTGCAAATCACTGCTAGTCTTAGTAACATAACTATTGACTAAAACCACATCTGGTGGCTCTAAGAAGCTGTTAAGTTTTGAAGGAAGTTCTCGCAAAAATTTTGGTAGAGATGTGCAGTATGAGGCGTATACAGTTTTAACCTTGCCATCACTTTCTTTGTAGCTAAATATTGATGGAGTGCCTATCACTGATCCTACTTTCACAGCCTTTGGAGATATGTTTAGCATCTTGCATATAATATTTCCAACTAGGTTTTCGTTTGGCATTCTTAGGTCAATCTCAGAAAGTGGATAAAGTTTTTTAATGATCTTTTCATCTTCAGGGTTTGTGATATCTAGAATTTTATGCTCCCTACGCAAATTTTCTACAAGATATCCCTTTACCCGTTTTTCAAATTCCTTTTTAGATTTAGGGACTTTTTCATCAACAAAGATATCATCTAATACTTCAGGCTTCTTTGCCATGAGTTTTAGAAAGTCATCATATTCCTTTTCAAGCACTCTTTGATTTGCTTGATTTACAGCATCGTTCTGTATAGCAAGTTGTTTTGTACGCATCTCCTGTCTGTCAAAGTGAGCATAGGCTTCTTTGACATCAAGTTGAAGAACATGAGTTGCATAGTTTGCAAGCTCCTTAATTTGTCCCTTTCTGTTTCCTATGCGTCCAACCGCTTTGTCGCGCTCAACGCTCATGATACTATCTTCCATTTTACCATTGTTGATAGCACAAATCTTGTCAGCGACTGGTCTTAAGATTTCACATAGATCCTGAAGATCTGCCACGGTGTTTGCGACATAGTCTTTCTTTAAAATATAGCCTTTGTTATAGTCTTGAATAAGATCGCCATTTAAAACTATTGAGAGATTTGGTATATTCTTTGCAACTGATACAATATATGTAAGATCCTTTTTAATCTTCTTGCGTACATCTTCTGTGACATTAGGACTATACATATCACTTGTACCGCTTATGCTTATGATATACTGTCCATCATTTGTCTTTTGGAATTGGAAATTCTTAGATGCGTACTGGCTGACAATTTTAAAGTAGGACTCCTGAATTTCTGCTTTTGATTTATATTTTCTGCCTTCTAGGATCTTAAGGTTTTTATGTAGATTTTTAAGCATGCCTTTTTCATTTTTAGGCAAGACATTATTTATATTTTCAAGGTCAATGCATTTCTTATATTCTCCGCTCTTGCCTTTGACTACGCTACAGTGAAGGACTGCACCATCAAACGGCGTCAAAAGTGGATAGCCTGCTTTGTCTGCATAGTCGCTTGCTTCCATAACAGAGCCAGCATTATATGACATAACCTGTTTTTCTTGCCATGTACCATTGCCGATCTTTCTTAGTATGGTAGTTGATGCACTGCCCATTTTGTGAGTATGACCAAAGATGATTGCATCAACATTTTGACTGCACGCCTTAGATAGAGAAACTTTCAGTGCATTTAGAATATTGCTGGACATGCCTTCTCCATGTACAACTAAGAAATTGAAAGGTACATCTTTACCACCTGCTCTAGTAACCTGCGTAACAAGTTCTATATTCTTTGCATAAATGCTGTCAACCCCTGCAATTTTACAAGCAAGATAGCCAAGTGCAAGTGACGTGCCTTCAGTGATCCATTGATCATGATTGCCTTCAACATATCCTATAAACATATCTGGATATCTTTTCATTATATCTGCAATTGAAAGCACATCATTTGTAAGGTTTAGAGATTCTTTGAGTGATGAGTCGTGTCCATGAAAATGGTTAGAGCCATTGCTCACATCACCTGTCACAACACATTTGCCACCGATAGAATTTAACTGCTTGAGATAATTTTCAAGTAGATAAAGTCTTGAGTGACTATCTGAAATAAAGCCAAGATAAAAATCATTGCCATTGATGCGCGAACTTACCTTGGTAACTTTGCTTGAATTATTTGATTTATTTTTTATGATATCGCTGAGGATACCAGCAAGCTGTTCGTTTCTTTCCTTGTCGCTTAGAATATCGGATTCAAATAAGCCATCTAGATCATATCCGCTTGATTTTAATAGCTCTCTTAAAAGTTTTTCTTCTCTATCCATATATTCTTCTCCCCGTTTGTAAATTTTTTAAAAGTAACTTCTAGTCTTATTATAACATTTTAGACAAGCCTTGTCAATGCAAGAATTCAAAAAGGCGAATATTGTCGAAGTTGATTTCAAATATTAAATAGAATCTTACCCTATAATCTTATAAATTTTTTCAGTGCGTAAGCGACCCCATCTTCATCATTGGTTTTTGTAATAAATTTGCCATGTGATTTTACAGATTCTAGCGCGTTCTGCATAACTACACCATATCCTACATATTCAAGCATATCAATATCATTCTCTCCATCCCCAAAAGCCATCATTTGCTCTGGTGTAATGTTGTAATATTTTCCCAAAAAATCAAGGGCATTTGCTTTGGAGACTTGAATATTGAAAAACTCAAGCATATATGGATTTGATATACAGTAATTTACATTAAAATCTTTTATCTTAGATACTTTGGACTTGAAATCTATTATTTTGTCTTCTTGGTCAAAAAAAATCATCTTGGAAATGCCGTTGTCTTGAACAAAAGCCTCAAAATCGTCAATTAGTGTAATCGGTAAATATGATCTTTCGGAATAATTTAAAGTAAACTTGTTGATTTTGTTGCAGTAGAGCTTATTGTTTGACCAAAATGCAAGATTGGCATTTAAGTTATCTGCAAGGGTCCAAATTCTTTTTGCATCTTCTGAGGTTAAGGTGCGAGCAAAAATAACATTCTTATCTTTATCTAAAATGATAGTGCCATTTAAAGTAACTATTGGCATATTTAAATCTAAAAGCTCACTATAATGCTTAAGCCCAGCAATTGACCGCCCTGTGCATATCACACAGATTATGCCCTTCTCTTTTAATTTATACAAGGCTCTAATTGTTTCTGGCGACAATTCATGCCTACTATTTAAAAGTGTACCATCCATATCGAATGCAACAAGTTTGATATCCATGAAATTCTCCTTAAAATCATTTTTATTATAACATAAATATATTAATTTTTAAATATCATTTACTTATATAGTAATAATTACTTCATTACTTCTTCGAATTTTGCAAAACTATATACTTTTTTCCAAAATTTATGCTATAATCAATATGGAAAAAATAACAAAGGAGAAATAGTATGCAGTATGATGTAGTTATCGTTGGTGGTGGTCCTGCTGGACTTTTCACTGCCTATGAGCTTATAACAAAGAAAAAAGGAATAAAGGTCTGCCTTATTGATCAGGGCAAGAAAGCTAAAAACAGGATTTGTCCTATGAAAAAGACAGGCGTATGCGTCAACTGTAAACCTTGCAATATCTTATCGGGCTTTGGTGGAGCAGGAACTTTCAGTGACGGAAAGCTTAATTTTATACCAAAACTTGGCAAGAGTGATCTTTTTAAATATATGTCGCAAAGCGAAGCATACAAGATCATAGATGACACAGAAGAAATCTTTAATAAGTTTGGAATGGACGCCGAAGTCTACCCTAAGAGTGATGAAAAAAGTGAGCAGATAAAGCGTGATGTCACTTTGAAAGGCGCAAGACTCTTGCTTATCAAACAAAAACATTTAGGTTCTGATATGCTTCCATCATACATAGAAAATTTTACTGATTATCTTGAACAAAATGGAGTTGATATAATTGAAAGCGGAGAAGTTTTAGATATCTGGCAAGATGAAGACAATCTAAATCATATCTCTTACAATCACTTAGGCAAAGAATATGTAATGCAGTCAAAATTTTGCGTTGTCGCCCCTGGCAGAACTGGTGCTGGCTGGGTACAAGAACTTCTCGATAGACATAAAATTCCTTATGTTTCACAAAGTATTGAAATAGGTGTACGCGTTGAAGTACGCAAGGAAGTGCTCTCGCAGATAACTGATACCATCTATGATCCAACTATCTTTATAAAGACCAAAACTTATGGTGATGAAATCAGGACATTCTGTACAAACCCGGGCGGATATGTTGCAAAAGAAAATTATTATGGCTTCATCTGTGTAAATGGCCATGCTCTTAAAAATAAAAAGTCTGATAACTCAAACTTCGCCTTTATCTCAAAAGTCAATTTGACTCAACCTGTCACAAATACAAGATTATACGGCGAAAGTATTGCACGCATTGCAAATGTACTCGGTGATAATAAGCCAATTATACAAACACTTAAAGATTTAAGAAGCGGAAGAAGAAGCGAGTGGCATAGAATAAATAAGGGCTTCATTGAGCCAACACTTAAAGACTGCGTGGCTGGCGACCTTGCTCTTGTAATGCCGTACAGAATTATCACTAATATTCTTGAAGGACTTGAAACGCTTGATAAGATCATACCTGGTGTAAACAATGACGAAACACTGCTCTATGGTCCAGAGATCAAATTCTTCTCAAATGAAATAGAAACCGATAATAAATTTAAAGTTAAAGATAAAAATCTTTACTTTATTGGCGATGGCGCTGGAAAAGCAGGCAATATCGTCGTGGCGGCAGCAACAGGCTTGATCTCTGCACGCGATATCATTTCAAAGTTGTAAAATATTCATAACTACAAAAATATAGATTTTAAAATTTGTTTGAAATAATTGGTCTTGTAATTTTGTTTATAATATATTGACCTTTACAATAGCAAAAATATGTACTTGATTTTTGCTTTAATTATGATATAATGAAAACAGGAGTTAAAAGCATGGATGAAGAGATCAAAAAGGCAAGCATAACTATCCAAAGTTATATTCAGCAAATTACAACACCATCTGCTTCACAATATAAACTAGAAATTAGGAAACAGCAATACGAGTCTGCAAAAGAAAAGTTCGATTCGCTGATGAAGGATAATGCAGAACTTGCAAAGGAAATTATCATAAAACAAGTAGGGAATTTCCATTTTTATAGACTTATAAAAGATAGAAATCTGCCACAAAGTTGGATTGATGAGCGAAGAAACCTGCAAAAAGAAATTGTCAAAAATCCTGACAAATTTTCATTGCAACAAATTCAAAATGCTGTATGCGATTTATATTTCAGAGATTCGGTAAAAAATACATCAATCAATATTAGAACACTTGAAGATAGAGAAGGCACGCAAGGCAATGAAATATACAATGAAAAACTTGCGAAATATAAAGATCTTTTTGATGCCACTTTAAAATTCATCACTCTTACTGATGCTACACCTGAAGAAGTGCAAAGGAATTTAGATCAAATTATTCAACTTGCACAGCCACTTATGCAACAAGGTCCTATCTTTCAAGCAGTGCGTGATCTTCTCGATCTAGAAGAAAGAGATTTTATTGCAGAGTTATCAGCATATATTGCAGTTTCAAAACAAACTATGCTTGATGGCATTGAGCCAGAAATAATCAAAACAGAGGATAATAATACCGTAAAGTTCTTTACCTTAAAAAATCAAACAAAAGCGCAATCATCGTTTCAAATGCTTGTTCATAATATGAATATTCAAGACTGGATGTATAAGCCCGAGGCAATGGAAGAATATGTAAACGCCATAAAAAGTCAATATCTTTGTTGCTATAGCCTGATCGATCAATCTATTAATAACGCGTTTTGTCAAAGACATAATGTTACAAGAATAACTTTCGGGTACCTGCCAGATAATCTAGAAAATATGGATATGGCAGCTTGCAGAACACGTGATGCGCAAACTAATCAGTTTACTTTTTTGAAAAATATAACTGGCTATAAACAAGATTTCTATTCAATACCTGAGTTTTTAAGAAAGATAGATTCTTATAGCGAACTTGCCTTCAGAAATGAAAGTGCGGTGCCTAAGCCCGATTATATTGTAATCCAAAGTGAAGAACCATCTGACAAAGTAGTAAAAATTGCAAGCGCTATGCAAATTCCTATCATCTATATTGATCCTAATGCTTATGAAAAATATCCAGAGCCAGAAAAATCTAGTACAGGATATTCTTATAATGAGTACGCGTATTTTGATTATTTCCTAAAAGAAAACCTTGCTTCACTAGATTTAAATAAAGACAAAACAATTGAATAAAAAATAAAAAAATTAAAAAAAATAATTTAAAATAATTTAAAAAAAATAAATTATTAAAATAATAATTAAAAATTAATACTAAAAAATATTAAATAAATATAAAATAAAAAAGTAAGAAAAATAAAAAAGGCTAAAAATTAATTATTTTTAGTCTTTTTTTAAAAATATTTTAATATTTCATAATAATTTTAATTTAATCTTAAATTTTTAATATTATTTAATTCTTGAGATTAAATATTTCTATCATTATCATTAAAACTATTATTGTCGCCGAGAAGCCTCATCTCAGTTTCATATATTTTTTCTTCTGGCACGTAGATCACTTTACCATAATCTGGTTTGAAATACCGATTTCCAAAGGATATCCAAATTATATCCTTACGCTTGTTGACGATTCTTGCATCACCACCATCACAACCGTCTGTAAAGCAAATTTTAGTTACATTAGGATATGTTGAAAATGCCCTGCTGGCTGAATCAAAATCAGTCCCCCCACCTTTTGGAATGACAAGGTTGTCTATATCAGACTTCTTTTTGATTCTATATCTAGATCCTTTAGTGCCAGTATACCATCCGTAAAAATAATCTGCAAAGAAGCCGATTCTCAACTCAGTATCCTTTGTAATCATAGATTTAATTTGTCTTAAAAAACACTTAATAAGTTCGTGGCTAACAGAGCCAGAAACGTCACAAATAACCTCAACCCCTGCTTTCTCATATTTATCAGCATCACGAAGTACTCTGCGCACATAAGTATCGTTAGAATCTTGAAACTCATCATCATCCCACTTAACTTTTTGTGTTGGAAGATTTTTTTTAAGTAATTTATCCCATCGAACTACTGCTTGTGCCTGACCAACATTAGAAAATATAGTACCGCTTGGAATGGCACTTGGATTTCCCATACCAAAGGCTTTTGAAGCAAGATCAGATGTTATTTTAGAAGCATACTCTCTCACTTTTTCTCTATTTTTTGAAAAGAAATCTTCTTCATTATTAGATACTGGCTTTACAATCCCTTGATCCTGCTGATCTCGGTCAGTTTTTTCTTCATCCTCACTTTGATTATTTTGGTTTAGCCTATTTTCATGATTTTGATTTTGTGAATTATCGTCTTTTTCTTCTCTATCTATCCGATTGTTTTGATCTTGAATTGACGCAGTATTTTGCTGATCATATTGACTTACTTCTCCGCCAAATTTTGTATCTTTCAACTTTCTCTTATTTAACTTTTTGTCTTTTTTTCGTTGTTCTTTATCAGCCTTTTTTGATTTTGATGATTGATCTTGATTATTTTTATCCTTGTTCATCTCGCCTTTGGCAACTTCATGCTTTTCTTGAGATGCACTCTTTCCATCTGTCTTAATATCTTTGTCTTTTCCATCAATTCTGGGATTTTGATCATCTTTATTTTTTTCTGCTTGTTGATTGTTGTTACTTTGACTATTATTCTCTTGTTCTTTCTTTCTTGTCTCTGCTTCCTTAGCTTTCTTTACAGCATCTGCCCACTTTCCATGATTTGAAATATTCTCCTGAAAATCAGATAGATCCATATCGTCAATGCTTGTAGGCTTTTTATTTTTAATTCCACTGCGACCTTGAGATTTCTTTCCTTTTATATTACCATCTCCAGTGCTACCCCCATTTCCGCTTTGATCACTGCCTAGCGCATCCTGACCTCTTTGTTCACCTTGACCATCACTTTGTCCTTGCCCATTTTGAGCATTTTGGCTTGAAGTACCGCCACTTTGACCACTTTGTCCACTCTGCTGTCCAGACTGTCCAGATTGGCCATGATTTCCCTGACCACTTTGACCGCCTTGGCCACCTTGTGAGTTTTGTGACGATTGTCCCTGTCCATTCTGATTTCCTTGACCGCCTTGTCCGCCTTGAGAGTTTTGTGGCTGATCATTATCATTTTGATTACCTTGTCCATTCTCGGCATTTTTCTGTTGTAATTCTTGTCTTTTTTGTTCTAGTTTTTTATAAACCCATTCTGCACTACGACTTAAAGCTTCTTTAATATTTATACAACCCTCAGGCATTGAAAGCCGATCTCGTAAAAGTTCTTGATTAATAACGGCGTCGGTTGCTATATTCCATAAATATGGATCTTTTCCGTCACTTCGCATTATATGATCGAGTGCAATATGTGCAAGTTCATGTGCAAATACAAAAACTTGCTCTTTTTCGTCAAGAGTATCCAAGAATTTACTATTAAAATAAATAGATTTACCATCGGTAAATGCAGTATCTTGGGCATCTTGGCTTTCAAAAACCTTTAATTCGACATTGTCAATTAAAGAAACCATAAGTGGATATCTAGAGATAACTTTTTTCTTGATTTTTTCAACATTGAATTTTTTTTTCATTACTCTCACTCAAGCCTTTTAAATATTCTTTATTCTGAAACTAAGCATAGTCTTGCAAGTGTTTCGCCTATATTTTTAAAATCTTTGAAAACAATAAATATCTTGAGTTTTATTGGCAACTTAATGGATGATAATTGATTGTATTTTAACAGTTCATAAAAGCATTGTTGATCATCCTTGCTTAAAGAATCAACATCATCAACAACAAGAATGTCTTTATGCTTCTTAAGACAATTTTCAAGCCAATCAGGTATATTAGGCTTTCCTTCTTTGTAATAAATTAAATGTTGATCATAAAATGATTTTGCCGTTATTACTATTGCTTGTTCTTTTATATTTGCATCTAGTTTTTTTATTAAAACTGGCGCAATATTTGCAAGTTTGATAGGATCAACCTGCTTTTCTGTAAAATCAAATTTCATTATTATCTCCTTTAAATTTCAATATTTTTAATTATAGCATTGAGCCAGTACACGTTGAATATTCTGTTTCATCTTGAAGTTCTTGAATATAAAGCGCTCTGTCCTGATCGCCTCGAATCCACATTATATCGAATTTCGCAACAAATTCATCGCCAAATACCTGCGCAATAAAATCTCTGACATTAGGCAACTCATCTTCAGTTGCGTCAACTAATCCGGCAATAATTGCAAATTTTTGCGATAAATCTTTCGATATCAAATCGCTTTCGTTATAGTTTTTTTCAATAACATCATCAACTGTTAATATAGCGCCCTTGCAAAACATTACAAAATCTTTTGTGATTTCATCTCCTACAGCATGAGAAATTGCCCAAGGATTATATTCGCCTTTTTCATTTTTACTCTCTATAAAAAGTCGTGAAGCCTCCCACCATTTTCTCTGATCAGTAACAATGCGAGGATTATCCTCATCATAACTTTGAAAAAGAAGAGAATCTTTTCCTTCTTTGATATTTTTATTAATTTCAGTGGCATGTGACATTAAATATAGAGCAATGAGAGGGTGTATATTTGTTTGATTGGATTCATCGTCGACTTTAGTAAAAGGTACGCTAGGGCTTAATTCTTCACGCTGATCTTGTTGACTAATTTGCATTCCCCATTTTAAGAAATCTTCGAGATTTATTTTGTAATAAATATGAGTAAATCTTCTAAATAATGGTTCTACTAATGGATAAGCGGCAGACGAATCAGCCTGCTCGTTGCCCGCACCAATTACGACACAATTTTCTGGTAATTTCCATAATCCGTCGGCAGTAGCTCTGTCAAGAACTATTGAATAAACTAAAGATTGTATTTCTGGTATTACATTACAAAGCTCATCTATAAAAAGAATATGTATCTTGTCAGGTTCTGCTTCACATTTTTCTTTTAAATCTATATACCAAACAGGTGGTCTAGATGCTTTCTTTGCTTGATTTTCAGTTTTGTTCAAATATCCCTTAACTTCGGCAGAATCCATTCCTCTTGTCAATGATATAGGTATACATCCTGGGTCGATGGCTTTAACTCTTGACGATTTTCCGACTCCACTAGGTCCATGTAAAAATACCGGAACTCTTGCTTTAATAGAAAGCCATAAAAGTTCATCATTTGTCATAGGATCAAAATCAAATTTAATTGATTGTCTTGTTTTTCTTACATTTTTATCGATATTAGTGGAAAATCCCGCATCATCTAAGAAAGAAGAAGCGAATTTACTTGTAACACCATTTAGATAATCTCTTATAGGACTCGACTTCCAGTCTTGAGATATTGGAGTAGATTCAACAAGTGTATTATCACTTATCAATGTAATGTTCACGCCTTCAGCGTCTTTGGCTCCATCTAAAACCTCTTGGACTTCTTCGTTGTTAATAATAGTCCATGTAATAGGAGATACTTTCACCCAGTATTCATTCTTATTTTTATTAGTGATAGTCTTATCAGATAATTTTATTCCGTCATTCGCAATCGAACTTAGTTTAACATATTTTTCTCCCCTGTAAATTACACATGGAGCATATACAGGTTGAGATCCTGCAAAACGAAGATAGATCTGTTGCAAAGTGCTCTTATCTGATGCTTTGTAGATTTTGTCAAGTTCACGCTCAATCTGTGGAGAGCATACTTTACTAGGATATGAACCTAATTTGATTTTTAATTTAGGTTTGCCATCCTTATCATCGTCTTCAAAAATTCCGAGTTTTGTTAAATCACCATCATAAAATTCTTGAAGCTTTGCAAGATCTAGCTTTATTTTGAGTTTATACCCAGCTTGAGTTTTGCTTGTAATATCTTCAACTCGACCAAGTGAGTCAACGTATTGTTGGATCTTGCCTTCAGCGTCACTTCCTAGAACACAGTAAAGGGAAGCGTTGTCTGATTTATTTCTGAATGCAGTTGATATCGTTGCGCCATTCAAAATTGAATAGTCACTTACATCGCCAATACGTGATCTATTACTTTGTTTTGTAACATCACTCCAATTTGGAATTGTGACATAGTCTTCACAATTTCCCACTTTTTGTTTTACTAAAAATTCTTTTAAAGTTGCCATATTTCTCCTCTTGGTTTTATTATAGCATAACCTTGAAGAAAGTCAAGGGCAAATAAGGTAAAATCATGACTTTCTTACATTACTTTTTCTTCTTCACATTTTAGTAAAATTTAACAATCTGAAGGCAAAACATCAAAAATAACCGACTTTTCATTTTACTGTACCTTATTATAACAAAACTAAAAATAATTGTTTCTATCAATAACATATATTGATAATCAAATAAAATAAAAGCCAAGACAATTAACATTTTTTCAATCTTGACTTTTTAGTATATATATTTTCCCTATCATAACAGATTTTTAATTATAAAAATTGATAATAATATAGTTAAACATTATCTTTTTATTGTTATGAAAACATAATTCAGGCTTAAAATGATAAATTCCTAGCATTATTCACAGGTTATCTTTGTCACTTCATTTCTCAATTCTTTACCATAATTTTTTAAATCTGTTACAAGCATAGCAGTCACTTCTGGTGGCATAAGCGGAATCTGTGATAATCTTTCATTTTCAACGAGCATTGGCTCGTATTTGCCTTTACCATTATCTCCTTGGAACTCTTCCCCTTCTCCAGAGCCTAATTCGCCAGTAAGCCACTTGCAAGTAAGAAAGTGCTGAATTGTTTTTTCATTTTCATAAATATAAACCTCTTTTATAGGTTCTACATCAATTCCAAATTCTTCCTTCACTTCACGGATAACGCAATTTTCAATTGTTTCTCCCTCATTAATACCGCCACCAGGGAATGTGTAATAAACTCTGTCATTCTTTTCCCTATACATAACAACCATTTTATCTTCGCTAAAAATAATAGCTCTACAACTTTCTCTTTTTTCCATATTTTCTCCTTTTATTTTTTCATTAAAAATTAATGTACATCATAATCTTACTAGAGATATGTTTTTAAAATACCTAAATATTGATTGCAAATTTTGATGTCAATCTATTGGAATTTTAAAATTATCATGCTATAATAATTAAACAATTGACAAAAACAATTTTAATGCTTTCATGCAAACAATTTAAAACCATTTACTTTGCATCTTTATTTATATCGAGGTGTAGCGCAGTTGGCTAGCGCGCGCGGTTCGGGACCGTGAGGCCGCGGGTTCAAGTCCCGCCACTTCGACCAAATAAATTTAATCTTCTTTTATTTTAATAATCCTTTTTCAATAAAAGCAGTAAAATTACCTGCAATTTTTTGTTTGCGGGCATTTTTATCATTTAGGCTTTTAATATTTTAATTACTTTATTTTTCACATTATCTTAACTTAAGCCCATCTTTGAAAGCTTCGCCTACCCTTTCGCCCATTCTGTAATATCCGTGTGTATAAGGGTCAAACGCAATCGCGTCTACAAGAGAAATATCAACGTTTCCATTTTTAACTACTCTCTCATCAGCGCTTACCCTAACAATTTTGCCTATGACACCACAGCCATATTCATCATCTTGGTATTCAACAAATTCACATTCCATGCAGATTGGAAATTCTTTAATTATCGGTGCATCAACAAGGTCTGACTTTGTAGCGTTTAAGCCACTTTTCTCAAACTTATCTTTTACAAAGTTGCTTGATACAACTCCAAAGTAGTCGGCTTGAGCCACATGCTTCGCGTCCGCGATACTCACTGTGAAAGCCTTTCTTTTTTTAATGTTTTTTACAGTTTTATGTGACTCAGTCAAGTTTAGTATAATATGATCTCGTTCAAGCATTGTTCCCCATGCCGCATTCATCACATCTACAGTGCCATCTTCATTATAGGTGGCAATCATTAGCACAGGCATTGGAAATATTGCTTCGGTTGTTGATATTTGTTTTTTCATTTTTCTCTCCTTTTAAACTTTCTATATTTTAACATTTTTAAAATCAATATCAAAATATTTTTTCATCTTAAACAAAAATCTCCAAACTTTGAATTTGTCGAATATTGACTTTTGACCCTTGTTATGATATCATTTATTTGCAAAGGAAGAATACATGGAAGACAAAATCAAGGTTTTTATATTTGACTATGATGAAACGCTCTACTACAATGTAGACTGGACTTTTTTCCTAAACCGCAACTATCAATTTTTAATCAATCATTTAAAGACGCTTAATTTAAATGATAATCAAATTGAAAATTTGTTAAAAAAACATGATTGCTTTAATCAACCTGGCAAACTTTCAGTTGCGCCTATTTTAATTGAAGTTGAAGGTTCTTGCAAAGCTTGGGTTGAGTTTAATGAAAAACAGCCGCCAGACTTTGCTAGATTACATAACTCAATTGCAGTACAAAATAGCGAACTTGCAAAGTTTGCAAAAAATGGTAAATGCTATATTGTGTCAAATTCTCGAAAACATGATATAATTGCCACAATGAAATATCTTGGCATTGATAGATCACTATTCCAAAAAATCTATTCTAATGATTTTTTGAATATCGCAGATACATCAAAAAGCAAATACTTTAAAGGTATAATGAATCTCAATAATGCAAGCCCAGATCAAGTATTAGTAATTGGAGATAGTTTTACACACGATATCTTGCCAGCACAGAAACTCGGAATGAATACATATCAATGTAAAAATGGTTTTACTTATGAAGAAGTTATGAAAGATTTGATGTTTAAAAATATAGATATTGAAAGATAATTAATCTCAATGTCTTAATATTTAAAGACAAAAATTAAAACTAAAAATTTTTAGATTGAATGCAAATAAAAAGAATACACTTTAAAAATTTAATATCTTAAAAGTTGTATTCTTTTTTATTGAAATTTATTTTTTTAACTTATACTTGCTATTATATTTTCAAAATTTTTAACTTTTGCGCGTTTAAAAGAACAAAAGATGTCAATGATTGGCCATATGCCTAAGGTTAGCCAACCAAATAAGAGCTTACAAACCCCAATTCCAACATCCCCTATGTAAAATCTGTCAATACCAAGAGCACCTAAAAATATTGATAGAATTAGTGTCGTAGTAGGACTATGAATTTTTGACACTAAAATATCATCATAAGCACTATCCTCAACTTTTTCCAACGCAGATTTTAAATACAATATTTTGTCTTGCGTTAATAATCCTTATATTGCATTATAATTGAATTTACTTTTTCTTTTTCCATTTTTTTAACTCCTTTTATCTAATTTATGAATTTTTATAATAAATTCTACAAATATTATATGGAACAGAATGTTCCGTGTCAAGCATTTTGGAACAAAAAGTTCTATAATTAAAAAAATGAACAAATTTAAAGATAGATTAAAAGAAATAAGACTTGAAAAAGAGATGACACGTAAGCAACTTGCTGACGTATTGTTTGTCAGCGAAAGATTGATATCTTACTGGGAAAATGGGAAAAGAGAATGTAATTTTGATACATTAATAAGATTAGCAGATATATTTAATATAACGATTGATTATTTACTAGGAAGAAGCGATTTTTAAATATATGTTAAAAAATCAAAAGTAAATCATTGTTAAAAATTAAGTTTAGATATGTGCTTTTGGTTTTTGGAGAATAAAAATATTTAGAAAAAACATAGATGAGTAAACAGAAAGAATAAAAAAATGTTAATTTATAAAAATTAAAAAAAATACTTGCAAATTTAAAAAAAATATGTATAATAGTCTATGCAAAAGCTAAAATCAATAGATAGTTTTTGAGAAGTGCGAAGAAAATTAATTTCTCCCCCTATAAACAAACTTTGCTGATCTCAAATTTAATGATTTGCAAAATTCGCCTTCACTAAAATAAACTCTGGCGATAATAAGATTTTAGCATGCAAATATACAATCTTGTTTGCTTTGAAGAGAAACAAATAAAGTTTTTCTTAAAAGCAAAAAACGAGATGAAAAACTGCAACAATTATTTAGACGGAATATTGCAAAAAACTATAAATAATGCAACAAAGAATTTCTAGATAAAAGATTGCAGAAAAACAATTTAATATGGAGAGATGGCTGAGCGGTCGAAAGCGGCGGTCTTGAAAACCGTTGATGTGAAAGCATCCTGGGGTTCGAATCCCTATCTCTCCGCCAGAACGGAATTGTACGCACCCTTGGAATAAAAACTTGGGTTGCGTATTTTTCTTTTTACAAGATAGTTTTGGACTGGTGATGTCTTATAAAAAACCTGATATTGAGCCAAGTGAAAATTGGAAAAATCTTGATAGAGATGATTTAGGTCGTTTTCTCAAAAAATGAAAAGTGAATTTTAATAATTTGCCCAGCATTATTGTTGGGCATTTTTAATAATATATTTCTTTAATAAATTACTCCTTATATTCTTTGCTTTTGTTGTGTCTTTTGTAGCAAATTTCTCGTATGAAGTCAACGGAAGTAAATATCGTGTAAAATAATAAATTATATATTTGGTAGTTAAGACTAGGTTTTTAACCTGGTCTTTTTTTTATTGTCAGTTAAAGTATTTCAATACAATATTTTCTTCTGTTTCGTTGACTTCATACATACAAAATTTCAAAGTGTAAAACTATTTCCCAAAATTTACTACTTGGCCACTGCCAAAAGGCAAATTCATATAAGGAGGTAAATAGAAATGAATGAAAAAGAAAGAAAAAAAGTAAAGTTTAGTCTTACTAAATTTACTAAAAAAGGTTCTTTCAGATTTGTAGGTTATGGCGAAATTGATGACGAAAATCTATATACAAAATCTAAAACTTACGAAGATTGTATTAGATATTGCCACAAGTTAGTCAATGCCACAAACGAATTCAAAGGCAGTTTCAATGAATTTGAAGAAATTGAATTTGAAAATGACAAAGGTCATTTAGTCAATCTTGAAATTGAAAACTGCTACTCACTATGGTTTAGAATTTTAAATTAAAAAGGAGTTAAAAATGGAAACAATAAATTATTACTTAAAAGAATTTCAATACTTTGATGGTTATACCGAAATCATATTCAATATTGTAGATATCAACTTTGATAATATGACAATTACTTTGGCTATAACAAATCAAGGTAAAATTAGTGTCATTGAATATGACTTGAAAAGAGATAAAGAAAACAATCTCTATTTTGAATATGGTTGTCAATTTGAAAAAATTGCAGTTGACGATTTTGAAAATATTGAAGATTAAAAGGAGAAAAAATTATGAATGATATACAAATGGTTATTGGCTCTTGGGGTTCATACAATGAATGCAACGAAAGAGCATTAGGTTCAAAATGGCTTAATCTATCCGATTATGAAGATTGGGACGAAATTGAGGAAGAACTTAAAAAAGAAGGCTTTGACCTTAATGGCATAGATGAAGAATTGTTTATTCAAGACATCGAAGGGTTTAACACTGACGGACTTAATTGCGATTACACCCACCCTAAAACATTATTTGAATTATTAAAAGAAGCAGAAATTTTAGACGATGATTACAAATACGAACTTATGCAAGCATATTTGAATGTACGTTCTTTTGATGACTTTGAAGAATTAGTAAACAATAAAGGTCCTCACTGGGACGATGACATTCACATATACAAAGGCTATGACTGGGAAGATTACGGTCGAATGATATATGGAGAAATGTGTTATCAAGTGCCGGAAGTTTTAGAGAATTTTATAGACTTTGAAGCTTATGGAAAATATGTGGGCGATTTTTATTGCCAAGAATACAGCGATGGCATCATTGAAATTTGTTAAATTAAGGAGATTAAAAAATATGGAAAAAGAAATTAAACAAGCGAATACAACAAAAGAAGAAAGAAAAGAATTAGCGATTAAATTTATGAAACAACTTGATATTTACGAACCATACATAAAAGGCTTTGAAAAAAGTGACGAAGTTTGTTTCTTTGAAAGATTTGCAGGCTTCTGGGCTTGGCAAGATGAAGATGTGCAAAACAAAATTAAAGAATTAGAAGAAAAATATAATTGTACAGTTTATGCAATAACTCACGAATTTGCAGAGTTTGGCGAACTGTACAATTTTTTAATTATAACAGACTATAAAGAAGAATGGGACGACTTAATTTGCAAATATTCGGCAAATGAGTTTTCTGCTTTCTCTTATGTTTGGAACAAGAGCGATGAGTATTTAAGTGAATTTGGCACTATCTTAATTCAAAGTTTTGGTGGCGGAATAAGGAGGATTTCATAATGGAAAAGAAATTTGTATATGTTGTCTTACTTGACTACTCCACTGATGATTATAGCGGCATTGATTTATACATATTTGATACTTATCAAAAAGCATTAAATAAGTTTAATGAAATTATAGAACAAGAAAAACAACCTGAAATGAGTTGGGTTGGTGAAAAATTTACAAACAACACTTTTGATTATGAATTAGATACTAATATTGAAAACGCAAAAGATGGTGTTGAACTGTGGTGGAATGTTACCGATAGAAACGATTGGTATTTTCACGACTTTTTAGATTTAAAAATAAAGGAGATTGAATAATATGTCCAACATAAACACATTAAAACAATATATAAACTATGAATTTTCTACAGGTTGTTACAAAGGTAACGACTATAAAACTTTTCAAACAAAATATATAAATTATTTAAAAACAATTTGCAAAGAAAATAATTGGAGTTTAATTAAAGTTAATAAAAATCACTACTGCTTTTCTGCCTTTATTAAAGGTGGAACTGAAAACAAGTGTGTTTATATTTCAATTAGTGATGTTAGATATTTTAACAACGATTGGTATAATCACATACTTGTTAGAACTGCTAAAAACGAAGTTGATTATAAAGGTGGTTTTAATCACTACACTACACTTGACAAACTTGAATATATAATTTGCGAATTACTAAAAGAACTACCATTTTAGGAGGAATTATGATTAAACTAAATCTTGAAACAAATTGCAGAGAGCAAGAAATAATTAAAGAATATTTGGAAGAAAATGTAAGTGAAACTCTTGCAGATAAAATCAATAATGGCGTTAAAATTCAAAAAGATAATAAGACACTAATCAACAAGAAAACACTTGATACTTTTATGAAGTATGCCTATGAAGAAGCAAAGAAACTTGCTGAAAAAGGCGCAAATTGTGCTTGTATAGAAGATAAAACCGTCTTTGCTTGGGCAATACATTATTTTGAAGAAGACTCAATCGAAGGCATACTTTTAAATGAAGATGGTAGCGAATACAAGATAACTCCACCTACACCATCTAAACAAATTGAGAAACCTAAAAAGGAAAACAATCAGCAGTCTTTCTTTGATATACTAGACTT
>CALVML010000018.1 GCA_944345705.1 uncultured Clostridia bacterium | reverse complement strand
ATAATGCATTCTATGGTTGCAGTAGTCTTGCAACAGTGACCTTTGCTGAAGGCTCACAACTTGAAAGTATAGGAAATAATGCATTCTATGGTTGCAGTAACTTAACCGAGATTACTTTGCCATCAAGTTTGACAAGTATAGGCTATTCTGCATTCTCTGGTTGCAGTAACTTAACCGAGATTTACTATCAAGGTACGATGGATCAGTGGCTCAATATGACATTTGTAAGTAGTTGGCTTCCATCTAATAACAATATAAATCTATACATTAATAATGAACTTGTAGATGAGATTACAATCAATAACGATATACCTTCTTATGCTTTTTGCAAAATAGATTCAATAACAAAAGTTACACTAGGTGAAGGTGTAACAAGTATTGGACGTTCTGCATTCTATGGTTGCAGTAGTCTTGCGACAGTGACCTTTGTTGAAGGCTCACAACTTGAAAGTATAGGAGATTATGCATTCTATAATTGCAGTAACTTAACCGAGATAACCTTATCATCAAGTGTGACAAGTATAGGAAATTCTGCATTCTCTGGTTGCAGTAACTTAACCGAGATAACCTTGCCATCAAGTTTAACAAGTATAGGGCGTTATGCATTCTCTGGTTGCAGTGCTTTACGATCTATAGAAATACCAGCAAGTGTGACAAGTATAGGAAATAATGCATTCGATGGTTGCAGTAGTCTTGCAACAGTGACAATTGCTGAAGGCTTACAACTTGAAAGTATAGGCGATGATGCATTCTCTTATTGCACTAACTTAACCGAGATAACCTTACCATCAAGTTTGACAAGTATAGGAGATCGTGCATTCTATGGTTGCAGTAGTCTTGCAACAGTGACCTTTGCTGAAGGCTCACAACTTGAAAGTATAGGAAATAATGCATTCTATGGTTGCAGTAACTTAACCGAGATTACTTTGCCATCAAGTTTGACAAGTATAGGAAGTTCTGCATTCTATGGTTGCAGTGGATTAACCGAAATTACCTTGCCATCAAATTTAAAAGGTATAGGAGATTCTGCATTCCGTGATTGCAGTAGTTTAACCGAAATAACCTTACCATCAAGTTTGACAAGTATAGGAAGTAATGCATTCTATAATTGCACTCGTCTTGCAACAGTGACATTTGCTGAAGGCTCACAACTTGAAAGTATAGGAAGTTATGCTTTCCGAGATTGCAGTAACTTAACCGAGATTACCTTGCCAGCAAGTTTGACAAGTATAGGAGATTATGCATTCCGATATTGCAGTAATCTTGCAACAGTGACGATTGAAAGTGATGATATATATAAAGATGCAACAAGTGCAACTTCAGCTGGAAATCTACTTCAATATGCAACGACGGTGAGAGTGTTAACAACGATTGTCGATACTTGTGACAATAGTTATCTTGAAGATACTGCAAACTTTACGACAAGTGAGGAAGGCGAGTATGGCGAGTATACTGTATTTACAAAAGTCAACCAATAATAATTTCAATCAAAAAACTTCTATCAATTTTCGATAGAAGTTTTTTTGTGGTTGGTTAGATTGAATATTGTTGTTTTAGATATTTTATTGCAGTTTTTTCTTTATTTTCTTGGCTTTTTTGTTGATCATGTCAACGGTTTCGTCAAGTTTGTCGTCAGCCTTGTCTTTCATTTCTTGCATCTTGGACTTGGCATCTTTTTCTGTTTGATTGATCTTATCCATAACTACTTTTTCACCATTGTTATAGATGGTCTTTGCTTTCATGTTGTGTTTATAAAGCACCATGCCTGCAAGCATACCTGCACCAAAGCCTAAAAGTGTATAAAGTTCTTTCATAGTTCCCCCTTTGTCTTTATTTTCTGCAAATTTAGACAATTTATTCATTAATAAAGGGCATTTTCGCAATAGAAATTTTGACAAAGGGACGGAGTATAACAAAAAAGGCGATCTTTTCATCGCCTTGAATTATCAAAGGCCGAGAGCTTGCTTTGATAAGATAAAACCAACTGCCTTATAAAGAATTAACTCCACCAAAGCTTCCTTATGGCACATCAAAGTGTCCCCTTAGTGATGCTGCCGTCAAGCTCTGACACGGTTCAGAGATTTTGATTGCATAAGACCTTGATTTCAACGCCAAATCTTTATACACATATTTGACAATATCAAACCGCAGGCAAGTGTTCAATCCTACTATAGCGGATTGTAGGTTACAGAGCACCGCTAACTCTCCATCTATCTCGACAGTGTTTATTTTAGCACAACTATGACACTTTTGCAATAAAAAAGTGCATTTGTTTTGCATTTTTTGTCAATAAAGAGAGAAAAATTATATTATGGATATAATTATTTTAAAAAAAGTTGTCTAATTTTTGCAAAAATGGTATTCTAATATAAATGGAGATAAAATGGAAGAAAAGAGAATAAGTGAATTTAAAAAATCAAATGCAAAGCGTTTTTTAGATGCTTACAATGATATAGATTATTCACTAAAGACCAGATACAATTTCAATAGATCTATGGGCTTTTCCGACCTAATACGAAAGACTGTATCTTTAAATTACATCATAAGAAAATATGAAGATGAACTTATTGATTATGGCAGGCTTCGCAATGCGATCATTCACAACAACAATGAAGACTTTATAATTGCTGAACCGCACGAGCAGGTGGTCAATGAAATTGAGCATATTAGAAAACTTTTGACAACTCCGCCTAAGGCACTTGATACTTGTGCCATGACAAATGTGCTTGTGACGAGTGCTGAAAAGAGTATGCGCGAGGTTATCATTTTAATGGCACAATCAAATTTCAGTAATATTCCTGTGTATAAAGGTAATGAGCTGATTGGCGTTGCGAATGGTCAAAAGATTTTGACTGCTTTTGGACAATATATGCTATCAGGTGGAAAGTGTTCGGCATTTTTAGATAATGTACAAATTGAAGATATGCTTTCAACCTTACAGGACAGTAAATATTTCGTTGTTAAAGATTCTAATTGTACCATTGAAGAGGCACTGCGTGAATTTGACGAAAATCATAAGCTTTTAGCCATACTTTTTACAAGGCATGGTCAAATTAATGAGAGAGCGCTTGGAATTATGACAGGCCGAGATGTGACTACCGCACAAAAAATTCTTGAGAATTACTAATCAATATAATACTATAGAATAAGCAAAAAAGTTGTTTTGTTAAACTATTAAAAATCCTTGACAAAACTGCGTAATATTTATATACTAAAAAAGAATTATAAATTCAATAAAGACTGTGAAAAAGACAGGACTTTTATACAAGTTTTTCCTAGAGAGTTGCGATTTGGTGGAAAGCAATAAAAACCTATAAAAGTTATCACTTTTGAGTCGTTGATTTGAAATTGAAAAAGAGTAAAGTCAATCGGGACTTCCCGTCATAGAAGGGGCGAGTGTTTGCTTGCTGACAAGTTTACAAGTGGTTTAATAAAGCCTATAGGCTCTTGTAGCTTTAGGCTTTTTTTCAAATATAGATATTCTAGCACTTGTTATTCAATTGTCTTTAGTCAGTTTTTGAATTTATTGAAATTTATATAGTTTAACACCAAAAACAATTTTATAAGGAGATAAAAAATGAAAAAAGAAAAGGTGCTTCCAGATTTTGTCGAACTTGAACATGATGTACTAAAGTTTTGGAAAGAAAACGATTGTTTTGCAAAATTAAAAGAAAAAAATTCTAAAAATCAGCGTTTTAGATTTTTAGATGGTCCAGCAACCGCCAACAACAAACTTGGTGTCCATCACTTTTGGGGAAGAACATTAAAGGATATGACAATAAGATACAATGCCTTAAAGGGCAAAGATTGTCAGTATCAAAATGGTTTTGACGCTCAAGGTCTTTGGGTTGAGGTAAATGTTGAAAAGGAGCTTGGGCTTAATGGTAAGCCTGAGATTGTCAAATATGGACTAGACAACTTCACTAAAAAGTGTATGGAAAGAGTGAATTATTTTGCTGACCAAATAACTATGCAATCAATCCGCATGGGACAATGGATGGATTGGGACAATAGTTATTTCACAAATACAGACTTAAATATAACTTCAATATGGTATTTTTTAAAGGAATGTGACAAAAGGGGATATATTATTCGCAAGAATAGGCCTATGGCATGGTGTCCTAGATGTGGAACAAGTTTAAGCGAACACGAAATGACAAGCTCCTATCATGAGGTTGAGCATACCGCTTTGTTTATTAAGCTTCCTGTTAAGGATAGGGATTTTAAGATAGTGGCATGGACCACAACACCATGGACGCTTACTGCAAATGTGGCTCTTGCTGTCAATCCGGAATTTGAATACGCACTCGTAGAATTTGAAGGCGAAAAGCTTTTAATCGGCAAAGATAGGCTTTCAATACTCAAAAAAGATGTCGAAATATTGCAAACATTTAAAGGAAGCGACCTTGTTGGGCTTGAATATGAAACTTGTTTTCCAAATTTGGAAGAGCAAAATTTTGCACATAAGGTTGTTGCTTGGGATATGGTTGACAGTGTGGAAGGCTCATGCATTGTCCACATTGCTCCCGGCTGTGGTGCTGAGGACTTTGAACTTGGAAAGGAACTTGGCTTGTCTGAAATTTGTCCTATAAACGAGCAAGGTGTTATGCTTGAGGGTACTAAGCAGTTTGCCGGCAAGAAAACGACAGATGTTGTCGAGCAAGTGATAGATGAGCTTAAAAAACAGAACAAACTTCTCTATGCTCATAAATACAAACATAGTTATCCATTCTGCTGGAGATGCAAAACAGACCTTGTATACAAACTTGTTTCTGGTTGGTTTATAAAGATGGACGAAATCCGTCCACTTGCACTCAAGGCGATCGAAAGTGTGGAATTTAAGCCAGAATTTGCAAAAAAACGAATGATTGACTGGCTTAATAATATGGGCGACTGGAATATATCAAGAAGCAGATTCTATGGACTTCCACTTCCTTTCTATATTTGCTCAAGTTGTGGCAAAGTGCATGTCATTGGCTCACTTGAAGAATTGAAGGAAAAGGCACTCGATCCAGAGAAAGTGGATAAGATGCCAAATATCCATAGACCATACATTGATGAAATCAAAATTAGGTGTGACTGCGGTGGCGTTGCCGAAAGGATTGCCGATGTTGGCGATGTGTGGCTTGACGCGGGCATTACACCATTTAGCACAAAGAAATATTTTAGTGACAAAGAGTACTTTAAAAACAATTTCCCTAGCGACTATGTTTGCGAAATGGTGGAGCAAATCAAACTTTGGTTCTATTCTCTGCTTATCATGAGCGTTGTGCTTACAGGGCAGGCGCCATACAAGAAAGTTGTAACCTATCAATATGTTAAGGACGAACATGGCGGAGAATTCCACAAAAGCGGTGGCAACACTCTTGAAGCGGAAGTTATCGCAGACAAGGTTGGCGCTGATGTGATACGATATCTGTACTGCTCGTCAAGTCCAGCAAACGATATGCGATTTGGTTTTAACCTTACAGATGATGCAAGAAGAAAACTGCTTTCTTACTGGAATATTTACACCTTCTTTAACACCTATGCCTGCATTGATAATCCGGATATCGTTTCATTTAAACCAAGCGAAACCGATTTCACCTTTGCTGATAAGTGGCTTATTGAAAGTGTAAACAATTTTATTGCAAATAGTGACCTAAATTATGCAAATGACAAGTGCTTTGTAATCGTTAAAGATTTTGAAAAACTTATTGATGATATATCCAATTTCTATATTAGAAGCAATCGTAAGAGATTCTGGAAATCTGAAAATAAACAAGACCAAATGACTGCATATTGGTGTCTTTACTATGCAATTAAATCACTCGCACAGGTTATGACGCCGATCACACCATTTATCAGTGAACATATTTGGCAAAATTTGGTACGAGAAATTGAAAAAGACGAAAGCGAGTGTATCATGCTTGCTGGATATCCTCAAAAAATCTATGCTAAACACTTTGAAGGAATAATAGCGCAGGTTGATATTGCTAGAGAGATAATTTCTCAGGCACAAAGGCTTAGAAATGAAAACAATCTCAAAGTTAAACAGCCATTAAGAACGCTCTTTGTAAGTGGCGATGAAAGTACTATAAAAGTGCTTCAAAATCTTGGCGACATTATCAAAGAAGAATTAAATATCAAACAAATTGAGAAAATTGAAGATGAAAGCAAGTTTAATGATGAATTCTTGACAGTCAACTTTAAAAAGGCAGGTGCAGTTTTAAAGGGCGAAGTTCAATTTTTGAAAAATGCACTCCTAAACGCAAGCGTCAGCCAAATGGAAGAATATGTAAAAGAGTATAAACAGGGCAAAGTAAATGTGGATAAGTTTGCAGATCTTGACAGCGAATTATTCAACTTAGAGAAAAAAGCAAAGAAAGAGTTTGTTATTTCTCACGAAAATGGCATCACGGTTGCTCTTGATATAACAATAGATGATGAGCTTATCATGGAAGGACTATATAGAGAGTTTGTGCGCGGTCTTCAAGTGCTTCGAAAGACTGCCGACTTTGCAATTGATGAAAGAATTGAAGCAAGCTTTGCCTCTGATGACGACAAAATGAATGAGATGCTTAACTTATTTAATGATAAGATAAAGAGTGAAGTGCTTATCAAACAGATAGTCGAGAAAATCGAAAATCCTACTATTGAAAAGGAAGTTGAAGTTGGCCTAGGCAAGATAAAAGTCGCATTCAAAGGTGCAAAATAATGAAATATGCAACAAGTTGGAAAGATTATAGCGTAATTGCGACAGGAGATGGTGAAAAACTTGAAAGGTGGGGTGAATACTATCTGTTGCGTCCAGATCCACAAGTTATCTGGCATGGCAAACAAGATCTTGCAAGTTATCCAAAACTATCCGCTCATTATTTGCGCTCGTCAAGTGGTGGCGGACAGTGGAAAATGCTAAAAAAATTGCCAGAAAGCTGGCTTATTGGCTGGAAAGATTTTAAATTTATTGTCAAACCTATGGGGTTTAAACACACAGGGATTTTTCCTGAACAGGCAGTCAACTGGGAGGAGATGACAAAGCTTATCAAAGAAAGCAAAAGACCTATAAGAGTTTTAAACCTATTTGCCTACACTGGTCTTGCAAGCGTAGTTTGCGCAAAGGCAGGAGCGGAAGTCACTCATGTTGACGCAAGCAAGGGCATGGTTGAAAGAGCAAAAGAAAATGCCAGTTTAAATGGAATTTCCACCATTCGTTATATTGTCGATGACTGCCAAAAATTTATTGAGCGCGAGATAAGACGCGGTAAAACCTATGATGCGATCATTATGGATCCGCCAAGTTATGGCAGAGGCACAAATGGTGCAATGTGGAAACTTGAAGACAATCTCTTTGACTTCGTCACAATGACAAAAAAAGTTCTTTCGGATAAACCACTTTTTGTGCTGATATCATCTTATACTACAGGACTTGCACCGAGTGTGCTAAAAAATATCTTAACTCTAGTTTTTGGTAAAGATAATATTGACGCTGATGAAATAGGACTTCCATGCGAAGACGGACTTGTTCTTCCGTGTGGAGCAAGGGGGTTAAAAGTATGGAAAAATTGACAATTCTCTATGAAGACAATCACTTGATTGTGGTAGTAAAACCGCAAAATACTCCATCGATGGATGATATAAGCGGTGACGAGAGTATGTACAGTCTTGTCAAGGACTACATCAAAGAAAAATATCAAAAAACAGGCAATGTATTTTTAGGCATTGTGCATAGACTTGATAGGCCAACAGGCGGTATCATGATATTTGCAAAGACTTCTAAGTGTGCTGAAAGACTATCAAAACAAATTCGAGATAACGAGGTTCACAAAACCTACTATTGCGTGACTACAAGATCGCCAAAACAGCGAGAAGAAACACTTACTCATTATCTTAAAAAGGATGAAAAGAATAATATTGTTCAAATTGTGCCACCACTTGAAAAGGGTGCAAAAAAAGCAGTCTTACATTACAAAGTGCTTCAAACGGAAGGGGAGCTTGCACTGCTTGAAGTCAAATTGATCACTGGCAGATCACATCAAATTCGCGTGCAACTTGCGTCAATTGGCTGTGCGATCTATGGCGATAATAAGTATGGTTTAAATAAAAGCACATCTACCAAAAATTTGGCATTATGGGCAGGACGCATAGAGTTCACTCATCCTGTCACTAAACAAAAAATGACCTTTGCGATAGCACCGTCTGGTAATCCATTTGACAAATTTTATCTTGACAAATATTTCTTAAGGTAATAAAAGAGAGAATTTACTTTTTAAAAAATCCGTTAGCAATTTGGGGTTCATTTCATTCTGCTAAGGGATTTTTTTATTCAATATGAGTAATGGAAGGTTGTTGTTTTTATGACATACCTTATCAAATAATACTTAAAATTATTTTTAAAAAATTGCTTAAAATATGATTAATTTTTGTTAAAAGAATGTATAATTGATTTATAGGAGTTATTATGAAAAAGAGAAATCAAATTGATGAGAAGTTTAAATGGGATTTATCGCCATTATGCAAAAGTGAAAAAGAATTTTTGGAAAGGCTGGAAAATCTTAAGCCTTATCTAGAAAAATTTAAGGCATTTATAGGCAAATTAAACACCAAAGAAAATATTTGGAAATTCCTGCAACTTGACTATGAATTTGATATGAAGGCTGTTCCAATTGCTTTATACATTCAACTTCGTGGCGATGAAGAGTTGTCAAACGATCGAATAAACGAATTAAATGAAAGATTGTCACAATTTTTTAGTGATTTTTCATACCAAACTTCATTTCTTCAAACTGAACTTCACAAGTTGCCAGATAGTCTATTAAATGACATTTTAAAAGATGAAAAATTTGAAGACTATTCTCGTTATTTCCAATCAATTAAGCGTCACAAAAAGCACAATCTTTCCAAAGAAGAAGAAAAACTTTTATCGGGAATGGACTTTTTGGATGGATATAGCTCCAACATGCGCAATATGAGTGATGTTGATTTTGACTACGGTCAGGTCACAGATAGCAAGGGCAAGAAATATACGCTGACGCAATCAAATTTTGCAAGCTTTGCAAGAAGCAAAGATAGAAAACTTCGCGAAAGGGCATTTAAAAATTTGAATGGCACTTTTGGGAAATTTATCAATACTTTATCAAGCAACTATATCAGCGAAGTGAAATTAAACTGCTATTTTGCCAAAATCAGAAAATATCCATCAGCACTTGAGAGTGCGTTATATAACGAAGAAATCGATGGCAAGGTATATGACAGACTTATAGAGCAGGTAGAGGCAAATTTGAATGTGTTATTTGACTATTTCAAAATAAAAAAGAAACTTTTAAACTTAAAGGATTTTTGTATCTATGACCACATGGCAACGCTTGGCAAAAGCGAGAAAAAATATACTTATGATCAGGCCATGGCTCTTATTGAGAGTGCATTATCTCCACTTGGCGAAGAGTATGTAAATTTACTTAGACGCGCGAGAAACGAAAGGTGGATTGATGTTTATCCAAACAAGGATAAAAGGTCGGGGGCATATCAAACTTCCTTCTATGGTTACAACCCTTACGTGCTTGCAAATTTTGAAGGCACTCTTGACGATGTCTTTACACTTGCACATGAACTCGGGCATGCTATGCACTCATATTTTTCTGACAAAACGCAGGTCTATCAAAAAGCCGACTATCCAATATTTTTGGCTGAGATTGCCTCTACCACAAACGAAATGCTCCTTTTGAATTATCTACTAAAATCATCGAAGTCTAAGGACGAAAAGATCGCTCTTTACAATAAGTTATTTGACGAAGTCAAAGGCACAATATTTAGGCAAACAATGTTTGCACGCTTTGAAGAGATTGTACATGCAACTATTGAGAAAAAAGAGCCACTTACAAAGGATATCCTATGCAATATATATTATGATCTAAATAAAAAATATTTTGGTAAGGTTAAACTCATTCCTGAAATTAAGTACGAATGGGCAAGAATACCACATTTTTTCACTGCTTTTTATGTGTATAAGTATGCAACAGGCATGATTTGTGCAATCAATTTTGCAAGCAAGATTTTGAAGGGCGAAAAGGGAGCAGTTGAAAATTATTACAAATTTTTATCGGCAGGTGGAAGTCGTCCGCCACTTGAAACCTTAAAGATTGCAGATTGTGATCTACTAGACGGAGATGTCTTTGAAACAAGTTTTGCTTATTTAAAGGAAAACCTAGGAGAGTGGAAAACTCTTATAAGCAAGTAATAGATAGGTTTAAAAAACCGTATTTTAAAAAATAAAAACTATTCATTTTAAATTATGTTAAAAAATCAATATATAAATAATAAAATAATTAAACAAATTCAAATTATTTTTACAAACTATTGAAAAGTAGATAAAAATGTGTTATAATAAACATATAAGTTAAAACTGAATATTTTTAGTACGCAAAGGAGAAAGTTATGGCAAATAATTCTAGTAAAAAGGGTAGTTTATCAAACGAGGTAGAAGCTTATCTTTTGCGTAAACACGGCTCTTATTCGCTTGGCCGACTTGAGAGAGTTTTCTCTATAGTTCATAACGATCCATTCAAAGCAAAAGCTGAAATATTAAGATCAATAGAAAGCAACCTTTCTAAATACAATCGTGAAGCCGTTGGCTCAAAAATTTCTGCCATCGATTTAAGCGAACTTGATAGCGAAAATTTTCCAAATGAATTTTTGAAGTGGAGTTGGAAAAGGCGTCCTTTTAGTCTTACTAGAAAAGATTATAAAACTATCTTACAATCTGTCAAAGAATCTTTGTTTATTAAGGGCGAAAATCCATCTTCACCAGTATATAAATTTGTCAATGACTATAATTTTAAACTATCTAAAAAACATAAGGGTGAAAAGCACTTTAATGACTGCTCTTTCTTTACTGACGCGTCACAGCATATTGCTTATGGCAAAGTTGTAAATGTACAATATAAGCCAATCTCTGAAAAACTTATCAGTATTTATAATAAAGGCAAAAGTCAGAAAGAAAGAGAGAATGGAATATATAAGCCAACTCTATATAATAGATCTCTTTCAATAACTCTCTATGTACTGCTTGATGGAACATATCAAAAGTCACATCCTGTTATGAGATATGATTCATCTCCTTTCAATCATCACAACACCTACTATTATGGCGATAAAAGGCGAGGGGTTTATGGCGAAGTTGCTATAAGTCCACACTTTCATTTTCAAAATGCAGACGATGATCTTCTCTGTTTAAAAAAGAGCATAAACAGTGATAAGGTTGTAAGATGGAAGACCGGCAGATGTAATGCGATTGACTGTCCGCACCTAATTGATTATCTTCTAGAGATCGATAGGAAGCCTGCTGAAGAAATAGATAGGCTATGCAAGATCGGCGATGACTTTAATATGCCATTTATATATTTTAAACAACGCAATCAATATCTTTCAGTGCCAATCAAGAAGATTTTAAAGGGCTTTATGGAGAGTGAAAATAAAAGCGGAAATCTTTCAGGCGAAGACCGCGAATTTATTGCCGAAATGATGAGCAATTTTAACGAACTTTATTCTCAATCTGAACTTGCTATTGAGCCTACAGAAAATAAGATTTTCACTAAACTTATAAAGGCTATTAATTTCTTGCAATATCTATATGATAGAAGAAAGGTAACAACGAATGTACGTCAACTTGAAATCTTGTCTAATATTGAGATAGAGATTGCCGATAAAGTCTTTAACGAGATTGCTGGAATAGAAAAGTCAAATATTCAAAAAGTAAACATGCAAACTGACGCAAAAAACAATAGTCACGGAGAAAAGACTGATGACGCGTTTAAGGAATAATGGAATTAAATAGAAAAAGTAGGAGATAAAATATGTCACTTATAGATCAAGCTTTTAAGCTTTTTAAAGATGAAAAAATTAAAGGAGAAAAAGTCAATGAAGAAAGACTTGATATTGAACTTCCCTTAATTTTACTAGCCGATAATGACTATATAAAAGTTTCGCTTGTAGAGCTTGACGGAGAACTTTTCTTTGCTGACTATGGAAAGACCATTGGAGAACTTGAAAAGGAATTTGAGAAGATCGAAAATTCGCCTATGGTGACAGATAGACTTGCAAATCTTGAAGTGATGCTCGATGGCAACAGCCTTCTTAAAACTACAAGTCTTGAAACGCTTTTTGAAGATTATAATAAATTTATCTATGCTATCATCTTTATTCAAACTTTGTTATATTAAAAACTCTTGATTTAAAGAGTTTTTTTTAAAAAATAAAGTCGAAAAAATAAAATTATTAAATTATTTTCTCTCATATAAGAACTAATTTTTATTTCTTAATTTATTGATAAAATTAAAAGATGAAAAAAATTTTAGAAAAAGCATTTTTTGATTGATTTTTGCAATTTTTATGTTTATACTTAATATATAGAAAATAAAAGCCGTTAATTTTTACAAGTTAGAAATTAAAGGAGCAAGCATGCTGGAAAATCAAGAGAAAGTGATAGAAGTTGAAAATTTAACACAGGACTATGGGCATGGTCGTGGCGTCTTTGATGTCACTTTTTCTGTATGCAAAGGCGAAGTTTTTGGTTTCTTAGGGCCAAACGGTGCAGGCAAGAGTACAACAATCCGTCATATCATGGGATTCTCTAAGGCGCAGAGTGGTCAGACTCGTGTACTCGGCATGGAGTCCTTTAAAGAATATTATAAACTTCTTAAGTATGTTGGATATTTGCCAGGAGAAATTGCACTGCCTGAAGGGTTGACAGGCTGGGAATTTATTCACATGATGGAAGATTTGAAGCATGTACATAACAAGGAGCGTCTCAAAATGCTTCTTGAAAGATTTAAACTCGATCCTATAGGCGAAACAAAGAAGATGAGCCTAGGCGACAAGCGTAAACTTGCCATTGTCGTTGCATTTATGGCAGACCCTGATATTTTAATCTTAGATGAGCCTACAAGTGGACTAGATCCTGTTATGCAACAGGTATTTATAGATTTCATTAAGGAAGAGAAAAAACGCGGGAAAACAATTCTTCTCTCATCGCACATGTTTAATGAGGTTGAGGCAACTTGTGATCGTATTGCTATTATTAAAGATGGCAAAATTGTTTCTATGTTTGATACAAGCAAGATTACTCATAACGAAAACAAAAATTTCATTGTAAAATTTAAGTCTAAAAAAGATTTAGAAGATTTTGCTTCAAAACTTCCTAGAGCAAGAAAAAATCTAGAAAATATCAAGCGTATATCACTTAAGCATATAGATCAAAAGGACAATCTTTGTGTTGTGGCAGTAAATGATAAGGATATCAATAACCTTTCTGTAATGCTGTCAAATTACAACATTACTTCTTTTGTACAAGTCAAGTTTACTCTTGAAGACTATTTCATGCAGTTCTATAGAGAAAAGAAAGATTTTGGAGGTATCGTATGGAAGAAGAAGTAGTCCTAGATCAAGAAGTGGCACAAGATGCTATACATAGTGAAGATGTGATAGAAGATAAAAAGGCAAAAAAGAAAGAAAAATCTACACGAAAACAATCTAAAAATCAAGAAAAAAAGGTAGAAGAAACAAAAGTGAGTGACCTTGAGAATGCTCAAGATGTGCAAGAAAGGGAGGCGTCACTAAGCGAAGATAAAGAAAATAAAAAAGAAATCGATTTATATAGCGAGAAAAAAGAGATTATAAAAGTCGAAAATTTAACTAAAGATTATGGAAATGGCAGGGGAATTTTCGACATAAGTTTCACTATCAATAAAGGCGAGGTTTTTGGTTTTGTCGGCACAAACGGAAGTGGCAAGACGACCACTATTCGTCATATCATGGGCTTTTTGAAGGCTAGAGAAGGAAGTGTCGAAGTGCTCGGACTTGATGCATGGAAAGATAGCAGTGAAATCAAAAAGTATGTTTCATATATTCCGGGAGAAATTGCTTTTCCAGATCTTAATACAGGTACACTTTTTCTTAAAAGTCAAGCCGAATTATTAAAAATCCAAGACATGACCTATGCAAATGAGCTTATTTCAAGACTGCAACTTGACACTTCTGCAAATTTAAAGAGAATGAGTAAGGGTATGAAACAAAAGACAGCCATCGTTGCAGCACTTATGGCAAATAAGGATATTCTTATTCTAGATGAGCCAACAACAGGACTTGATCCGCTCATGCGAGAAGTATTCCTAGATATTATCTTAGAAGAAAAGCAGAAAGGCAAAACCATTCTTATGTCAAGCCAAATGTTTGACGAACTTGAGATAACTTGCGATCGTGTGGCACTTATCTTAAATGGTAAGATAATTGACATAGCCGATATTGAAAAACTTAAAAATCCGACTTATCGAATGTATAAAATCGAATTTAAAAGCCCTGATGATTATCAAAAGTTTAAAAAACTCAAATATGAATTTATTAGATTTCAAGACAAATATAATCAAGTCACAATAAAAATCGAAGAAAAAAGATTAAATAAACTCTTCAATGATTTAAAGAATTACAATTTGAAATTTATAAGCGAAGTCAAAAACAATCTTGAAAGACATTTTAGGCAGGTGCTGGCAATACAAGGAGATGACTATGTTTATAAAGAAGAAGTGACAAGAAAAGATAGAAAGAGAGCAAAAAAACAGATAAAACGAGAGAAAAAAGAAAAAAGGAGGGAAGAAGATGTTCAGTAAAGCATTATTTAAACAGACATGTAAGGCTAATTGGATCAAATGGGTTGCAGTGACTGTGGCAACTTGTGCAATGCTTGCTATTGTCATCATCGTGCTTGGTAACCTTGGCATAAACAATATTCGTGATTCCCTTAAAAACATCTTCGTACAAGCAAACCAGGAGGCAGAACTTAAAAGTAATGCAGTAGATGGGTATAACCTATACAATACAACGGTGGAAGCAAATCAACAACTAAACTTGCTTGATTTAGGACTAAACATGGCTATAATGCAATTTAATATTGCATTGACAGAGGCAGGGCAAGCAGGTGCTGACACAAATGATCCTGCAGTCAGAAGTCAAGTGATAAATCAAGTTGTAAATGGTATGGCTCAAGATGAAACAATCAGTTCTATACTTACTCAAATGGGCATTGACGAAGCCACATTTATTGCTATGTTTACTCAGTTCTTAACGACTTATAGTAATACTACTTTAGCGGGAGAGCAAATCACTGCAAGCGATATCATAGACGCATGGTATCTTGACAATGTTGAGTCACAAGCATACAATCAGTACTTGCTTGATGGCAAAAGCGAAGAAGAAGCACTCGCTTCTGCATTATCTGCTAGGGCCATCGCAAAAGATGCTTTGGCATGGGCTAGTGATACAAACAATGAGTCACTTGCAACTGATGCAAAAAGCTATCACGCTCAAGCACAAGACTATATCACTAATATGATGAAGGAAAATGCAAAGGGGATGGCTGGTGACTATGGTTATGAAACCGAAGACGAAATTCAGCAGTTTGCAATTTCAATCAAAGTCATTGCAAACACAGCAATCAGCACATATCAACTCGTCTATGATGAGTATAGTGAAAGTGGACTAGATTATACACAAGAAGAAATAGAAAAGCTCGCAATTGCTCAGGCAACATCATCAATTTCTGACCAAATGCCTGCCAATGTCCAACTCGCATTAAATGAACTTGGCAATATGGATATATATGGTCTTATCATAGGCTCAATATTCTATAGAATTGCAGGACTTTTGCTTCCTATGGTATTTGTCATCATGGTTGCAAATGGACTGCTTGCAGGACAGGTAGATTCAGGCTCTATGGCTTATGTACTTTCGACACCAACTAAGCGAAGAACAGTTACAGTCACTCAAATGACTTATCTTATTTTGTCATTACTTGCAATGTTCTTGCTTCTCACTTGCGTGAGTGTCGTTTCGGTATTTGTGGTTGGTGGAAACAATTTTGCAATCAACTATGCCGAGATTTTGCTATTCAATCTAGGTGCATTCCTTACAATGTTTGCAATTGCTGGTTATTGCTTTATGTGCTCATCACTTTTCAATCGCACAAAGTATTCAATGTCGATAGGTGGCGGTCTTACAATCTTCTGTTTGGTATGTACAATACTTGGTCTATTTGGCTCGTCAGTTGTGCCATCGGCTATGAGAATAGGTGCAATGGATTTCTTTAACTATCTATCCATTATCACATTCTTTGATACCGTTTCTATTATGAATGGTACACTTGCTTATCTATGGAAGTTTGCAATTCTACTTGGTATAGGTATCGTGACTTTCATTATCGGCGTATTTAGATTTGACAAGAAAGATTTGCCATTATAAAAAATCGCAAAATTAAAAAAATCTACTAGATTTTTCTTCTAGTAGATTTTTATATTAAAATAATTTTTTTTATCAAAATAAATTAATTATTTTTTAAATTTTTATTTAATTAATTTAATTATAATTATTTTTATTATTTTTAATTTTTTTTATATTTAAAAAATTATTTTTATTTTTATTTAATTATCTATATTTTCTATAAAGTCTTTTATTTTTTCAGCACTTTTTTGTGCAATATTTTGATTTATATGTTCACACATTATGCGAATTTTAGGTTCTGTACCGCTTGCTCTTATGATCACACGTCCATTCTTGCCAAATTCCTTTTGCAGTTTAAGTTGAAGCTTGCTAAGTCCATCATTGTTTAAAATTCTAAATTTATCTGTTACGACAACATTGATATTGACTTGTGGATAAGGCGTGAAATCTATAAGCTCTGCAAGTTTTTTATTATTTTCATGTATGATAGATGCAAGTTTAAGTCCGCAAAGAAGTCCATCACCTGTCGATGAAAAATCTTTCAAAATGATATGTCCTGATGGCTCTCCGCCGAGTTTTATATCGAATTCTCTCATCTTTTCAATCACATATTTATCGCCAACATCCGCTCTTAAAAGTGTTATACCTTTTTCATTAAGGGCATTTTCAAAACCTTTATTTGACATAGTTGTGCCTACTATTCTGTCATAGCCATAATGTGAGGCAAGAATGTATAATATTTTATCTCCATCATAGAGAGTACCATTTTCATCACAAACCAAAATTCTGTCTGCATCGCCATCAAGCGTGATGCCAATTTGCGCACCACTTTCTACTGTCAATTTGCAGATGCGATCTGGATAAAGTGCTCCGCAATTTTCATTTATTATTTTACCGTTATCACTATCATTTACGCTTACAACCTTTGCACCGAGTGCATTAAAAGCAGTCTTTGCCATTTTATAATTAGCGCCATTTGCAAGATCCATTGCAACTGTCATACCCTCAAGCGAAGGGATTGTTTGAAGCAAGTGTTCCACATATTTTTTGACAAGTCTAGTCTTATAGAAAAAGTGACCTACAAAATCATTATCTTCGAACTTAAAGATCGTCATGTTTTGTTCAAGCAATTTTTCAAATTCGTCGTCAATTTTAAAACCAAACCGATCAAATATTTTGATACCATTGTAGATAGGTGGATTGTGACTTGCACTTATCATAACTCCATAGTCACAGCCAATCTCTTTTGTCAAATAGGCAACGCAAGGGGTAGGGCAAACGCCGACAAAAACAACATCGACTCCGCCACTCATAAGTCCGTTTGCTACACTCATAGCAATCACGTCACTTGAAAGCCTAGTATCTTTTCCGATAACAACCTTTTTGCCAGAACAAAATTTTGCAAGTGCGTTGCCTGTTTTAAAGGCTAAATTTGGAGATAACTCCTGATAATACTTGCCTCGAATACCATCTGTACCAAAATACATTCCCATAAAAACTCCTTTTTCAAATATTTGAATAATCGAAAATTTACATTTTCGCGATTTTTTTGCGTAAAAAAAGTAAGTTGTTTAAATGCTAAAAAATTTAAACAATAGTTTTTAAAATTTACCAATATTTTTTAGCGCGTTTTGCCTTGTTTTCTTGTCTTACTCTGCCAATAACAAAGTCACCATCGGCAACCTTATCAGTCACCGTTGTTCCTGCACAAATATAACTATTACTGTCAATGATGACAGGCGCTATAATGTTGCAATTAGAACCTATAAATACATGATTGCCAACCCTTGTTCGACTTTTCGTTTTGCCGTTATAGTTTGCAAAGATAACCCCACAGCCGATATTGCATTTTTCTCCCATATCGCAATCACCAACATAGGCAAGATGACTTATTTTACACTCGCTTTTAATGATGCTGTTTTTTATTTCGACAAAATTGCCGATTTTAACTTTGTCATAAATAATGCTATGAGGTCTTATTCTTGCAAAAGGTCCTATTGTGACATCATCTTTTATTATGCTATTTTCAAGATGGCTTGAGAAAAGCGAGCAGTTTTTGCCTATTTTGCAATCGGTAATAAAATTGTTAGGATATAAATGACTATTATCTCCAATATAACAATCGCCATCGATATAGTTGTTAGGTTCTATAATGACATTTTCGCCAAATTTGACATTTTTCCCGATATATGTAGATCGCTTTTTTATAAATTTGACTTTTTTCTTGTTGAAAATTTTGCTCATAGTATCTTTTATGAAAATATTGCAAATTTTGCTATTTCTTTTTATCCAGCAATAATCTATCTGCATAAAATATTTAGAAGGAAGGATAAATTATGTGCGGAATAATAGGTTACATTGGAAAAACTCCTGAAAAAGTCTTATTTGACGGACTCAAAAAACTTGAGTATAGAGGATATGATTGCGCTGGCATGACCACGGTGCGAGATCGAAAATTTACTACATACAAATCTATAGGAAAAGTTGACACTTTGAAAGAAAAATTGATTTTCAACGATAATTTAGGCGTTGGTATTGCTCACACAAGATGGGCAACTCATGGAAAGGTCAGTCTTGAAAATTGTCATCCACATTTCAATAATGATTTCTCTATTTGCCTTGTTCACAATGGAATTATAGAAAACTTCAATAGTTTAAAAGAGCAACTTATCAAAAAAGGCAAGTCTTTCTATGGCGAAACTGACAGTGAAGTTATCGCAAAAATGTTCGAACATGGGTTGACTATTAAAAAGGTTAAATCAGTCGTAGACAATTTGGCGGGCAGTTATGCATTACTAATGCTTGACAAAACTTGCAATGATATTTACTTTGCCAAGAACAAAAATCCGCTTTATATCGCTTTTGATGATGAGAAGGTGATGCTTACAAGCGATAGTAGTTGCTTTAATGATATGTTCGATAGTTTTATCACTTTAGAAGACGGACAATATGGCAAGGTTAGTCTAAACACAGTTGAAATTTATCAAAATGATAAAAAAATTGATAGACCAAAAGTAACAGAATGTTTCAAGTCAAAGGCTATAGGGCTTGGCAAATATAGCCATTTTATGTTAAAAGAAATAGGAGAAACTAAAAGTGTTCTTCGAAAGGCAATAAAATTTTATAATGCGAGGGGAATTAAGAATATTTTTAAAAACTTGCCGTGTGGCTTTGAAAAAGTCGTGTTGATAGGCTGTGGTTCTGCCTATAATGCTGGTCTTCTTGCAAAAGGATATTTTATAGATGCAGGTTTAAATAGCGAGTGTATACTTGCAAGTGAAATTGAGTTTGAAAGTCATAATATAAACGAAAAGTCATTATGCATATTCATTTCTCAAAGTGGAGAAACGCAAGACACTTTGAAAGCAATGAATTTTTGTATGGAAAGAAAAGCATACTGTCTTAGTCTTACTAATGTTGTTCATTCAAGCATAGCAAGAAAGTCACACTTTAATATTGATCTATTGGCTGGCTGTGAAAGGGCGGTGGCTTCGACCAAAGCCTATACCGCGCAAGTTTTTCATCTATATATACTTGCCTTTTTATTGAAAAATAGAAACAGTCAAATAGAAAATTTGGCAAAAGAAATCAGTGAATACATTGATTTTGATAGTATAGAAGTCAAAAATATCGAATATCTTGCAAAAAAATATTTAAAATCAAGGCTACTTTTCTTTATTGGCAAAGGCAGAGATAGCATACTTGCAAGAGAAGGGGCTTTAAAACTTAAAGAAATTTCATATCTGCCAGCTTTCGACCTTCCATCTGGTGAGCTTAAGCACGGATCAATTGCCTTGATCGACAAATTTGCAACCTGCATTGCGATATGTTCTCAAGAAAAAACTCTTTCTAAGATTGCATCATCCGCTGAAGAAATTCGCGCTAGAGGCGGAAAGGTAATTTTGTTTTCAAGCGTTGACGAAAGCGAGCTTGAAGATTGCTTTGATGATGTGTTATATTTGAAAAGTTCTGGAAAATTTGATATAGCAAATCTCATCATCGCAATGCAAAAGCTTGCTTATTTTGTAGCAATAAAAAGAGGATGTAATCCTGATATGCCACGAAATCTTGCAAAAAGTGTGACTGTTGAGTAAAAGATATTGCAACAAAAAAGTGAACTTTAATGTTTTAATTTTTTAAAGTTCACTTTATTTTTAGCCATTTATAAAATTATTATTTTTTGGAAAATCGATAAAAATCTTAGAAGGAATTTCAATCATATTTCTTCTTTTTGCAAATTGTATGTCAGTTTTTTTATGAAAATCACTTCCTCCTGAAATTAAAAGTTTGTTCTTTTGTGCATATTCAAGCAAATATTGATTTTTTTCCATTGTATCTACTGTATAATGATAACACTCTATACCATCTATTTTAGCCTTTTTAACTTTCTCTAAAATTTCATCCATATATTCTTGATAGTGATATGGATGAGCAAGTATCGCCTTTCCATTAAATTTTCTATGTATAATTTTGATTAATTTTTTGTAATTTGGATAAAATTTTCGAGGACTAATAAAAAATACACTTTGAGGATTATTTAAGCCTTTTCTTAAAAAATTACTAGGACTGTCAAGTACATTTGGATTATCTTTTAAAATAATTTCTTTCAATTTTGGATTCGCTAAAATGGTATAATATATTTCATCGACTGGATCATCAAATGCACCACTGAAAGTAATACTGCTACCAAGTTTTTTAAAGATTTTCGCGGCATATTTTTTTCTAATTTCGCGCAATTTGCTTTCTGGCACGCCATGTTTATCTAAATATTTTTTTGTTTTGTCTATATCAAGATCGTAGCCTAAAATTTCAATTGGATGCACGCCGACTCTACTGACAAATTCGCAACCTACAATATACTTCATATTATACTTTTTTGCTAAATTTAATGCATCTTTATTAAGATAAAAATCAACGTTGTCATGATCTGTAACAGAAAAGTATTTCACTCCTAAATTATTCATAAATTCGACTAGTTCTGTTGGTGAAAGTTCACCATCAGAGCAGGTTGTATGTATATGCATATCACAAATAGACTTAATCATTTAGTACCTTTTTTTATAATTTATCTTGTAAAATGAAATTTGGAGCAGGCAACGGGAATCGGACCCGCGAATTATGCTTGGGAAGCACACATTTTACCACTAAATTATGCCTGCATTTTATAGAGTTAATATATCATAACGCAAAAACAATTGTCAAATTATTTTAGACTTGTATTATAACCGTAATCAAAAAATGCTCTAAATTGTTATTAAAATAAATTAATTGACAATATTTTTGTTGTTTATGTACAAAAACATAGTTTTTTATGTTATAATCATACTATGAAGAAAACATCTATAATATTTTCGTTTTTATTTATAGTACTGCTTTTTCCGCTTTCTATGGTTGGTTGTGGAGAGAGCAAACTTTCTCTAACTATGCCACTCGGTGTATGGTGGTGGGACAATCGACTAGATGATGAATATTTTGACTTTGCAGTTAAAAATGGAGTGGACGAGATATACTATTACACATATTTTACTGAGAGCAGTGCAGATTTTATAGCAAAAGCAAAAGATAAAGGAATTGAAACCTTTGCACTCTGTGGCGACTATAGATGGATTGAAAATTATCAAGATTTTCAAGAGTATATTGATGATTATCGCATTTTTCAAGCAAATTATCCATCTTCTCAGTTTGCAGGAATACATGTCGATGTCGAGCCTCATCAACATCCTGATTTTGACTCGTGCAGGCAGGAGTTGATAACAGAATATATTGAGTTTGTCTATAGAGCGACAACTGAGAATAGTGATATCAAATTTGACTTTGATATTCCTTTTTGGCTTGAAGATGAAATAACTTTTCAAGGGAACACAAAACAGGCATATAAATTTGTCATAGACTATGCAAACCGAGTATTTGTGATGAGTTATCGCGATAGCGCGATTGGAATGTTGTCAGTAGCAAGTGAAGAAATTGAATATGCACACTCTTTAGACAAGCAGATTTTCTTGGGTGCCGAAACAGGTGAAGAAGAGGATATTGTCACATTCATGCAAGAAGGCAAGGATTATTTCTATAGTCAAATGGCTTTATTAGAGCAAAGTTTGCCTTATTCTAATATTGGCTTAAGTATCCACGACATCAAAAGGTGGAAGGCACTAAAAAATTGATTGAAGGCAATTTATAGTTGCAAGAAATTTTATTTAACATATAATGTTAACATATTGGCGAATTTACTTTGAAAAAAAGAAAAAGTATGCTAATATATCATTATCCATAGAGAGTGTGCGAGGGACAGCCCCTTTGACCACACAGCAACCTGAAAGAGTTTCAAGGTGCTAAAGGCTGAGTCGATGGTCTAATGATTGTAAAGTAATAAAGCCCATCGATAATTTGCGATGGGTTTTTCTTATCACTCTTTTTGGGAAATTACAAATAAAGGAGAAAATATGAAGAGAATTGTTACAAGTGAGAGTGTTAATATTGGACATCCAGACAAAACCTGTGACTGCATAGCAGATGCCTTTTTAGATGAGGCTTTAAGACAGGATAAAGACAGCCAAATGGCAGTAGAGTGCGCAATTAAAAATGATAAATTGTTTGTTTATGGTGAAGCGACTACTAAGGCAAGCATCGATTATGACAAGATTGCACGCGATGTGCTAAAGGATATAGGCTATAAAAATGATTTTAAAATTATAAAGGAAATCAGTATTCAAAGTCCTGATATTAATAGGGCGGTGGTGAAAGAAAAACTTTGTGCAAATGATCAAGGTATTATTTATGGTTATGCCTGCAGTGATACAAAGGAATTTATGCCACTTCCTATTATGATTGCACATAAGATCATGAAAAGATATGACGAGTTTAGGCGAAGTCGTGATGATTTCTTTGCTGATGCAAAAAGTCAAGTTTCTGTTGAATATGATGAAGGAGAGCCTAAGAAAATCGTAACAATCGTCATAAGTGTATCGCATAGCGAAAAACTTTCAAATGAAGAAATATATGACATTATAAAGCGAGAAGTTGCCTTGCCTGTCTTAAAGGAATATCAGCAGTATTGTCAAGATGAGATAGAATATCTTATCAATCCATCTGGTAAATTTACTATCTGGGGTTCGTTTAGCGACAGCGGATGCGTTGGACGCAAAATTGTTGTCGATACTTATGGTGGTGTTGGCAAGGTTGGCGGTGGATGCTTTAGTTCCAAAAATGCAACAAAGGTTGATAGGTCTGGTGCATATTATGCACGCTATGTTGCAAAGAATATAGTCGCACATGGTTTTGCAAAGACCTGTGAAATTCAACTAGGTTTTGCTATTGGTAAGGAAAGACCGATCAGTATGTATATCGATTGCTTTGGTACTAATCGCGTTCCTATCGAGATGATACAATCATATATTGAGCAAAATTTTGATTTTTCAATTGATAATATGATAAATGAACTTGATTTATTAAAACCGATATATAAACAAACTGCCTGCTACGGACATTTTGGACGCAATGAGTTTTCATGGGAGAAGATTAAAAATTAAATTTAAAATTTAGTATAATGCCTAAATAAACGGCATTATTTTTTTGATTTTTTTGCAATTTTTGTGTAAAAGAAAGCATTTCTTTATAATTTGATATTGTAAATCTCATAAATGTATGATATAATATATAAACTGAGAGGTTATAAATGAATACACAAAATAAAGAAAATAATTCAATTCCATTTATTAAGGATGGCGATACAGTAAAGGTTTATGCAGAAAAATTAACTAGAGAAATTGTAGATCAACTTATCAATATGAAAGATGTTAAAAAAATTAGGTTGACTGGTTTAGTAAGAGAAATTGGCGGGGCATCTTTTGAAGGTTTGGACTTTGCAAAGACTAAATGGTTTGATTTTTCTAATGCAAACATAGAAAAAATTGGTTGTCTTGCTTTCCATGATTGTGAAAATATTTATTTTGGTCAGTATTTTTCAAATGTTCAAAAAGTTGGAAAATATGCTTTTTGCAATGCTATGACAAAAAATAAATGTATAATAAATTTAAGAAGCTTAAAAGATATTCCTTCTGGATGTTTTATGAATGCTAGCATTGATTATCTAGATCTAGCAGGTGCAGAACAGGCGGGTGAAGATGCTTTTAAAAATTTAAAGGTGACTGCAATAAATCTATCTGATAAACTATATAATAGTTACATGAATATTGAAAATGATAAATTAGAAGGCGAGAAAATAAATTTTTAAAAATTGCACATTTAATATGTGCATTTTTAAGCGTATCGATAAGGAGAAGTCTATGGATAAATGGGATAAGAGATTTATGGCTATGGCAGAACTTGTAGGAAGCTGGTCGAGTTGTTTAAGACGACAGGTGGGAGCAGTAATTGTCAAAGATCATCGTGTAATTGCAACTGGATATAACGGAGCACCAAGCGGTATTCTCAATTGTAAAGATAGGGGATATTGTTTACGTGATAAAAATAAAATTGAAAGTGGCACACATGCAGAGATGTGCTATTCAAATCATGCTGAGCAAAATGCCATCATCCAGGTTGCAAGACTTGGCGCGACAAGCGTGATAGGTGCGACCCTTTACTGTACACATCAGCCATGTACTGTGTGTTGCAAGATGATAATAAGTTCTGGGATAAAAAGGGTAGTCTATAAGGAAGGTTATCCTGACCAAATGTCTATAGATCTATTTAACGAGGCAGGAATTAAACTTGAAAAGTATATAGCGGAATAATTTAAATATTTTAAAAAAACAAAATTTTCTTAAAATTTAGCAAATAAAAAAATATTAAAAAAAGTCAAAAATCGATAGGATTTTTATAAAGTTTGTAATATAATACTTATAGGAGGTTTAGTAGTATGGCAAAGAAATCAAACGATTATTTTGGATTATCTAGACTTGTAAGCATTATTCTTGCTATAATCCCTATCACTGCTTTGATTTGCGGGGTTGTTACAAGAATTATGGAAGGCAAGATCGTTGCAGGCTTGTTAAGACTTTTACTTGGCTGGAACATAATCTGGCTTGTTGACTTAATCCTTATGATTGTCAACGGAAGCATATTGAGATTGCTTAATATCTAATTAATAGATTGGTTATTTTGATATGTGTTAGGCTGTAGTTTGCTACAGTCTTTTTTATACAAATGAATTAAACCGAGTGGTTATTAAGTTAAAACAAAAAAATATTAGATGATTTCTTGATCATGATTTTTATATTATCTGAAGTCGAACCAAGCGCGACGAAGTCGCATTTGAGTGAGACTGATGGTCATACATACTGTGATGAACACAATTTATTGGGTTTTTGCGTTTAGCAAAATTAAAATTTAACTTGCTTA
>CALVML010000017.1 GCA_944345705.1 uncultured Clostridia bacterium | reverse complement strand
TTTACCATCAAGCAAATCTTTCATACTAAACAAAGTGTTTTTAATTAGCTCATTATTTTTATTCCTTTTCATTTATTTTTCTCCTTTTTTATAGTTGTTTCTCATTGTGTCTATCTTGTTTACCACTTCTTCTCTTGTCTCATTTGGTGAAATCAATTCTATCGTTTCGCCATATTGCAAACACCAATATATAAGCGCCTGCTCATTCACTTTAACATCGGCATACAATATGTTGTCTTTCATATAAAATCTGGCATTCTTTCCAAACCATTCAGCAACATATTCGGCTGAATACTCATTCAAAATTTTAAGAGTTGCATCAACCGTTTTATTGTGAAACATATAGATATTTTGGTTGGTATACTCTGCCATATCAACACCATTTTCACAATTTTTTAGTTTTGTGATAGGCTTTATCGGCGAGTCTAAGATTTTGATATTTGATATAAGTTCCACTTTATAATTTGCAATATCATCAAAATAGTCAAGATTGCACACAAGATAATATCTGCCCTGATTGTTTATCATAAAATATGGATTGATCACATAGCGTTTTTGTTTTTTCTTTTCATGCTTTTCTTTGTCAAAATAAAAACGGTTATAATTGAATTCAACCTGTTTGCCATTTTCAATGGCCTCGTTTAAGATATCAATCGTATAAAAAAGTTGTTTTTGGTCTGTTCTTACAATTTGGTCAGATTTGTAGATATATTTATATCTTCTTCTTTCATATTCGCTTAAAAAATTCGAAAGTTTTTGTGATAATTTTCTTGAATGTGCGCTATCAATAGACTTGCTTGAAAAAACTGCATCCACCAAATATGAAATTTCGCTTTTTTCAAACTCGCGCTCGCCTAAATAGCAACCATTCCTTGTTTTTACAATATCAAATCCAAAATCTATCAAACTGTCGATGGTTGCGCCCACGGATTTCCTTTCAATTTCCAAACCAAACCTATTATATAGTTTTTGAATTATTTGTTCTTGTTTTAATAGATGATTTTCATCGCTACTTTCCTTTAAAACTTCTAAAATACAAAGTGGCGAAAGTTTTTTATTATTAGACAACATTTTCTTCTCCATTTTTATTATATCATACATCTAATAATTCTCCAAAGTTTTAACTATGAAAACCTATAGAAAATTTATTTGCACCAATAACCGGAATTTCAATATCTTCTGGCAATATTTCTCTCATTTTCGGAGTGTAGAGCAAGTTGTTATTTACAAGTCTTGTTGCCTGTTTCATTCTTGCCTTTTCAAGCAAACTTCTTATAAATCTTCCATTACCAAAATTTCTGTCGTCCATATTATTTTTAACAATCTCTCTTATCTTATCTAAGCATTGTGAAATATCCACATCCATCTTTTTGGCATATAATTTTGCAATCTCAGTCAGTTCGTCTTCACTATAATTTGGAAATTCCACTTCAAACGCTATTCGACTTCTAAGTCCGGAATTTTTATCTAAAAATTTTTGCATCTCCTTTTTGTAGCCTGCAAAAATCACAACAGTATCCTCACGATTGTTCTCCATTTCCTGAACGATTGTGTTTATTGCTTCGTCACCATATAGTCCGTCTTTACCATCGCAAAGTGAGTATGCTTCATCAATGAAAAGAACATTCCCAATTGCCTGTTTGAAAAGTTCCTTGACCTTTGGGGCTGTTCCGCCTACAAATCGACTTACAATATCCGCCCTTCCAACCTCAATCAATCTTCCAGTTGAAAGTAAATTTTCTTCCTTCATAATCTGAGCGATTAACCTTGCCACTGTTGTCTTTGCTGTTCCAGGATTACCGATAAAACACATATGACGACTAAATTGCATAATCTTCATTTTTTCATGTTCACACGCCTGTTGCAATTTTTGATAATTTATAAAATCGTTTACAATTTTTTTGACATTTTCAAGTCCTATCAAACCATTTAATTCTGTATAACCATCATTTTGAGTATTTTTTTCTTGAGAATGATTTTCTAATTTCATAAACATGGAATATTGTGGAAATTGAACTGTTTGAATATAGTTTTTATGCCAATTTTTAAACATATCCTCTAGTTCAAATATTTCGTAGTTTTTGTTTGGTTCAACTAAATTAAGTAAACTTTGAGTTTCTACGATATTATATTTACTTGCCATTCTCAACAAAAAATTTTTAGCCATCTCGTTTTGTATTGCAATGTCTTTGATTTCTATAAAGGATAAGTTAGACAAATTATTTTTTATGTAATTTTCCTGTCCCACCCTTACTGAAGAGAGTTGAAATATTATGGTTGTGTCTTTACTCGCCAATTTACATACTTGACAAATCTTTTCAAGCACCTCCATCTCTCTTGAGTAGCGGTCTGTTTCATCTATCTCCATATTTGATGATATAACAACAACTCCGCCGTCATTCACTTTAAAAACCGATAAGATTTCAAAAAACAAGTCCATGTCGCAACATCGTAAGCGAGATGGATGCAAAACCGTGTACTTATCTCGTAACATACGTCCACTTGAATGTAAGGCATCAATCAAAACTTCAACCGCATCTTGCCCTGTTTTTCCGCCCATGTTGAGAATATAGTGAACAGGGACACCAAAAGTATTATTTTGTCTAGGCGCATAGATTCTTTCAATTTCCTCTTTAATCTCATCATTTAAAACATATTTATCACAAAGTTCCAAAACCTCGTCTTTGCTGAAATTCTTTTTGCTTATCATATATTCATTGAAACATCGGTGAAAAGCAAAATCAATGTCGAACCTTGATTTTATCGAGTTAATATTGTCCACAAATTCCTCTGCGTTTGCTTGTTCCAAATCATTATATAAAGAATTGATGCTGATTTCATTTCTATTTATCATCTCGAAACTTTTTCCCATGCTTTTAATAAACTTATAAGCAAACCCATCTAACATATTAACTTTATCAAGTGATTTTTTAAAAATAACATCAAAAACTAACTTATTCACTTCGTCTTGAACCATGAATAAAAAGATTTCGTCATCCTGCATTTCTTCACAAAAATTTTTATAGGACAATAAATCTTGTTTTATCATCTCGACATTAAATTCCTTATCAATCGAAACTTGTTTTGTTTGATTTACGCATGTAAATTTGTAAAATATCATATTCCCTCCTATTGTTTACATGCTCATTTTAACATTGTGCATGTCCAAAAAAACGGACAATGATTATTCAAAAACAAGTGAACTACATAAGCGGCACCATAATTTTGCAACCGAAAAAATAGTGACAAGAAATATATCACGATTGTGAAAATGTTGAACCACAATTAAATTAAACAAGCTTATTGAGATTAATAAAAATCCCACTATGTAAGAAACAAAAAAAAAGACAGCGAATAAAATCTTTATCACTATCTTTTTTTGCTAATTTTAAAAGTTTGCAACCTTATACCTTGATTTTTTTGAGTATTTAGTCTGCTGTACATTTCTATTTTAAGATTAGAATTTAAAATGATATATCTATTTAATTTATGATTTTATAAAAATCATAATTTGACAATTGAGATTTTTAAAGTTACATTTTTTAAGTCGGCTGTTTGATCGGCTTTAAGACGACTATTCAAATTCCACAACTACGCGGGCTTCAACTTCAATATCTCCAAGGAAATCTGCAATGTTTGCACCCTCATAGTAGTTTTTATAAAGGCATGATGACGAATAAACCGACTCTTCCTTTATACTTTTGATAGAAAGATCTTCTTTCCCAGTCAAGATCTTTGCTTTTTCCTTTGCATTTTCAAGTGCCTTTAGCATTACTTCTGAATAGACTTGATCTTTGGTGGAAATCTCATATCTAATATTACTTACTTTAGTAATTCCGTTTTCGGACACAATTGAAATTAAATTTTGCAAGTTTTCAAGATTGCTTACTGCAAAGGTCATTGTAGTTTGACAATAATAGCCATTAAGTGTCCTTATCCCGCTGTAATCATAATTTGGATAGGAATAAAAACTATCAAAAACAATATCACTATCATTTAAACCGTTGTCTTTTAATACACCTGTTATCTTATCAAAGAGAGCAAAGTTGTCATCTTTGGATTTTGTCATATCACTATCAAGCGTTTCGATTTGTACAGTTACATAGGCTTTGTCTGGTTTCATAGAGCTGGTGGCATTGCCTATCACTGTTACGCAATAATCTTGCTGACTTTCGTTTACCAAAGTCGATACACCAGAAAAAGAATTTTTGATATCACTACTTGGTAAAACAGTCGCATTTGGTTTTTGAGTGGTTGTTGTGTTTGCCTTGCCATTGCTTTCAGCATTTAAAGCACCATTCTCTTTTTGCACTTTTTCTATATTTTTGTTGCTATCAGTTGATTTGTTTATTTCATTATTAGGACTACTTATTTCTCCTTCATCTACATTTGCAAAAAGTGATAAATTTTGTGCAAGTGAAAGAAGTTTTTCCTTTTTTCTAGGCTTAACTTTCTCTCTAAAGGCATTCTCTATCTTCTTAGGCAAATGTTTTTTTCTTTTCCCTAAAAGATCTTTAAAGGACTTCTTATCTTCTTTTTCTGCAATATTCTCTTTTACAGCGTCTTGCTCGTCAATTTCATCACCTAGACTTTCGCTTTCCTCGTTTTGATCTTGAGTCAAGGCATCATTGATATTTTCTATCATTTCAATTTGATCTACATTTTTTGTATCAACTGCCCTTTCTTCTTCATCCACATTTTTGACTTTTTCGCTGTTATCTTCTTCTAACTTTGAAATTACTTTTACATTATTATTGTCACTAGCATCATCTTTTAGATCCTGCTTGCTTTCGTTATCAAAAAGATTCAAAGTTTCAGAAATTTGATTGTCTTCTAAATCACTAGCATTCTTCTTGTCATCTTGTGCTTTTTCTTTCACCATATCTTCATTTGTATTGCAAACAGACGTGTCATTGTCTAACAAAGAAGATATTTGCACTTCCTTTAAATGACTTTCATTTTCTTCCTTCTTTGTATCTTTAAAAATAGTATCTACCATTTTCTCAATGCCATCTTCAAGATTACTCTCTTTCATGGATTGTTGGTAGCAAGCGAGAGCATTTTGATAATTAAATTTTTCTTGTGGCAAAGGCATTTTCGCAATTCCAAAGCCACTTGTCAGCATAGTAAGCGCGAGCGCGGAAACAATTAATTTTTTCATGTTTTTTCTCCTTTTCTATTAATTTGTCACCGCAATTTAAAAATATTTATATAAAACAAAAAAGGACAAAAAAAGACAAAATTTGTATTTAAAAACAAAATTTTGCTAAGATATGACAACAATTTAAAAACGAAATATTGCTAAAATTAAAACAAAATACATTTATTTATAAAAAAATGCCAGACTGTAGACAAACGGCGCGACCAAAAAGAGAGTGGTTAAGCCACCTTTCGAGCGCAAACCTTCGCTTGTTTCGTTTGCGGTCTGTTAATTTGTCGACACACCGATTTTAGTAAAGGAAATGCTTAATTTTATATAGAAAAAAATATTAAAAAAATGCTTAAAGCCATTTTAATGATTTTTTCGCTTTAAGCATTTTTTGATTATTAAACCTTTAGATATGAAATAAAATTATTTATTATCATCTGAATTGAGCGCCGAGAGTGAGGAAATTGCATTTTCAAGTTTTTTATTTACTTCGGCAAGTTCTTCTTCACTTCCGCTTTCCTTTGCCTTTTGTGCTTGAATTTGCAAGTCTTCAACTTCCTTTAAAAGATTATCTTTGTCCTGACTATCGCTTGACTTATCTTGAAGGGCTTGGTCAAGAGTTGAGTTGAGTTTATTTTGAATATCGCTCAACTTTTCTTCCATTTTCATAATCATTTCATTGATATCTCTGACATTGCCTTCATTTGTTTGCTTTCTAGGTCTGCCACGCTTCTTTGGTTGTGTATTTTGATTTGCTTTATCTTCTTGAGAATCTGAAGTTGTCTTTCTTGGTCTGCCACGTTTCTTTGGAGTTGGAGATGTGTTTTTTTCTTCTTTTTGTTCGTCACCTACTTCCTTTTTAGGTCTACCGCGTTTTTTTGGCGCTGTCTGTGCTGAAGTGTTTTGCTCATCTTCCGCTTTTTCTGAAACGACCTTTCGTGGTCTACCGCGTTTTTTCGCCACTTTTTCTTCTTGTGTAGCGTTTTCTTCTTTAGGTTGCTCGTCAGTATTTACAGCCTGCTCAGTCAGTGGCTCGTCAGTTGTTTGAGCTGTTTTCTCTTGCTCTGAAAGTGTATCTTGCGCTAAATCCTTCTCGTCATCGGCTTTAGCATCAACAGTTTCTTTTGTTTCTTCACTCTCTTTATTTTCTTCAACCTTCTCTTGTTCAGTATTTTCAGGTTGCTGTGCAGTTTGATCTTCGTCTTCTTGCACGATGCTTACAACATTGCCTTCTTCGTCAAGATATGCGCCAAAATCAGTCTTTTGATTATTTTCTATTTCCTTAACCTTGGCTTCTTCTTCGGCAATCTTTTGCGCGTGAGAATAAACGAGTACACCGTTCATGTCATATATATCACCATTTGTGTCATGGAAGTTTCCATCCTTATCATGATATGAACCATCTTCATAGATGTAGTTTCCGTTTTCGTCATAGTGACCATTGTTTTGAGTAGAATCCTGCGCTTTAAAATCTGGCTCTACTTTTTCTAATTTCTCTCTTAGAGTTGCATTTTCGTCCATTAAGCGCTTAATTTGTGTTTGAACATTGATAAGTTCTTGCTCATTCTTATCTCGCTCATCAATAAGCGTTTGTTTTTCTTCCTTAACTTTATTAGCAGCCGACTTGTATGCACTTTGCATAACCTTTTCAAAGAAGGTTTTATATTCGCTCGCCATACCTTTCTGTGCATCTTGCAAGCTTTGATCAAGGATCTTATTAAGCTCTGCAATATCGTCATCAAGTTCTTTCTTAGATGAGTTATAGCGTTGCTCTTCATGTTCATAGTCAAGTTCAAGTTGTGCCTTTTTCTTGGCTTCCTTATCCTGTTGTTGTCTAAGTAAGCCTATATCAATACGGCTGGTTGTCGCAGCCTGTTGTTCGATAAGTTTTTGTATATTTTCCTTAGCAGCCTGTATTTTTCGTTGCAAGTCCATCTGGACATTTTCAAAGTTACGCTTTAAAGCATCTTTCTGCCCTTCAATTTGAGCAATTTGAGAAAGTGCCTGGTTTTGTTTATTTAGATATGTTCCGCTTTCTTTCATTGCACGGTTGAGAAGAAGTGTGCCTTCGACGCCAACATCACCAAAGTCGAATTGTTGAACTTCTTCTTCAGAAACTTTTGCCTTTTCAAATTCTTCCTTAGCTTTTCTTGCACGCGCTTCATAGTATTCACGAAGTTGAGCATTGCCATTTTCAATTTCTTTCGCAGTGAATAGCAGGTCAAAATCAATATATGGTGGAAGATCAACACATGCGTTTGTAACAAATCTTGAGAAGATATGGAATAAGTGATATATATCATCAAGATTTAATACGCGTTTACCTTTCAAAATTATAATTGCAATCGCACCTATTACAAGGACAATGCAAGGGAAGAAAAGAGTAACTGCAATTGATTGGAAAGTGAGAGTTTGTCCTGCTTGAGATGCAACACCAAACAAGAATGCAATTATTGCCCACACTCCTGTAAGCATCATAAGGTTGCGAATATTGTTAAGCCAACTGCTCGTTTTGAGTGGTTTTTCTATTACATTCTCTTCTGTCATATAGGCACTTGGTCCACCATCACGATAGAGAATAAATTGTTGCCAATAATATACCAATCTTTTTGGTCCAGTTTTTATGACATTGTTAAAATCCTTTATATTATTTGTGTCAATTTTTTTGTATTTAAAAAGCCATTTATTCGATTTATCAAGGCTTCTTTTAAGTCTTGCTTCATAAGAAAAAACTGTCTTTATGACAAAAAGCAAGATAAATAATGCTTCAACACCAAGAATAATTCCAAGATAGCCACCAAAGCCAAGTGCTTCGGTAAGCTGATTGAAAAATACCCTAAGTGAAGAATCGATAGTATTTATTAGCGAAAACATATCAAACTCCTTTTAACTTAAGGTTAGTATAACACATTAAAAAAATTTTTACTAATATTTTTTTATTTTTTTTGACTATTTTTTAATTATTTTTTTTGCTATTTTTCTGATAATTTTTTTTAGTTATTTTTTTATAATTTTACTGCTTTAAAATAAGTACTAAGCAAGAAGTACGTTTCTTAAATAGAAAAATTGACCGATTTTAACAAATGAGCAATTGACTATAAATCAACCTTAATTAAATTTGCATTTTTTAGCGAAAGAATATAGCATTTATCGATTTTGATATCATATGCCTTAACTAGAGCCATGCGATATAGTTTGATTTGCTGAATATATCTTTCTATAATTTTTTCTTCATCAAAGGTGGAAGTATATTTAAAGTCTATTAAAATATTATTCTCGCCAAGTGAAAATAAGTCAATAATTCCTTGGACAATCACCTTTTCATCTATATCTTTTACGCCGATTTCTTTTAGCGTACAATTCATGATAAATTGTTTCTCTTTTTGAGGCTTTTGACCCTTTAAAACTTCCTTAACGCGTGCAATATTTTTATATAATAGATCTGCATCGATAAGCTGTGCATATCCTTCATGCATGACAAAGGCAATTTCGCTTAACTGTCTTTGACAATCTAAAGCACAAGAAATCTTATCAAAGTCTAAAAGTTTTAAAGCCTCGTGATATGCAAGACCTTGTTTTATCCTATCTTCTCGAGATACTTTGATAACATTTGTCACTTGCCCTATTCCAAAATCGTCTATGTTGTTTAAAATATATTCTTTTTCGCTTGCACTGTAATCTTTGTTCAAATTCAAAAGTGCGGTTACAGAGTTTTTGAAAGGCAGTTTGCAGATTTCGCTGTTTGGATAATAAAAATTTATATACTGCTGTATTTCTTCATCAAAACTCTCTATCTTTTTATCATTTGCTATATTTTTTTGCTCATGAAAATATTGCATATCTTCATCGATTACGCTGAAACGATAATTTTCGGTTTCAACTTGCCCTTGAGAGAAAACTTGCGAAGTAAAATTTTCGCCAAGTGCATTTAAGATGATTTCAAGATAATTCTTTCTGTCAAATATATCGGAAGTAAATTCTATATCCTTCTCTTGAGCTTGTCCTATTATATATAGATGATTTTGCGCGCGTGTCAATGCAACATAGAAAATCATGATCTCATCTATAAACTCTTTTCGCTTTTTATAGAGATTGTTTGTAATATAGATAGGCGAAGGATATTTTATGTTACTTTCAAGGTCGACCATGCTTGTACCTAGTCCAAAGGTACTGTTGAAATTGAAGCCATGCATATTTTGTCCTGCTAAACTCTCGCCCGCGCCAGCCAAAATTACAATAGGAAATTCAAGCCCTTTAGTTGCGTGAATGGTGGTAAGCGTTATGGCATCAACACTATTTTCTGCCATTGTGCATGGTATTTTGTTGTCGTCTAGATAACTTAAAAATCTAGGCAAATTAAAATCATTTCCGCTAGACAATATCACATTTAAAAACTTGTCTAGATTTGCTCGTCTTGACTGAGCATCAGAAAGCGAATTGATAAAAGCATAGTATGAAGTTTTTTCAAAATAAAGGCGAAGAGCTTTATTTATACCAAAAATCTGCATATCAAACTTAAGTTTTTCAAAATCAGCTAAAAATTTGATAACTTTTTCATTACTGCTCTTTTGCACTGCTTCATATAAAAACTTTTCTTGCCCTTTTATTCGCAAAAGCTGTTCAAGTGTTATTTTGCCAAATTGAGAATTAAGGACACTTGCAAGAGCTATGTCATTTTTAAAATTTAAGGCAAGCGAAAGCAAACTCTGCACCACCCTTATATGATAATCATCAAGCAGATAAAGTTTTGCACTTGCTACCGCAGAATACCCTTTTTCAATAAGAGAATGATAACATTCGTTCATTATTGATCCGCGCGACCTAAAGAGAACGACAATATCACTTTGATTTACCTTTCTCTTTCTTTCTAGTTTACCATCATAGATCTCGCTTTTTAAAAGTTCGTCAATGCGAGCAAGAATTGTATCTACTTCACGCTTGTTTTTTGATAGATTGATCCCTAAATCTTTTTTTATGTCATAGACGCTTTCAAGATTTTCTCTCTTTTGCGTGTCCTTAGCGACTAAATCAACGCTAACCGAAGGCAAAGAAACCTTTTCAAAGTTTTTCATGCCCTTCAGCATAGATGTATTTTTATAGTCTATACCCATACTTTCCTTTGTCATGACCTTTTCAAATATTGAGTTGATAAATTCAAGAACGCGACCATCACTTCTAAAATTGCCGGTTAAGTTTAAAGCGACACTGTCATCGTCTATTGTAAAGTTTTCAATATCTTTTTGCATGATTTCCATGCTTGCATTGCGGAAACCATAAATTCCCTGTTTTTGATCGCCGACTGCAATAAATGCGCCCTTTTCGGCAATAGGCTTGATTATTGCCTCTTGCAGTGGATTTGTGTCTTGATATTCGTCTATAAAGATATATCTATACTTATCTTGCAATTGTTTTAAAATTCCCTCATCTTGCAAAAACTGTCTTGTAATCTTTTCAATATCGGCAAAATCTATACCATCTCTTTCCGCTTTCAACTTTTGATAGAAAGCATGATAAACTCTATACATTGTGATCACATTCTTTGCTATTTGATTATTTATAAGCTGATCATACTTTTCTTTATCTAAATCGAAATAATTTTGAGTGATACCCTTTATTTGAGATAGATAATCTCTTGCCTTTTTCATCTTCTCTTTGTCAGACTCTTTATCCGTCTTAAAACGAGGCAAAGAGGGCATTACTATATCATTCCAAACCTTGCAAATCTTGCAAAAATCACCGTCAATTTCAATTTTTGATATATTTAAAAGTTGCATATAAAAGTCAGAATAATTTTCTTCCACTTCAAAAATGTTTTCAAGCGACTTGTTTACCTTAGCTTGCAAGCCTTTAATTCTTTCAATTATATAATCTTCTGCCTTTTTGCTGTTTTCAAGAATATTCTGTTCGACGTTGTCTAGCAATTCTTCGCTGTCATCTTGGCTATCTAGATAGGTCTGCATAGAAGATAGGAGTGCAAAAATTTCATCCTTATTTCTTTTAAATGTGAAATAAATTCGATCAAAATATTCTTCATCCGCCACCTTCTCAATGGTCTTTGCAAAGGCTTTGGCTTTTAGAGATGAAGCTACATTTTCGTCAATCACGCTAAAGCCTTCACTTATGTTTAACTTGTCTATATTTCGTCTTATTAGCTTTTCACAAAAAGAGTCGATTGTTGAAATATCGCTAGTATAGATCTCGTCAAGTTGACGAGTCATGAATTCGCTTTTTGGAGAAGCTTGAATTGCTTTTAATGCGCGCGTTCGCATCTCGTTTGCCGCAGCTTTAGTAAAAGTTAAAACCAATATTTGACTTAGTGGGATTTTATGTTTTGTGATCAAACTTACAAGATATTCAATCACGACAAAAGTTTTTCCGCTACCTGCAGAAGCGGAAACAATCATGTTTTTTTTGTCGCTTGAAAGAATTTTGAGTTGTTCGTCAGTTGGCTTCATCATCTTCCCCTAATTTAACATCTTTAAAACTATTTACAATTTGACTTTTTCTAAAAGACTTAGAATCATTTAAGCAAAATGCCTTGTAAGGACAATTTTCGCAAGTATTATCGATAGGATTTGGCAAAATATATCCTTTTTTTGCAAGATTTACCCCTTTTTTTGATAATTTAAGCGAATATTGTTGATATTTTTCTAAATCATCCTTAGCAATCAAACTGCCACTGTAGCCTTTCTTTCCTTGTGATATGCCAAGTTTTTTACTCTCGCCTGATGACTGTAAATTTTTATCAAACTTCTCTATCACACTCGCATCATTTGAAATAATCCCCTTAAACAACTTTTTGTCATCACGAGGCGAAAAATATTCACTTCTTGCATTGAAGTAGATTGCTCCCGCAAGTCTAGCTTTGAGTTTTTCTTGCACAAGTGCGCTATACAAGAATAATTGCAGTTTTGTGCCGTAGTAAAGCTCTCGAAGTGGGGATGCAACCTTGCCTGACTTATAGTCAATAATACGAAAATAGTCATCACTTTTGTCAATCCTGTCAATCTTTCCAACAAGATCGATATCGTCACAAAGTTTTGCCTTGACATTATATTCTAGTTTATATGGCTTAAAAAGCGATAGGTCAAGTTCGTCCTTCACATCTTTTAAAACAAGATAGGCTTGTCTTTTCAGAAAGTTGATAAGTGAGTGTTTCGCGTCTTCGATTTCTATCTTCTCTTTAAGATCACACTCCTTTATTATTCTTTCAAAGTTTTTTTCTACAAAGAGCTCATTTTTACTCTCTTTTCCTGCCATGATTTCTCTTACATAATCTTCGCAATATTTGTGGATAATTGTTCCAGCATCAGCATAAGAAAACTCACTTGTGCTTTTTTCATTGATACGAAGACCGTATCTTGCAAAATGTTTGAAGGGACAATTAAAGAATGTTTCAAGTTGTGATGGCGAAATATATCCTCTATCAAAGAACACCTTTTCTCCATCTTGGATAAAACTTTTGTCCGCCTTAAACCCCAAAAAATCATCGTCTATTTTTGTCTTAAGGTCATCGCTTAAGATTTTGTGGTACTCATTGATTATGTTTTTCTTGTTGCCAAGTGAAAGAAGAAAAACATCTCTTTCTTTTTCTATCAAATCTCGACTTATTAAATTTTGAAGATTGAAAATATTTGAAGATATATTTTCAGCATCAAAAATATCGCTTAGACTTTGAATAAAGGCAGGCACTTCATTTTTCTTACCTTCATCGGTACTGGCGTTATAGAAAGTTATCAGTTTTTCTGTTGGAGAAAGCAGAAGATTGAAAAGTTTAAATCGATTTCGCCTATTGATCATGCGAATTGTCGGCTCAATCTTCTTTTTATGGATAAATGAAAAAATGTCATCATCATTTAAAAGTCCGCTGTCACTTTGGACGCTCGGCAAATTTTCGCCCCCTAGAACAAAAAGCACTTTGCACGATCCTGCATAGTTTTCTTCTGCCTGCACAGCAATCACACTGTCAACAAAGGCAGGCACACTTTCAACATTTTTAAAGGATAAGATAAGTGAAAGCTGTTTATAGTACTCATCAAGCTCGATCACATCATTATATTTAGAAATCAATTTGACAGCTTCTGTCAAGATATCATAAGCCTGCTCATTTATCTGTTTTTCTTTTAAATATGACAAATTTTCAAGTTTTTCTAGCATTTTTTCATGTTTTTGCATGAAATTCTCGCAAATTTTCTCAATTACACTCTGATAATCGCTGGCTGACTGACAGTTTTCAAGCTCGTCAAAGATGAAAGAAAACTCAAATTTGTCCTTTATGTATTTTATAAATTTTCTCTTATTTGACACATTGTAAACTTGCACAAGATCGACAAGTTCGCTTGCGCTAACTAGGCTGTGATTAAATAATGCAAGCAGACTGTCCTTTGCATAATTAAAATATATAACCTGCAAAAATTTGATGACAAGGTCTATTAAAGGAAGTTCGATGGCAAGTAGTGATGAAGAAATGTAGATAGGAATATCATATCGCGCAAAAGTTTCTTCAAGATTGAGAGAGAAATCGCTTTCGTTAGACAAGGCTATTTTGATGTCACTATACTTCATGCCTGCATGGACAAAGTTATAGATAAGTTTTGCGCATGCATTGACCTGATCGGACATAGAACTAGAAGAAAAATTATAATAAAAATCACTCTTAATTTTGCTTTTTTCTCCCTGCCCGAAAAGATTTGACGCCATATAGTATTTGACGCTTTCTTTGTCAGAGCAATTAGTTATCACTTCCGCTGGCAATTCATAGTCTAAAGCAATCTTTTGCAGTTTATTAAATATGTCTTGCTCGTAAATATAGTCGTTTGCTATACTTATAGGCATTGCTATGGCAACCGACACGCCCTTGCTTGCCTTGACCAAGGCACTTATTAAACTATAGCCTTCTTGAGTAAATGAGTCAAACATGCCAAAATAGAAATATGTATTTTTAAAGATGTCACTTTCATTTAAAAGTTCGATCAAAAATTTAAGGCGTGCGTTTTCATCAAAGTTTTCATTTAACAATCTTTGATATTCTTGATATATAAGTTTTAAATCATGATATTTCTTTCCGCTAAGGTCATCTCCTTGTCTATCTAACTCCTCGGGCGAAATGAGCGAACTTTTTAGCTGACTTATAATCTTACAAATCTCATAGCAGAAATTTATTCCACTTTTCTGAAAGGTTAAAAACTTGTCCCGAACATTTTCGATCGCTTTCATAGTTAAAAGCAAAAGTTCACTTGATGGTAATACCTTTACACTTTTGCCAAGCATTTCAAATGCACGGTCTGCCACCTGACTGATACCAAGAACATTGACATTAAAAAGGCTATCCTTGATTTTTTCAAGGATCATCTTCTCGCATTGCAATGAAAATTTGTCAGGCACAACTACTATATGTTCAATTTCACTATCGCGATTGTCAATAGAGGCAACCATATCGCAAGTAGCATCAAAAATTGCGTAGTTTTGAAATATCTTTAGTTTCATCAAGAATATTTTAACATATTATAGAATTTTGTCAAACAATCTTAATACAAAAAAATAGACAAAGATTGCAACAAAAAAAATGCCGTTGTGGCATTTCTATTTTAATATTTTGTTTAAGTCGAGCATAAGGTAATAAAAATTTTCGATCACTGTTTTCTACACTCTAAAGAATTATTTTTCATTTTTCAAAAAATATCTTGTCTGTAAAATTTTAAGATATTGTCCATCTATATCATTTGTGACAAGATTTGGAAGTACTTTCACGCCATGTCTTGCCCCCTTGACAGCTTCAATAACTATGAGTTTTATTTCGCGCTTATTGTTTTCGGTGAAAAACATGCGTTTAGGTTCTAGCCCGTTTTCTATTAAAGTATGAATGGCTTCTGCACATCGGCTAGCTGGAAAAATCATATAAAATTTGCCACCAAATTTAAGCATTTGGCAGGCAATCTTGCACAGATCAGCGAGTGGCAAGGTGCTGTCATGTCTAGCAATTGACTTTACATCATTTCTATTTAAACTGCTCTCATGCATATATGGCGGATTTGAAAATACAACATCTGCATAGCCATCTATGTAATCTTTGAAATTTTTAGCGTCATCGCTTATAATTTGAATTTTATCTTGTAGATCATTTAAAATGACATTCTTTTCGGCAAGGTGTGCCATCTTGTCTTGCAACTCAAAGGCAACTATCTTTTTAAAATCTACCTTTGCAGAGAGAAGCACGCTTATCACGCCACAACCTGTGCCTATCTCAATGGCAAAATCGTCTTTCTTAAGATTTATAAAGTTTGCAAGAATGACTGAGTCTGAAGTGAAGGTATAATAATTCTTATTTTGAATTATCTTTAACCCCTTGCATTGCAGATCTTCAATTCGCTCTCCCTTTTCAAGTGTTACATCCATAATTCATCCCTTATTAAATAAAATCTTTGTATTTTTGTCTTTTTTTGGCAAATTTTCAAGTTTTTTAATGAATTTTGTCAATTTTTGCTAAATTTTTTAATTTTTATTTTTATTTTTTAGCAAATTAAATTCTTCCAATGTATACTCTTTGATCTCGCTTGACTGCTCTGTTTGATACTTGACAGATACAGTTTGATGCAATAGGTCATTGTAAATAACCTTGCCTTCGCCATCGCTAGAAAGGACAATAGAATTTAATTTGGGCATCTTTTTTACTATCTCTTGATAATATTCATTTTCATAGGCAAGACAACAAAGCATCTTTCCGCAAAGACCACTGATTGAATTTGGGCTTAAACTTAGCCCTTGATTTTTTGCCATCTTAATTGAAATATGATCATTGATACCAAAACCTTTGTGGCAACAGCATTCAAGTCCGCAAGGTCCGTAGCCACCTAAGATACGTGTGGTGTCGCGCGGTCCTATCTGTCTTAAATCTATTCTTACCTTATAATTGTCGGCAAGTTTTTTGACTAGATCGCGGAAATCAACTCTGTTTTCAGCGGTGAAATTGATGGTAAGCCGTGAAAAGTTATAGTTACACTCTGCACTTATAATCTTCATGTCAAGCCCTTCATTTTTGACAAGAGCCTTTATCTCTGGCAAAAGTGCTTTTGCCTTTTCTTGATTTTGATAATATAAATCAAGTTCCTTTTCGTCTGCAAATTTTATTACATTTTTTAGCGGTTCACTTAGAGAGTGTGGATCAATTTCTTCTTTTTCTTTTATAATCCTTGCAATATCCTTGCCCTTCTCAGTATCTACAATCACAAGATCATTTTTTTTAAGATTTAGTCCGTTCGGGCTGAAATAATAACCATGAACTCCGTTTAAAAATTTTGCAGTCACAACCTCTATCTGCATAAGTATTTAACCTCCAATATCTTTAAAAGTAAATTTTCTATTATTGTAAGCGGACTTACATTCAAGCTTTTTTCACGGCTTGCTTTATCGATCAAATTTTGAATTTCAATAAGTGCCTTTATTGTGTACTCGTCGCTGACTTTTAAAAGACTTTCATCTTTCAAATTTTTGCCTTCAAGTCCACTTTTAATTAAAATCATATCTTCCACGGCAAGCAATAAGATATTCATAATTATATCAAATCGATCAAGATATCTTTGCAAGTTCTTTGAATAATCAAGCACCTGCTTTGTATTTTTAAGTTCGCTCAGCACGCCCATTGTGCAAGAAAAGAAATCATCAAAATCTGACATCTTTGCAAACTGATTGACATTTGTTAATAAATTGTCACTTGCCTTTATGATGTTGTCATTTTCCTCAAAGCCTGTGATAAGGCTCAACTGTTTTGGACTTAATTTTTGCAAGGCTATCTTATTACATCTTGACCTAACTGTTGGAAGCACTTTTTCGATCTGTGAAGAGGTAAGCAAAAAATAGACATTCTTTGGCGGTTCTTCAAGCGTCTTAAGCAGTTTGTTTTGTGCGCTTTCCATAGAATTGTCGATTGACGATATTATAAAGATTTTTTTAGGCGAAGAAGTAGGTTTGACAAAACTTTCTTCAACTATCTTTTCGCTGTCTGCGACTAGCAGTTTATCTTTGCTTGGAAAAAATAGAACATCGCTATGCAGTTCATTTTCAATCTTTACATAATTTGCACTGTTTTTATCGATTTGTCCATCTTCTATTAATATAGCAAGCACCTTGGCAAAGGCACGCATATAGTCTATATCAGGACTTATAAGCAGTATTGATTTTGACAAAAGTCCCTTTTGATATTCGTTTAATAGCGATTTAAAATCTTGCGAGTCTTTTATTATGTCTATCAGTTCCATACTCCTATATGATATCACAAATAGCGGTATTTTGCAAAATCAAAATTAATAAAAATTGTTTTTGATATTTAAAAAACGAACATATACAAAAAAAATCGCCAATTTTATTAAATATTGACGATTTTTCTATGTTTTTAGCTTTTTTATAAATATTTTTTACTTTATTTTTTTTGTAATTCTTTTCATAACTCGCTTTGCTATAAATTTATAAATTTCACTTATCACAAGCATAGCCATAGAAAGTCCAAATATTATTAGCCACTGCGAGAGATTCAATTTTTCGAGTTGCAAAAGTGCTCCGCAAGGAGTAAAGGCAAGAATAATAACGATCAAGAAACAGAAGCCTACTGCAAGCAGAAAGAATATATTTTTGTGTGGTTTAGATTTGAAGATATTGACATTGGTTCGCATTGACGCAAGGTAGAACATTTGAATTATATTCAAAGTGTAAAAGCCCATAGTCATTGCGATCTTGTCATCGTATAGGCAAATTCCGAGGACATAACTTAGGACGACAAGGGCTGTCTGCACAAGTCCAAGCACAATTATCGATACGCCAATTCCATTTGCAAATAGACTTTTCTTAGAGGAGCGCGGTGGAAGTTTCATAAGATCTTTTTCAGGGTTTTCAAGCCCAAGTGCAATGGCAGGAAGGGAATCGGTAATCAAGTTGACAAAGAGAATTTGCACAGGGAGAAGGAAAACAAATTGTGGATAGATTAAGGTTACAATAAACAGTGAAAAGAGCTCTGCCATATTTGCCGAAAAGAGAAATTTAACTGTCTTTTGAATGTTCTCATAGATCTTGCGCCCTTCTTCGACTGCAATCACAATGGTTGCAAAGTTATCATCGGTAATTATAAGGTCGCTTGCCTGCTTTGCAACATCTGTTCCACTTATACCCATACCAATACCGATATTTGCTTTCTTGATTGATGGAGCATCATTGACGCCATCACCTGTCATGGCTACAACATGACCTCGCTTTTTAAATGCTTCCACAATGCGCACCTTATCTTCTGGCGAAACGCGGGCAAAGACTGTAAATTGGTCAATAACCTTAGCAAGTTTTTCTTCGCTCATTTTTTTAAGTTCTTGTCCACTTAGCACCTGTTTCATCGAAGAAGCAATGCCTATTTCACTTGCAATCGCAAAGGCGGTTTGACTGTAGTCGCCAGTAATCATCACAGGCTTCATGCCAGCTTCCTTGCATTTTTGAACAGCCTCTTCAATCTCTAGTCTAGGCGGATCGATCATGCCAACAAGTCCTATAAAGATTAAACCATCTTCATAGAAATCGCGGTCAGTGCAACTTGCCTTAAAGGCAAAGCCGAGTACGCGCATAGCCTTTCCGCTCATCTTTTCATTTCCGCTTAAGATTTTATTTTTGCTCGCCTTATCAAGTGGCAATATTTTGCCGTCTTTTAGTACTCTATCGCACTTTTCTAAGATGATGTCTGGCGCGCCTTTCGTGTACATAGTTTTGCCGTTTTCATCAACAAGAACACTCATGAGTTTTCTGCCAGAATCAAATGGCAACTCATTCAGTTTTGTAAATTGAGATTTGTTGAATTTCTTTGAAAAATTCATAAGAGCAATCTCTGTTGGATCGCCGATCAAGCCCTTCTCGCCTTCAACAGCATCATTGCAATAGAAGCATGCCCTATTAAGTTTTGCAAACGCCATGCTTTTATTAAACTCTGTACCCTGCACTTTGTCATCATAATAGCACCCTTTTACTGTCATCTTGTTCTGCGTAATTGTACCAGTCTTATCTGAGCAAATGACATCACAACAACCGAGTGTTTCCACCGAGTGCATCTGTCTTACTATGGCTTTTTGTTTTGCAAGACGGCTGACACCTAGACTCATAATGATTGTAATCACTGCTGGCATACTCTCAGGAATGGCAGCTACTGCAATAGCAACCGCCGTCAAAAATGCTTCCATGATATTATGCGGATCGATACATATCTCCATAACGAATGTGATCACTGCTATTATCAAAACAAGATATGTCAGCACCTTGCCGACATCTTTGATACTCTTTTGAAGTGGAGTTTGCTCTTTGGCGCTATCCTTTAGTGCGTTTGCAATCTTGCCAAATTCTGTCTGGTTTGATATAGCACTCACAACTCCCTTGCCCTTGCCAAAACTGACCGTCGTGCCCTTGTATGCCATATTGACACGCTCGCCTAGGAGAGTATCGCTGTCGAGTACCTTTTGACAATCTTTGATTACCGCGTGGCTTTCTCCTGTCAAACTTGACTCATCAATTTTGAGTTGAACGCTCTCGATAAGTCTTAGATCTGCAGGCACTATGCCACCTGCTTCCAGCACTACTATATCACCAAGGACTAGATCACTAGTGGAAATCTTGACAGCCTTGCCTTGTCTTATTACTATAGTCTTTGGCATAATGAGCTTGCCAAGTGCCTCTAGCGATTTTTCTGCTTTGTATTGTTGGACAACGCCAAATATTGCATTCATAAGTACGATAATTAAGATAAGTACGCCGTCAATGATCTCTTCGCTTGTGTTTTCTATTATGCCAATAAGAATAGATATAAATGATGAAACAAGCAAGATTATTATCATTAAATCAAAAAACTGTTCGAAAAACTTTGAAACGATATTTGATTTTTTATAGACTTCATCCTTCGGCACTTCTTTTTTTCGCTCTTCGACCTGTGATAAAGTAAGCCCATTCGGACTTACATCAAACTCATTTAAAACATCAGATATTGACCTTGTATAAAACTCTTTCACACGCCTTTCCTTTATAAGAGATTTCATTTGCTTTAAGTACAAAAAGTGTTTTTTATATTTAAGTAAAAGTTTTAAAAATCAATCAAAATTTATAGTCATATCACAAAGAAGGCAATAACTGCCATGATAATAAGATAAAGACTAAAGTATTTGAATTTTGCTTTTTGAGTAAGCGAGAGCATTGCTTTGATAGAAAGAATGCCGACTAAAAATGCGACAGCAAATGATAGAGAAATGCCTATTGCACTGACAGAGATTGAATAGTCAAAAAGCACCATTTTTGAAATTTCCATTACAAGTGAAAGTAGTATCACAGGCACAGAAAGCAAAAATGAAAATTTTGCTACTTCACTTTTGTCAGCGCCAAGCATAAGTCCTGTTGAAATTGTCATGCCTGATCTAGATATCCCAGGAAAGATGGCTATACCTTGACTTACGCCAATAAGAAAGGCCTTTTTAGAGTCTATAGTTCTCCCCTCACTTTGCCACGGATATTTATCTTTTTTTGCAAGTTTCTCGCCTGCGAAAAGCACGACCGCGCTTATTAAAAATGCGAATGGAAGAAAGCTTCCTTCAAAAGATGAGTTTATAAGTGACATAAAGATAAGTGCAAAAAGGCAAGTTGGAATTGTTGCGATATAGATATTCATGCTTTCGCTTGAGAAAGGATGACGAATTAAAGCAAAGATCTCTTTGCGAAGTACAACACAGATTGAAAGAAGGGTCGCAACATGGAGAATTATGCTTACAAAAAGCGAATCTTCAATGCCGAAAAGGTTTGATAGAAGCACCAAATGTCCGCTTGATGAAATTGGTAAAAATTCGCATAAGCCTTGCACAAGTCCTAAAACGATAAGCACGAGTATTTCCAAACTACACCCCTAAATTAATATACAGCCCAGCATCTATTTTTATGACACTTGTCCAAAAACTTTTATTTAAAAAAAGCCTACTTTTAAAAGTAGACTTAAATTAACATTGTTAAAATATATAAAAATTAGTTGTCTAAGGATTTTTTAAAATAAATAATCATCGGAGTGATGACAAATTAACAGTCTATAGACAAACAAGCGAAGGCACCGCGCTCGAAAAAGTGGCTAAGCCGCTTTATTTGACAGCCTTTGTTTTATCGATTACTTTTACTCCGTGACTTTTAAATAAATTTGCGACTTCTCCGCTCGTCCCTTTAGTCATGTTGCGTCTGTCGAGTACAAAGCTTGTGCGCGGAGATGTATAGATAAACATATAGACATTGTAAAGAGAAACCCTTGTTATTTGACTATAGTTATAACTCTCACTTGCACTCTTTTCACTTTCTCCATTTTGTTTTGCTTGGACTGAAAACTCGTCTTGAAAAAAAGCAAACTCGATTGCAATGTCGGTTTGAGAAAACAGCTGTGCGTTCTGTTTTTTTATGCCATCATTGATTATGTAAGGAAGAAGTACAACAGAACATACCGCACCAATGATAAGCATAATTGCACCAAGATATATCTCCACAAATAGTGCAAGTGGCACACTTATACCAATAGTGACTAAAAGCAAAAGTCCACTTGCAAGCAATATAGATTTCTTAACTTCGCTTTTTTGATATTTATATAAATCATCTCTATTAAGAAAAGTTGTATTTTCAAATAATGCTTCCATATTTTCCCTTTTTTGATAATTATAATAAAAAGCTAATTAAAAACAAAATAAAATTTAAAAAAATAATTAAATAAAAATTAAAATTAATTAATTAAAAAAATTAAAAAAATTAAAAAAAATATTAAAGATTATTAAAAAATAAAAAAATAATTAAAAGCTAAAGAATTTTATTTATAATTAAAAAATATTTAGCATGATCGCTTTAAAAAATAAAAAGACGGAAAAATATTTTTCCGCCTATATTTTCTTTTAATAAAATTATATAATTTATCAAAGTCTTTTAGTTACTGGTAACTATTGAATTGCTATTAATTTCCAAAGCCGATCGGTCTGCGCTCCTCTTCCTGATCTAGAAGCACTTCACTTGCTTTATGGATATCTTCTGGCTTGATAAGAAAATCGTTTAGTCTTTCAAGTGTGCGCACAGCTTGCTGTTCTTCTGTAAGTTGAAGAAGGTTCATAGCAAAGCCTGCATTTGAGAAGTCTTTTTTCTCGCGTTCAGCTTTAAACAATTTTAATAGTTCGTCCTTAGCAGTCTTTGACAATGTAAGTCCATCCTTTTTCATGTGGAAACAGAAAATATCGAGAAGCTGTTTATCGGTATAATCTGGAAGGCTTATAAGGTTTGGAAATCTACGCTTGAAGCCTGAGTTTGTTTTCATAAGCGCTTCAATCTTGTCGGCATAGCCAGCAAGGATTATACAAGTACGAAGGTCTGGATTTTTAGCCTGACTTTTAAGAAGCTGTTCAACAGATTTTACAATTTGGCTTGTCGCGTCTTGAGTAAAGGCGTCACTCCTTCCATCCTCTTGATTTAGTGAATATGCCTCGTCTATAAGAAGTGTTCCACCAATAGATTCGTCAATTATCTCTTTAACCTTTGCAGTTGTATGTCCTGTAAACTTTGCTTTTAAGTCTGCTCCGTTATACTCATTGAATGTATCTTTTGCAAGCAAGCCACTATCATAGAAAGTCCTACCCATGACTTCAGCCATAGTAGATTTGCCAACGCCCGGATTGCCTACAAGTCTAAAGTTGAGATTTAGGTCTGTCTTGTGTGGATATTTCATGATAAGTGCGTACTTTGCCTTAAGTTGCTCTTTAACTTTATCAAGACCAACAAACATTTCAAAGTTTTTAGCAATTGCTTCATCAATAGAAAGTATCACTCTTGGCTCTTGACTTGCTTTTTTTGCTTCATTTGGTTTTGCTAAAGTCGCTGATCTTGTTTCTTGCTGACCGCCTCGTCTTTCTTCAGGTTGACCTAAAGAAGCCTGTGCCTGCATTTGCGCTTTTTCTTCAGCAATCTTAAGCATTCTCAAATAGGCGTTTGCAGAACTTTCAATAATCTTGCTTATACCCTTTTTAACAAGCTCATGACTATATCCATTATAAGACAAAAACCTCAAGTCTTCATAGCAAAGTTCTCTAAAATATCTTAACTTGTTTTGATTTTCTTTTATATAAGTAGTCAAGTAATTCTTGATATTTTCAAGGTATTGAAGATTTTCTTCATTAAGTGTAGAGTTTGCAATTTTAAATGATACCTTATCAATTATATTTTCAGGCACACCAAAAAGAGATTGAACACCTTCAACATATTTTCTATTCATCATATATTCACATACAAGCTGATCTTGCATTGATATAGATGCGTGTGTCATTATATAATCAAGATCACGCAATATGATAACCTGAATTGCACTTCCAGCTAAATTCAAAATGTCAGTATAGGCATTTCTAAATTTCTCTTTCATTGGAGAATCTGGCTCTGCCTGCTCAAAATTATATCCAAGTTTTGCATATACCCCTGTATTTTTAAATAGTGCATTGATTTTTGCCTGATCTATACGATTTTCACCATTTGTATCATGAAAAAATGATGCTGGCCATTTTACCAAATAATATTGCTTTGCAAGTTTATTGACATCAAACATAAACTCCCCCCTTTTGTCTTTAGCAAGTAATTATTATCTAATATGCATTTATCTCAATTTTAGATAAAAAAACTAAAGTAGTTATAATTATTATATACTACTTTAGTCTTTAAGTCAAGATACAATATTATAAGGATATTATGTATTGCTTACCTTTAATATCTCTCTTATTGGTATCACGTTACCTTCATAAGAAATACCGCCAGCCATCTGTATATAATCACGCTGGAAAGACATCTTGCACTTCGGATTAACACAATAAAACGGAGTAAATTGTTTATGTGCCAGTATTCGCATAGAAGCGCATGATATTCTTATATAATTTTTCTTACATCTTACTATCGATTTTTTATGACAGAAATGACACCTGGCTTCAACATGTCTTGTCATGGTAAATGGATGTTTTTTCGCGATAGCAGCTGCAACTTTAGCATTGAATTTTTTACCCGGCTTTCTTTTAAATGCAACCTTTTGTTTTACGGCTTGATCATTTGTCTGTTTTTTTTCTTTACCTGAAGATTTTTCCTGTTGATCTTCTCCCGCTTCTGCTCTTTCTTGAGCGTCTAGTGGATCTACAGCATCTTCTCCATAGCCATCGCCGATATCTTCACCGAAACCACTTTCGTCTTCTTCGTCGTCTTCACCTTCTTCATTGTCTTCTTCGTCTTCGTCGTCGTCTTCATCGAAATCGTCATCGTCTTCTTCGTTATCTGGATCTTCACCGAAATTGTTATAAAAATTATATATCATGGTTTTAAGTTTCATATTCACATCCTTTTATTGTTTTATTATTTGTAATATTATTCTTTATTATTATTTTAATATGAAATTTTATATTTGTCAAATCAATAACACAATTCACTTTTTTAAGAAATACTCTTATTTTATATCCAAATTTTTAAGGGCAAGTTGCAACTGCTGCTCGTCACGATAGAAAGATCTTTTTAATCTATTGTCTTTCATGCTAAAAATGCCGTCTGTACCTATAATCAAGTTGTCTAAAAGTTCAACTCCACCAAATTCAAACTTGCGAAGCAAATTTTCATGGGTATCTGTATCTGCCTGTGAAGGAATAGCTTTTCCTTGCGGATGATTATGTGCCATGACTACAGCCGCCGACATCGTATTATTGCAAAAATTAGCAACATCGCGCTGTTGCAAAGTGATATTGTCATAATTCCCTTTTGCGAGGACTTCATAACCTAAAAATTCACTGCGCTTACTTAGTCCTATTATAACAAGACGCTCTTCACTTTTAAATCTTAACAGTGCCTCTACTAGATCGTAAATTTCGCCGATTGTTGCAACTTTTAAAGACTGAGTGGCTTTTTGCGCCAAATAGATATCAAATACATATAAAATGCTATGCAGTTTCATTGCACTCATCTCGCCCATGCCCTTCACCTGTTTTAGATCATCGACAGACGCTTCAAGCACATTTGCAAGTGTCTTATATTTGTCTAAAAGCCTATGCGAAAGTGGGTTGACATCTCCGCGTGGGAATATATAAAATAGTACAAACTCTAGTACTTGTATATCACTTAAACCTTCAAGTCCGCATTTATCTACAGTGCGAGTCAATCTTAACCTATGTCCGCTATGTATATTTTCTAAATCTTTCATGGCAAGATTTTAGCAAAATAAATCAAAATTTACAACTAATTTGACAATTTTTAAAGTTTTATAATCTATTATGTCGAATTTTTTGCATATTGATTTTTTTATTTTACTAGATTTTTTTAAGTTTACATTGCAAAAAAACTCCAGTGAAAATTTACACAAGGGTTTTTCATCGATTTCTTTTTTTGATTTTGCATCTGCTAAAGATAGATATTAACAATAAAACTTCTACTGAATATTGCTTATCAATTCGCCTTTATCATCAAAAAATCTTCGAAAAGAAAATCGGCACTTGTTACAACTTTGCCGTTTGCTCCTATTTCTAAGGCTGGAAGAATATCAGAGCTATAGCTATTACCAATTACTAAAAGTTCGTTAGGCAAAATTCCCTCTCTTTTAATAATATTTTCATATTCTTTCTTTTTGCTATCTTCCTTATTGGATATTATGTCTTTAAAGAATGATGAGTCAATTTTCAACAACTCCATATTGTCCTGCACACTTGTTTCTAATGAATTTGAAACAATGTACATTACAAAATACTGTTGAAAATCTCTTAGTGTTGTATTTGATACTTTTTTACAATTCTCGAAGGCGTTTCCTTCAATGTTATGTGATTTCATATAATCTTTGACATCTTTTTCTTTTGCTCCAAGCGATACAATAAACTTAATCAGTTGACGGTCACTAAACCCACTGTTTTTCACAATGTTTAAAATATTTTCACTATCTTCAACCTTTAATTTTTTCAAAAAATACTCAACCGTCTTTATACAAAAATTTTTCCAAGGCAACGGATTGGTATCAGAATATAGAGTATCATCAAAATCAAATATTACAACCTTAATCATATCAATTTCTTCCTTTAGTATATAATACCAAAATCAAAGTCAACAGACAACCAATTAAGCTTAAAAATTTACTTATTAGTTTTTTTTAATAAGCAAATAATATTTTTAATAACATCTTAAATGAAAAGAGAAAAACGAAATCATTAAAATGATAAGATTGTACAAAAACAATCCTCGCTTTACAGCCGAGGATTATTTTTAAACAAAATATTAGATTATACTTCTCTCTTCGGTGTTTTAATTATTGGATATAAGTGTAATTGTGAAAATTATTTCAATGACGTCCAATATGTGATTTGAGCGGAAGTTCTAAAAATCAAACACTTTCTGAATTTGCTTATAAAAACAATTGTTATTCTATTATGGGAGCATTTTGATGAATTGGATGAAAAATATAAATTAAATGAAGACATTAATTTTTTATATTACAATTTTATTTATAACGCGATTGATGCCTATTTTCATAATGTACATAAACTAAAAATACCATATAGTAAACTTGAAAAAATCATTTTTAATACCAAGTTTAGGGAAAAATACCTTATCAAAAAAATTGTTTTTAATAAAGATTTTGAAAAAATAGCAAAACTTTGCCTAACTGTAAAAGATAGAGACGAAAACTACAGTTCTGCAAGAGAATTTTATAATTTTCTAATGTTAACATTTAAGGATTTTGATATTAATAATTATTCTCTTAAGAGCAAGTGTTAATTTTATATATATAGAGAAAAAAAGGTAATAAAAAATAGTACATACATTGAAACCCGTAAGGTTTAAATAGTATTCTTAGTTGTTAGATATAAATTATAGCTTTGTTTTGCTTTTGAGCGTATTTGACAGTGTTATAAGCAACGCTTTTATATGTTTCTTGGATGTGGCAGACAAGTAAGTCACAATTGTCGATTATCCACTCGTTTCGTTTTGTAATTTTTGTATAGGGCAAAGACATCATTAGACAAACTCAATTTAATAATAAACAAATATAAAAATAATGTTTAATGAATACTAACAAAAAATTTTATTTTTATATTTATTATGATTTTAAATTAGAAAAATATATTTACTTAATAGTAACTATTATACTATTATTTTGCTTTCTACTTTTTAAATGCTATAATATGATTGAATGTTTTTATGACGGAGAATCAACAAAATGGAAAATTATAACAAAATAGCAAAAAACATAATTGCAAATTCATTAAAATTAAAACAAGGAGATAAATTATACATTTCAGTCAGAGGTTTATCTCAATACCCTCTTGGAAATTGTTTATTTGAAACTGCAAAAAGGCAGAACTTAAAAATAAAAAAATATTTTAGAGATAATATAAAATTTTTAAATTTTTGGGAAAATGCTTCAAAAAAAGATGTAGAAGAATTTATCAACTGGGAAACAGAAATTATAAGAAATTGCGACGGCGTAGCATTGTTAAGAGATAATATCAATTTGAAAATGTCTGATAATGCAATTGAAAAATATAATTATTATTTTAGAGAAGTTCATCAAAAAATTCGTTTTTTTAAAAAATGGGTTTTAACTATTGTCCCTTGTTTGGAAGAAAGCATAGAGAATAATGTGGATTTACAATTAATGACAAAAACTTACTTAAAGTCTTCTTCCATAAATAGCAAAAAATTCGAACAAGCATTAAACCCATTATTTGATTTAATGAATAATACAGATAAAGTCCATATTATTTCTTCAAATACTGATTTGGTTTTTAGTATCAAAAATCAACAGCCAAGAAAATGTTTTGGAGAAAAAAATCTACCTGATGGTGAAATTTGCATTCCTCCAGTTGTCAATAGTGTAAATGGTTATATAACTTATAATGTACCAAGCAAACGTAATGGAATAGTTTATGAAAATATTTATTTTAAATTTGAAAATGGAAAAATAATTGAAGAAAATTGCAACCATAAAGAATTATTAACGAAAGAACTAAATATTGATGAAGGAGCAAGATATATAGGAGAATTTGCTATAGGTTTAAACCCTTACATAACAAAACCTTTAAACTCTATCTTATATGATGAAAAAATATGCGGAAGTTTTCATTTTACACCCGGAAATTCTTGCAATTCCAATACAAAAGGGAATCGTTCCAGTTTGCATTGGGATCTAATACAAATTCAAACAAAAGAATATGGTGGTGGAGAAATATGGTTTGATGATGTACTTATAATAAAAAACGGATTATTTGTTTTAGAAACGTTACAGCATTTAAATCCAAAAAATTTAAAAAATGTTTTAGATGACAAAAAATATACAAATTAAAATTTAGAACAAGAAAATACTTTATTAAACATATCAGAAAAGAGGACATAAAAAAAATTAATTCTCTTTTATAGTTTTATACAAAAAACTAAATTAATAAATTTAAAAAAATATATGTATATCAAATTTTATTAAAACATCATATCAAAAATCGCTAATCTCTGTATTTATAAAGGTTTTATGGTGCACCTAGAAGGACTCGAACCCTCGATAATCGATCCGAAGGGGCGACCTAAAAATGTCGCGAGTTCAACTTTTCATATTATATTTTACCATAGAATAACATATTAAAAATCTCTCAATCCCTTTATTTATCGGTATTTTAGTAACTTCATCTTATCAAACATTATTATACAATACAAACACGATAAAATATAACACAAAATACCCCTTTTGCAAAAATCTTGCATTTTTCTTGCAAAAATTCGTAGCAGTAATAAATATTTATATTTTAATATACAAACATATATAATTTTAATTACATATGTATTGACAAATCATCAACAAAAATTTCAAAATTAAATAATAATTCTTTGATTTTTTCATTATTGTTAGTTTCAAAAGCCTGACCAAGTTTATAAATAAATGAGTATGTATATAGTCTTTCATGAATGTAAGTAAAATTAAACATTTCAGGATAAAAGTTTTGCAAATCTAACCAAATATTAATGTAATCGTATTTTTTAACAAATTTTTCGTTTTCAAAACTTGCAAATTTAGCTGGGTCTTCCAACATAAGTCCTATTATCATTAATTCATAATCAACAGAAGTGCATAAAACTCTATCAAAATCTATAATGAAAACATTCTCTCCGTCATATATAAAGTTGTCAAAATGTGCATCATTATAAACAAGTCTTATTTTTTGTTCTTCAAAAACTTTGTTTAAATATTGTTGTTTAAATATTTTTAAATAAGTTACATCGAACCCTTTATTCTTTAAAATGGAAATATTTAAATCAAAACTCTTATTCATTTTATCTTTTAAATTATTTACAACATATTTGCTTTCCAAAAATGAATAAGATTGTTTATGAATTTCCTTTAAAATATTAACAATTTTAAGAGTAATATTTTTTCTTTGCTGATTATCTAATGTGTGCCAAATATTATATAAACTGTCGCCCTTAATTTTTTCTAATATTAAATAATCAACGCCATCTATATTTCCACTTGCAATATATTTTGGCATACAATTTAGTTTTATATTTTTATAAAAACTTATTTCTTTATTTATTTTCTCTGGTTTTGTATTAGGAGCAACAATCTTTACAACATAATTATTATCTACAAAATACACAATATTTGTAAAACCAGATGTGCTTTTTATAATTTTTTCAAAAAAAATGTTTTCTTTGTTTAATATTTTTTTAATCAACTTTTCCATAAATACAATATAACACATTTTCATGTTATTACAAAATATTCCTTTCTCCTTTATCTAAAATACAAATGAATTTATTTCAAAATTCATTGTCTTTATCTATTGGAAACAAAATCATTTTTTATAAAAAAAGATTTTGCAGACATTGTCTTGATTTTTGTTATTTTGAAAACTTTCCTATGTTTCATATTTCGTTTATATAAATATATTAATTGCTTATGAATAATTGATAATATATGAGCAATTAGTTGACAAAACAAAATAAAATTGCTAAAATATGAGCATTATGAAAGAAATGTATGATATAAATGATTTTGTTTCTGTTCCAACAGAAAGT
>CALVML010000016.1 GCA_944345705.1 uncultured Clostridia bacterium | reverse complement strand
ATCTTACGAAAAGTACAATGGACGGATAAGTCCAACCGAGATCAATAACTAAGAATTTACTATTAAATTGTGATAAAAAATGCAGGAGAGCTTAAGCTCCCTGCTTTTTTTGTGTGTGCTTTAAAGCACTTTCTATCGTCTACTGTATTCAAATCTATACTCTATCCGTTCCAGTGTGTGCCTTAAGACACTTTTTCTCGTCTACTTCATTCCAATTTTAAGCCTTACACATCCCGCTATTTGCCTTAAGGCACTTTTTGTCAAAAATTCACTTTTTATCGAATATTACTTTCAAAATTTAAGTTTAACCGTTTCATTATGAGTGTTAAGACAATTACTACCGACCATTATATTTAAAATCTAAACCTTATCTATATCAGTATTGAGAAGACATTTATTATTTTTATATTAAAAATCTTTCTCAATCCAAAACTGAAGTTTCAAATTTAGCATAGTTATGAAAACATAACTATGCTAAATTGATAGCCTTAAAATTTAATTTTTCTAGCTAAAAACATTATATATACATTACAGCTCTTAAAGTAGTATTTTGTATAGAGTAAAAAGATATTAAAATTAGCATAGTTATGAAAACATAACTATGCTAATTTTATTGCCTTTTTTTAATAATAATGATTTTAATATTTATTATTTTGAATTATCAATGTTTTCTTGTTTCTTTTCTTCTATGATTTTATCAGTTGCGCCTTTTTCTAATAGGTACTCGGCGATCTTTTCAGAGTTGTATAAGTAAGCAATCTTAAGGGTAATAGTTATTGTTTAAAAATTGACATTCGTTCTGCTGTACACTCTAAGGCATTTTTTATAGTCTAGTTTATTCAAAATACAAACCTTACCTACATCTGTAATGAGAAGACATTTATTATTTTTATATTAAAAATCTCTCTCAATCCAAAACTGAAGTTTTAAAATTAGCATAGTTATGTTTTCATAACTATGCTTGTTTATTAATATAAAACCCTAATTCATATCGTTGTATGACTTATAAGTCTTTTTATTGACTAATGTGTTTTAATATATATTAATTTATTCAAAGATTCATGACATTTATATCGTCTACTACATAATCTATTTTCATATTAAGAAAAAAACAACTAAAACTAGCATAGTTATGTTTTAATAACTATGTTAATATTATTGCATTGTTGCAGTACTCTTTTTATTGACTATTGTGTTAAATATATTTCGTGCCAAAGTTTTATGATATTTAGAGTCGTCTACCATATTTCAAATCTATGCTCTATATGTCCAGGAACACTTTCTGTTGTCTATTATATTCAAAACCCAAATCATTTCCGTTCCATGTGTGTGCCTTAAGGTACTTTTTATCGTATACAACATTTTAAATCTAAGGTCTAACAATTTACCCTGTATCTTAAGGTACTTCAGCATATTATTTTCAAATGTTGAAATCTAAATATTTTATATGTGCTATGAGGTGTCCGTTATCATCTTTCATATAAAATCTATTTTTGCAGAAAGAAAAAAAAGCGACTAAAATTAGCATAGTTATGAAAACATAACTATACTAAATTGATAGCCTTAAAAATTTAATTTTTTTAGCTAAAAACATTATATATACATTACAACTCTTAAAGTAGTATTTTGTATAGAGTAAAAAGATATTAAAATTAGCATAGTTATTAAAACATAACTATGCTAATTTACATTATATTAAGTTAATTGTTTTATCATTACATGGTGTATTGTTAGAAATGTTTTTTTTGCAATGGTTGATGCCTGTTATTTTGGAAACTTACTTTAGTTTTTTTGTAATCTAAAAATCTAAAAGTATTTTTATCTCAATCCAAAACTGAAGTTTTAAAATTAGCATAGTTATAAAAACATAACTATGTTTAATCATGTTTTTAATAAATTTAATATTGAAGATAGTGTTATCTTTGAATTAATCTTAATTTTTGCTATGTTTTATATGCTTTCTAGTATAAATTGAAAATTTTAAATATTCCGTTCCATGTGCTTTGAGACATTACTTGTTGTAAATATTTTCAGATGGTAGATTTTATTTTTTAGGTTTATCGTCTACTTGACACTATTTAATTATTTTTTAGTTGCTAAATTTTTACATATTTGTTAAAATATTTTTATGTGGATATTATTAACTGCTATTTATGGTATACTGATCGGCATTTATTTTGTTACGCGTAAAAAGCATCCGATCAAAGTTCTATTATTTTTATGATAGCACTATCAAGTACTTTTGGTTTTTTGCTGATTTCATGGACAGCACCGGAAGCTTTTGCAACTGATTGGCAAGGTGTACTTTTATTCTTACTTAAAGCTCTTATTGTCTTTATGGCATGGATATTTGAGCTTATTGCATTCAAAAATTACTACATGTCTTCTTTGAAACCAATATCTGCTATTAGGGTTGTTATTTCGTTTGTTGTTAGTTTGATTATTTTTAATGAACCTGTTATCTGGTGGAAATTTTTTGGTGTAGTGGTAATTTTTGTAGGTCTTTTATTATTAAATTACTTTGATAGAAAACAATTAAAAAATATATTAGTTAATAAAGAGCAATGCTTTAATAGGTTAGAGCAAAAAAGGGAGAACGACAATCTTAATAGAAAAAGAATTTTAGCAATCATTTTCTTCATCCTTTCTTGCTGTTTGAATGTAATATCAGGTATACTTGATAAGTTGTTTTTAGATAGTTATACGCCAAGTCAAATGCAGTTTTGGTTTATATTCTTTATAGCAGTATTGGGTTGGATTGCTTTTTTCGTATTATGTATAAAAAACAAGAAAATTTTGATTACCAAAAAAGATTGGAAAAATTGGTTGATATACTTAAGTGGTGCAATTCTTATTATCGCAGATAGGTTATTATTTATAGCACTTACTGATCCAAATGTATTGGTATCTGGAGTTTCTATTTTAAAACAACTTTCTACTGTTATATCAGTGATCTTTGGCGGTATTTTATATAAAGAGCCTAATCTCAAATATAAAATCGTATTCCTTGTTTTTATTTTAGTTGGTATAGTAATAGTCCTTGTATAATGCATGAGAAAAGTATCAAAAATGTATTGATATAATATGTACTATTTATTTCTAGCGATTCGTATCGTTTATCGTTTACTCTTTTAAAAATTTCCGTTTTCTATTCTTAAATTTCTATCGTTTTTTTGTGAAAAGATTTTTGGTAATATCTGGGGAGTTGTAAAAGTAGGCAGTTTTGAGTAGAGATTGTCCTTTGTTGTAAAGGTTTGAAATCTTTTTCAATGTTAGTCTTGGAGAATACTATTTTTGAGATTATTGTACATCGCAGTAAGAAAAATTTATCCATATCGCAGTAAGAAAAACTTTGTCCATAAAACACAAAACTAGCATAGTTATGTTTTAATAACTATGTTAATTTGCATGGTTTTGTTGTTTTATCATTACATGGTATTGCTGGGAATGATTTTTTGCAATGGTTGATGCCTGTTATTTTGGAAACTTACTTTAGTTTTTTTGTAATCTAAAAATCTAAAAGTATTTTCAATCTAATTATTTAAAGGATATGTTTAGATCTAATTTGTATAAGGAATTTATACAAGATAAGCATAGTTATGTTTTAATAACTATGCATATTTATACTAAATTATTTGTTTCAAGTACCTTAAGACACTTTCTGTTGTATAATGTTTTCAGATGTTAAATTTTATTCTTTCCTAAGTGATTCCTTATTATCGTCTACTATATTTAAATACTGTTTTTTCATAAAACAAGAAGTTTTAAGATTAACATAGTTATGTTTTTATAACTATCCTAATTTAAATTATTTTGTTTTTTCTTATTAGTGATTTTAATATTTAATTAATTATTTATTATTTTGCATTATCAATGTTTTCTGGTTTCTTTTCTTCTATAATTTTATCAGTTGCGCCTTTCTCTAATAGGTACTCGGCGATCTTTTCAGAGTTGTATAGGTAGGCGATTTTGAGAGGCGATTGTCCTTTGTTGTTGCAAAGGTTGATGTCGGCACCATGCTCTACTAAAAACTTAACTATTTCAAAAGCATCGTACATAATTGCACAAATAAGCGGAGAGTCACCATTATTTTTGCAAAGGTTGATATCAGCGCCCTGTTCCACTAAGAATTTTACCATTTTTAGATTATGATTCATAATCGCATACATAAGGGGAGTATAGCCTTTGTCATCTTGAATGTTGATGCTATATTTACCGCTGCAAACGCTTTTTTTGATTTCGTTCAAGTTGTTGTCAAATGCATAATAAAGTAAATTGTTAATTTCTATCGAAGGATTATTTTTGCATTCTTTCATATATTCTTTAAGCATTTTGCGCGCTTTTGTATCTTTACAACAATCTAAAGGTATTTTTCCGTCATTATCTGCTATAAAAGGATCGGCACCATTTTCAATCAAAAAATTAATAATTCCATGATAATCATATTGTGCAGCTAGATGAAACAGAGTCTTTCCTTTGTTATCTGCTAAATTTATATCAGCCTTATATTCAATCAAAAGTTTGGCAAGGTCATAGCTTCCGTTCGTAGTAGCAACATGGAGCGGACTTTTGCCATAATTGTTTTGTATATTGACATCAGCTCCATTTTCAATCAAGAGTTTGGCAATGTCAGTATAGTTCCAATAAGCAGTCGCATGAAGCGGAGTCCCGCCATATTTATCTTGTGCATTGACATCAGCTCCATTATCAATCAAGAACTGGACTATGTCATAGTATCCACGCCAAATAGCCCGATGAAGCGGAGTGTTGTAATATTTATCTCGTGCATTTATATTCGCCCTTTGTTTTAAAAGCGTTTCAACCTCCCTTATGTTTCCATTTTCAACTGCCTCAAACAACTTTTGATTTAATTCATCTTGTGTCATAATTATCTCCTTGACTATTTTTCTATAAAATCATGTTTGTTATATTTATTATATTTTGCTCCTTTTTGAATGAGATAAGTTTCTATTGTTTGTCTACCATATTTTTTTGCTATATCTAGAGGAGTTTCTCCAGATTTATTGCAAAGATTTATGTCTGCACCATTATCAACTAATAGCATTACCATTTTAACATTATCGTTTGTAATTGCATACATAAGCGGAGTATAGCCTTTGAAATCTTGGGCATTGATATTTAAATTGCATTTTAAAAGTTTTTTAGTGAGTTTATAATCATCGGTGTAGGTGGCTTCAAGTAATATATTAAAACCATAAGTATTATCGTTATAATCGTTAACTAACAATTCAATTAATTTACTATTGCTACTTTCATAAGCTAAATCAAGTGGAGATTTTCCATTTTTGTCGGTTATACTTATATCTGCTTTATTATCTAATAAAAGTTTTATACCATTTTCGAAATTATTTTTTATAGCAAGGTGTAGTGGTGTTTGACCATTTTCATTTTGGGTATCAACATAAAAATCATGGTCAATTATAGCTTGCATAATATTAAGTTTTTTTTGTAAAACTGCTTTGTGCAGTAGTGAGTTGTTTTTATTAAAAACTAAATTTAATTTAGCACCTTTGTTGATAAGAAATAATATTTGACTTTCATTTTCTTGCATATTTAAAGAGTAGGTATGCAATAATGATCGATTATTTATTTTTTCGTCAATTAAATTTTTATCCAAACTCAAGAGTAGTTCAGCAATTTCAAAATATTGTCCATCAAGTGCGTATGAAAATGGAGACCTGTCGAAATTATCACATTTTTTAAAATCGGCACCATTTTCAAGTAATATCTTTACAATTTTCAAATTGCCATTTTTGGATGCAGTAGAAAGAGGGGTGGATCCTACTGGATCTGTTTTATTGATGTTGGCACCTTGCTTTGCAAGATATTCAACTATATCATTTTGATTATTTGATGTGGCAAGTAGTATTGGAGTAAGTCCGATAATATCGCAAATTTCTAAATCAGCACCATGTTCAACCAAATATTTTGTAATATTCAGATTTCGTTTAGAAGCGTAGTGCAGGGGATAATTTTGGAAATTGTCAGGAATATTAATTAAAGATTTGTCTTTATCTATTATATACAAACTTAAACGTTCCAAATTTTTATCTATTGCAAGAGATAAAGAAGTTAAGCCATAATCAGTCTGTGTACGTAGATTTGCACCATTTTCTATAAGACTAATGGCAAGATCTTCATCGCCATTTTCTATTGCCTTAAATAGTTGATGAGTTTTTAGGGTAGTTGTTATATCCATTTTTTATTCCTTTTTTAAAGATAAATAAAGTAATTTGTATTTGTATTATAATATATTATCTATATTTTGTCTAGTCCATATATTGAATTTTCATGTCTTTAAATTATGAAATTCATATAATGAGTTAAATTTGTTTGTTTATTTTTGATTTTTAAGTATAATATCTAGGAAAAGGTTTTTTTAATAATTGCGACCTTTAAAGCACAAAGGAGAATGAATGCTTTCAAAGATAAAAAGTTTTGGACTTAAAGGAATAGAGGGATATCCTGTAGATGTTGAAGTGGATATCTCTAATGGTATACCAAAGTTTGATATTGTCGGGCTTGCTGATACTGCCATAAAAGAATCGAAAGAAAGAGTTCGTTCTGCGATTAGAAATAGTTCTTATGTTTATCCTATCAAGCGCATTACTATCAATCTTGCACCTGCTGATATAAAAAAAGAAGGCTCCATTTACGATCTTGCTATTGCAATAGGAATACTTAGCTGTGATAGCGAGAATAAAATCGTAAAAGCAAAAGACTATGTTATAATTGGTGAATTATCCTTCGACGGTGGAGTCAAGAAAGTAAAGGGACTTTTGCCACTTCTAATTAGTGCCAGAGAACAGGGCTTTAAAAACTTTATTGTCCCTAAAGAAAATAGTCTTGAAGCAGGCTTTATTCAGGGAATTAATGTTTATCCTGTTGGAAGTTTGATTGAAACTGTAGACTTCTTACAGGGTAACAAGCAACTTACGGTTGTAGAGCCTATGCAATATGAAAATGTCTTAAAGAATGATCACTATGACTTAGACTTCTCATTTGTTAAAGGTCAGCGTAGGGCGAAAAGAGCATTAGAGATTGCGGCGGCAGGCGGACACAATATATTGATGATAGGGCCTCCTGGGAGTGGTAAGAGTATGCTTGCCAAGGCTTTTCCTTCAATATTACCTGACATGACCTTTGAAGAAGCACTAGAAGTTACCAAAATTCATTCTATTGCAGGGGAGCTTGACCTTACAAAAGGTATAGTCTGCAAAAGACCATTTAGAAGTCCGCATCATACGGCAAGTATGGTTTCTCTTACTGGTGGCGGACCTAATAGCAAGCCTGGAGAAATATCCTTAGCTGATAATGGCGTACTATTCTTAGATGAATTTGCTGAGTATTCTACAAAAACCATTGAAACTTTGCGTCAACCACTTGAAGACGGAGTGATTACAGTTGCTCGCTCTAATGCGACCATAACATATCCAGCAAACTTTACTCTTATCATATCGATGAACCCATGTCCATGTGGAAATCGTGATGTTAAAGATAAGGTGTGCACATGCACTCCAAGTCAGATTAATAAATATATGTCAAAACTTTCTGGACCTATTCTTGATAGAATAGATTTACACCTAAATGTTGATAATGTGACCTATGAACAGTTGAAAAGCGACACCAGTGAAGAAACATCTGCAGAGATTAAAAAACGAGTTGATAAAGCAAGAAAAATTCAACTTGAAAGATTTAAAAATGATAAAAATTTTTGCAATGCCAAGATGAGCGTAAGGCAGGTTAAAAAATACTGCCAACTGGATAGGGAAAGTGAAGATTTGCTTGGATATGCATTTAAAAAATGGAATTTAAGTGCCCGTGCGCATGATAAGATTTTAAAGGTTGCAAGAACGCTTGCTGACATGGAAGGCGAAGAAAATATAAACGCAAATCATATAGGAGAAGCGATTTCATATCGCGATATTGATCGAAACAAAGATGATTAAAAGGGGTAAAAGATGGACGAAAAACGACAATTTTTACTATTTTTGTCAATGTTTGATTTAAGTTATCAAAAGTGCAAACAAATAGTTGATAAAATGGACAATCAGTTATCGCTTAAAAAATTTATAAAGACAGATTTTAAAGATATATTGCAAGATGATGTACATAAAAATATGCTTAATAGGGCTAATCCTAAAATAATTGAGAATTTTGTAAGCGATCTTGAAAATCATGATATTATTGTTGTTACTCATGGAGATAGCTATTATCCTAAAAAATTGCTAGAACTACCAGATTATCCATATTATCTGTTTTGTATGGGAGATTTAAATCTATTCAATAGTACTGCCATTGCAATAGTTGGTACACGAAAACCATCTAATTATGGTCGAGTGGTAACAGGTAAATTTGCAAGAGAACTTGCCAAGAATGGTGTAACAATAATCAGCGGTCTTGCGTATGGTATAGATAGCATATCGCATAAGGAATGTTTAGATGTAAATGGCAAAACGATTGCAGTGCTTGGGTCTGGATTTAATAATATTTATCCTGCTTCACACTATGCACTTGCTAGACAAATAGCAAAAGATGGTTTACTTCTTTCCGAGTATTTACCAAATAAAAATGCCACAAAATATTCTTTTCCTCAACGAAATAGGATTATTGCAGGGCTTAGCGATGGAGTGCTAATCACAGAAGCGGGGATAAAAAGCGGTACAATACATACTAGAGATTTCGCTTTAGATTATGGTAAAAATTTATATGCTGTGCCTGGTAATATTGACAACTATACAAGCGAACTTCCAAATGAGATCATAAAATGCGGTCAAGCGCAATGTGTAACTGAGCCAAATGACATACTTTTAGATCTAAATATTGAGAAGAAACAACAAAAGACTTTGCAGTTGTCAATAGATGAGCAAGCGATTATAAATTTATTAAACAATGGAATGAAAGATGAAGAATATTTAGTAAAAAATTGCAATTTACCAATGAATGTTTTTAATATTTGTTTGACAAAATTAGAAATTCGTGGAATAATAAACAGACTTCCTGGTGGATACATAGCACTTAGTTAAAGGAGATAAAAAGTGAAATTAGTTATTATTGAGTCACCATTTAAAAGAGAGGCTTTGAAAAAATATCTAGGTTCTGGATATGAAGTTTTTGCAACAAAAGGTCATATTCGAGATTTGCCAACTAAGGGACTTGCGGTAGATATTAAAAATAATTTTGAACCAAAATATGAAATCGTCCCTGATAAAAAAGAACTGATTGAAGATTTAAGGAAAAAGGCAAACAGTGCAGAAGAAGTATTTATTGCAACCGACCCTGACCGAGAAGGAGAGGCAATTTCTTGGCATGTTGCCAACATTCTAGGATTTGACAAAGACAAAAATTGTAGAATTGAGTTTAATGAAATTTCAAAAAAGGCGGTAACAAAAGCGCTAGAACATCCGCGTCAAATTGATTTAAAACTTGTCAATGCTCAGCAGGCAAGACGAGTATTAGATAGACTTGTTGGTTACAAATTGTCGCCTATTTTATGTAAAAAGATAGCACCAAAATTGTCAGCAGGAAGAGTGCAGTCTGTCGCTTTAAAACTTGTTGTAGATAGAGAGCGAGAGATAGAAAATTTTGTGCCTGAGGAATACTGGCTTGTGAATGCTCACTTAAAAAAATCAGCTTCACAAATTAAAGCACTTTTGTCGACCTACAAAAACAAGAAATATCAGCCTAAGAGTAAAGAGGAAGTCGATAAAATATTAGAAGAATGTAAAGATAAGCCATTTACTGTAACTCAAATTAAGAAAAGTAAGACAAAATCACATGCTCCAGCACCTTTTACAACATCTACTATGCAACAGGATGCACTTAATAAACTAGGATTATCACTTGCTCGAACGACTGCAAGTGCACAGCAACTATATGAAGGTGTAGAAATTCAAGGAGAAGGCAAGATTGCTCTTATTACCTATATAAGAACTGACTCGGTAAGAGTTTCTCAAGATGCACAAAATGCATGTCTTGATTTTATTCGAAATAAATATGGTAGTGAATATCTTCCATCTAAACCAAACATTTATACAAGCAAGCAGAATGCACAAGACGCGCACGAGGCAATAAGACCAATTACAATGGATATCACGCCTGAAATGGCAAAACCTACCTTATCTGCCGATAATTATAAATTGTATAAACTTATTTATGAAAGATTTTTGGCAAGCCAGATGGCTGAAGCGGAATATTCCAATGTGTCTGTGAATATTGATTGCCAAGATTATGGATTTAAAGTAAGCGGAAGAACCATGGAATTTCCGGGCTATACAGCAGTCTATAAGGAATATGTAGAAAAAGATAAAGAAGATGGACTTGCTGGAAAATTGCCAAAGCTTGATGAAGGTGAACAGTTGCCATGCGAAAAAATCACAACTGAACAGAAATTTACCAAACCACCAGCAAGATATACTGAAGCAAGCCTTGTTAAAGCCATGGAAGAAAAGGGGATAGGAAGACCTGCAACTTATGCGTCTACAATTACTGTAATAAATTCAAGAAAATATACTCAGAAAGAAGGAAAATACTTATATCCTACAGAACTTGGTCGAAAGATAAATGATTATCTTGAGAAGTTCTTTAGTGGTGTAATAAATGTAAAATTTACAGCTCATATGGAGCAACGCCTTGACGATATTGCCTCTAAAGGCGAAGATTGGCATAGTGTTGTATCAAGTTTCTATAATGGATTTGATAAGCTACTTGAACGAGCAGATGCAAGCAGTGTTACCATGAAAGAGCCACCTAAAGAAACGGATATAATATGTGATAAATGTGGCGGAAAGATGGTGATACGAAGCGGAAGATTTGGACAATTTTTGGCTTGTTCCAACTTTCCAAAATGTAAAAATACAAGACCAATCGAAACGCAAGTGAAGAAGGTAGGCGTTTGTCCGGAGTGTCATTCAAGTATGGTTGAACGCAAGAGTAAAAAAGGAAAAATATTCTATTCTTGCGAAAGATATCCAGATTGCAAATTTATGAGCTGGGACATTCCAACAGGGGAAAGATGTCCAAAATGTAATAGTCCACTTGTGCATAAAGGCAAAAGGATAGTTTGCTCATCAAATGAGTGTGATTACAAAGTAGACAACTAAAAAATAAAGAATAAGACAATATGGAAGGCAAAAACAATTTCAAATTGTTCTTGTTCTTTTTTTATTGCTCACATCATAAATTAAAATATGACAAAAAAATCTAAAAATCGTAATTTTGGTATACTCTTTAATTCTTTTATAGAACTTGCAAAAGACTGCAAGTTTCGCTTGATTGTAATTTCAACTTTATGTCTAATATTGATTTTGACAGGCCTAATAGTAGCAATAAAAACTTCATCAAACTATAATATCAATGACAATTTTGGTGTTGTTGATATTTCGTCAAATGGAGTTTCTAATTCTACTTTTTTTCTTAGACTATTTTCCATTATTTTGATTTTTGGCATACTTTTAGGATGTTCTTTTTCTAAATATCTCTCGCCGATAGCTTTAATTTTTTTACTGTATAGAAGTTATTTATTAGGTTTAAATTTAACACTTATGGTAATAGTTTATGGAATAAGCGGGGTAGTGGTATCAATAATAATTGTACTGCCTTGTCAACTTTTAATACTTGCATCTTTGATTTTATTTTATTCCATTCTATCAAAAACCAATTGTGATATAAAGGGATTTGGCGGATGCAAGTACCCAAAACAAAGAGTCCGAGTAATAGTGATTGCAGGCATTGTTCTTTTAGCCCTTTGCCTTTGTGAATCGCTTTTACTTGTAATATTTAATGCTAAAATTATACTTGTTATTTAATCAATTGCATAAAATCATAAATTTTGAAAAGAATATTTACAAAGGAGAAAAATATGAAAAGATTTTTTGCATTTTGTATGTTGTTTATCATACTACTATCAATATGTAGTATATCAAGTATAGCAATTCCATTACAGGCTAGTGCAACTGATGATTTAGAAATTCAAAGTAAAAGCGCGGCTTTAGTAGATTTTGATTCAGGGACAATCCTCTATGAAAAGGATGCAACAACTCATCTTCCAATAGCAAGTATGGTCAAGATGATGACAATACTACTTACCTTAGAGGAAATTGAAAAAGGTAATTTGACTGAAGAAACTCTTATAACTACAACTGAAAATGCTTCAAGTATGGGTGGAAGTCAAGTTTTTATTGATCCTTATGTAGAGTACAGTGCTGGTGATCTACTAAAAAGTGTAATCATTGCATCCGCTAACGATGCATCAGTTGCTCTTGCAGAAGCTATATGTGGCAGTGAAAAGACATTTGTAAACAATATGAATGAAAAGGCAAAAGAATTAAATATGAATGACACTAATTATGTCAATTGTACAGGACTTCCTGCACCTATGCAATATTCATGTGCAAAGGATAGTGCAATAGTACTAAAAGAAGTGTCAAAATATGATTTATATCATAAATATAGTACCATTTGGATGGACGAGCTTAGTCATCCTTCTGGTAGAAAAACAGAGCTTGTCAATACAAATAGACTTATTAGATATTATGACGGCTGTGACGGCGGAAAAACAGGGTCTACAAATGAAGCAGGTTGTTGTCTATGTGCAAGTGCAAAGAGAAATGATATGAGATTAATCTCTGTAGTGATCGGTGCACCAAATAGTCAAACTAGATTTAACGAATGTTCAAAACTTTTCAATTATGGTTTTGCAAACTATGAAAATAAAAAGATTGTAAACATGGATGAAGTTTTGAAGAATTTGCCTGTAAATAAAGGAAAGAAGGAAAATGTAGATCTCTATGCTAGTGAAAACTTTTCTGTAGTATCTAAAAAAGGAGAAAGCAAAGATTATCAAGTTTCATTTGATGTGCCTTCTAAAGTAAATGCACCTTGTAAAGAAGGAGATAATGTAGGCAAAGTCATCGTAAGTCAAGATGGACAGATTGTAAAAGAGATAAACTTAATTTTAAAGGAAAATATTGAAAAACTTTCACTTAAAGATTGCTTTGATAAGGTTGTATCAAATTGGTAAAAAATAGCAAAGTGGAATAAATTTTAAATACAAAAATCTCACAAATATTTGTGAGATTTTTTGCTTTCTATAGTGATAATTAAACAAAGACAATATTAAAAGATTTTACAAAGTTATATTCAGGGAATGAGATTTTTATATTTGTGTTAGCCATCAAATTTATTTGAACTTGACCGAATTCAGATATTAAAAGTACTTTTTGTTTATCGTAGATAAATTGAAATTTAAAATTTTCTATTTCATCACCATTTAAGTTATAAAGATCTATACTAATTTGTGATACTCTATCTGTCATAAATATAGCATCATCTGTGATTTGACAGCCGTAAGTTGCGGTGAATTGTCTTTACTCTCTTTGTCATTACAAGAATTTTAGCAAATTTTGTCGAAAATGTAAAATGAATTGATAGCAGGGTGTAATTTTTTAATAATCTTAAAGTGATAAAATGCTTACGATGTAATTCTATCTCTTGGTTTTTTCTACTATGTTTTAACTCTTTTACTTGATTTTTTTATTAAATAGTATTATAATGTTTTCATGCTGTATTTTTTGCTTGCGTCGAGCCTATCGGGCTGGGAACTGTTGATCTATATTATAGCCTACATTTTTGCAATGATGTTGGCACTTGTTTTGCATGAGTTTTCACATGGTTTTACTGCATGCAAATGCGGAGATGATACAGCTAGACTTTCTGGACGATTGTCACTAAATCCGTTTAATCATATTGATATATTTGGTCTTATGTCTTTTCTGTTTATTGGTTTTGGATGGGCAAAGCCTGTTCCTGTCAATAGTTTAAACTTTAGAAACTATAAACGTGGTCAAAGACTTGTTTCATTATCTGGTGTTGTGACAAATTTTATTTTAGCTTTTATCTTTAGTGGACTTGCTTTTTTCTTTGCAACGCCACTTGTAAATAATAGCAATCTATTTTTAAATTTCATAGGCTATTTTTTGATATTTGGTTTTTATATTAATATCTCGTACGCGATTTTCAATCTTCTTCCGATCTATCCACTTGACGGCTTCAATTTCCTAAAATCATTTTTAAGACCAGATAATAAATATGTCAGTTTCATGGAAAGATATGGAAGTATAATACTTATAATTTTCATAGTGACAAGTGCATTTAACTATGTCTACAATTATTTTCTATATGGTATAGAATTTCTATTTTATGGCTTTTGGGGGTTATTTTGATGGTGGAAAACAAAGAAAACATGCAAGAAAATTTAGATGAAGAAATGGCAAAAGTTGACAATACTTTAACTGCTACGCCTTTAGAAAATGAAATAAACGAAAGTAGTAATGAAAATGATGAAAATTTTGTTGACGGAAAATATAAATTTAGACTTGAAAATTTTGAAGGACCCCTTGATTTACTATTGCATTTAATAAAGGACTCTAAACTTGATATTATGACTGTTAAACTTGCCGATATTACAGAGCAGTATCTTGAATATATGAAGGATATCGACAGCATTGATATGGATAGGGCGAGCGAATTTATAACAGTTGCGGCAACGCTTTTGGAAATTAAATCTAAGCATTTACTTCCTGTAGACAGCGAAGATGTAGAAGAAATTGAAGATAGTGAAGCTTTACTTCTTGCTAGGCTAAAAGAGTATGAGCTATTTAAAAAGACAGGGCAAAGACTAAAAGAAATAGAAGATATAAACAAACTCTATAGAAATCCTGGAAAAGAAACTGAGAAAGTAAAAATCATAATCAAGGATATGGTGCTTGACAAATTGTTAGACGCTTTTGCATCATTACTTGCAAGGCAACAGGCGCGTGGTAAAGAAAAGGAACAACCTAAACAAATCGTTAAAGATCGATTTACAGTTGCTGAAAAGATTGTTTCAATAAGGAGTTATGCTCGAATTCATCCGCGTTTTCCTTTTGAAGAACTTTTTACGAGTGATATGACAAAGAGTGAAATGATCAATGTATTTTTAGCACTCCTTGAATTACTGAAATTGCAATCAGTAAGGGTTGAGCAAGTTGGTATTTTTAGACAGATTAATATTATTTCAAATGAGGTGCAATCATGAGTGATAAATTAAATTTAAAAGAGATTTTATATTCAATTTTATTTGTAGCAGGAGATGGTATAGAGAAAAGTTTTATAAGTGAAAAATTGGCTATCTCATCCAAAGACTTAGATAAAGCGATAGATGAACTTGAAAAGGAACTTAGTGGTGAAAAGGGTGTACATTTAATTAGATATAAAAATAAGGTACAACTTGCATCAAATCCTGCATACGCAAACTACATATCAGATGTTTTAAATCCAATTCGTGAAAAATCACTTACTAGAGCGGCTCTAGAAACACTTGCTATCATTGCATACAAGCAACCTATTACAAAGCTTGAGATAGAAGATATAAGACGAGTAAATTCTGACTACGCTGTACAAATACTTATTGATCAAAATATGATCGAGGTTGTAGGGCGAAAGGATGCTGTAGGCAAGCCACTACTTTTTGGCACTACAGAAAACTTTTTAAAACGCTTCAACATTAAAGACCTAAATGAACTCCCTGACTATGAAGAACTTTTAGAGCGTATTGCAACGATCAGAGATGAAGAAGACGAACAGTCTAATACATTGTTTAGAAATGTCGAGGATGTTGAATTTAATGAAGATTTACCTGACTTCTTAAAAGGCGAAGCGGTGGAGAGTATAAGCGCCGATAGCAGTGAAGACCAAACTGCTGTATAATGTTTATAAATCCTAATTATCAAGATGTCTAAAATTTTTAATAAGATCAAACAAGCAAAAAATCAAATTAATTCATAATGATATATAAATCGACATATATTTTATTATGGATAAAATAAAAATTATCACAACAGGTAAAAGATATATATCAAATAAGGTGAAAGTCAAGATAAATAGGGCAAGATTATTTAAAATCTTGTTCCTATTTTTAGTATTAGGCTTTATAATCGTAGGGGTGTTATGGCTAATAGGAATTTGATAGTAAAGTTGCCATCAGCACATAGACCAACATTGAAAGATAAGATAAAATTTTTTATACATCCAAGTTTTATATTACTTTTTTTATGGTTTATAATATTTCTCTCTTTCTATGATTTTCTAATGTTTGTAGGTGTTGTACTTACTCATGAGCTAGGACACGCTTTGCAGGCAAAAAGACTTGGATATAAACTTGACAGCTTTTTCATTGCACCCTATGGAGTAAAATTAAATTACAAAGATAAATGCTTTGATAGTAAAGATGAGATAAAAATCGCTCTAGCTGGACCTATGGTCAACCTTGTTTTAGCCATTTTAGCTGTAAGCCTATGGTGGATAGTGCCAGTCACTTATGTTTATTTGGATGAGTTTGTATTGCAGTCGATAATGCTATGCTTAGTCAATCTTTTGCCATGCTATCCACTTGATGGCGGTAGAATTTTTGTTAGTCTAATGAGTGGCAAAATGCCAAGAAAAAAGGCAGTAAAAATTTCCTGCCTATTAAATTATGTTTTTTCAGTTATTCTATTTTTAATATTTATAGTGACTTGTTTTTATAATTTTAATCCCTCCATTTGCTTATTTGCCGTATTTTTAATTCTTGGGAGTATTGATAGTAAGTTTGAAAGCCGTTATGTTTCGCACTTTTTTAAACGCAAAATCAAAAATTTTTCAAGAGTAAGCATGCTTTGTGTTGATGATAATGTTACAATATCAAGCCTTTTAAAACATATTGAACCAAATAAACATACCATATTTGCAATAACTCGTCAAGGAAAGCGTACACATTTAATAGATGAAGAAGATATTAAAGCACTTGCTATTAAGTATCCTATAACTGATAAGATTAAGGATGTTATTCGGCAAGAAAAGGAATAAGATTTTCTATATTATTCTTTTCAAGCTCTTTTAAATTGTTTAAAATTTCGTCTAACTCGCTAGAAAGATCTTTATGGTCATAACCATCTTTGATGCAGGTTATATATCCCATAAATGTGCCAAAAAGCATAAGTTCTGCAATATGCCTTGTTGTCTTATCTGACATGGTGGAAAAGTTGATTGAGCTCCATAGTCTTGCTTTTTCAAACCAATTATTATCTTTTATGCCTTCTATATTTTCAGCCTTTGCAAAAAGTTCACACTCTTTTTCAAGAGCATAATATTTATCTTCTTCTTCAGCCAGTTCTTTTTTTAAACTCTCATCTTTTATTTTAGGCAATATATCATTAATTGACTGAAGAGCAGTTCGAATATTTTGATATATAGCATTTAGATACTCACATAACATTTCTTTTTTATCCATAAAAATCTCCTTTGTTATTTTTTGTGCAAAAAATTTGATTTTATACTCATGTATACAATTTTCTTCTTTGCAAAAAATAAGAGTATGAAATTGTCTACAAAGATTTTTTTGATAATATTTGTACTGGCACTCATTCCTGCTATTATTTTAGGAAAGAGTGTTTTTGAAGGAATAATTTTTGCTAGCAACACTTTGTCTTTTAATTTCTCGACTGAGGGAATAATAGGCTTAGTGCTATTTGGAATAACAGCCATATTAGGAATTATTTTGTATGTAAGATTTGTTAAAAGTCTGTCATTTGATAAAGTTGTATTCTTTTCATCCCTACCACTAATTGTTATATATGGACTTGTAATGTTTTTGCTTGCAGATCTTACAAGTTTAAACAATCCTTTTGCCCAAGCTATTAAAAATCTGCTCAATATTTCTGGTGGTGATGACTACAATACAATTTTGTGGGCTGTATTAATTACCATCATATTTGTAATTTTATTGTATATAAATTACATAATAATCTGTAGACCTATGAATAGAATGGAGAAGGTTATTGTAAGGCTTGGTGATGGTCTTGTGCGTGATAATTTTAATATCGGCGGTAGTAAACAATTTAAAAATATAGAGCATGGTTTAAATAAGATAAACAGCACATATAAAAAAGAAGGTTATCTCAATCTTAGTAACGATAGAAATAATAAATTGCCTAAGCCAGCGATGAAGTTTCTCGGTAAAGACGGAATTTTGGCTCTCGAAAGAGATGGTTTTGTAAATAAATACGCGAGCTTACTTTTTATTAGTCTAAAGTCTAATGACGAAAGTGAAAATTTTCAGGATAGACTCGACTTATTAAATAACTATAAAGATAAAATCTATCCTATTGCAAAGAAATATGACGGATTTGTAAATAACTTTTCTTCAGCTGGCATATCAATAGTTTTTCCTAAAAGTGAACTTGCTATAAAATGCTCTCGCAATATTTATCAATCGTTTAAAGATAGACGGGGGAGCGCCATTAAAGTAAAAAGTATTTTGCATTCACTAGATTTGCGATTTGTCTATGACAAAAAATCAAAGAATTTAATTGTTGAAAATGACATTTCTTTATTAATAGAGAAATTTATGCAAATTTTAGATTATATGAAGGTCTATTCGATATTCACAAGACAACTTTTAGATGATCTTTCTATTGATGTCAAAGTAGAATATCGTATGCTTGGCTCAATTGAAATTAATGGCGAAAACTATGAATTGTTTGAAGATTTACAGGTTTATAACAGAGAATACTCTTTGAAACTCATCAGCGATAAAAGAATTTTTGAAAAAGCTGTAATTTTATATAATCAAGGGGACTATAAAAAAGCGGTATACTACTTTGAGCAACTTTTGCGTTCTTGCCCAGACGATTATCCATCGTATGTATATTTCAATAAAACTAAAGAAAAGATTGCGGTTTAAATTGAGGGAAAATTTTTATCTTCGACATATTTTTCTTTTTTCTAAAGTTAACTTGACAAAACTCTATAAAAATAATAAACTTATTTTATGAAATTTAAAGATACCTTCTCGAAACAGATTACATGTCCAAGATGTGGACTTAAAGTATATGAAGGGATTGATACTTGTCCAGATTGTGGACTGATTTTTTCGCGCCTAGATCTTGCTACAAATAAAGATGCAAAAAAATTGATTTTAAGACGCGAAACCGATTTCATTGTTAAGACAAATAAATTGCCAAAAGATGTCAGTAGATTAAAATTGATCCTTTATAGTATTTTCTTTGGAGCGGTTGGCGGACATTGCTTCTATGTTGGCAGATACTTTCGTGGGGCTTTTTTACTTATAGATTTTTTACTAATTATGTGTTATACAATTTTTAACGACGCATTAATTGCAGTTGATGGTGGTACACTTTTAGGTGTGTTATCGACTATCAGTGGTCTTTGTATGTTTGTATGGGTTTATGATTTCTTTATGATACTTTTTAAAAGATTTAAAGTACCTGTTGCCATTGATATTACAAAAAGCGAAGAAATTGAAGCGCAACGTAGTGAATTTATGAGAGATGTTCAAGATCTGCAAAATGCCAAAGGTGACAATGAAAAAATAATTGACGAGAAAGATAAAAACTCGATGTTACAAGCAGAAAATCAAGTTGATGAAGTGAGTAACGACTTAGATAGTAAAGAAAATTCGTCTTCGTTAGAAAATGATGGTAATATAATGCCTATAAATCAAGACAATGTTAAAGCCGAGAATGTAAATAAAAGTAAACAAAAACCTAAAAATCAAAAAAACAAGAAGAAAAGTAAGTCGAAAAAGAAAAAGAAGAAAAAGTAGGAGAAAAAATGAGAGTTGTAGTAGGTATCAGTGGTGGTGTAGATTCTTCTGTTGCAAGCTATCTATTAAAAGAGCAAGGCCACGATGTTATCGGACTATTTATGATAAATTGGAATGAGAAGGACGGGCAATGTACAGCTGAAGAAGACTATGAAGATGTAAAGCGTGTATGTGATAAAATAGGCATTCCGTACTTTTCTGTAAACTATTCAAAAGAATATTATGATAGAGTATTTCAATACTTTTTAGATGAATACGCAAAAGGAAGGACGCCAAATCCTGATGTTTTATGCAATCGCGAGATTAAATTTGGCCCATTTTTAGAGCAAGCATTAAAACTTGGTGCAGACAAGATTGCTACAGGTCACTATGCTAAAAAAATCGAGAAGGATGGTAAGTTTTATCTTGCTAAAGCACGCGATTTAAACAAAGATCAATCATATTTTTTGTGTCAATTAAGTCAAGAACAACTTAAATATGTGGTCTTTCCACTTGAAGATATAGATAAGCCGAAAGTTCGAGAGATTGCACATAAACTTGATCTAGTCAATGCAGATAAAAAAGATAGCACTGGCATTTGCTTTATAGGGGAGCGAAATTTTAAGAACTTTTTAAAGAGCTATCTTCCAGCAAAAGAAGGTCTTATAAAAGACTTGCAGGGAAATGTAGTTGGAAAACATGACGGACTTATGTATTATACCCTAGGTCAAAGACGTGGACTTAATATAGGTGGAAAAAAAGATGGAAATGGTCAAAGATGGTTTGTAATCAAAAAGGATCTAGAAAATAATATCCTATATGTATCTCAAGGTGAAGATGATTTATTGTATAGCGATTATTTGCTTGCAGAAAATATGAATTGGATACCAGAGCGACCTAAACAAAATCAATTTTCATGTTTTGCCAAATTTAGATATAGACAGCCAGATCAAGCAGTCACAGTGACAGTGCTTGATGATGATAAAATTAGAGTTGATTTTAAAGAAAGACAGCGTGCTATAACTCCTGGTCAATTTGTCGTGCTATATGATGAAAATGGTATATGCTATGGCGGAGGTATAATAGATAAAAGTTTTGATAAAAACGGAAATCAAATAAGTTGATAAGTTTAGTATAAGCAGATATTAATAAAGCACATTTTATTTTTGCTTAAAATATTATTAAGGAAATACCAAATGATTATTTTTCTCTAATTTGAATAAAACTAGATTTTTATGCCAAAATATATGTAGGAGGGAAAGATATGATTATTGCAAATTATATTGCTTTGATTATCCTTATGATTGGCGGATTAAATTGGGGACTTGTCGGTCTTTTCAATTTTAATTTAGTGGCTTGGATATGTATGGGTAATAGAATAATTGAAAGAATAATTTATATTCTTGTATTGCTTGCAACAATCTGGCTAATCATTGCCTCAGCAATTGATGGCGGAATTTTATTAACGAGTGCTTTACAAAGAGTATAATAAAAAGAAATCGTCTAATATATATTAGATGATTTTTTATATATTCCATCTTGTATATCAAACAACATACAAGATATAGTATTGCAAGAGAAATGATTTCTTCTTTATAATAATTCATATTTGATTTGACAAATTGATGGTATAATGGTAAAATAATCATAGGCAAAGGTGGCCGAGTGGCTTAAGGCGCACGCTTGGAAAGCGTGTGAGATGAATAGTCTCCGCAGGTTCAAATCCTGTCCTTTGCGCCATGTGACCTAGTTTATTGTTAGGTCATTTTTTATCAGTGCTTGTTGTTATAAATAAAAAAGACAAACATTGGTGTATGTTTGCCTTTTTAATTTTTTATTCTTGATCCATTTCGTAATGAGAGCCAGAATGTTGTGTTGCAGGGAAACGTTGTCCTTTTTCAAGGTAGCAACTTCCGCCACATCTGCCGTTCTCATCGTAGCAAGAATAATTTCCAGATTGTGGTGCTTGTTCACCAGGTCTAAATCTTTTTGCCATGATTTTTACCTCCATTATTATTGTGTTTCATAATGTTTTTTTTATTCATATTGGAAATTTTAACAAGACAAAATTTTAATCTTTTTATAAAAATAGTTTGTAATGCACAGGAAATTTGTTATACTTATTTTAAGTTTTAATTTTGCTTAAATCAAAAGGAGAGTATATGATAAGGATTTGTAGTGATAGTTGTATAGATATCCCCAAGGATTTAATAGAAGAAAATAATATAGCGGTTATTCCTTTGTTTGTTACGCTTGGTGATAATGATTTTTTAGATGGCGACAATGTCTTTCAGCAAGATATATTTAGTTATGTGGCTTCTACTGGACAATTGCCTAAAACTGCCTCGCGAAGTGTTGAAGACTTTAAAACATTTTTTGGTGAGCTACTTGAGAATGATAATCAAGTTATCTATATTGGCATATCAAGTCAGCTCTCGTCAACTTATCAAAACGCAATGAAAGCAAAGGAAGAATTGAATAACGACAACTTATTTATTGTTGATAGTAAGTCGCTTTCTTCTGGTATAGGCTTGCTTGTAATTTCAGCATGCAATTATGCAAAACAAGGGCTTGATGCAAAAAGCATTGTGCAAAAAATTTCAAAACAAGCAGATTTTAATCAAACTTCTTTTGTGGTTGATAAATTAGATTATTTATATAAAGGTGGAAGATGTTCAGCAATTGCTCGATTTGGTGCAAATCTTCTTAAAATTAAACCTAGATTAGAACTCAGAGCTGGCAAAATAGAAAATACCGGCAAGTATATGGGACAATTTAAGATAATAATAAAAAAATATATAGATGATATGCTAAAAAAGCACAATAAATTCAAAAGTGATATTTGTTTTATTACTCATACTTGTCAAGATGAAGCTTTCGTAAACGAAATGGTTAGATTTGTTGAAAGCAAGGGAATATTTGAAAAAGTGGTGCAGTCGAGAGCAGGAGCAACAATATCATGTCATTGCGGTGAAAACACTTTAGGAATATTATATTTATTGGAGGAGTAGAATGGATTGTTTATTTTGTAAGATTATTAATGGTGAAATACCATCGTATAAAATTTATGAAGATGAATTTACTTATTCATTTTTAGATATATCTAATGATTGCAATGGACACATTTTGGTTATACCTAAAAAGCATTGTAAAAACATACTAGATTGTGATGAAGTCACACTTTCTCATCTTTTCCAAACTGTACAAAAGATTTCTAGGCATTTAGTTGATAATTGCGGTTTTGATGGAGTTAACATTTTAAATGCAAATGGCGAAAGTGCTGAGCAAACAGTTTTCCATTTCCATGTGCATATTTTGCCTAGAAAAGAAAAAGATGGACAGCATGTTTTTCCAACTCTTGACAAAAATATTGCTACACTAGAAGAAATTTGCGACAAATTAAGGATTGAACAATGAAAGGGGTGATTTTATATACTGACGGAGCTTGCTCAGGAAATCCCGGAGTAGGCGGATATGGTGCAATACTAATGTATAAAGGGAAGGAGCGAGTTATTTCTGGCGCAGAAGGAATGACGACCAACAATCGTATGGAACTGATGGCAGTAATAAAAGGATTAGAAGCTCTCAAAGAACCTTGCAAGGTTGACATTTATAGTGACAGCGCATACGTTGTTAACGCATTTTTGCAAGATTGGATAACGAATTGGCAAAATAATGGTTTTAAAACTAGCAAAGGCAAGGTTTTAAATATAGAACTATGGCAAAAATTGATTGAGTTATGTGCTTGCCATGATGTTTCATGGCATAAAGTCAAAGGACATGCAGATAATGAGTATAATAATAGATGTGACAGTATTGCAAGAAAAGAAATAGATAATTTTAAAATGAATGCTGGACAAGTTTAAGAGTGAATAGCAATTTACCTAAGTTTTTTCTTTTTCATTTATAACAATTATTCATTTATTAAAAAAAGGTTAACAAAGTATGTTAGCCTTTTTTATAAAAGTTAAATTGAAAATTATTTTTTAATCAATGTTGATAAGTTTTTCATAGATGATTTCGTAAATACTAGGTGCTGTTGTCTTCCACTTGTGTATTGCCTCATTTGCAGATTGTCTGGATGGCGCTTTTATATTAAGTGTGAAGATGGGAGAAGTTGCAAGTGGTTCGTATATTTTAAGTTCTACATTATAAGAGCCGTCTTCATTTTTAGAATATGTTGAACTGTATTCTTGTGAAGATTTTACATTTAATCTGTTTGCTTGCAAGTATGCAGAAATTTCTTCTCTCATTGAAAGTGGAATTCTTTTGTACAATTGTGCTAAGCATTCTCTGCCTTGATAGGTAAGTGCAAAAAGTTCCTTACCATCTTGTTCGTCATTGCCTATCTTATATAAAAGTCCGTGTTCAACTAGATCATGAATAATGGCTTTGCAATCCATATAATTTTTTATCCAGACATTCTTTACACTACATATATCAAGTATAGAGTCTTCAGTCAAAGCCATTTCCATTTTTTCAATGACAAAAAGCATGATAAGTTTGTTTAAAATGATTTGTTCTTTATCTGTGAGTACTTTTTCTTTTTCCATAGCGACATTATAGCACAAAAAATCATTGATAAAAAGTAAAATTTTTAAATATGTCAAAAAATTAATATTTTTCGATTTTTTATTTTCTAAAATACTTGCTTGAAATTTTTAAAATTATAAATTTTGTTTGAATTTTACTTAGATATGTGCTAAACTATTTATAACGTAACAAATATAAATTAATTTACGAGGTTAATATGAATAGAGCAGAAATAGATAAATTTTTAGAAGCGTGTGATGACCTTCTAAATTGCAAATTTTTAGTTTCAGAATATAAAATACAGCGTCTTTTACAGCAACTTGCTTCAGCCAGTGATGTTTGTTCTTTGGTTGGTGAGTGTCTTGAACAATTTAACAGAGATAGAGAATTTGCTAAGACATTTGTACAAGATGGACAAGGTGACTTTGTTTGCTTGATGCCTAGTGAAGAATATAAGGTTATTGCACTTGTATTTTGTACATTAGTAGATATTGAAAACAAAAAGATTGACTTTGTTGATTTTATTAAGCGCTTTTTTGGCAGAGAAGAAAATCCTTTTAAGGCATTCCTAGATACTATGATTGTGCCATTTAAAAAATTGATTGAAGAGGCTTTTAGTTATGCTGAAAACGATAAGGACGAAGATCATCATGACAATGAAGATGATGAAGATGAAGACGATGATGACGATGATCATGTTGATGATGAAGTCTATGAAAATGTGCAAAAAATTGCAGTACAAATTTTAAGTGAACTTCAATTTTCTAGGCAAGATAACGATACTCAAAATGCCATAACTATTTGTAAGGCTATAGTTAAGACTGCTAAAATGCATGATATGGAAGTCACATTTAGTTTAGCGATAGCATTAAAATCTACAAAAGTAAAACAAATTAAGTTTTATGTTAAGGAGATATGTCATCTACTTGATCTATAGCTATTTAGTTATAAAAGAATAATCATTTAAATAGATTAAAATTTAGCAAAGAACGTTAAGTTTAATCTATTTTTTTATATAATAATGAGATACAACATTAAAGCGACAAGAGTCGCACAAATTGCGTGAGTAAACTTTTGTAATAAAAATAACCATAGTGGCATTTTTAGTTTGTTTAGCATTGTCATTGATTGAAGAGCAGTTGAAAGTCCGCCAAAACTGATAACAAAACTAGATGCAAGGGTGCAATATAATCCATTAAGTGTTAGCGATATTTCTTGGCATCCTTTTGTAATTTCGATTAATCCAGATATTATACCACTTAAATTTGAAGGGAATAAGTTTATAAGTGGTGAAAGTGATGTTATGACAACAAAAAAGATTGCTATAATTACGCCCACAGATATTAAACTAATTGCTGAGTCTAATACAATACTAGATAAATCAAAGCTTGTATTTTGCTTGTCCAATGAAACATTTTTAAAATAATCATCGTCTTTAACTTTAAGTTTTCTATATAACAATCCATTTAATAGAGCACCAATTATATGAGAAATAAAGATTATATATCCAATTAATGCATTCCCTAGCATTCCTATCCCAACAGCGCCAATGACGAACATAGGACCTGAAGTTGAGCAAAAAGATGTCATTTTGAATGCGTCAGATTTTTTTATTTGTCCACGCTCATAAAGATCTGCGGTTAATTTTGCTCCGACAGGATAACCTGAAATGATACTTGCAAAAAATGTATAACTTGAAACTGCAGGAGTGTTAAAAAGAAACTTTGCGGGCTTTTTAAAGATTCTTGAGATTTTTTCTGTTGTTCCAATTGACGATAAAATCTTAGTGAAAAATACAAATGGTAATATGCTAGGCAGGACGTTCAATGCCCACGCCGTGATACCATCTAGACTTGCTTTGATAAAAATTGAAGGATATAGTACCATACAAAAAAGGATATAGAAAATAAAAATTGACAAAATAGTACCATATTTTTTCATTAATCACTCCAAAGAATTGACAAATTTTTCGCAAGATATTATAATAAAGAAGGTTATTAATCGTTAAATGATTAGTAGTTTATTTTTTTTCTTTATTTCAAGTTGTTTTAAAATTAAAACAATAAAAACATTTAATATATTTAATATATTCATCACAAATTAAATTAGAATTTAAGGAGCATTTAATGAAAGTTAAAGATTTATATAAAAAAGCAAGATTTCTTAATAAGACAATTGTTTTTCCAGAAGCTGGGTTCAGTGATAGAACTATAGAGGCGGTAAAATATTTACAGAAAAAGAAGATTTGCAAGCCTATTTTAATTGGTGACGAAAGCGCTCTTGTACTTCGCGATAAGTCACTTATAAATTTTGAAATAATCAATCCTAAGACATTTCAAAACCTAGATGAAGTTGTACAAAACTTATATCAAAAACGCAAGGAAAAAGGTTTGACTCTTGAACAAGCGCAAGAACTAGCAGTAGATCCATATTATTTTTCAACAATGCTTGTAGATATGGGACTTGCTGATGGCATGGTTGCAGGAGCGGAAGCTTCAACTGCAAATACTGTAAGACCTGCATTGCAAATAATCAAAGCAAAGAAAAAGGGCGGAGTGGTGTCATCATGCTTCATCATGTTTGGTAAAAATAAATTTTTAAAGGATAAATGCCTTATCCTTTCAGATTGTGGTGTGATTATGCATCCAAACGAAGATGAATTATATCAAATTGCTGTTCAAAGTGTTGAAACATATAGAGCATTAGGCTTTAATGATCCAAAAGTCGCATTTCTTTCATTTTCAAGCAAAGGATCGGCTAAAGATGAAAGCATTGATGTTGTAAAAAAGGCATATGAAAAGTTTAAAAAGACAGGCATTGTCTGTGATGGTGAACTTCAGTTTGATAGTGCAATGGTAGAGCGTGTTGCTAAACAAAAGGCTCCAAATAGTCCACTCAAAGGCGATGCAAATATTTTAATTTTCCCTGATCTAAATAGTGGAAATATTTGTTATAAAGCAATGCAATATATGGGCGGTGTAAATGCAATAGGTCCGATCTTACAGGGACTCAATAAACCAATAAATGACTTGTCGCGCGGTTGCGTTCCTATGGATATTGTAACAGCAACAGTCGTGACAATTTTACAATCGCAAGTAATCAGTACGGAGAATAAATAAGGAGAGAAAAATGAAAATTTTAGTTATAAATGCAGGAAGTTCATCTTTAAAATTCCAATTGTTTGATATGGAAAATGAAAAGGTAATCGCAAAAGGAAACTGTGAAAAAATAGGTCTTAGTGGTTCGTTTATAGGATACAAGACAAAGGGTGACAAGGTAGAAAAAATCGTAGATATGCTAAATCACGACGTAGCTACAAAATATGTTTTTGATATTTTGACTGATAAAGAAGAAGGTGTTATTAAAAGCCTAGATGAAATCAGTGCAATAGGACATAGATTTGTGCAAGGCGGATGGATTTTTGATAAAAGTGTTCTAGTCGATGAAAAAGTTGTCGAAGAACTTGAAAAGTTGACGGATTTATCTCCACTTCATGCCTTTGCCAATATGGCAGGAGTTAAAGCTTGTATGAAAGTCATGCCAAAAACTCCACAGGTAATCGTTTTTGATACATCTTTCCATGCTACAATGCCTGCAAAAGCATATATGTACGGAATAGATTATGAAGATTATCAAAAATATCATATCAGAAAATATGGTTTCCATGGTACAAGTCATAGATATGTGCTTGGCAAATGCGCAGAACTTTTAAAAAAGGACAAGAGTGCTGTTAACGCGATAACTGTACATATCGGAAACGGTTCATCAATTACTGCAATTAAAAATGGTCAAAGTGTAGATACAACTATGGGTTTGACACCACTTGAAGGTTTGATTATGGGAACAAGATCAGGTGATCTAGATCCAACAGTTGTTAGTTATCTTGCCGAAAAGAAGGGACTAAGTGCAGGAGAAGTGGTTAACTATCTCAATAAAAAATGTGGTATTCTTGGTGTAAGTGGTGTATCTAGTGATATGCGTGCTATAAATGATGCTATAAAACAGGGCAATGAAAGGGCTAGACTTGCACTCGATATGCTTATATATAGAGTGAAAAAATATATTGGTTCCTATATGGCTGTTTTAGGCAGGGTTGATGCAATTGTATTCACTGGTGGAATAGGTGAAAACCAAGAAGATCTAAGAGAAGAGGCTCTTGAAGGATTAGAAGAATTTGGTATAAAAATAGATAAAGAAAAAAATAACAATTTGCCAAGAGGTACTGTTGAAGAAATTAGCACAAAGGATTCAAAAATTAAGGTATTTAGAATTCCTACTGATGAAGAACTTTTGATTGCAAGAGATACTCAAGATCTGATCACAAAATAATTAGCAAATAAATCAATTAAAATTGAATAAAATGCTTGACAAAATAAAGATAAATATATATAATTAGATAGCATTATGATTATAATTTAAGGAGGAAGAAATGGCAGTTCCAAAACATAAAGTTTCCAAAGCTAGAAGAAATTCAAGACATTCTGCTAATACAAAAGCTGTTATGCCAACACTCGTAGAATGTCCTCAATGTCATGAAATGAAAAAACCACATACTGTTTGCAAAAACTGTGGTACTTACAAAGGCGAAACTGTAATTGAGAAAAAAGAAGAAAAGAAATAAAAAAATCATTTAAACTCTCTTTATTTAGAGAGTTTTTTAATTGACAAAATACAATATAATGTGACTATTAGATATATACTAGGCGCAATATATAGTGTTTTAATAAAATTTATATTTAATATAAAATAATTTTGCAAAACTAAAAAATGCTTTGCAAATTTTTTTTATATTTGGTATTATATAATAGATAGTTATTATATATAGTTTAGGATCGATAAAATCATTTAAGCAAATTATCAATATCATAGCATTTTATAAATACATTTGATATTCTTTAAAGATGTTGTGATAAGAAAAATAGGTTATGAGCCAACTATTAAATGTCTGATAAAAATGACTATCATCATAAAATTAAAAAGATAGGAGAATATTATGAAAAAGATTGTTGTTGATGCTTTTGGCGGAGATCATGCTCCGCTGGAAATTGTTGAAGGAGCATTGCTGGCAATACAAAAACATAAGGATATAGAAATCATTCTTTGCGGAAAGGAAGATAAAATAAAGGAAATATTAAATGGACGAAATGAGCGAATAGAAATTGTTGATGCTTCGCAGGTCATCACAAATGATGATCATCCAACTGATGCTATCAGGCATAAAAAAGACTCATCGTTAGTAAAAGCCTATGATATATTGAAAGAGAGAGAAGATGTTATAGGTCTTGTTAGTGCTGGCAGTACTGGGGCAGTTCTTGCGGGGGCTATTATGAAAATAGGTAGAATTAGGGGTATTTCAAGACCAGCTCTTGCTCCTATTTTGCCTACAAAAAAAGATAGCGATGTTATCATTATTGACAGCGGAGCCAATATTGATTGTAAGCCTGTCAATCTGTTACACTTTGCTTTAATGGGTTCAGCATATTATTCTATAATTTATGATGTGCCAAGTCCAAGAGTTGCATTACTTAATAATGGCGCAGAAGAAGAAAAGGGTAATGAACTTGCAAAAGAAGCACACGCACTTCTCAAAACCGCTCCAATCAACTTTATAGGAAATCGTGAAGGCGGAGATTTTATGAGTGGAGATGTTGATGTCATGGTTGCGGACGGCTTTGCAGGTAATGCGCTATTAAAGGGCACAGAAGGGGCAGTCAAAGCAGTAATGAGCGTACTTAAGAAAAGCATTAAATCTCATTTCTGGAGTATGATAGGTGCAGTCTTTATGAAGAAGACTTTTAAAGAAATAAAGAACCGCGTAGATATACAAAGCAGGCATGGTGGTTCGCCACTACTTGGTTGTAAGAAATTGATTGTTAAAAATCACGGTGCATGTATGCGTAATAACATTCTTTCATCTATTGAGCAGACAGTGCTTTTATATGAAAAGAAACTTAATCAAAAGATAGAAGATGCTATAAACGAATTAAATAAGGCAGGTGAATAGGCTTGAAACTAGATTATATATTCAAAGATAAAAAACTTTTAAACCGAGCTTTAACTCATAGTTCTCGATCGGTGCAAAATTATGAGAGATTAGAATTTCTTGGAGATAGCATTTTAGACTTTTTAGTAGGTGAATACTTTTTTAAAAATTGCAGTGATGCTGAAGGTAAATTAACTGTCTTAAGAAGTCACTATGTTTCTGAAAATTACCTTTCAGGCATATTTGACAGGCTTGATTTAAGAGATGATGTAAAGCTTGGCAAAAGTTGCAAAGGCGAAATTACTAAGGCTATTAAAGGGGATGTAGTCGAAGCAATTATCGCAGGTATATATTTAGATGGTGGGCTTGATAAAGCGAGAGAATTTATCTATCGACACTTTAATCTTGATGGTTATAAGTCAATAGAAGACGATAATTATAAATCTAAACTACAGGAGCTCATTCAAGGAAGCTTTAAATGTAAAATTAGTTATAATACCATTCCTACTGATGATGGTTATAAAGCAACATTTTGTATGGATGAAGATGAAGTTTCTACCGGGATAGGCAAAAGCAAAATTGAAGCCGAACAAATGGCTGCAAAAATGGCGATAGATAAACTCTTTTTATTAAATAAATAATGCTATAAGGTTTTTGATATAAATGGTTTTATCATTATAATTTCATTTTGCAAAAAGAATAATATAAAACTTAAGGAATTTTGCCTATTGAAATATTTGAAACTATGTGATAAACTAAACTTTAGTGAAAAGTTTTCATTAATAAGATCTGTTATCATAAAGATATAATCATTTATCTTGACATTAATTAATTCAGAACGTGAATTCTTATAAAACAATAACTAAAACGCGAGGAAAAGATGATATTTAAAAAAATAGAAATGGTCGGCTTTAAGTCTTTTGCCGATAGAACTGTAATTGAGTTTAACGATAACTTTACTGCAATTGTAGGACCTAATGGCTGTGGAAAAAGTAATGTATCCGATGCTATTCGCTGGGTTCTAGGTGAACAAAGTGCAAAGACATTGCGTGGCGATAGCATGCAAGATGTTATTTTTAACGGAACAGAAAAGAGAAAGAGTTTGTCATATTGTGAAGTGACCCTTACTTTTGATAATACAAATCGTTTCTTTAACTTTGACTATGATGAACTTGCAATAACAAGAAAACTATATAGATCGGGTGAGAGTGAATATCTTATCAATCGTAATACTTGCCATTTGAGAGATATTACAAACCTTCTATACAATAGCGGACTTGGAAAGAATGGGTATTCGGTAGTAAGCCAAGGAAAAGTTACAGAACTTGTGGACGCAAAACCTGAAAATCGCCGTGCAATGTTTGAAGATGCGGCGGGCATTTCTAAATATAAAAATGATAAGAGAGAAGCAGAAAGAAAGTTAGAAAGAACAAACGATAATCTTACGCGTGTTAAAGATATTTTGTCTGAAATTGAAAGGCAGATGGGACCTTTAAAGAAACAAGCAGAAAATGCTAAGAAGTATCTTGAATATAAAGCGACTTTAAAGGACTTAGAAGTAAATGCATATATTTATCAGTATGAAAATGCTAATGATGCTAAGGAAAAAAT
>CALVML010000015.1 GCA_944345705.1 uncultured Clostridia bacterium | reverse complement strand
TAAAAATGATCAGGAGAATAATTACAGGATTGCTAAAATGATTATAAATCCAAGAGAACTAGCACACGCAGCCGGATTGAACAAGGCTTATGGTTATGATTCATTAATCGACAGCAACATTAAAACAGCAGTAGCAAATGGCGCAAACATTTATCAAGCATTATCATATATTGCTGAGGCAGGAAATAGAGTGGACATTAATATCAAATTCAATAAAAGTCTATTGAACGATAAAAGCACCACTGCTTCTGAAAAAAAAGATGCGATAGATTATCTTCGTCAAGCACCAAAAGATGCCGAATGTCTTTTTGCTGCTGAACAAAATCTTTTAAGATATGAAAAAGCATCTCCATATTCAAGACTTTATAGATTAACTGAAACATTGCAAGATTTGCAATATCAAGAAGAACATTCCGACAATTTAAGTAAAGCACAGTATGAAAAATTACTAGATGATATTGAAAAACAAAAAGAAAAAATTGATAACGAGATTTTGGAATTTAATCCAAATGAATTAAAATTAATCAATGATTCTAGAAAAACCTACTTTGACTTGGCTGCAAATCCTGAAAAAACCTGGGAGAGTAATCCTAATGAACAACTCAGGATTAAAAATTATAGTCCAGAAATGGTTCAATGTGATTTTGTTTCTAATCGAATAAAACAACTTGAAAGACAAAATAAATTTGAAAGCAATAAAGAAAACGAATAGGCATTATTGAAAAGATAAAAAAATCAAGGGCAGAGAAAATCTGCCCTTTTTTAATGTCAGTTTGTTTATTTTTTTGTCAAGATCTTTATGTTTAAAATTTTAACTTAAATATATTTGATTTTATTTTACAATTCGTTTATAATCTTCTTTATGGAACGATTTCAGAAAATTCGAAATTTTTGTATAATTGCACATATTGATCATGGAAAATCTACTCTTGCGGACAGGCTTATTGAAAGTACAGGGACACTTGCAAAGCGTGATATGCAAGAGCAACTTCTGGATAGCATGGAGCTTGAAAGAGAAAAGGGGATCACAATCAAGTTGACGCCGACAACCATGCATTACACCTATGAGGGCGAAGAGTATGAACTTAATCTGATTGACACACCAGGGCATGTAGACTTTACCTATGAGGTTTCGCGTTCGCTTGCCGCGTGCGAAGGGGCGATCCTTATAGTTGACGCATCGCAAGGAGTTGAGGCACAGACGCTTGCAAATGCCTATCTTGCTGTTGACAACAATTTGGAAGTACTGCCAGTCATCAACAAGATCGACCTTCCTAGTGCAAGACCAGAGGAGATCAAGAAGGAAATTGAAGACGTGATCGGTATTCCTGCCATGCACGCGCCTTGCATTTCTGCAAAAGATGGCACAAACATTGATCAAGTGCTTCAGATGATAATAAAGGAATTCCCGTCACCTGTTGGCGATGAAAATGGCAAACTCAAATGTCTTATCTTTGATAGTTACTATGACAATTTCAAGGGTGCAATCTGCCTTATACGAGTATTTGATGGCAAGGTCAAAGTAGGCGATAAAATAAGAATGATGCACACGGGCAAAACTTACGAAGTGACAGAAGTTGGCATTTTTGTGCCTTTTGCTAAGCAAAAAGACTGCTTGATGGCAGGGGAAGTTGGATATCTTACTGGCTCAATCAAGAATATAAGTGATATTGAGGTTGGCGACACAATTACACATGACGATGATCCGACTAATGATGCACTCAGTGGATACAAAAAGGTACAACCTGTGGTTTTCTGCGGTGTGTTCACAGTTGACGGCGCGAAATATAACGATCTTAAGGACGCACTTGAAAAGTTAAAGTTGAATGACGCCTCTCTTTCCTTTCAGCCAGAAGTATCTCAGGCGTTAGGCTTTGGTTTTAGATGTGGTTTTCTAGGACTTTTGCATCTTGAAATCATCACTCAAAGATTAGAGCGAGAGTACAATCTTGATATTATCACAACAGCACCTAGTGTTTATTATAGAGTGCATAAGACTGATGGTAGCATGGTTGAATTATCAAATCCATCATCTCTGCCAAGTCCTGTCGAGATTGACTATATAGAAGAACCTTGCGCAAATGTGCATATATTCACTCCACCTGCCTATGTTGGTGCGATAATGGAGTTATGTCAAGACAAGCGTGGAATATACAAAGATCTTGTATACCTTGACACAAATCGTGTTAAACTCAATTATAGTTTGCCGCTTGGAGAAATCGTATATGACTTTTTTGACAGTTTGAAGTCTAGAAGTAAGGGCTATGCAAGCCTTGACTATGAGATCAGTGATTTTGAGAGAAGTGACCTTGTGCGCGTTGATATATTGCTTAATGGCGAAAAGTGCGATGCGCTTTCAATTATTGTGCATAAGGACAAAGCCTATACTCGAGGAAGGGCGCTCGTTGAGAAGTTAAAAAAGATAATTCCAAGACAGCTTTTTGAAGTGCCAATTCAGGCGGCTATTGGCAGTAAAATAATCGCGAGAGAAACTCTCTCTGCAATGCGAAAAGATGTACTTGCAAAATGTTATGGCGGAGATATAACTAGAAAGCGAAAACTGCTTGAAAAGCAAAAGGAAGGCAAGAAGCGTATGCGAAGAATTGGCTCAGTTGAAATTCCTTCCGAAGCATTTATGTCAATTTTGAAACTTGATGACGAGGATAAATAGTATGAGTGCAATCTACATTCATATACCTTTTTGCAGGCAAAAGTGTGCTTACTGTGCATTTTGTTCTTTTGCAAAAAGCGAAGATAAGATTGATGAATATATCTTTCATCTTACTAAAGAGATAGAAAGTTTTAATTATGACAAAGTCGAAGGGATCGATACAATCTATATAGGTGGCGGAACGCCATCACTTTTGAAAACTTATCAGCTAAAAAGAATTTTTGATGCTCTTTACAAAAAGTTTAAAGTAAAAAAAGATGCCGAAATAACTATAGAATGCAATCCAAACTCACTGACTCTTGCTAAAGCAAAGTTTTATAATAAGTTGGGCATAAATAGGGTGTCACTCGGTGTGCAGAGCCTTGACAAAAATAACTTGAAATTGATAGAGAGATTGCATTCGCCGTCTAAAGCACTTAAAGCGATAGATATTTTGAAGGAAAGCGGAATAGAAAATATCTCTGTTGATTTACTTATAGGACTTAAAGAAAGTTTTTCAAGTTTTGCTTTTCACTTGCAACAATTGATAGAAAAAGGAGTAAAACACTTTTCACTCTATATGCTTCAAATTGAGCGTGGCACTAAACTTGAAAAACTTGTCAATGAAAACCGTGATTTACTTTTAAATGATGACGCTTGCGTTGAATTTTATCAAAAAGCGGTGGAATTTTTGAAAAAAAACCGCTTTTTACAATATGAAATATCAAATTTTGCTCTCCGTGGCTTTGAAAGCAGACATAATATCAAATATTGGACAGGAAGTGAATATGTAGGCTTTGGCATGAGCGCTCATTCCTTTTTTAGTGGCAAGCGTTTTGCAAATAGTTCAAATTTTAAAGAATATTATCAAGGCAAACGAGAATTCTGCGAACAATTAACCTTGCAAGACCGAATTGAAGAATTGATCATGCTGGGTCTAAGATGCTCCTATGGTACAAGCAAAAAGGACTTAAAAAATCTAGGATATAATATAGAAGAAAATGCAAATTTTCTAGAACTTGTAAAACAAAAGATTATAAAAGAAAAAGGGGATAGATTTTATCTTAACCCTTCCTTTTATGGTGTGAGCAATGATATCATAATAAAACTTTTGCCTTAGTGATAAATTTTTGTTGATATAAAAAATTATAAATCATTATTCAAAATCTAACAGGTCATCAATATTTATGTTAAGGTAATCGGCTATTAATATTAGCGACTCAAGTTTTGGCAATTTTCCATGTTTCCAATAAGTGAAATTTGCTCTTCCAATTTTTAAATCTTTTGCGAATTTATTCTGAGAAATATTTTGATCTTTTAAGTTATCCATTAAATTTTTATAAAAATTTGTTTGATTTAGGCTATAAACTTTAAAATTATTATAAGAAATTCTATTTGTTAAATAGTCTAATGATACTTTTAAATAATTTGCGATTTTTAATATTGTTGGCAAAAAAGGAGTATAGCAATCATAGTGATAAAAGGTGCGGTTCGCAATTATTCCATCTTTTGCTAAATCTTTAAATGTTTTATTCTTTTCTATTAAAATATCTTTCAAATTTTCTGAAAATTTAGTCATATTAACTCACTATTTTTTTTATGTTAATATTTTGGCAAAATATTCATAAAATTTGTTGGAATTCACAGGTATTTAGCATATAATATATATAAGGAAGGTAAATTGTGAAAAAGTACAAAAGAAAAGAAACGAGAGCTAAAACGAGAATAGTGAAAAAGATAAACTATGACTATGACGAGATGAAAAATGAGGAGAGGTTTTTTGTTGATAATTATAATGTCATTAAAATAATCAAAATTCCTATAAGAAGTTTTGATGAATTGATTGTATTTTTTAGAAAGTTAAGATGGGTTGAATTTAGATTAATAAGAAGAGATTATGTTTATGATTTAACTAATAACATCGTCTTTAATCTAGATTTTATTTTTAATGAGGATGATTTATAATTTTTTTTGAAAAAGACTTGATTTTATTTTTCTTTTATGTTAATATAATGTCAAGCAGTTTTGCTTTACAAAGTGACTTATGGAAATTGAAGAAAAAATAAAACTTAATAGACTTTTTGATATCTATAAAAATCTCTTAAGCGAAGGGCAAAGGGAAGTTATGGACGAGTATCTATCGTTTGACTTTACTATTTCAGAAATTGCCGAAAATTTGTCGATTTCAAGGCAGGCTGTGCTTGATAGCATTACAAAAGCAGAAAAAAAACTGAAAAACCTTGAAGAAAAGTTGTCTTTTAGCGAAAGACTTGATAAACTAGAAAGAGAAATAGAGAAATTAAAAAATAAAAGGGGATAAGATGGCACTTTTTTCTTCATTATCTGAAAAATTTAATCATATATTTTCAAAGCTCACAAAACGAGGCAGACTGACAGAACTTGAAATCAAAGAGGCAATGAGAGAGGTGCGAATTGCACTGCTTGAAGCTGATGTCAATTATCTCGTGGCAAAAGATTTCGTCAAAACTGTATCCGAAAAGGCTGTTGGAGATGAGGTGTTAAAGAGTTTGACGCCATCTCAGCAGGTGATCAAGATTGTGAGAGATGAACTTGTTTCTCTCATGTCAAGCACAAATCAAAAACTCAGCGTATCGCCATCTCCGCCTACTGTAATTATGATGTGCGGACTTCAGGGTGCGGGCAAGACGACAATGTGTGCAAAACTTGGCGCATACTTAAAAAAGTCTGGCAAAAAACCATTGCTTGTCGCTTGCGATATCTATAGACCTGCAGCTATTAACCAACTTCAAGTTGTTGGAAAGCAGGCAAATATAGAAGTTTTTGAAAAAGGCAAACAAAATCCTGTAAAGACAGCCGAGCATGCAAGAGATTATGCACTAAAGCAGGGTTACGACACAGTCATTCTCGACACGGCTGGCAGACTGCATATAAATGAAGAGCTTATGGACGAACTTAAGTCGATCAAAGAAAAACTTAAGCCGATCGAAATACTTCTTGTAGTTGATGCCATGACTGGACAGGACGCAGTCACTTGTGCAAGTTCATTCAACGAAAAGCTTGATATCACTGGTGTTATCCTTACCAAACTTGACGGCGATACTCGTGGCGGAGCTGCACTATCAATCAAGGCAATCACAGGAAAACCTATCAAATTTACCGGTGTGGGAGAGAAAATAGGGGATATCGAACCTTTCTATCCAGATCGAATTGCAAATCGTATTCTTGGAATGGGTGATGTACTTTCTTTGATTGAAAAGGCGCAAGAGGCGGTCACCGAAGAAGAGATGAAAGAGATGGAAAAGAAATTCAAGGAAAACTCTTTCACCTTTGATGATTATCTAAAGCAACTTGACAGCATTAAAAAGATGGGCAACATAAAAGATGTGCTTTCTATGATACCAGGGATAGGCGGAAAGATAAAAAATCTTGACATTGACGAAAATCAAATGCTTGTCAACAAAGCGATTATCCAATCTATGACACCTGCAGAAAGACGCAATCCTGACATCATCAAAGCGTCAAGACGAGCACGAATTGCTAAAGGTAGCGGAACATCTATACAACAGGTAAATCAACTTTTAAGGCAATTTGAGCAGTCAAAGGAAATGATGAAACAGTTGAAGAGCGGAAAGTTCCGCAAGATGTTCTAGAGGCAAATTTTAAGAAAATATATAAAAATTTTGCAAAATTTACTTAAAAAATGCTTAAAAAATGTAAAATTTTCGAGATTTTACTAAAATTAATCAATATTTAAAGGTATCTCAAGAGTTTACTCTTAAGGATATAGACATGCAAAGTCATAAAAATGCAAATTTATAAAGGAGGAAAAAATGGCAGTTAAAATCAGACTTACAAGAATGGGCGATAAGAAATCACCTTTCTACAGAGTTGTAGTTGCAGATTCTAAATCACCAAGAGATGGAAAGTTTATCGATATCATCGGCACTTACAATCCACTTAAAGATCCTGCAGAGATTAAGATTGACAGCGAAAAAGCAAGCAAATGGCTTAAAGATGGCGCTCAACCAACTCAAACAGCAAAGAATATTCTTGTAAAAAGTGGCGTTATTGAAAAGTAATTTGTAAATCGTATAAAATAAATAGGAGATTTTATGAAAGAGTTAGTAGATTACATTGTCAAAAATCTTGTCATAAATGAAGACAAGGTTTCGGTTAGCGAGATTGAAAACGGTGACGAAACTGTAATTCAAGTGACTGTTGATCCTGAAGATATGGGTAGAGTCATTGGCAAGAGTGGCAAGGTTGCTTCAAGCATAAGAGCAATTATAAAATCTATATCTTCAAGACAACACAAGAAAGTGTATGTTAAGTTTGGAGAATAATTAAATGATAGAAATTGCAAAGATTTTAAAACCGCAAGGGATAAAAGGCGAAGTTAAAGCACAGCCTTTGACTAATCTCCTTGCTGTTTTTAATAATGTAGAAAGTTGCATAGTTGGCGGTAAGGTCTTATCGATTGAGAAAGTATCAATAAGGCAGGGTTTTTTGTATATCAAATTTAAAGAGATATCTTCAAGAAATTTGGCTGAGGAGCTTCGCAATTTAAGCATGAAAGTTGACAAGAGTTTGCTTGAAGAAGTTAAGGATGACGAAGATTTTCTTATAGATGACCTTATCGGAATGCTACTTTATGACCTTGACGGCAATTTTGTAGGACAGATTGTCGATGTTGAAAGTTATGGAAGCGTTGACAATTTGATTATAGAAAAGGAAGGTCGTCAAATTCAAGCACCTTTTATAAACGGCGTTTTCATAAAAGATGGCGATAAACTTAAAGTGGACAAGGCAAGATTCGACGAGGTCGCGATATGAAAATAGATATCCTGACGCTTTTTCCAGATAGTTTTTCTTACCTAAATGAGAGCATAATCAAAAGGGCGAAAGACAAAGGGATAGCTACGATAAATATTATAAATATTCGCGATTTTTCTCTTGATAAACATAAAAAGTGCGATGACTATTCCTTTGGTGGTGGTGCTGGCATGCTCATGACGCCTCAGCCAATCTATGACGCAATAAAAAGCGTGCAGAAAGAGAACAGCAAGATTATTTTGACTTCTCCAAGTGGCAGGACATTCAATAACGATATTGCTAAGTGCTATGCAAAAGAAGAGCATTTGATCTTTATTTGTGGTCACTATGAAGGAATAGACGCAAGAATTTGCGAAATCTTTTCGCCTGATGAATTGTCTATAGGTGACTATGTTTTATCAGGCGGTGAACTTCCTGCAATGGTGATGATTGACAGCATTTTAAGACAGGTTGATGGCGTTATAAACAAGGATAGCTTGACGAGTGAGAGTTTTGAAGATAATACACTAGAATATCCGCAATATACTCGCCCGTATGACTTTTTAGGATATAAAGTGCCTAGCGTGCTTTTGAGTGGAAATCACGAAGAAATCGCAAAATGGCGCAAGGAAAAGGCTATCGAAAAGACTAAAAAGGTTAGACCAGATTTAAGCAAAAATAGTTAAAAATTCTTTAGAAATATAGAAAAACCTACATTTTTTCTTAAATTTACAGCCAAATATAATAAATTTTTGCAAAATAAATAGCTTAATTATTTAATTTAGTTACGATTAAGCAAGATAGAAAAGGAAAGAATTATGGAGGAGAGAACTAAAAAAATCAATTGGTATCCAGGGCACATGAAGGTGGCTATGCGAGAGTTAAAGATGATGCTGTCAAAGATTGATGTGGTCATCTATATACTTGATGCAAGGGCGCCTATTTCTTCGATTAATCCAAGTTTATCTCATCTTGCAAAAGGAAAGCAGATATTGTATGTTATCAATAAGATTGACCTTGCAGACAAAGCACGAGTAAATGAAATCTTAAAAGATTTTGCAAGGCGTGGGCTTTCCTATGTGACTATGAATAGTACCACGATAGGCAATGATAAACTTATCAAGTCAAAAATCAAACAGCTTTGTCAAAAGAAGATTGAAAAATCACAAGGTAAACTTATTAGTCCTATTATCCGTGCAGTTGTTGTCGGAGTGCCAAACTGCGGAAAGAGTACCTTTATAAACAGTCTTTTGCGAAAGGCTAAGATGGTTACAGGCAATAGGCCTGGTGTTACAAAGAGTGCAAAACTTATGAAGATTGGCGACAACATTGAGATATTTGATACTCCTGGTACGCTCTATCCAAATTTGCAAGACCAAACGGTAGCAAAAAAATTATTCTTTATCGGTAGCATTAAAGATGAAGTTATGAAAGATATTTGTCCGCTTGCAGAAGATTTGCTTGAGATGATAAACGAAAGATATCCAAGCCTTTTACAAGCAAGATATGGTGACGATTTATCACTTGAAGGAATTGCTAGAAGGCGCAACTATATACTATCAAAAGATGAGTTTGATCTTGAAAGAACAGCGATGGCTGTAATTGACGATTTTAGGAAAGGTCGTATAGGTAAAATAACCTTAGACTAAAAAAATTATTTTTAAATTAAAATAACCAAATTATATAGATATGAAATAATATCAAATTTATAAAATATAAAATTTAAAATGGCAAAAATTTTAAAAATATTTAAAATAAAGCAAAATTTTTAATTTTTTTGCAAATTTGAACCGAATTTTATTTAAAAAATCAAAAGTTTTCTATAAAAATCAAAAAGGATAACAGATGATAAAATTGTTTAATCGCGCTAAAGGCGTGAAGGGCGAGTGGCAAGCCAGCAAATATTTGATAGACAAAGGCTATAAAATTCTCGAGCAAAACTATAGTTGCTCTTTAGGCGAAATTGATATCATTGCTACCTTACAAGGCTATATAGTTTTTATTGAAGTGAAAGAAAGAGATAGTGCAAGCTATGGTTATCCAAGCGAAAGTGTCAACTATAAAAAGCAACGCAAGATAAGAAATGTTGCATCTTATTATTTAAAAACTCATAAACTTTATGAAAGTCCTTGCCGTTTTGATATTATCGAAGTACTAGCAGGGGAAGTAAATCATATAGAAAATGCCTTTTAAAAAGTATTCAGACTGTAGACAAACGGCGCGACCGAAAATTTGATAAAAATTTTCCTTGCTTCGTTTACTGAAAAACGCCCAAAACCAGTCATTTAGGGGTACTAAACTCCTGGCTTTGGGCATTTTTCGAGCCTCGCCTCGCTTGTTTCTCTGCAGTATGTTATTTGTCGACAAACTGAATGCCTTTTAAAAGGTATTTTATGAAATATGTCAAGTTAAAAATAATGTTTTGTTTTGTCAAATATGACTAAAACAAAATAAGATTGGATATAATAAAAGCATCATGAAAAAGATATCTTTAATTTTATGCGCTTTTATTTTTTTATTGTCTGGTTTTTTTCTTGCATCTTGCGAGAAAAGTGCAAGGCTTGACTGTGCTTCGATAAGTGAAATCACAGCAGCCAGCAGTCATGATTATGCCATCAAAGTTTGTTTTTATCAAGATGAGAGATTAAAAGGTAAAGGTGTAGATATTCAAGTAAAATGCGATAAAATTGCCTCCCTATTGTGCTGGCAAGAAAATCAAGAAAGACTGACAATTGAGTTTGATGACTATGACGAGTGGTACAGTTTGACAAGCCTAATTTGCCACTCTCAAGACAGGGCAGGGCAAGAAAACTTTGACGAGTTTGAAAAGGCTGTGACAAAATTTTATCTTTTTAATAGTGATAAAGATCTATCTTTAACCTTCCGTGTCGTTGCAGGGGATTTAGAAGATAATTCAGACTCGCAAGGGCAGGTGCTTGTCGGCAGTGAAGTTATTTCTAAACAATTCACATTGAAGGTTAAAGCGGATAAATAGGTTTATAAAGCGGTATAAATAGATTTTTGATTGTGTGTTTAAAAAAGGTGATAGATTTTTTGTTTCCCTATCACCTTATTTTTTTATAGTAATATTAATCGTCATCTTCTGGCTTATCGGATATTGAGCCGTGTTTAAAGTATATTTTTCGTTTGCAAAGTAGTTTTGCAATTTCTTCTTGAGTTGTTGCAACTATCAGGGTTGTGTTTTTTGTTTGAAGTGATTTGATTAAATTTATAGCAACTTCCTTTGTCGCGTCTGACATCTTATCAAATATATTATCAACCATAAGTAAGTCAAGTTTTCGAAATGTCAATCTAATCAGTGAAAGTACATACTTTTCGTCCAGTGATAAATCTTTGATTTTTGTATCCTTAATCTTTTCAAGCGAGTATTCGATTATAACATTGTTTATTTTACTTTCGATTTCTTTATCGCTATATCCCCAATTTTTAAGCACATATTTAAAGTTGTCATAGACTGACTTTTTTTCCAAAAATACAGGGCTTGCAGGCACATAGCCAGCACTTATATCGGTTTTATAGTTTAATTTATCGATAGGGATATCCTTTATAAACACTTCGCCTTTTGTAATCTTTTCAAGTTTGGCAAATATGCGGAGAAGGCTTGTCTTTCCGCTTTCATCTTCTCCAATAAAGGCAACGCTTTCTCCCTGTTTAATTTCCATAGAAATATTATAAAGTGCATAGAATTCTCTAGTATATCTTAAAAACAAATCTTTGACGCGTATCATATTTTCTCCTTTCTATATATTACTATAAAAAGTAAAAAAATAAAAGCATTTTTTTGCTTTTACAAAATTTATACACTTTATTCTATTTAAAAATTAAAATTTGGTACTACGAGCGACCAACTCGCCTTTAAAAAATTTATCTTTTAATTTTATAGCAAGATTTCATCAGTTGGCGCACTTTCTTCGCTTTTTTCATTGCTTTCGCTTGAAGCGGTTTTTGGCGATTGCTTTTTAGGGGATAAGGCCTCCATAATACTTGACAAACTTCCATTTTTGGAAAGTGACATGAGCATAGGCAAGATGTTATTTAGATTGAAACTTTGATTTTGGTCGGTGTTTGTTTGTTGATTGTTTTGAACGTTTTCATTATAGGTAGAGCCATTATTTTGAGTATTTTGATTTTGCCAATTAAATGCTTCTTTTGGATAATAGTCATAAGCCCTATTTTGAGTTTGAGAAAAGTCGGCGTTTTTATCTTGACTTGCAAAATTATTGCTAGAGAAGTTATTTTGTCCGCCTGCGAAAAGATTTTTTAGCATATCAAAAATAGGGTTATCCATATTAAAAATTATGCTTGTAGCGCTAAAAATGTGAATAAAAAATCAAAATCGATAACACAAAAGAAATTACTTTTATTTCATTCTATCTTTATATTCCCTGTATTTTCGTTAAGTTACTAAAAGTTGTGTAATTTTTGTCTTTATCAACATATATTGAAATAGGAGATAAGCACATGAGTAAATTATCTGACTTTGTAAGTAGTTCGGCGCAAGACAAGACAAAAACAGCCTCTTTTGACAATCAGCAAAAAAATGGGGGTGCAACCGAGCAAGATCTTATGAATCTATATAATAAATATAAGGATATGGACGCGGGGACTCTTAACAGCACGCTTTTTAGTGAAGTTGCAAGACAAAAGTCAAACGGCACTTTTGATTATCAAAAGCTTGAGTCCATGCTTGAAGGGATGAGAGATGCACTAGGCGAAACAAACTATCAAAACATGAAAAGGATACTAGAGAGTTTAAAATGATAAAAGATAAGATTGATAAAGTCCTTTTAAATTTAGTCGAAACGCAAACCGAAGGCAAGAAGATAGACTGCATTATAAGGGCTTATGATTACCAAAGATTAAAGAGAATTTTACATAATCGGGATATCAAAATTACAAGTGAATATCCTTTTATCAATTCGATCTATGCAAAGGTCAATAAGAAGGAACTTGATCTTCTTTCAACCTTTTCACAGGTTAAATTTATAAGTGCACTAAGTCATGCCAGCGCTCTTATGAATGTCGCGAGAAAAATCCTAGGTGTCAACAATATTCACTCAGGTGGAGAGGGGGTTGGCATTGCATTTATCGACACAGGTATTGTAAAACACGGCGACTTTTGTATGGGTAAAAACCGCATAATATATTTCAAAGATTTTGTCAGCGATAAAAAAGAATGTTATGACGATAATGGACATGGCACCTTTGTTGCTGGTGTATGTAGTGGCAATGGCGCCCTTTCTGCTGGCCACTATAGTGGTATCGCACCAAAGAGCAATATCATAAGTCTAAAGGCTCTCAATGGTCTAGGAGAAGCGAGTGCCGATCGCATACTTGGGGCTATGGAGTGGGTGTATAATAATCATCGCAACTATAATATTCGAGTGGTTTGTATGAGTTTTGGCAGTGATCCCCTCGGTTATAATGACCCCATCATGAATGGTGCTGAAGCGCTTTGGAGGGCAGGAGTAGTTGTGGTGGCGGCTGCCGGTAATAGTGGACCTGAAAGTCAAACGATAAAAAGTCCTGGCGTTTCTTCGCAGATCATCACAGTTGGTGGTTTTAATGACAATAGAATAGATGAAGAAAATGCAGAGAAGAACTTTTTTGAGATGGCTGATTTTTCTTCGCGTGGTCCTGCATTTGCACGCTTTAAGCCAGACCTTATAGCACCCGCCGTCGATATCATTTCATGTGGACGAGAAAAGCCTTATGTGATTTTGAGCGGGACATCTGTTGCCACACCTATGGTTGCAGGACTTTCATCACTTATAATAGAAAGACAGCCTAAAATCTCGCCGATCGAAGTGAAAAGACGCCTTTTATCCTGTGCCACTCCTATCTGTTTTAATCGCAATTTTGAAGGCTATGGCTATCCCCAGCTCAACAAGATTTTACGCGGATGAAAAGCAGTCAATGCGATTACTTGAAAAATAAAACCTTCCATTTATAAAAGAATTTCAATATTTTTTCAAAAAAGAGTTGCAATTTTTTGCAAGGCGTGTTATACTATGCTGAAAATGATTTTTAACAATGGAGGGCTATTATGAGCAGAACATGTGATATATGTGGAAGAGGCAAACTTACAGGAAAACAAGTTTCTTTCTCTAACAAGAAATATAACAGAACTTATGAACTTAACCTTCAAAAGACTACTATAAATGTTGACGGTCAAGAGAAAACTGTAAGAGCATGTACAAAGTGCATAAGAAGTGCAAAGAAAGCGTAATGAAAGATGATAATCACGAGCGGTTGAATATCATTAGTTTTTATTAAAAACTTAAAGAACAGTATACTGTTCTTTTTTTATAACTTAAAATCTCGGTAAAACTCCGTAAACTCTAGTTTTATGTTTCAAATACCTTATTTATGCAGGTTTTTGTAGATAAAAACAAAAAAGTTTTCGCTATTATAAAAAAAATGTTGTAATTTTTTTCAAATTATAGTATATTATTAGCGTAGTCACTTTATGTGGCAAATTTTGTATGCGCGTTTTTTAGGAGGAATCTTGACAGTCGATACAAACAACTATTATGGCAATATTTCTATCTCAGATAATTCTATTCGAATTGTCGCTGGTTTTGCCGCACTCGATTGCTATGGCGTTGTTGACCTTGTTTCAAGATCTATTAAGGACAGCGCTAGAGAGTTATTTAAGAAAGAATCTTATTCCAAGGGGATCAAGATTAGTCATATAGACAACAGAATATATATTGATGTTTACTGTATTTTAAAATACGGTGTTTCTATTAGTGCAGTGGCAGAATCACTTCGTAAAGCGGTCAAGTATAGCGTCGAAAACTTTACCGGTATGCTTGTTGACGCAGTCAATGTTCATGTTGTCGGTGTTAGAGTTTAGGAGCTATTAATTTATGATAAAAACGATAAATGGAGCCACCTTTCGCAAGATGATAGTTGCGGGGGCAGGGTTACTTGAGCAAAATAAAAAATATGTCGATTCATTGAATGTCTTTCCAGTTCCTGATGGCGATACTGGAACAAATATGTTTTTGACAATGAAGAGTGCAGTCAGCGAGGTTGCACAGGTTATTTCAAATGACATTTCATCACTTAGTGAAGCCTTTGCCAAAGGTGCGCTTAAAGGTGCAAGAGGCAATAGTGGAGTTATCACATCTCAAATTTTCAAAGGATTTTGTAGCGAAGTTGGCAAGTGTAATGAAATCACTACCAAGATTTTCGCAAGAGCAATGCAGGAAGGTGCAAATATTGCCTACAAGGCAGTTACCAAGCCAAAGGAAGGTACAATCCTTACTGTCATTCGAGTAATGGCTGAAAATGCAGTCAATGTTGCAAAAAAATGTGATGACTTTGAAGTTTTCTTCAAGAAGGTACTTGAAACTGGCGAAGAGATCTTGAAACAGACACCAGAAATGCTTCCTGTGCTGAAAAAAGCAGGCGTTGTTGACGCTGGTGGAAGGGGAATAATAGTCATCTTTACAGGGTTCTATAAGCTGATAATGGGAGAAGAGGACTTTGAGTTTACCTTTGATGACGAAAAGAAACCACAGACTGTTGATGATGTGATTGCTGATATCAATGCTCTTGAGGATATTCAATTTGGATATTGTACAGAGTATATGATTATCCACATGAAAAAGAAGACAACTGAGGCCGATATTGACAAGCTTCGTGAAAAACTTGTAGAACTTGGCGATTCTGTCATCTGTATTGGTGATCTTAACCTTGTCAAAGTCCATGTTCACTCAAATGAGCCTAACAAGGCACTTGAATATGCTCTTGAACTTGGCGAACTTTATAATCTCAAGATTGAGAATATGAGAGAACAAAACCGCGAACTTAAGAAAAAAGCGGTAACTCAAGAAGAAACAAAAGAACTTGGCATGATTGCTGTCGCACCAGGAGATGGACTCAATGCTATCTTTAAAGATCTCGGTGTCGACGAAATGATCGTAGGCGGACAAACTATGAATCCATCTGCTGCCGACATCGCTGCTGCTGCAGATAAAGTGCCTGCTCGCAATGTCTTCGTATTCCCTAATAATAAGAATATAATCTTGGCAGCATCTCAAGCAAACGATCTTACCAGTAAAAATCTCATAATCATTCCAACTCGCTCTGTACCTGAGGGTATAAGTGCGGCTATTGCTTTCAATCCAGATGGCACAATAGAAGAAAATACAGAGGCTATGAACGATGCTATAAAGGGTGTGAAATCAGGCTCTGTAACCTACGCCGTTCGTGATACTCATGTCGATGGCTTTGATCTATCTGTCGGTGAAATCATTGGTCTTGACGATAAGGCAATTCTTGCAAAAGGTAAACTTGTATCCGATACAACTGAAAGACTTATTGAAAAGATGATGAGCGACGAGGTGATGAATATTACTCTATTCTACGGCGAAGATATCCGCGAGGATGACGCCAATGCACTCGCTGAAAAACTTTCTTCAATCTATCCAGATTGTGAAGTTACTGCAGCCTATGGCGGTCAACCTGTATATTACTATCTTGTAAGTTTGGAATAGTTTTATAAGAGGGTTTACTTTCAACTTTTATGAAAATATTTATTAATTTTGATATGACTAAAAGGCATAAATTCACTTTAAAAATTATGCCTTTTTATTTTTGCTTTAATTTAGTTTATTGAGTTTTATTTTTAACGATACGACTTAAATATATCTTATTTCAAAGTACTTTAATTATTAAATCATAACCTTAATTAAACTCTCATTTTTGTTTGAAATTTATTTTTAAAGAGAGATAAAATTTGGCAATTGTTTGCAAAATTGAGCAGCATTGACAACACTTGTTTAATGTGCTATACTATATCTCGAAAAGGGGTAAAATATGCTTAAACTGAAAAATTATGATGAACTTGAAAAGGGAATAAAATATCTTTTTGAGATAAGCAGACAGAATATAGAAAGCGCGACACCTTATGGCAAATCTTCATTACATGAGGATGAAGAAAGTGTTAATGTAGGACGCTTAAAATGTAACGACGAGATTTTTGAGATATTAAAAAAACTCATCTATCAATCGATTTATACTGATGAAGATTATGTGATGAGTGCACCTATTTCAAATCATGAGTTTAATCTTTCAATCAATACTCTTGCTAAAAAGTATGATGAGATGATATTTGCAAAGAAGGTTGCACATCAAAAATCTAAAAGTAAAAATAAAGATGAAAAACTTACTCAGTATATTAAAGACATTAAAACTGAATTTAATGACGAGTTATACGATAAAATCGATGAAAATATCTTAAAGCCACTTAAAAATCATTGTTTTAATAATGAACTTTTTGGTCGCGAAATTTAAAATGTCAATATGGAGAATGTCCATTTTGGCATTTTTTATTTAAGCAAATTTTTAAAATAAGTTGACAAGCAAAGTAATTTTTTTCAAAATATATAAGGTTGAATATGGAAGAAAGACTAGATTTAAGATTATCGAAAATGTACGGTCTGACTAGAGCCAAAGCGCAAAGTTATATTAAAAATGGCTCAGTTTTAGTAGACGGAAAGGTTTGCTGTAAACCTTCCTTTTTGGTAGATGAAAATTGTATAGAATTGGTTAGCAAAGAGCGCTATGTGTCACGCGGGGCATATAAACTACTCGGTGCTATAGAAGATTTTAAACTCGATTTTACAGGCAAAGTTGTCCTTGATATAGGTGCGTCTACTGGCGGTTTCACTCAGGTGGCACTTTTACGTGGTGCTTTAAAGGTGTATGCTGTTGATGTAGGTGAAGATCAACTTGATAAAACACTTTTAGCAAGCGAAAAGGTCGTCAATATTGAAAAGACAGATTTTCGTGACATTACATTATCTCAAGTTGCAGACACTGATATAATAATTGGCGACATTTCATTTATTTCACTAACAAAGATACTACCGAAGATTAAATCGCTTTTTGGAAACGAAAAAGAGATGGTGCTTCTCTTTAAACCACAATTTGAATGTGGCAAGCAGTTGGCAAGAAAGGGAAAGGGAATAATAAAAGATAAAAAGGTACATATCTTTTTATTAAATGAGTTTTTGAATTTTTGCAAAGATTTAGGTTTTACTGTTGTCGATATTTCGCCATCTTCTATCAAAGGTAAAGGTGGCAACATTGAATATCTTATACATTTCAAAAAAGACAATAATTGCGAAAATTTTACTAAAAATATTGAAAATATTGTAGATTTTGCCTTTAAAAACGCAAAATAAGGTCAAAATTGCAACTTTTTTTGATAATTTTATATTTTAAAGTTTAGTTTGAAAACAAATATTTTTTAATTTACTTTTAAAAAACTTTTTAGCATATACATGAAAAACACCTAAGGTTTTAATTTTACCTTAGGTGTTTTCAATTAATAGATTTCTTAAAGTTATCTACTTTAGAATCTATTTAATTGTGATGCAGTTGGATAGAGTGGAAGGTCTGCAAGGCCTTGACATGCTTGACAGTTTTGACATGCTTGGCATGGTGGAATTACAGGATATCCATAAGATGGAACGAGTAAATCAACGAGGGCAGTTACCTTCAGTACAACTTGTAAACAACCAGTGACGGTGAAAGTATTTTCGCCAGTATACGAGCCTATTTGGCTTGAGAACACTGCGTTTGCCTTGATTTCAACAGGTGTGAATGATGGTTGTGGTACAAATAAGACTGCACTCTTTGTGAATGTTATCGAACTTGTGCCTGTACCTATCACGCCATTTGCATCTCTATAGGTCACTGTTAATGGAATAGTTATTGTCATAGATACATTTGCATAATTAGAATTTTGATCTATTCTATCTATCACAATATCTGAAACCGTTATACTAGAGCCTATTTGATTTGTTGCCGATATAAAAGTAAGCGGTTGAACAGGGTTTGCAGGGTTTTGGTTTGTTACAACGAGTACGACACCTGTTTCTGTTGTTTGAGATACGCACGCGTCAAATACTTTAGTTGTTTCGATAAGTACTTTTTCACAAATCCCACCCATAGCGTTTCCTGATATTGGCCCCGGTCGGTTTGGATTTGTGTTGTTGATATAAAATGACATTTTTACCTCCATTAAATTTTTTTGTGTTTACTAGTTTTGTAAACCCAACTACTAAAATTATATGTAAGCAAGGATAATTGTGTTACTCAAGGCTTAAGTAAAATTTAATTTGTCGACACATTGAAATTTAATTTTTAAATTACTTTGAAAGTTTTGTTAAATTATCTTTTTAAAAAAACTTTGAAAAATATAGAGAATTTGATAATATATAAAAGAAAAGACTTTTATTTATTACTTGTCTTTTTATAGATAACTAAAAGGAGTTAATATGATTATTGATAATGTAAAAGAAAGACTATCTGTTTGCAAAAGCGAAATAGATTTTATTAAGGAGTGTCTTTGACAAGGCAAGTCTTGAAAAGGAAATAGAAGGGCTGAAAGCTCAGCAGTCTGAGCCAGATTTCTATCTTGACAGTGCCCGCGTGACTAAGGTTGGCAAGAAGATTAAGGAGATTGATGGCAAACTTGATATGATAAAAGGGCTTGAAAGCGGTCTTGATGACTGCAATGCCTATGTTGAACTTATAGAAGAAGGTCAAGATCAAAGTCTTGGGGACGAGCTTGAAAGTGCACTTCACTTGCTTGAAGAAAATGTGGAGAAAGCCAAAGTGCAATCATTGCTTCGCGGAAAGTATGACAGCTTTGATGCCATTATCACCCTTCATTCTGGAGCAGGTGGAACGGAAGCACAAGATTGGACACAGATGCTTTTTAGAATGTATAAAATGTATTGCGAGAAAAATGATTTTAAACTTAAGGTGCTTGATGTTCTTGATGGAGATGAGGCAGGAATAAAATCTATCACTTTTGAAGTCTGCGGAAGCTATGCTTACGGTTTTTTGAAAGCAGAGAAGGGGGTACACAGACTTGTTCGAATTTCGCCATTTGATTCAAATGCAAGACGACATACATCTTTTGCTAGCTGTGAGGTTATGCCAAAGATTGAAGAAAAACCAGATATTGATTTACGACCAGAAGATTTAAAAATTGATACCTTTAGGGCAAGCGGAGCAGGTGGTCAGCATGTCAACAAAACTGAAAGTGCAATAAGGATCACACATATTCCGACTGGTATTGTAGTTGCCTGTCAAAATGAAAGATCACAAATTCAAAATAGAGAAATCGCTATGCAGATGTTATACTCAAAACTTGTTGAGCGTGCCGAAGAAAAAGAAATGGAAGAGATGGCAAAGGTCAGAGGCGAAGTAAAGAAGATTGAATGGGGAAGTCAAATAAGAAGTTATGTTTTCTGCCCTTATACTCTCGTAAAAGATCACCGAACAGGTTATGAAGACAGCAATATTCAATCGGTTATGGATGGCAATATTCAAGAATTTATCAATGATTATCTTAAAAAAATACAGATGTGACTATAAAAACTTGTTTACATTGATATGACAAAGAAGTGAAATTTTAAACGCGTTTAAAATTTCTAGTTTTTGCGGATGTAACGCAAAAACTGCTCGCTTTTTAAAGCGAGCACTTCTTTGTCAGTATTCAAAACTCAGACTGTAATTGAAATTCATGCTGTAATAATTTTTATTGCTAGAAAAGAACAATAATGAAAGTTGTTTTATACAAAGGAGATATATGAAAGAAGAAATGGTTTTCACAAAAAGTGATTTAGATAAAATTGACAGGGCTTTTGAATTTGCAACTATTAAACATAAAGGGCAATACAGGAAGGGCACAAAAATACCTTACATTGTCCATCTATATGATGTATATATGTTGCTAAAAGAAGAAAACGCGCCTATAGATGTACTAATAGGAGGAATTTTACACGATACAATAGAGGATACTGATACTCAAGAAGATGAGATAATAGAAAACTTTGGCGATAGAGTTGCAAGTTATGTAAAATGTGAAAGCGAAGACAAATCGCTTCCATATATGGAAAGAAAAAGACAGCACATGGAAAAACTGTCTAAGGAAAATGACGAGGTTAAACTTATAAACTGTGCCGACAAACTTTCAAATTTGCGTGCTATTTATCTTGATTATTGTTATATTGGAGAAGAATTTTTTAAAAGATTCAATGGAAGCAAAGAAGAAATCAAGACCTACTATAGCCTAGCCTTATCCGCATTAAAATCTTTGAAAAGGCGAAAAATATATAAAAAACTAAAAAGATATTATAAGTTAACATTTTGTAAATGATTTATGTCAAAAATCAAATTTTTTAAGTGACAAATGACTTTTTAATATTTGTTTTTATATTTAATAATTTTTTTTACTTGCTATTTGCAAACTTTTTAAATACGCTTTGATATCTTTGTCAAGGTGTATTTTTTTTATTATCCGCATTAAAACACACAAAATTATTGTTTTACTTGTAAAAATTGTTTTCTTTTGATATAATCTAAGTGTGAATTATAGCGAAATTGTAAAAGAAAAATTTGAAAAGTTAAAGACACAAAAAGATGTTATCATCCTTTCCATTGAATCGTCTTGTGATGAAACTTCAATTGCAGTAGTAAAAAATGGAAGGGAAGTTTTGTCAAACATAGTTGCATCTCAAATAGAAATTCATAGGCGATTTGGTGGAGTTGTGCCAGAAGTGGCATCACGCAATCATGTCAGTGCGATTTCTAGCATTTTTGATCTTGCCTTGAAAGAGGCAGGTATTGTAAAAGAGGATATTGATGCGGTAGCGGTTACTTTTGGCGCTGGGCTTATTGGTGCACTACTTGTTGGAGTGAATTTTGCAAAAGCCCTTGCCTATACTTTGCAAGTGCCACTTATTAAGGTCAGTCATGTAATGGGGCATATTGGTGCAAACTATATCTCATATAAAGAACTTACTCCGCCTTTTATCTGTCTTATGATAAGTGGCGGGCATACTGCCATATTAAAGGTGGAAGACTATAACAAGCATACCTTGCTTGGTTCGACAGTAGATGACGCAGTAGGTGAAGCATTTGATAAAGTTGCGCGCGTGCTTGGGTTAAATTATCCTGGCGGACCTGAGATTGATAGGGTGGCAAAGGATGGAAAGCCAAACTTTAATTTCACTGTATCAAAGAGTCTAAAAAACACTCTCAATTTTTCTTTCAGTGGTATTAAAACTGAAGTTGTAAATCTTGTGCATAACATGCATCAGCGTGGCGAAGATATCCCTGTCTGTGACATCGCATGTTCTTTTCAAGAGTGTGTGACAGATGAACTTGCAGACAAAGCTATAAAAGCCTGCTTCAAAACTGGCATAAAAAAACTTGTAGTCGCTGGCGGAGTTGGTGCAAATTCTAGATTAAAGGAAAAGCTATCTAAAATTTGCAAGGAGAACGATATAGAATACTTTAGTCCACTGCTTAAATATTGCACTGACAATGGAGCTATGATTGCAAGTGCCGGCTACTATATGCTAAAAAGCGGACTAGGTCTTGCCGATCTATCCCTTACAGCAAGTGCAGTAGTACCTTTGTAAAATTTTATTCTTTTAAAGTTGAAAAGTGGGAATAAAACAAAAAATCTATTTTAATTAAATTAAAATTAATTATAATTAAATAAAAACGCAAAATATTTTAAACAAAAAGGCAAAATATGAATATAAAAACATCAAAACTGCTTGAAAAAGTCAAAAATTTCTTTAAACTATTTCACTGGGCTGAAATTCTATATCTTTCTATAGGGCTTATAAGTGTAGTAGTTCTCTCAATAATTGCAAAAAGTAGTGCTTTGACAATCTTTTTCTCTATCTTTGCAATTATTTATGTTGGCACTTTGGCTGTTGGGCTTAAAATTTCTATAGTTTTTGGCATTATTCAATCTATACTTTATATTATTCAGTCTTTTTTGAATAGGAATTATGGAGAAGCTATTCTAAATGTTGCAATAGTTTTGCCATTACTATTGGCGTCATTATATAGTTGGCTTAAAGGCAGTTCGAAACAAAGTAAGGTTGAGAGCAATAAGATATCGATAAGTGAATGGTTGTGTCTATTCATAGTTGCGATTTGCTTGACTATTGCGCTTTTCTTTGTGTTAAATGCACTTAATACGCCAAATTTACTCATCGCCTGTCTATCTGCATTCTTCACAATAATAGGCAACTATCTTTTGATGAGAAAGAGTATTTACATGTTTTTATTCTTTACCTGTCTTAATATAATTGCCTTGCTTTTATGGCTTTTACTTATTATAAACGGACAAGGGCAAAGTTTTGGAAATATACCTATTGTTATTGTATTTGCAGTTTTTACTCTATCAAATTTATTCGGCTTTATCAATTGGAAGCGTGAAGAAAAATCGAGAAAAAGGATGCAAAAAGAAAATTGAATTAAAATGAAAAACAAAAAAAAATCAAAAAAAATCAAATAAAACAAGAAAATAATGAAAAAAATACTAAAAAATAAACGAAAGCAATAAAAAGGAGAGAATTATGGAATTACTTGCCCCTGCAGGCAATTTTGAAAAACTTGTGACAGCTGTACATTTTGGCGCGGATGCAGTCTATTTTGCTGGCAAAATGTATGGGCTTCGTGCATTTGCTGGCAATTTTGATGATGATGAGATTGTCAAGGCAATGCAGTTTCTTCATGAAAATGGCAAAAAAGGATATGTCACTTTAAACATTGTGGCAAATGACAGTGATTTTGAGCATATAGATGACTATCTCAATCTTCTTATTAAAGCAAAGGTGGACGGCGTGATTGTGAGTGATGTTGGAGTGATCTACTATCTTCGCAAGAATTTCCCGTCACTGAATGTCCATGTTTCAACGCAGGCAAATATAAACAATTCATATAGTGCTGAGTTTTTTGCAGACTTAGGAGTGACCAGGCTGGTGCTTGCAAGAGAGATGAACCTTGAAAACATCAAAAAGATGCATGAAAATATTGGAGATAGACTTGAAATAGAGGCGTTTGTGCATGGAGCAATGTGTATTTCTTATTCAGGACGATGTCTGCTTTCAAACTATATGACAGGCAGAGATAGCAATCGCGGTGCTTGTGTGCAGGCTTGCAGGTGGAAGTATACAATTAGAGAGGAAAATAAGGACGAGGAATATCCTATTGAAGAGGACGAGCGAGGAACATATATACTCAATTCAAAAGATCTTTGCATGATCGATCATCTAGATGAGCTTGAAAAGGCTGGAATTTGCTCACTTAAGATTGAAGGTAGAATGAAATCTGACTACTATGTAGCAAGTGTTGTCAATGCCTATAGACGAGCGATCGATAAAACACTAGAGAGTGACAAACTGCATGATGAACTTGAAAAGACATCACATCGCCGTTATACTACAGGATTCTACTTTAATAGTGATGACAAGGAATATATTGAGTCATCAATGCCTATTCAGACAGCACAATTCATCGCAAAGGTTGTGGAAGATGAAAGTGAGGGCTTTGTCAAAGTGGAAATGAGAAATCGTTTCATGGTTGGCGACATACTAGAAGTGCTTTCGCCTGACGATAATTTCTTAAAGACCATAAAAATAGAAAAAATCTTTGCAAGCGATGGCTCAGAAATTCAAGACGCAAAACGCGTGCAAGAAGTGGTTACTATCAATTGCCCTTATCATCTCAAAAAGGGTGATATCTTAAGAAAATAATTTTAATTTGACGTAAAGACTTAAAAGTGCCTAGCGTTTATGTAAATAATTCTTGCCACATAAGTGCTTTTTGAAGGTTGTAAAGGTTATTCTAAAAACTTCTCCTTAAACAAGGAGAATTTTTGTTTATGCATATAAAGTTTAAATTTTAGACAAAACTCGAAATATTTCGCAATTTTTCTTAAATACTTTTACTTTTCAAGATTTTTATAGTAGTATAAAATAAGAAAGCATATTTTAAGAGGCTTAAAATGAGTTATGTTAAAAATATTGTTAATGTGATAGGTTGTGGATATTCTGGTATAGAATGTGCCTTGTTTTTGGCAGGTCATGATATCAAAGTAAACTTATTTGACTATGAAGGCAAACATACATATAATTGTGCAAAATGCAGTAAAAAGAGCACTCTTTCGCCAAAACGCGAACTTTTTGACGCGCTACTTAAACGAGAGCTTTCATTTTTAGGCAGTCCACTTATTCGGCAAGAGGAACTTTTAAAAAGTCAGGGCTATCGTGGTTGCACTGAGGGAGAAATATATAATTTAGGCTTAGAAATGGTCAAAAATAATAGGAATATTGAGTATTTTAATTTTCCGATAACTTCAATCAATACAAATGAGATAAATATCATCGCCTCTGGCAACAATACAAGCGAAAGTCTTTCAAAATTCTTGCTTCAAAAACTTGGCTCTATGAAATGTATGACTTGTAAATATAAATATCCAATAATTACAAATATAGATACAAGTAAAATCACTTTTGATGGCAAAAATGGTTTTTTGCATTTAGATTATGATATGTATGTGAGATTTGTAAATAAGGTGATTGAGAAGTTAAACGAGCAGATATTAAAGGGCGATTTTAAGATTTATCCAAAAAGTTTAGAGGACCTTGCTTTAAAAGGCAAAGACTGCTTGCGAAATCTTTGCATGATGCCTGTGCTGAATTCGAATATGCAAAGAAAACCCTATGCGACTTTGTCAATTGTCAGGCAAGACGAAGGCTTTCTATTATGCTCAATTGCAAGCAATTTAGATACTCTCGCTCAAAGTGAAATAATAAGAACTTTGCCAGGTTTTGAAAATGCCATCATATTAAGCGAAAGCAAGATAAAAGAAGGACTGCATGTCTATCCAAAGTATGCTATAAACGAATTTGGGCAATCAAAGACAGATAAAAATTTATTTTTTACAGGAAGTATTTTAGGTTTTGAAGATTATAGCCAAAGTATAGCCAGCGGGCATATAACCGCAATGGCTGTCAATAATTACTTTAAGGATAGAGTACTTGTTCCGCTTGATGAAGAAAGCATGATAGGTTTTATAAGTAAAAATATTCTTAAAACAAATTTGTCAAAAAGCAATGATATTTTGCAAGATTATGATATAATAGAAAAGCAAGAAGATTATACAAATGAAAAATTGCTATCATATCTATTTGATAGGTCAGTTAAATCGCTTGCAAGATTTAAGGAGGAATATACTAGTGGAAAGCGTGTTTAGAGGCACTACTATTTGTGGTGTAAAAAAAGATGGTAAAATTGCTATCGCAGGTGATGGTCAGGTCACCATGAGCGAAAGTGTGATATTCAAATCTAACGCACATAAGGTGCGAAGAATTTATAATGATAAGGTTGTTATCGGTTTTGCTGGAAGTGTAGCCGATGCTTTTTCGCTTTGCGAAAGATTTGAAAATATGCTCAATAAATTTTCAGGCAATCTTATGAGAAGTGCGGTTGAACTTGCTGGCACTTGGCGAGAAGATAAGGCGTCAAGACAACTTAACGCGATGATGATAGTTGCCGATAAAAATCAACTTTTGATTGTAAGTGGAACGGGCGAAGTTATCGAGCCAGATGATGATGTCTGTGCGATAGGTTCTGGTGGAAATTATGCTCTTGCTGCTGCAAAGGCACTTAAACAGAATACTGATCTATCTGCTGATGAGATTGCAAGAAAGGCACTTGAGATTGCAGGACAAATTTGCGTATTCACAAATGATCATATCACTGTAGAGGAGGTTTAAGATGAATTTAACGCCAAGAGAGATAGTTGAAGAACTTGATAAATATATCATTGGACAGTCAAAGGCAAAGAGAGCGGTCGCCATAGCACTTCGCAATAGATATAGACGAAGCAAACTGCCAAAGCAACTGCGCGAAGAGATTACGCCAAAGAACATAATTATGCGTGGTCCTACAGGTGTTGGTAAGACTGAGATTGCAAGACGACTTGCAAAACTTGTCGGCGCTCCATTTATCAAGATTGAAGCCACAAAATATACCGAAGTTGGCTATGTAGGTCGCGATGTTGAAAGTATGATCCGCGATCTTGTGGAGGTAGCAGTTCGAATGGTCAAAGATGAAAAAGCTCATCAAATGGAAGATAAGGTTAAACCTATCGTTGAGGGTAAACTTGTCGATGCAATTTGCGATACAAGACGGGCTGTCAATATGCAGGTTGATAAGACGATAGTAGAACAGGAGCTTAAAGAAGGCAAACTCGAAAATGAAAATGTAGAGATTTATGTGCTTGACAGTCAAAAACCTATGCTTGCTATAGGCGGACCTGAGATAAGTTTAGGCTCAATGTTTGATGGTATTTTACCACAAAAGCACAAGAAACGCAGAATGAGCGTTGCTCGCGCAAGAGAACTTCTTACAAGTGAAGAATGCGATAAGATTATCGACAAGGACAATGTCTATGCCGAAGCTATTAGAAGAACCGAGGAAGAAGGTATAATCTTCATTGACGAAATCGATAAGATAATCGGCAAAGCAGGCGGATCAAACAACCAAGATGTTTCAAGAGAAGGAGTGCAGAGAGATATCTTGCCGATTGTTGAAGGAAGCACGGTCGCCACAAAATATGGCAATGTAAAAACCGATTTTATACTCTTTATAGCATCGGGAGCATTCCATGTATCGAATATCGAAGATATGATTCCAGAGCTTCAGGGACGTTTTCCTATTCGTGTTGATCTTGACAATCTTACAAAGGAAGATTTTAAGAGAATTTTAGTTGAGCCAAAAAATTCTGTAACCATGCAATATGCCAGCATTTTAGCTGTGGATAATATAGACTTGCATTTCACTGATGATGCAATTGATGAAATGGCAGAGATGGCGTTTGCTGAAAACGAAACAAGTGAAAATATAGGTGCAAGAAGGCTTCACACCATAATGGAGAGTTTACTTGAAGATATTTCTTTCAATGCATCTGATACTTTGCCAAAGACAGAGGTTGTAATCGACAAAAATTATGTGCAGAATGCATTTAAGGAAACTAAAAGAAAATTTGATTTGAAAAAATACATTCTGTAATATTAGGGGGGGGCAAGAAAGCCCCTTTTTTCGTGAAAGCGAAAAAAGGGGAGATGGTCGAGTACTCGACCATCTATTTTTGCCATTTGGCAAAAATGCTTTCTTGCCTAAATCTATATCTCGACTGCAATCAAAATAATAGATTTTATTACCCGACATACAAAAAATTGTGTTTTTAGGCGAAAAAATTGACAAAAACAGATAAAAAATGTTAAATTATCTTCATGGATAACTCAAGAACAGAACTTTTGCTTGGCAAGGAGAATATAGAGAAAATATCTAAAAGCCATGTGACTATTGTTGGAACGGGTGGAGTCGGCGGATATGTTGCACTCTTTTTGGCACGCACAGGTATTTCAAAATTCACTATTATAGATTTTGACAAAATCACTCCTTCAAATATAAACAGACAGGCGGTTGCTTTTACTGACACGATAGGTCTTGATAAAGTCAAAGTCTTAAAAGATATGATATTGAAGATAAATCCTGATGCACAAATTGACGCAGTAGATGAAAGACTATGCGAAGAAAATGTTGCAAAACTTGTCAAAAACAATACTTTTGTAGTTGATGCGATTGACAGTGTGAAAGACAAAGTCGCACTTATTTGCTATTGCAAAAAAAATAATATAAATATCATTTCAGCGATGGGCGCAGGGAACAGGTTTGATAGTCCTAGTTTTACAGTTGTGGATATAGAAAAGACGCATGACGATGGACTTGCAAAGGCTATAAGAAAACGTTTGAGAGAACTTGGCATAAAGGGTCTAGATGTCGCAATATCCTATTCAAAACCGCAAAAATTTGACAAAATTATAGGCAGTATTTCCTATTATCCGCCAGCTTGTGCATGCGTTATCGCAAGTTACGTGATAAATAAGATTATTGGTAAGTAATTATAAATTTATTGAAATTTGTTAGTAAATTTTATACTTTTTATATATAATAAAAGAAAAGGAGAGAAATTATGCAAGAAATTGAACAAAAAGATTTTGTAGCTTTAACAAAAGAAGGAGTGGTACTTATTGACTTCTTTGCTACATGGTGCGCACCTTGTAGAATGATGGGGCAAATACTTGAAGGGATAAATGAGGAGATCGGCGACAAAGTCAAGATTTACAAAGTAGATGTTGATAAAAATGAAATGCTTGCAAGAACATACGGCGTCATGTCTATTCCTACACTTATGATCTTTAAAGATGGTGTGGCAAAAGAAAAACATGTTGGAGTTTGGATGCAAAACGAATGTGTTGAAACACTCAAAAAATATTTATAAATCGTAATAAACAACAAAAGCCTTTTAAGTTTTTAAAAGACTTTTTTTGTCCTTATATTAAAAATATAGATTAAAAATTGTAAATAAAAATACAATTAAATAACTAAAATATACTTTTTAGTTATTTTTGTATTGACAATAAAGCAAAGTGGTGTTAAAATTAAAGAGTATGTAAAAGGGGTATAAAAATGGACAAGAGAGTATATCTAGACAGCGCATCAACTACCTATGTTTCTAGTGAAGTTATGGCAGAAATGCTTCCATGCTTTAACACTATTTATGGAAACAGCAATTCTGTGCATAGTTATGGACGAGATGCAAAGGCAATAGTTGACAGAGCAAGAGATAGAATTGCTCACGCTATTGGCGCTGAAAAATCAAATGAAATATATTTCACTTCTGGCGGAACGGAAGCGGATAACTTTGCAATCAAGGGGCTTGCGCGAGCATATTCCAATAAAGGTAAGCATATTATCATCAGTGCTATTGAACATAGCGCCATCATGGAAGCTTGCGAAGAACTTGAAAAGGAAGGTTTTGTTGTTACCAAGATCCCTGTGGACAGCATGGGACTTGTAAAACTTACAGATCTTATCCATGAAATTAGAAATGATACTATTTTGATTTCCATCATGGCAGTTAACAACGAGGTAGGAACAATCCAAAATATCAAGGCAATTGCAAAGATTGCTCATGACTATAGCATAATTTTCCATACTGATGCATCTCAGGCATTAGGCGCTATCAAAATCAATGTTCAAGATATGGAAATTGATGCTATGACTTTGACTGCTCATAAAATCAATGGACCAAAAGGGGTTGGATGCCTTTATCTTAAGAATGGTATAAGAATCGAGCCGTTGATAGTAGGCGGAAGCCAAGAGAGAGGCAAGCGCGGTGGTACTGTCGATGTTGCACTTGTTGCAGGATTTGGTAAAGCAGTTGAAATTGCTGAACGCGATATGATCATCAATCAACAGAAGTTGCGTTCAATAAGAGATTATTTCATAAGAAGCGTACAAGAAAAAATTGAATATGTCCAAATCAATGGTCATCCACAACAAAAAGTAAATAGTATTGTCAATATGTCTTTCGATATGGTGGACAATGAATCACTACTTATGCTGCTTGATATGGGGGGAGTAGCAGTTTCAATAGGTTCAGCATGCAAGGCAGGATCAACCGAAAAAAGTTATGTATTGCAGGCAATGGGGCTTGATGATGAGCATTTAAAATCTTCTGTAAGGTTCTCATTTGCAAAAAATCTCACTAGAAGCGATATAGATTATGCTGTTGAAGTTTTGCAAAAGGCAGTTGAGAGATTGAGATCTATTTCCGCTCTCACAAAAGCAGGAAGGAGGTAATTATGTACAGCACAAAGACACTCGAAAGATTTAAAAATCCTAGTTTTGCAGGCGGACTTCGTGGAGCAAATGCTACAGGAAAGGCAGAAGATGAGATAAGCAAGGATTTGATCAAGATCTATATGTTGATAGATGAGGACGGCATTATCGACAACGCAAAATTCAAGGCTTTTGGTGGAGTTGCTACAATCGTTGCTTGTGATATCGCATGTCAAATGCTTGTTGGGAAGTCACTTGAAGAGGCTTTATCTATTACAGAAGAAGAAATCATTTCAGAATTTAATGATATTCCACTAGATCGCAAATATTGTGCAACACTTGTTGAAGAGGCAATCAAAAATGCAGTGGAAGATTACTATAAACGCCTTGAAAAGTTAGAAAAAAAGATGGCTGAAAGCCAAAATTAAAAATATTTGATTAGATAATTGTAAGAAGAGTTGTAAAAATAACTCTTCTTTTTTCTTTTTTACCATATCTTAATCAGAATTTAGCGCAAAATGTCAAATGTTTTTTGAAAAAAACGCTAAAAAATTTGACATTTTGCAGGGGGGGGGTATAATAGATAATGAAAAATAAGATACTATTAACAAAATGCGAAAAGCAAGATGTTGAATTCGTGAAATAGTTATCTGCTTGAAATAATTACATATAAAAACTATATAAAAAGAAAAATTGTACTCGATATTTATTACTTCATTTTCTTTTAATTTAACGAAATAAACATTTTGTGAATAGTTGAAAAGGAGAAGAAAATGAGTAAAGAGTCACGAGAGATAGAGAGATTAAATCCAGACGAGGAAGTAGGAAAAAAGCGAAAAATAGTCTTTTGGTCACTTATTGCAACTGGGATAGGAGTGATAGTAGTAATTGCACTGCTACTAATATTTTTACTTCCAAAAGAAGAAAAGTATGAAATTAGTCTAGGCTCGAGTGGAACAAGTATTGAAGTTGAATTAACAGGCGAAGGCAGTTACAAGAAGGGTGACAGCGTAACAATTGTAGCCGAAGATATAGACGGATATCGCTTTACAGGTTGGAGCTATGGCGGAAATATCATATCAACAGACAAGGAATATACTTTTCAAATAAATGAAGAAAATGAAGGCGAGTATACAGCAAACTATGCCAAGATCTATACAGTGTCAACTTTTGATAATGATAACTATGGCAGTTTTACTGTAGCACCAACAGAGGCAATAGCTGGAGAAACAGTTACAGTAAGGTATGAAGTAAACAGCGAAAATCAAGATAAGTATCAGCTCAAACGCCTATATTATGTAATAGCAGGAGAAAGTAATCAAGTAACGATTGAAAACAATAGATTTACAATGCCAGAAGGAAATGTAAAAATCTATGCTGAGTTTAACAATCTATTTAATATTAATTTAACAACAAATACAGATGAAGAAGTAGACTTGACAGGAGAAGGGACATACATAGAGAATGATACAGTGACAATCTCAGCACCAGATATAGCAGGCTATAGATTTAGAAACTGGACATACAATGGACAGGTTGTAACAACACAGCAAGAATATACAATAGCAAACATAGACAGCACCACAAGCGGAACATATATAGCAAACTATGATAGACTCTATTCAATAACAGTAAACTCAAGTCATGGAACAGTTGCAATAGTAGATAATAAGACAAATGCAATTGAGAATGAAAACATTGAGTTTACAGTAGAGCCAAACTCTGACTATAGATTAATCGAAGTAAAGGTCAATAATGAAATCTTGCAAACACAAGATGGTAAATATACCTTTGCAATGCCAGCTGAGAATGTAACAATAGATGTAACTTATTCACAACTTTTTGACATCTCAGTCACAAGTGAACACGGAACGGTGACAATAACAGACAATAAAACCGAAGCTATAGCAAATGAAAATGTAACATTTACAATTACACCTGAAGAAAACTATAGAATAGAGAGTGTAAGTATAAATAAAGGCAGTGTTGAATATACTCAAGACGAAAATACTTATTCATTCACAATGCCAGCAGAAAATGTAACAATAGTTGTAACATATATCCAACAATTAGAAGTAATATTACAAAGTGATATGGAGAATGCTGATTTATCTGGAGCGGATACTTATGATATAGGGAGCGAAGTTACAATCACAGCATCAACATACGTTGAAGATCAAGAAGGCAACCAATATCGATTTATAGGTTGGCAACACAATGAAGAGTTTATACCAGTTGAAGAAGGTGGAATATATGAATTCATTTTAAGTGCTGACACTGCAGGAACATATACAGCTATTTATGAAAGAGCTTATCAAATAGATGTTGAGCAGAACAGCAATATAAAAGTTACAAT
>CALVML010000014.1 GCA_944345705.1 uncultured Clostridia bacterium | reverse complement strand
GTTCGACAAGAATATTTTTAACATCTTCTTTATATTTTGCTTTATATTCAACGATTTCCATATTTGCATTATATAAAGATATCGGCAAAAAGTCAAGAAAATAAACATCTTGATTTTGCCGATAAAGGAAATTTATGTTATAAAAAATTTAAATAGTTTTTTAAAGTTTTAGATAGTTTTACATAGTCAAAGTTGTTCAATTTAAGTACTTCTGCTGTCAACTGTTGTCAAGTTATAAAATTATTTGACAACAAATTTATTTTTCAATGTCTATACGCCTTATAAAATATAGGTTTTTGCGATAGGGTATTTAATTTTTAAATAAAAAATATTTATTCTGATAAGGTGGGGGTCGGTGGTTCGAGTCCACTCATCTCTACCATACAAAAAAATTGCGCTTATACCTTGGTTTTGCTTATGCAAAACGCTTGGTGTAGGCGCTTATTTTTTTGTTTTTCGCGCCAAACGTAAATGTAAAAGCATTTAGCGCGACTTTTTATTTTTATAGTTTAATAATTCCCCCTCCCCACCTTAAGCTTGTCGTAGGCAAGCGCAAAGCGATGCTTTGCCAGGGTGGCACCACCCTTAACATCAATCACTTCGCCCTTGGCTCCGTTCAAAAGGTGGGGGAGCGGTGGCTTTTACCCTTAAATTTTCATTTAAAGGAACCCAAATTCGAGTCCACTCAATCTTATTACTAAAACCCCGATAAATTCTGATTTTATTATGTTTTTATAATGAATTTTTGTTCAAGAAACTGTTGCAATATACTCAAAATTTCTAGCAAATGATTTTTATATATTATAGACAAAGGAAAACACTCTTTTCACTCGTGTTATTCTTGCGTGCCTAAAAAATGACCGAAAGTTAAAATTCTTAACTTTCGATCAAATTCTTTCTAAAACTGTATAAAACTGATACATTTGCAACAATTTGCAACAGTAAAATATTTACTTATATTTCTTTATCATTTCAACAATTTTATTTGCTCTTTCTCTTGCAAGCGTCAAATACTTATCAATTGGCATATTGTCATATAATCTTGGCTCTCCACAACTATTTTTATGAAGTTCAAGCATAATCACATTATCGTAATTTGTTTTTGCAAGTTTCTTACATACTTTTTCATAATCAATTTTCCCGTCAAGTGGCAACATATGCAAATTACGAGTAAAGCCATAACCATATTCCCAATCCATTAAATTATCGTGCAAATGTATGGCTAAAATTCTATCCCCATAATTCTCCAAAATATCGAAATCTGGTCTATAAAGATTATGGTGTCCGGCATCATAACACAAACCTAGACAGTTAGATTTAATGTTATCTAACAAGAATGTAAAATGTTCAAAGTTTGGACCATCAAGATTTTCCAAAGCAATTTTAACATGATTTTCTTCTGCTACTTTTAAAATCTCATTCATACAATCAATTGCATGTTGACTTGGTGGCAGTGCTAAATCAGACGCGCCACCTTTCGTTCCGTGTAATACAGCGATATGAATATCATATTTAGCACAAAGCTTGATTTGTCTTATTACATCTTCAACATATTCTTTATTGCTTTCGCCTTTTGCCCATAAATCATCAGCAAATCTATTATTCAAATGCACATAAGGAATTTTTAGTCCTTGCTTTTTTGCTTCCAAAATTGCATTTTCTTCCCCACCAACTTTAAAGGCAATCATAATATTATTAAATCCAGCTTTTTTAACATTTGCACAGATTTCAGCAACATTATTTCCGCATTCACAATTTGAGTTTATTCCAATTTCAAACATAGTCATTTCTCCTATATTTTATCATAAATTTTAATTTAGCAACTATTACATCCAATTTTATACTATCATTTTACCATTTTATGTTGCTTAGGTGTCCAAGCAGGTGAGCAAGCCATAACAACATTGCAAACTGCATCCCAACGGTATTTTTCGCCTTTATCAATTAAGATTGCATCACCTTGCTTAAATGTTATTGTTTTGTTTTCGGTAATGATTTTTCCACTGCCAGAAATGACATAAATCATTTCTTTGACTTCTGTGTTTACACAGTATCCATTCTCGGGTTATTTACCATTGATTTCTGCTGTTGAAATATCAATATCTTTGTCTTTAAAGTCATATTCTGTCGCAATACACAATTCACTGTTTTTGTATGTTTGCGATTGTTCTAATGCTATTTTTTCATCATTCAAACTCCTATGTTAAGCATTATAACATAAATCATGTATTTTTCCATAATCTTTTATTATTTACATCTCAAAATCTTTTTTATCGTTCTGCTTTTGTCTTTCAAGTTCTCATTTTTGCGATCAAATTGCCGTATTTATCTCTATTTTATAAATAAGAATTTGTAAAATTTGAAAGTTTTCCTATTAAAAATCAAAATTTAAAATTGATGTACATCGAGAAAAAATAGTTTCATCTACAATATTATATTTACACCAATTATTATTTTTTAAGTTATAACAAACAAAATCCACCATTTAAAATCAATCGCATATTTTTTTCTCCTTTATTTATTTTTTATCATAATTAGTGGCAGGACCATCTCTTTTTTTGTAAGTCCAGTGTGATGTCCTTTAAATCTTGTATTATTTTCTTGAAACAAGAAATGCTCATAGTCATTTTTTACGATAGCGATATACTCGCCAAGCATGTTTAGTTTGTCTGTTTTTGGTCCAAAGAAATTATCGTCAATCAAGTCTTTTGTTTTAAACAATTTGATTTTATCTTTATATTTTTTCATCTCTTGCAAAAATTTGTTTTCACATTCTTTCTTGACAAAAAATCCAGCCGCTCTTGCTTCTAAAAATAGCGGAGTTTTTAAAGTTTTCATAAGCTCTTTATTCTCGTAAAGTGGGATATAGCTTTTTATGCCTGTCTGTCCGTGGTCTGGGGTGATAACAATAAGTGTGTCCGCACTTTAACTTGCAAGATCTTCTGTCAGTTTGTTCAAGTTTTCAATAAGTTTTTTTGCCTCCTGACTTGTTGTTCCATATTTGTGCATAGTCCCATCAGGCTCTGAAAAATAGCAATAGACAAACTTTTTCTCATCTAGTTTGACAATCTCTTTTAAAATAGTAAAAGCTTCTTCTATTGTTTCAAAGTTGTAGCCATGTGTATTTGTCTGCAAATATTTCATATAGGTAGGGAAAACAGTGTAGGCGGGGATTTGACTTTTGCCAAAATAACTTTCAAAAGTTAGATAGTCACTTATTTTCGACATATCAACAGGCTCTGTCGTGTAGGAGTTATGACCAGTATAGATATCAACGCAGGCGTTTAACTGTTCGAAATATAAGCTCCAGCCGAATAGCCCATGTTGAGAAGGGTATGTGGCACTATATAAAGTCGATGTTGCGTTCGTCGTTGTGGAGGGAAAAACAGAAGTGATTGATTTTGCAACATTCTTTCTTAAAATAGAAGTTTTAGGCAAATTTTGTTCTAGCGGAAACATTCCAAGTCCGTCCATACAAATATATACGACATTTTTATAGTTTTTATTTAATTCTTTCTCTAAAATAGCAATTTTATCGATGTCAGTCTTTACGCCAACATAATCGGCAAGGGTGGCGCTGACATTCAATATTGAATTTTTCCAATCTGGTTTTATTATTTTCATTTTTTTACTCCTTAATTAAATTTCTATTTCTTCTTCTAAAATTGAATAATTTGCGAAATCACATCGAGGGTGAATGTTGTTTCCGCCTGCTTTGCGGGCTATTCCTTCAAAAGTCATTCCGCATCTTTTCATAACTGCTTCACTTTTAATGTTTTCAGTATCGCATTGTGCAAATATTCGTTTTGCGAGTTTATTTCTTTTTACATATTTAAACATATCCTTGATGCACTCTGTCATGTAGCCTTTTCCTTGATATTTTCTATTAAGAGTCCAGCCTAAAGTCACAATACCGCCAGCCTTTAATGTATCTAACCTTAAATATACACAACCAATGACCTTTTTCTCACTTTTAAGTTCAATAGCAAAATCTCCATAACGATTTTCGGTTTTATATTTTTCTTTTAAAGTTGCAATCCTTGTTTTTGCATCTTCTTCACTTTCATAAGTTTTATATGCCAAAAATTTTGTGACAACCTTATCACTTGCAAATTCATATAAATCTTTATAGTCCTTATCTTCCCATTCTCTTACAATCAATCTTTCGGTTTGGTATTTTATTTTCATATCTTACTCCTTTATAATTGACATTTTAAACAAAAAACACCAATCTCTTTGCGATTGGTGCTTATCATCGTAATATTTGTTATATATCTTCAATATCTATTTATCTAAATTTTGTCCTATTTTTTTATTTAAGTAGATATATTTCAGTAGATTTATTGATATATATTAAACTTTCATATTGACACCAATGCAAAAATAACCGCGTTTAAACGCTGCAAAATATTGATTTTTAAATTGCTTTGATGTCCAAAGTTTCATTATTTGCTCCTGTTCAAAAAATAATATATCATAAACAAAAATTAATTGCAATACAAAAATTAAAAAAAATAAAAAATTAACTGTTGCCTTAAAAAGTCACTTTTTCTTACAATTTATTTACAATAAACCTCTTAAACATTCGCTTACTTTTGCCATATCTTTTTCTTGAGCCATTATTGTTATTAATCGATTATTATTAAAATCGCAAATAATATATTGACCTTCACTGCCATCTCTAAAAACAATATTATCTCGTGAAATCCATGTAAAATAACCAGCCATCAATTTTGGCAAAACTCTTTCAGGCTTATAATAATCTGGACAAGCAACCTGTGGCTTAATCATCTCTTTGATCCAGGTTTTTGGAATAATTTGCTTATCAAGATAACAACCATTATTCATTAGAAGCGTACCTATTTTATGAAAATCATTGTGATTTAAGTATAGCCCAGTTGCACCAGCACAATATTTTCCATACCTTAGCCAAGTATAATTTAAAATCTCTAAAGGTTTAAAAATTCTTTCATTTATAAAATCTGCTATGTTCATGCCAAAATTTTCTTGAAAAAAGATAGATAGTAGATAAGGCTCGGCATTATTATAAACAAATTTATCATTTACATCGTTTATTATAGGTGTTTGCATTAATATTTCTAAAGCATTTGAACTATCGGCATCTTTAAGTTGTTTTGCCGATATCAACATTTTATCATAGCCAGTTCTAAATGTAAGCAAGCTTTTAATTGTCCAACTTTTTATTTTATCGTCCATTTTACTTTTATAGATCGATAAAAGAGTAGAGTATATTTTTGTATCTAGCGTTAAAATTTCATTTGTAAGTTTGCAAACAAATTTTTCTTCTATTGCTATTCCATAGGCCATTGCAATCAAAATTTTACTACAAGAGCGGAGCTCGTGTAATTCAATATCGTTTATAATATATCTATCTAAATTATTGTTTTCTTCAACAAAAATACTATCTATTTTAACATTCAATTCTTTTGCTTTAGTTATAAAACCTTTTATCAGATTATTCACTAGCGATTTACCCTCCAACAAAGAAATTATAACATATATTCTATCATTTTGTATTACTTTTTACCAATTTCAATTTCAATTTCTCTCTTTTTGTCGATTGTTTATTTTTGCTTTAAGTTTTTAGTTTTTTATCATTTATAGTAGAATATTATAAAATAACCAGAATTTATGTTATAATTAAGATGTTGATTTTTTGTTAAAAATCACAAAAGAGAAAAATATAAAGTTTGAATGATGTCTGTTCTGAGTTATATACTAGATTTCACTGCAAAGATTAACAGCAGATATTTAGAAAAAGACTTGTATGGAAATATAATTATGTATAAGTTGGAAAAAGATGTAAAATTTAAAGAAAGTTTTGAAAACAACTTAAAAATTTTAATAGATAAAGAGAGGCATTGAAATGAAAATAGAAAATTTATTAGTAGAAAAAGCAAAAGAAGACGGAATTGAAAAAATTGTAGTAGGGGGAGTTATAACTAATGAAAACAACGAGGTGTTAATCTTAAAGCGAAACGCGGATGACTTTTTAGGCGGTATTGATGAACTTCCTAGTGGCAAACTAGAGGCAGGCGAGAGCATATTCGAAGGGCTACAGCGAGAGATAAAAGAAGAAACAAATTTAGACGTGGACAAAATTTATGGATATATAGATTTTTTTGATTATTTATCTAGTAGCGGTAAAAAAACCAGGCAATTCAATTTTTGGGTAAAAACAAAGTCAGTAGATAATATCAAATTGACCGAACATGACGAATATAAATGGCTAAGTTTAGAGGAATGTTATAACGATGAAAAAATAACTCCTAAAACAATGAACACAATTGTTATTTGTGGATTTAATTATTTAAAACATTAACAAAAATCCGCGGGCTTATGCGTGGATTTTTGTTGTAGCAATATTTACAATTGTCAAATTTGAGAGATGTTTTGATTTTGTAATATTAAAATTTATGGATATGATTATGTTAGTATTTGCTTAAAAAAATTAAAATTTTTCAAACTATTATTATTTCTCATTTTGTTTTTGTTAAACGGTTTATCTAGTTATGATATATTTTAAATAATCTCTGTAGGCAGCTATGTGCCACTTAAAAAACTCGTCTGTTTTTATCATTTCTTCAATTTCTTCTCTTGTAAACCAGTTTGCAGCTTGGACTTCTTCTGCTTGAATTTTGATATCGTTTAAATTTATATCTTTTTTTAAGTAGTAAAGATCAAGAAAATCGTCTTCAGTTTTTATTGTCTTAAATAGGATAAGATCATTCAAATTTACATCTACACCTAATTCTTCTTTTATCTCCGCCTGCATTCCTTCAAGACTGGACTGCCCAGTTTTAGGATGACCGCCAGTGGTTGCCCACGCGCCACCTTTTTCTTTTGAGCGTTTTTGTAATAAAATTTCGCTTTTAAGATTTTCAATAAAAACCATTACAGTTATATAATAGTAGCCACTAGGCACAAGATCATCTTTTTTAATGACTTTTCCTGTTAATTTTCTATCTTTATCATATAAATCTCTATATTCCATTTTTTCTCCTAAATCGTACAAAATAATAAAACATATTTTCACTTATTTGGCAAGAATACTTGTGCTTGATAAAAATAAAAGTTAATAGTGCCGAGCAAATAACGAATATTTTGATAGTTTTCGGGTTTTTCTTAATAAAAAACCTTGATAGGAAAATAATGCCTATTGTAAAGGCGATAAAAAACAAGATTTAAACAATATGATGCCAAGAAAAAAGTTCAAACATAAAATCGCTCCTTTTTAAGAAGCAGTTTAACATTAAATAAAAATCAAGTCAAACTTTTCATGGAATATCATTCTGCAATTTTATTTAAGCAAACCTATCTTATAATTTAATTTATCGACCGCTCTATTTAACTCGTCTATCTTTTTCTCTATCTTTGCTTTTTCTTCGGTCAAAAGTACAAGTCTTTCATTTTTGGTACTTTCGCCCTTATCGTAGAGATCTAGATACTGCTTTAGCACCTTGACAGATAAACCTGCCGCACGCATACAAAGCACAAACTCAATGTTTGCTATCTCTTGATCTCCGTAATTTCGTATACCATTCTTTCGTGTAACAGGACGAATTACGCCAATTTTTTCATAATATCTAAGCGTGTCTTCACTTATTGCATACTTTTCGCTAACTTCCTTTATAGTCATATTCACTCCTTTATTTAGATTATAAAACCTGGAGTATACTCTAAGTCAAGCAAAAACTTGAAAATTAAGCAATGATTTTTGCAATATTACTCTATAATAAATTGACTTGAAAATATTTCCTTGTTAAAATATCAACATGGAAGGTTTGCTAAAGGAAAAAGATTTGAGAGATATTGTCTGCGATTTACATATACATACAAGTTGTTCTGATGGTGGAAAAGAGGCAAGTTTTGTCTTAGAAAAAGCAAGGCAACAAGGGGTGAGCATTATCTCTATTACAGATCACAACAATATCGACGCTTACAGCAAATTGAAGGACATAGATTGCAAGGATATTTTGCTAATAACAGGCACTTTCACCAAAAAATTTGACAGATTGAGAAGAAAGAAATAGGTTGCCAGTTATCTCAAAAGATAACTTTAAATATGTTTAGTCAAGTTTTTTTAAAGATTTTTAGTATTAATTTTGCGAAAAATAATAAAAAATCATGTCTTTTTTTGATTAATTTTGATAAATTTTGCAAAAAATAATAGAAAGATAAAATTATTTATAAATTGTCTTGCAAAAGTTGCAAAAGAAATTTTTATATGTTAAAATGCTTTTACATATCCAAATAAAATTAAAATTTGCGAGAGAGAATTATGGAAAATTATTTGAAAAAAATCAATCATAAGATAGCCGAGCATTGCACTGAAGATAAGGCACGAAAGATTAAGAAAAATTGTTTGATCGCAGGAAGTATTATCCTTGTGATCGGTCTTGTAGGCTTTATCTCATGTTTTGTTTCATTCTTGGTTCTTTTCCTGCGATTTGAAACTGAACTTGCCATGACGCTATGGTTTATAGCAATTCCATTCATCCTTTGTGTTGTAATCGGCTCCATTGTCACAAGAATAGGCGATGCAATTCTTGTTGAAAAGTTAAAGATTGAAAATCAAAAGATTGACGAAAATAGTGAAGAAACTAAAGAAAATGCTGTTGAAAAGGATTTAGCAAAGAATAGTACAGAAGAAAACATCATTCAAGATGAAGAAAGCGTAAAAGAAAATCTGCTTTCACAAAAAGATACTATCGTTGATAAAGAAGCAACTGAGAAGGTTGAAAAGAAGTAAAAATCAAGAAATAAATAATAAAATTTGGGACTTATGCCTTGTGCATAAGTTTTTTTAATTTTAAGATTGACCGATTTTAAAATTTTAAATTTTTTGCCGACAACTTCAAAAATTGCTATATATATCTAATATTTTTGCACAAAATAATAAGTGGCGATAATCGAAAGGTTAGCAATAGTTATGATAAGATAATCAACTTATTAAATTTATAAAAATTCTTTTAAAATTTCAATTAAAAACTTGAATATTGCTATATAATTATGCTATAATTTCTACCGCAAAAGGAGCAAAACAAATGAAAGAAAAAAACGATTTAACTACTAGCATTAATGCCTATCAGGGCTTTAAAGGTAAGACTTGGAAAGAAGAAATCAATGTTTCAGACTTTATAGACTCAAACTATAAAGAATATAGAGGGGATGACAGTTTCCTCGCAGGTAAAAGCAAAAAGACTGCAAAAGTATGGGCAAAGTGCGAAAAGTTGCTTGCGCTTGAACGCAAAAAGCACTTGCTTGATGTAGATACTGTCAACATGAGTGGGATCAATAGTTTTCCTGCTGGATATATTGATAAATCTAACGAGGTTATCGTAGGACTTCAAACTGATAAACCACTCAAGAGAATTGTAAATCCATACGGCGGACTTCGTATGGTACATAATGCACTTGCTGCTTACAATCGAACACTTGATCCTAGAGCAGAAAAGGTCTTCTCAACCATGATGAGAAAGACTCACAATGACGGCGTATTTGATGCATACACTCCAAACATTAGAAAGGCAAGAAGTGCAGGACTTATCACAGGCTTGCCAGACGCTTATGGCAGGGGAAGAATTATAGGCGACTATAGACGCGTTGCCCTATATGGTATTGACAGACTTATTGAAGAAAAGCAAAAAGACTTATTAAGCGATGAACTTCTCGATATTGATTGCGAAGAAGATATTAGAATAAGAGAGGAAGTAAGCGAGCAGATTAGAGCGCTCGGCAAAATCAAAGAGATGGCAAAGACCTATGGCTATGACATCTCAAAACCTGCTTGCAATGCAAAGGAAGCATTCCAGTGGACATACTTTGCATACCTTGCTTCAGTCAAGGAAAACAACGGTGCTGCCATGAGTTTAGGCAGAGTTTCAACCTTCCTCGATATCTATATTGAAAGAGATATGGCAAATGGCATTCTCGATGAAGAAGGCGCACAGGAACTTGTTGACCAGTTTACTATCAAACTCCGCCTAGTTCGACACCTTCGTACTCCAGAATATGATGAAATATTTGGTGGCGATCCTACTTGGGTTACCGAAAGTATTGGCGGTATGCTAAACGAGAAAAAGAGTTTAGTTACCAAGAATTCTTTTAGATTTTTGCATAGTCTTATCAATCTTGATCCATCTCCAGAGCCAAACCTTACTGTGCTTTGGTCGACAAGACTTCCTATGAATTTCAAAAAATACTGTGCAAAGATATCAATCTTGACCGATTCTATTCAGTATGAAAGTGATGATGTTATGAGTCCAATCTATGGTCACGACTATGCAATCGCTTGCTGTGTTTCGGCTATGAAAGTGGGCAAACAGATGCAATTCTTTGGTGCAAGATGCAACCTTGCAAAATCATTGCTTTACAGTATAAATGAAGGCAAAGATGAAAAGAGTGGCAAGCAGGTTGTCGATGGTATAGAGAAGATGACTGACAGTGTGCTTAACTATGAAAAAGTCAAGAAATCATACTTTAAGACTCTTGATATCGTTGCAAAGACCTATGTTGACGCTTTAAATATCATCCACTTCATGCACGATAAATATGCCTATGAAGCAGGACAGATGGCACTCCATGACACCTTTGTTGAAAGGTTGATGGCGTTTGGTATGGCTGGACTTTCTGTTGCCGCTGACTCGCTGTCTGCAATAAAGTATGCAACCGTAAAACCTATTAGAAATGAAGACGGCATTGCTACAGATTTTGAAATTGAAGGCGAATTTCCAAAATATGGCAATGATGATGATAGAGTTGACAAGATTGCTGTTGAAATTGTACAGCACTTTATCTCTACTTTAAAGAAGCACAAGTTATATCGCGGTGCAAAACATACACTTTCTGCATTAACTATCACATCAAATGTTATGTATGGCAAAAAGACAGGTACTACTCCTGATGGAAGAAAGGCAGGTGAGCCTTTTGCTCCTGGTGCAAACCCTATGCACGGCAGAGATTGCTCGGGTGCACTTGCTTCACTCAATTCAGTTGCTAAGATCCCTTATTGCGACTGCTGTCAAGATGGTATATCAAATACATTCTCAATCATTCCAAACGCACTTGGTCACGATATGACTTCACGCGTTAAAAATCTTGTTGGTATTCTTGATGGATACTTTGTACAAGGTGCTCAGCACATCAATGTCAATGTACTCGATAGAGAGAAACTCATTGACGCAATGAATCACCCTGACAAATATCCAACTCTCACTATAAGAGTTTCAGGATATGCTGTCAACTTCAACAAACTCTCTCGTGCTCATCAAGAGGAGGTTATCGCTAGAACTTTCCATGAAAAGATAGGGTGCTAGAAAAAAATCAAACAAAGTCAATAGGGCTATAGTTTGTTAATTTGTCGACACATTAAACAAAGTCAAAAATTTGGCTTTGTTTTTTTTGTTATCTTATTTAGTTAGTTTAAATTGACATATTTAATTAGATATGTTACATTAATAATCTAAATTATATTATAAATATATGTTTGCAAAACGATATCAATATTTTTAAAAGGAAATTATGGAAGAAGTTTTAGGTAAGATAAATAGTTATGAGTCTATGGGGCTTGTAGATGGTCCTGGGATTAGATATGTGGTATTTTTGCAGGGCTGTGCACTCCGCTGTCAATATTGTCATAATCCTGATACATGGCTTGACGATAAGTATACCGAAGTTATCACTCCGCAAAAATTAATTGAAAAAATCAAAAGATTTAAGCCATATTTTGGTGAAGATGGAGGGGTGACTTTCAGCGGTGGCGAGCCGCTCCGGCAACCAAAATTTCTGCTCAAATGTTTAAAGTTATGCAAGGAAAATGGTATTCACACAGCACTTGACAGTGCGGGTGTGGGCTTTGGCAATTATGATGAAATACTTTCTTTAACTGATCTTGTTATACTTGATATCAAGGCGGTAAAAGAAGATGAGTATAAGTTTATAACAGGTCAAGACATGACAAGATTTAAAGTCTTTCTTGACGCCTGTCAAAGACTTGGCACAAAACTATGGCTTCGTCAGGTGATAGTGCCTGGCATCAATGATGATAAACAGCACATGATAGCCTTGCGAGATTATATTAAAACTATCAAAAACGTAGAAAAGGTTGAACTTTTGCCTTACAAGACGATTGGCGTGACAAAATATAAGGCACTTAAGTTGCACTACAGGCTTGACGGAGTGCTTGATATGGACGAAAAGAAGTGTAAAGAACTTGAAAACTTTCTTTTGGATGGATTAGGTTTTAACAATTAAATTGTATGCGATAAGGAGAAGATATGGCATTTAAAGAAGTGAAATTGTATGATCTTGACTATTCGATAATCCCTGAGTGTACCCGAGTTGTATGCGTATGCAAGTATAAGGATAAATGGGTATTTGCTAAACATAAAGATAGAGATACTTGGGAATTGCCGGGCGGACATATAGAACAAGGAGAAGATTTTATGACTGCCGGCAAGCGTGAACTCTTTGAAGAAACGGGGGCGACACGCGTAAATATACAGCCAATATGTCTTTATTCTGTATCAACTTATGGTCTTCTTTGCTATGCGGAGATTGAAAAACTTGAAAAGTTGCCTGAATTTGAAATAGCGCAAATAGGGCTGTTTGATGATATTCCTTTAAATTTGACCTATTCCTTCCATAAAATGTTTTTTGATAAGGTTAAAAGTGTAATCGAAAATAATAATATATAATTCTTTTGCTGTTAAGCCTTTTTTGCTAAAGTTTGCACTCTATTGATTTATCGGCGCACTGGCCCTCGCCTTTTTACATGGCGAGATTTTTTGTTATATTATTATTTTTTATTGCTTTTTCTTGAATACATAATCGCTGTTTAAAAATTTTTAAATAAACGGCGTTATCTTGATTTTAAAAAGTTTTGCCTCCTTAAAAAAAATCTGCTTTTTTGTTTGCAAAAAACTATCATTTAGTATATAATAAACATGGTAAAAATAAAAGGAGAAAATATGAAGCAATTTGTTTACTTATTCAAAGAAGCCGATGGAAAAAACAAAGCTCTTTTTGGTGGTAAAGGTGCAAACCTTGCTGAAATGACCAATTTGGGTATGCCTGTTCCACAAGGTTTCACAATTACTACTGAAGCTTGTACTCAGTATTATCAAGATGGTCGAAAAATCAATGACGATATTTTATCGCAAATCGAAAACAAACTTAAAGAACTTGAAAAGATGACAGGTAAAAAGTTTGGCGATACAAATAATCCATTACTCGTATCTGTAAGATCTGGTGCACGCGTTTCAATGCCTGGTATGATGGATACTATTCTTAACCTTGGTCTTAACGACGAAGTTGTTGAAGGATTAAGCAAGCTTACAAACAACCCTAGATTTGCTTATGACTCTTATAGAAGATTTATCCAAATGTTTAGTGATGTTGTTATGCAACAGGAAAAATCTAAATATGAAAGAATTCTTGATAAGGTAAAGGCTGAAAAAGGCGTTCAATTTGATAAAGACCTTACAGCTGACGATCTTAAAGAAATTGTAAATATGTTTAAAGATTTATATCTTGCTTCTCAAGGGGAACCTTTCCCACAAGATCCACAAGTTCAACTTATCGAAGCAGTAAAGGCTGTATTTAGATCTTGGGATAACGACAGAGCAAATGTCTATAGAAGAATGCATGACATTCCTTATGAATGGGGAACTGCTGTCAATGTTCAATCTATGGTATTTGGTAACATGGGCGAAGATTCTGGTACAGGTGTTGCCTTCTCTAGAAACCCTGCTACTGGCGAAAACAAACTATATGGCGAATATCTTATGAATGCTCAAGGAGAGGACGTTGTTGCTGGTATCCGTACACCACTTCCAATCTCAACTCTTGAAAAGCAAAATCCTGAAGTTTATCAAGAATTTGCAAGAATTGCTAAAACTCTTGAAAAACACAATAAAGATATGCAAGATATGGAGTTTACAATCGAAAAGGGCAAACTCTATATGCTTCAAACAAGAAATGGTAAGCGTACAGCTAAAGCCGCACTCAAAGTTGCAGTTGACCTTGTTAAAGAAGGTATGATAACTGAACAAGAAGCACTTATGATGCTTGATCCAAAACAACTTGACGCGCTCCTGCACCCACAATTTGAAGCAGACGCTCTTAAAAAAGCAGTTGCAATTGCAGAAGCTCTTCCTGCTTCTCCTGGTGCCGCTTGTGGAAAAATTTGCTTCACAGCTGAAAAAGCAAAAGAAATGGGCGCAAACAAAGAAAAAGTTGTACTCGTTCGTCTTGAAACTTCTCCAGAAGATATCGAAGGTATGGCAGCAAGCCAAGGTATCCTTACAGCTCGTGGTGGTATGACTTCTCACGCAGCCGTTGTTGCTCGTGGTATGGGTACCGCATGCGTTGCTGGTTGCAGTGCAATCAAGTTTGCTGAAGATGAAAAATCTTTCACTCTTGGTGGAAAGACATATAAAGAAGGGGATGTAATCTCTTTTGACGGCTCAACTGGTAAGATCTATGATGGTGAAATTAAGACTGAACCTGCTAAGATCGTAGGCGAATTTGCAACTATCATGGAATGGGCTGATAAATATCGTGCTCTTAAAGTAAGAACAAATGCAGATAATCCAAGAGATGCAAAAAATGCATTCAACTTTGGTGCAGAAGGTGTTGGACTTTGCAGAACTGAACACATGTTCTTTGAAGCTGATAGAATTCCTGCAGTAAGAGAGATGATTGTTTCTACTACTGTTGAAGAAAGAAAGAAGGCTCTTGCAAAACTTCTTCCTATGCAAAGAAAAGACTTTATTGGAATCTATTCTGCAATGGAAGGCAGACCTGTTACAATTCGTTTCCTTGATCCACCTCTTCACGAATTCCTTCCACATGAAGATAACGAAATTGCTGCTCTTGCTAAAGATATGGGAATATCTTTCGACAGACTCAAAGCAACAGTTGCCGATCTTCACGAATTCAACCCTATGATGGGACACCGTGGACTTAGACTTGCAGTAACATATCCAGAAATTGCTGAAATGCAAACTCAAGCTGTTATTGAAGCTGCTATCACTGTAAACAAAGAAAAGGGATACAACATTGTACCTGAAATTATGATTCCTCTCACTTGTGATTGGAAAGAGTTTAAATATGTTCGTGACATCGTTGCAAACAAAGCTGACGAGATCATTGCACAAAATGGTGTTAAACTTGAATACAAGATTGGTACTATGATTGAAATTCCTCGTGCAGCACTTACTGCTGATGAAATTGCAAAATATGCTGAATTCTTCTCATTTGGTACAAACGACCTTACTCAAATGACGTATGGATTTAGTCGTGATGACGCTGGTAAATTCCTTGATGTTTACTATTCAAAGAAAATATTTGAATCTGATCCATTTGCAAGACTTGACCAAAATGGTGTTGGCAAACTTGTTAAGATGGCTTGTGAACTTGGAAAATCAACTCGTCCTGATATCAAACTTGGTATCTGTGGTGAACATGGTGGAGATCCATCAAGTGTAGAATTCTGCCACAATGCAGGACTTACCTATGTTTCTTGCTCTCCATACAGAGTTCCAATTGCAAGACTTGCTGCAGCACAGGCAAATATTAAAAATCCAAGAAAATAATTAAAAATATATTAATTTAATTTAAAAATCAAAAAAATATGGAAAATATTTCAATTTTCCATATTTTTTGTTATATTTAGCCATTTTTAAAATTATTTTACTTAAATTTATTTAATTTTTAATTTAAATAATTAATTTTAATTACAATTTTTTTATTAATTTATTTTTTTAATTTTATATTCTTGTAAATTTATTTAATTAAAATCGCTTTTTTATTATATTTTTATTTATTTTATTTTTTTATTTTTATCATTAAATATCATTGTCTAAATTGAGTGTGTTTTTTATTTCAACACCAGAATTGATCTGCAATGGCTCCTGCATTAATAATCTAGACTCTAGTAGTCCTTCATTATAGCTTTTTAAATTTGGTACATTAAGAGTTTTTAAAGATCTATTGTAACAAAGAAAATTATATCCTATAGTTGACAATTGTGGTGCACTAAATTCTTCAATATCATGATTATAGAAAAAGAAATTGTTTGCCACTGACTTTAAACTTGGGAATTTGACTTTACCACCTTTGTTGCAAGACATCAAAAATCTATCTCCACAGCTTTCCAAAGATGGCATATTGATTGAATTTATATGTCTACAATTAGACATAAAATTTTCTCCTGTAGATATTAATGCAGGTAAATTGATTTTTTCAATATCCATAACACATCTAAAGAAGCCATCTCCACACTTTTTCAAGGATGGGAAATTTATGTTTAGTATATTTTCGCCACACCTATCACAAAAATAATCTCCACAAGTCATTAAATTATCCATATTATATCTATTTAACTTTGTTAATTGCAAGAAGTAGTCGCCACATTTAGTAAGATTTGGCGCGTAGAATTGTTGAAGATTTCTAGCCAACGCCATAAAGTTTTTCTTGCATTGAACGAGATTTGGCAATGATATTCGTTCTAAACTAGATGCAGTATAGAGAAAATTATCTCCAGCGTTCTGTAAATTTGGAAGATTTACCTCGGTTAAAACTTTATTTGTTGCTAAAAAATTTTTGCCACAAGATTTCAAGTTTGGAAAATCTAATTGTGTTAATTTTTGATTGGAACTTAAAAAGAAATCTTTACAAGAAGTAAGGTAAGGTGCAAAGATATAATTAAGAATTTGATTGGTCTGCAAGAAGCCACTTTTAACTCTTGTTAACATTGGAAGTGATAGGGCAACTAGCGAGGTGTTCGCTTTTAAAAAATTGTCACCAACTCGCCTTAATTTTGGAAGCGATAGGGTGGTAAGGGTTGTGTTTGACTTTAAGAAAGCCTCTCCCACTTGAGTTAATTTTGGCAGATTGACACTATTTATTATCATATTATTTGATAAGAATGATTCTCCGCAACCTTGTAATTTCGGCAAATCAAGCGTTTCTATGCCTTCATTTGAGGATAAAAATCCATTACCACATATTTTTAGTCGAGGAAGAGATAGGTTAGTTAACTGTTTATTGCTCGGCAGGAAATTATATCCGCATTTTTCAAGTCTAGGCAAATTTAAAATCTTGATATCCTTATTATCTGTTAAAAAGTTGTTTCCGCATTCCTTGAGATTAGGCAGGTCAATTTCTTGAACTTGAATACTTCTTGCTAGAAAATCACTGCCTATCCTTTCGACATTATGATTATAATATCCTATTATTTGATTACTGCCATTAATCTTTATCTTGATAGGATATTTTTGCGACTTACTTAGAATTGTGATCACTTTGTAATTATTTTCTATGTTAGCCACGCTAATTTTTTCTATCTCGCCTATGCTATCTACAAAGGCATCTTTTTCGTCAGGGAAGCCAAAAAATTCTTTATTTTTATATTTTTTTATAGTCTTATCAGACATGTCGAGAATATAATTGTCTATTATCAAAAATCTACTTTTATCATATTCTCTAGCCATAAATCCATTGACGATGACATTGTTTTCACAGAAATAGGCATCGCCTATACGGAGATTGTATTTATAGTATCTATCGTTTTCCGCTTTGATGTATCCGGGCAATTCTAGTTTATGTTTATAGATGCTTGTATCTATACCGAAATATGAGATGAAAGCATCTTTTAGACCTGGTATGATATTGTCGAGGTTATTTGAAAAGGTGGCGTCTGGATTTTTCACAGTGTGATTATATCTATTTTTTATTGATAATGTTGCAGGTTTGCTTCTTGTAAATTGTATACTTATCACACTTGTGCCATATTCATCTTGCCTTTTAGGTTTAGTAAAATTTTCGCGCTTTATTTCAGCCACATTTTTCTTGACAGCAAACCAAACTCTACAAAGATTAGTACGGTTTCCCCAAAATGTGCATATTTCTTCGTCAGCCGTATAGTACTTTTTGAAAGCTTGCACTTCTTTTTCGGTTTTACATTCAGGATAAAGTATATATCCAGCTTTGTCCATAAGTTCAAACGGCGACACTACTAAAGAGTTTTTTGAAGTCTTTTTTGATTCAGATTTTGCAAGATATAATATATACGCTTTAAAACTATCAACATTTTGACTATCAACTATATCGTTGAAAAGTTGTCTGTTTGGAGAAAAATGCGATGAAATTAGTTGATAAAGTTTGCCAGGCGACTCTAATATAGTAGGAAAAAGAAAGCGACATAATTTTGCAAAGTTTTCGCCATAATGCTTCTTTAAAAGTTTTAAATCATCGATTTGAACGATTTTATCTTTATCAATTTCCATCTTAAGTTGATTATACCACTTTAAGTAATGATAGTCAATGCTATAGTTTTAATAAGTCTAATAAAAAAGTTTATATTGGCTGACTTTATAAATCTTTTGTTTTAATTAGTTTCTACAATTTCTTCAGGTGGCAATTTTGTATATATACAATTACGAACAATTTAGAAATTTAATTTTCAGGATGAATTTTTAGAAAATTACAAAAATTTAATTCGATTTTAAAAAAACTCTATATCCAGAAAATTGCATTTAAATGCTTTACTTAATAAAATTTTTGTGTTATAATGCTTTAAGCATAAAAGGGGTGAGTATTATGATGATTGAACCATCTATAGATAAATTACTTGAAAAGACTGAAAATAATAGATATATTCTTTGCACAATTATTTCTAAACGCGCAAAAGAAATTGAAAGCATTAAAAGGCTTGAACTTATCGGTCAAGATAAGAAAGCCATCACTCTTGCATGTGAAGAAATCGTTGCAGGCAAGGTTAAGCCAAGTAATTTAATTTAATTTTTCACAATACATCTTACAAAAGCACTCTTTTATTAGAGTGTTTTTTAGTTTTATGATACTAAACATTGATTTAGCATTTATTATCATAATTTTGTCTATTTTAAAAAATTATGTTATACTATTTAGGTAGGTAAAAAATGTACGCTCAAATAATAATCGATCAGGACGCAAAAGCATTAGACAAAGAATTTGAATATAGAGTGCCAACAGGATTAAATATAGAAGTTGGCATGCGTGTCTTAGTGCCATTTGGCAGTAGACAATTGCAAGGCTTTGTGATCGGCGTGACTGAGGAGTGTCACTATGACAGTACAAAGATAAAAGATATTACTGCAAGCGTTGACGACTATGCTTGTATAAAAAGTGAACTTTTAATTCTTATGCAATACATGGCGAAAAAAAATCACCTAAAACTTGCAAGTATATTAAGACTTTTTATTCCTTCGCAAATGCGTGACGGATCGGTACATGATCTTTTCGAAAACAACTATTCACTCTCTGCAAATTACAAAGATATAAAGATATCAAAATCTGCAAAAAAACAACAAGAAATTATAGATTTTTTTGAAAATTCTCTGGGAAAAACGCTAAAAAGCGAAAATTTGTCGCAATTTAGTTATAGCGCACTTAAAAGCCTTATAGACAAAGGCGTGATTGAAAGAAGCAAAGTCAAAGTCAATCGCCTGCCTCTTGTTTTAGATGTCGACGAAAAGAAGGTCGAGTTAAATCAAGATCAACTGCATGCAATTGACACAATCAAAGAAGACAAGACCTATCTTTTACATGGTGTCACTGGAAGCGGAAAGACAGAGGTTTATATAAATCTTATCAAGCGCGTACTCAAAGAAGGCAAGAGTGCGATTATGCTTGTTCCTGAAATTTCACTTACGCCACAGATTATGGCAAACTTTAAAAGCAGGTTTGGTCAAAGTGTTGCGCTTTTGCATAGCGGGCTATCTAAGGGTGAGCGTTTTGATGAGTGGAAAAGACTATTCTCAGGAGAGGCGAAAATAGCCATCGGTGCAAGAAGTGCTATATTTGCGCCACTTGAAAATCTTGGCATGATTATAATTGATGAAGAACATGAATCAAGTTACATATCAGAAAGTAATCCAAGATTTTCGACCCATGATGTAGCGTCATTTCGTGCAAGGTTTAATCATTGTCCGCTTGTGCTTGGCAGTGCAACACCGTCGATCGAGAGTTATCAAAAAGCGGTAAACGGTGAGTATCAACTTGTAGAATTGCCTATCCGTGCCAACGGCAAGGAAATGCCAAAGATACAAATTGTGGATATGATGAACGAGTTGCGTGCGGGCAACAGTGGAATATTTTCAAATCAACTGCTGGCAGATCTTGTAAACATTATAAACAACAAGAAACAGGCAATGATATTTATTAATCGGCGCGGATATTCTTCCTTTATGCGATGTCGAGATTGTGGCTATATTGCAAAATGTACTAATTGTGATGTAAGTCTAGTATATCACAAGGAAGATGAAAGGCTCAAGTGTCACTATTGCGGTGCACAGTTTAAGGTGCTGACGCGCTGTCCGAACTGTCACAGCGAGCATATAAAGCATGGCGCAGTCGGCACTGAAAGTGTTGCAAAAGCACTTAAGGAATATTTTCCTGATGTAGAAATATTGCGTATGGACAACGATACCACCTCAACCAAGAATGCACATCAAAAGATCTTGTCTAAATTTGCTCACACAAAGCCGGCGATACTCGTTGGCACTCAAATGATCGCAAAAGGGCATGACTTTGAAGATGTACTCTTGGTTGGAATTGTGGACGCCGATCAAGGACTTTATCAGGCAGATTATAGAAGTACCGAACGCACTTTTGCCTTGATTACGCAGGTCGCGGGACGGGCAGGTCGCAGTCAAGAGCAGGGAAAAGTGATCTTGCAAACTTACAGTCCACGCCACTATGTTTACAAATTTGCTTCCAATTATGACTATAAAGGCTTCTTCAGAAAAGAAGAAAATATTAGGCAGACAGCACAATTTCCGCCATTTACTAGGATAATTCGCCTTCTTTTTGCAAGCGAAGATGAAAATTATGTGCGAGAAAATCTAAAAGTGTGCTATACTGAAATAGAGAAATTAAAGGATATCTATCAAGATCAGATAATCTATATGGATGCCATGAAATCACCAATTAAGCGTATGCAAAATAAATATCGTTATCAAATTTTGATGCGTTTAAAACTAGACAAGGCTGACGAGATAGAAAACAAGGTTTTTGAGATAGCCGATAAGCATTCTAAAAACACTGTATTTTTTGAAATTAATCCTCAAAACATGACTTAAAAGGAGTAATAAAATGGCTTTACGAGAGGTAGTAAAAGTAGGCGAAAGTAGTTTAAGAAAAAAGTCGAAACCTGTCAAAGATTTTGATGAAGACCTTTGGCAACTATTAGATGACATGAAGCAAACCATGTATCAAAATGATGGCATGGGACTTGCAGCACCACAGGTTGGTGTATTAAGACGAGCGGTCATTGTTGATGTCAACAATGCTTTTATCGAACTTATAAATCCTATCATTGTATCAAGCAAGGGAGAAGATATCGAAGAAGAAGGATGTCTTTCAATTGGCAGTTTTAGGGGACGCGTTAAAAGACCTTACACAATAACCGTGAAAGCCTATGATCGATTTGGCTATCCATTTACACTGCAAGGCGAAAAATGGCTGGCTCGATGCATTTGTCATGAAGTCGACCACCTTGATGGCGTGCTTTTTGTAGATAAGACTTTAGATCGAGATAAGTATATAAAGCAGGGCGGAAAATTTTAGATAGATCTTTTTGTCTAAAGTGATAAATGAAAGATTATGAAAAATTGTCGATTTTCTCACAAAATTTTAACGATTTTTCATTAAATTTTTATAAATTTATATAATTTTCTGTGTTTTTTAGTTTTTATTGAATTAAGTTAGTTTTTTAAAAGGATTATTATGAAGGTATTATTTTTAGGTAGCAGTCAGTTTTCATATATTGTATTAAAAGAACTTATTGATAGCGGCGTCAATATTGTAGGTTGTATCACTCGAATTGACAAGCCTGAAGGACGCGGGCATAAACTTATGGAAAGTAAGGTAAAATCTTATGCAAAGGAAATAGGCTTGCCATACTTTGAGTCTAAAAAGCTGAAAGATGAAATGGATATGGTAAAAAAAATAGACTATGATATATCACTTGTTGCTTCTTTTGGACAGATTTTGTCGAGCGAATTTTTAAACTACAGACCGTCCATCAATGTACATCCGTCCTTACTACCAAAATATCGTGGCCCTTCGCCTATTCAAACTGCTTTGTTAAATGGAGATAAATTCACAGGCGTCACCATTATGAAGGTTGCACAAAAAGTAGATAGTGGCGATATTTTGATGCAAGAAAAGATCGATTTGCCACAGGATTTATATTATAATGAGCTTGAAAAATTGCTTGGAGAAAAGGGCGCGTGCCTTGCAAAAAAAGTTATCGACGAGATGGAAGAAGGAAAGGTAAAAGCTCAACCACAAGATGATGACTATGCCACTTTCACCAAAAAATTCAAAAAGGCTGATGGCGAGCTTGATTTGAATGACAGTGCCTTAAATATTGTCAATCGTTTGCGTGCGCTAAGCGAAAATGTAGGCTGTTATCTTACTATAGGAGATGAAAAGGTCAAGATTTACAAGGCGACTGCCTTAAACGATTTAGATCTTGAAAAGGGAAAGGTGGACACAAATAAAAAGCGTTTTATCATAGGGACTGGCGATGGCGCTTTAGAAATCCTTTCATTACAATCGCCATCCGGCAAAGTCATAAGTGGCAGGGACTATCTAAACGGCCATCATGAAATACTTGGGAGCAGACTTTTATGATCTTATCCGATTTAAGTTTTAATGAAATTATTGACTATGTTAAGGCAAGGGGACTGCCAAGGTTTAGAGGGGAACAGCTTTTTGACGCAATTTATCAAGGGAAGGCGCTTGACGAAATTTCCAATTTGCCGAAGGGACTAAAAGAGCAACTGCAAGATGTCTATCCAAAATATAAAATTTTATATCGTTTTGTTGGAAAGGATGGCACAAAAAAATATCTCGTGGCACTCGACGATGAGTTTGCGGTTGAATGCGTACTTATGAAATATAAATATGGCTATACAATTTGCATTTCAACTCAGGTGGGTTGCAGGATGGGTTGCAAGTTTTGCGCATCGACTCTTAAAGGGCTAAAAAGAAATTTGTCGGCAGGTGAAATGATAGGACAAATTTTACTTGTAAATCGCGACATAGATGGCAAGGGTACAAGTCGCAATATTACCAATGTTGTGCTTATGGGCTCAGGTGAGCCACTTGACAACTATGATAATGTGGTTAAATTTATAAATCTTACCTCATCCCCAAAAGGGCTTAATATTTCTCAGCGTAACATCTCACTTTCAACTTGCGGAATTGTCGACAAAATTTATCAGCTTGCCGAGTTAAAACTTAATATTACTCTTACCATTTCTCTCCATGCAACAACGGATGAGAATAGAAAGAAAATTATGCCTATAGCAAATAAATATTCAATAGACGAGATAATCAAGGCGTGCAAAGATTACTTTGAAAAGACCAAAAGAAAGATATATTTTGAATACACTTTAGTGCAAGATATAAATGATAGTGACGAAGATGTGAAAAGACTTGCGCAAATGTTAAAGGGCATGACTTGTCATGTCAATGTCATTCCACTCAATGATGTTAAAGAGCGCTCGCTTAAAAAGACAACAAGACTTATGGCATATCAGTTTGTCGAAAAATTAAAAAAAGCGGGCGTCAGTGCAACCGTCAGGCGAACGATGGGCGAAGATATTGGCGGTGCTTGTGGCCAACTGCGAAATACAATTCTTGGAATTTAATAGAGTGATTTTAAATTTTATTCAATCGAAATTTTGCTGTTTTAAATAAAGTTAATTAAGATCATACATTGATTAAAAGTAATATAGATTTTAAAAATAAAGATAATTTCTAAAAATATTATTAAAAATAATAAAAATTTGACAATTTTTTCTTAAAAAAGTACAATATAATTGAATTTATGGAGTATTATGCGCGGACTTATCGTAACAAAGAATGCCAATCTATTTTCTATAGATGATGGAAAGATGATTTACAAAGTCTATCCTAGTGGCAAGACAAAGGAAGAAGGGATATATGTTGGAGATAATGTCGAGTTTGATGAATGTATCACCAAGGTTTTGCCACGCAAAAATCTTTTGATCAGGCCACCTATAGCAAATGTCGATAAGATGTTTATAATCATCGCGCCTATTCCAAAACCAGACTTTATGCTTGTCGACAAAATTTTAATATATTGTGACATATACGGAATAAAACCATATATTGTTGTTGCAAAATATGATTTAGATAAAACTCTCTATGACAAGGTCAAAGCCGTCTATGGAAAGTACTATAATGTAATCAAAGTTTGCGCTCACAAAAAAGATATAAATGAGCTGACTCGCGAGATTGAAGGGGTTTGCACTCTTGCAGGACAGTCTGCAAGCGGAAAGTCGTCTATAATAAATGCCATATTTGACGATAGTCGTCTTGCCGAAATTGGAAATTTATCTAGGAAAATTGCAAGAGGCAAGCAGACCACTCGAATAGTCAATCTATATAAACTAGATAAGGGGTATTTAGCGGACACGGCAGGATTTTCATATCTTGATTTAAGCATGGTGACTGACCTTGAATATCAAAAACTTTCTTCATACTATCCAGATTTTCTTAAAGCACGAGCCGAGTGCAAGTATCGATCCTGTCTTCATGACCACGGCGAATGTGGCGTGATAAAATATGTGGAGCAAGGCAAAATTCCGCAAATTCGATATACAAACTACCTAAAAATACTTGATGAAATGATGAGCGCTCGAAAGTATTAAAAAATAAAAATCGTAAATTACATTTTTAAAGATAAAAATTAATGTAAAATATATTAATATTTAGAAAATTATAAGGAGTTTTCATGAAAAGAAATGTATATGTAAGTGTATCAACCGATCCTATTGAAGAATATCAAGAGATACTTGAGTACGCAAAGAAAATGCAAGGGAATGCAGACTTTCTGCATTGTGATGTCATGGACGGAAAATTTGTAGAAAATACAACTTATGACGCACAACTTGTATACAATATCAATCAAAACAGTTTGATAGCACTTGATGTGCATTTAATGGTACGCGAGCCTGCCAAACAAATTGAAGATTATATCAAAGCAGGCGCCAATATAATTACCGTGCATTATGAAGCATTTGAAGACAAGAACAAAATTGTCGAGGTGATTAAAAAACTAAAGGCAAACAATGTACTTGCAGGTCTATCTATCAAGCCAGAAACTCCTATAAAAGACATAAAGATGTATATTCACGAACTTGATGTCATTCTTATCATGAGCGTTGAGCCCGGAGCAAGCGGTCAAAAATTTATGACAGAAAGTCTTGATAAAATAAGGCAACTAGATTTACTTAGACGAGAAAACAACTATAATTATAAAATAGAAGTAGACGGCGGAGTGAATGACACCAACTCAAAGCTTCTCATTGAAAGCGGAGTGGATATACTAGTTAGCGGCTCTTATGTCTATAAATCACCAAATCAATTAAAGGCAATAGAAAACTTAAGAAATCCAAATTAGGAGTATGTTTAGCATTTAAAAAACATTTAAAAAGCTATAGAATTATGATAAAAATCTGCCATACCAGTGGCAGTTTTTTTATAGAAGCAAATTTTCAAATTCAAATGAGTTTTTGTCAAAAACAGTAAAAATATATTCAATAAATGCAAAAATTGCAAATATATTTGAATTTTAAACTATATTTCATTATCCTTACAGAAAACTACATTTCCGCAAAGTACATCATAATATGAAAAGGTTTGAAGTTGATTGTTTGCCTGTTTGACGCGTACTGTAAAAACGCTTGGATAGACATCCTGGATAGTACCATTTACTCTATCTATTTTTTTGCGTCCGCGGTTTATATCCATTTCCACTTCACGCCCCTTTAGCGAGAGTATTTGACTTTTAACTACATTTATATTTATTCCTGCTTTTCTCATAATCGCACATCCTTTTAATCCACACCTAGATTTATTGACAACTTTTACTGTTTTTAAACTTTTTTGTCATAATGCGAAAAAATCTTTCATAATAATATCTCGTAAATGTTTGGAGGTTGTATGGCATTTGAAATAAACAATATTGTTGTTGCAAAGAAAAGCATGCTTGAAAAAAGCGAATTTTCAGTTGAATGCAACATAAGCGGAGGTGCAATGGTGTCAAAGGTGCTTGCGAGCGCAATTGAGCCGTCTATTGTATCTTGTGAAACTTTAAGTGGAACAGTGAATTACTCTGGAGAATTAGATATCAAGGTGATTGTGCTGGACGAAGAAGGGCAATTTAATTCGACAAGTTCCACCTGTCCTTTCTCATCAAAGTTTGAAGGTGAGAACATTGAAAACGGACAAAATGCTCACATTGAACTTAAGGTGATAGACTATAATATTGTGTCTATTAATGGCGACAATATTAAGCTTAATGTTATGCTTGAGCAGTCAGGTTTTGTATATGGCAATAAAGATGAGCAGACTATTAGATGTGATGATGAAGATATCTGCTTTAAGACCGACAAGTTTAATGCGACAAGGTTTGTTGGAGCTTCTAAAGCAAGTTTCAATGTGACGAGCGAGATTTCTTCTCGAGAAAAGGTTTCTAAAATATTGCTTTTAGAAAGCAAGGCGCTTGTGCGCAATGTTGAAGCAGGCGTAAATTTTGTGACAGTCTATGGTGATGTAATTTCAAAAGTACTCTATATAAGCGAAAATGATAGATTTGAAAGTGGTTATGTGGTTGACTCTTTCAAGGAAGAAGTCGAAGTAGAGGGTGCAAGTCGCGACAGCAGTGTTCAGGCGTTTGCAAGTGTCAAAGAAGATGGCGTTTTGACTGAAATTGTCGAAGATGAAAAGGGTGTCAAGATAACTATTACAGTACCTGTAAATCTCAAAGTGTGCGTCTATGATAGTCAAGAACTTGAGATAATAAACGACATCTACAGTACAACGAGTGATCTATCTGTCACAACTTCTTCATTTGATATGGCTTCTCTTTGCAAGATGGATGTCGTTGAAGGCAAGATAGAAGGTAATTCTATGATAGAAGACGATAAACCTAGAGTTGACAAAATATTATTCAATGCAGGAAATAATGTAGTCATTACAAATAGTTATATAGAAAACGATGAGATTACAATTGAAGGTATAGCAAAGACCAATGTTGTATATCTAAATGATGAAGATAGTTCTATAAATAGTGTACAACTTGATGTTCCTTTTGTGATAAGCGACAAGTTTGAAGGTCAGACAGAGGGTATAGTGTCGGTTAGTGCAATCGTGTGTGATGTCGATGTTGTGGTTAAGAAGGGGCGCGAGCTATTCTATGATGCACGCGTCAAAGCAAATGTGATTTACTGCACAAGTCAAACTTGCGGAGTGATAAGTGGAGCGGAGAAGTTAGACTCCCTTCAAGAGAGAGATTATGCAATGGAAGTAATATTTGCTAAGGCTGGTGACGAGTTATGGGATATTGCAAAGAAAGCAAAAGTCCACGACTATCAACTGCAGTCGCAAAATCCAGACGTTGCGTTCCCATTGCAAGAAGATCAATCTCTTATCATCTTCTACCAAAAGATGATAGAAAATGTAGAATAAAAATTATATTACAAACATTTATTTTAAATTTTCTAAAATCACTTTAAACTAAATTTACAACCTTCTTTAAACAAAATTTAACATAATTTTTAAAAATAGGCATATTTTTGCCTATTTTTTTATGTATTTTATCATTTTTTATGTCAATTATCATTTTAAGATATTATTTTGCGTTTTTTAAGGAGAGAAATAAATGAAATATTTTCTTGCAGGTCTATGCCTTATCTCTATTATTCTTATCTTCATCTTTGTACCTTTAGGATTGAGCGAACAGCAGGTTGAATACCTTAGAATACATATTCGCGCAAACTCAAACGAGCAGGTTGATCAAGAAGTTAAATACAAGGTTAAAGATGAGATAGTAGATGCCCTCATTCCTCTTTTGAGTGATGTGGATAGTTTTGAAAAGGCAACTAAAGTTATTGAAAATAATTTTGATTACATAGAATCGGTAGCAAACAGTGTACTTGAAAAAGAAGGGTTTAGTTACAAATCGAGTGCCCAGATCAAGAATGAATACTTTCCAACTCGCACTTATGAAAATGTTACACTAGAAGAAGGCTATTATGACGCACTGATTGTCAACCTTGGCAGTGGCGAAGGCAATAATTGGTGGTGCATTGTTTTTCCTGCATTTTGCTTTACTAAAACTACAAAAACTGACAATATTGTATATATTTCGAAAATTTGGGACATAATTAAAGATATAATAGGGGGTTAATTATGAACAAAAAAATCATCGTCTTGTTGTGTCTTGCGTTTGCACTCACTTTTTCGATAACAGGGATAAAACTCACTCAAAATAATTTTGAGGGAGGAAGATTTGAGGTCGCTCACTCGCTGACTACATCACAGATCAAAACTGTACAGACAAAACTTAAACGCTGGGGTTACTATACAGGAAGTGTAGATGGTATATTTGGTTCTAAGACAAGAGAGGCTGTAAAATATTTTCAAAGGAAAAACGGACTTGCTGTCGATGGAATTGTTGGGCCAAATACTGCTAGAGCGCTCGGTATGAGTTTGACTTCTTCGTCATCTTCGTCATCATCTAGCCAATCTTCAAGTGACCTTTATCTTCTTGCAAAATGCGTCTATGCAGAAGCACGTGGAGAGCCATATGAAGGACAAGTTGCTGTGGCTGCAGTTATTTTAAACCGTGTTGAAAGTGCCTCATTTCCAAACACGATTTCAGGGGTAATTTATCAACCGGGTGCATTTACAGCGGTAAGTGATGGTCAAATCAATCTTTCGCCAAATGACACTGCATACAAGGCAGCGCAGGACGCACTCAATGGTTGGGATCCTACTTACGGATGTCTGTATTATTACAATCCAGCAACCGCCACAAGTTCTTGGATATGGTCAAGACAAACTGTTGTCACAATCGGCAAACATGTGTTTGCACTATAAGGAGGGGTTATGTTAGAGGAAAATAAGCAAAATAGTAGTCAAAGCATGCTTGCTAGTGACAATAAAACATCTAAAACAATAAAAAAGAAAAATAGAGCAATAACTGCCTTGTCTATAACGACAGCCTTGCTCGCTCTATCTACGACAGGACTTGCAATTGGACTTGGAATAAGTGAGAAAAATTCATCAAATTATCAAAACAAACTTGAAAATGTCTATCAAAGCAATTTCTATAGTTTGCTTGACTCGGTTAACAATCTTGACAATAAGCTTTCTAAATTAAATAATTCATCTTCATCATCATATCAGAGAAAACTACTTTTGGAGGCATCTTCCAACGCATCCGAAGCGGAGATTTCTATCGCTTCATTGCCTCTAAGCCAAAATGACATTCAAGATACAGTGAAGATGGTAAACCAAATTTCTGGCTATACCACAACTCTTGCCGATAAACTTGCGCAAGGACAAAGTTTGACAGATGATGATATGCAGACACTTGAAAAGGTGAGTCAAAGTGTGAGCGCATTAAAAATTCAATTAAATGAGTTTGCTCGCAAGCTTGACAAGGGCTATCAAATTTTAGATGCAAGTATGGACATAGATGCAGATGGCAATAGATTTTCGACGAGTTTTTCTAGCCTTAAGAATAATGATGTAGAATATCCTACCATGATATATGATGGACCTTTCTCCGATTCAGTTGTCAACAGTAATATAAAGGGCGTTACAAAGGAAAAAGTTTCAAAAGAAAAGGCGCAGGAGCACCTTGAAAGTCACTTTAAAAGTGCATCATCTATCGAATATGTCGGCACAACTGAAGGTAGATTTCAAACATACAACTATCGCGTCACCAATTCAAGCGAAGAAAAATTGTATGTTCAGTCACTCCAGCAAGGCGGAGATATCTTGACAATCAGTGGCGCTGGAGAATTGGGACAAGCATCCATAGATGACGCCGAAGCAAAAAACATAGCACTTGAGTTTGCAAAGCTTAATGGTATAGAAAATGGTCAGGTTGTATGGAGTGATACCATAGAAAACGATATATATTTCAATATTGCTCCAACTCAAAATTCAATTATTTTATATCCTGATCTTGTCAAAGTTAAAGTCAATTTGGTCAGCGGTACTGTCGTTGGATATGATGCGACTGCATACTTTACAAACCATACCGATAGGAGTTTAAGTAAGGGCAGTCTTACGCTTGAGGAAGGAGAGAGCAAAGTGCCAGAAAGGTTTACTGCAAGTCTTACTCGCTTTGCACTTGTACCACTCGACTATAACAGAGAAGTTGTCTGCGTAGAAGTTCAGGCAGAAGATGGCGAGAGTACATTCTATTTCTATTACAATGCGACAAGTGGCAACCTTGAAAATGTACTCAAGGTAATAGAGACCGACAACGGAAATCTGCTGTTATAAAATTCATTTAGAATTTAATAATGTTTTAATAATAACTATGATTTTTTTAAATTTGAAATAAATTAAATAAAACAGGATTAAACAAGACTTACTTTAATCAAAAAAATAGGCTATATCAATAAAGATAATTGAGCCTATTTTTTTATTGTATATCTTTTAATTTTTACTCTGCAGAAGTTTCTTCAGTTTTTGCTTCTTTTAAAGCACGATTATATTGCTCGAGAACTGCATTTTTGATCTCTTCTCTAGTTTCAGTCTTGATAGGGTGAGCAATATCCTTATGACTTCCGTCTGCGCTTTTTTTGCTTGGCATAGAGATAAAGAGTCCATCCTTGCCAGCGATAACTTTGATATCGTGAACTACAAAGCATTCATCGATAGTTATTGAAGCAACAGCTTTAAGTTTTGCCTCGTCTTTAAGTCTTAATCTAATATCTGTAATTTTCAACTTATGTATACCTTCCTTTTAGTTAAAATTAGCCACTTGTTATGACTTACATATATAATACATATTTTTTTACAAAAAACAAAATGTTTTTCAAATTTTTTTGAAAAAATCTTTGAAAAAATCATTAAAATAGGGCAAAAACAAGCCAAAAACGGCAAAAAAATTAAAAATTAACTAAAAGTTTAAAGTAAATTATAGTTTACTTGTAAAGCAAAAATGTCATTTTTTATTTTTTTAAAGCCTCATTTCATTACATCCAAAATTATTAGAATAGGAATGGAAGGGTAGTATAGACTTTCATTTACATATATTATTTGTATTTCTCAAAAGTTGTTTTTGATTTTGATTTATTTTTAGAATTAAAACTAAAAATATTTCTTTTGAAATCGATAACAAAAAGGCTTTCTTTTTCATAAAAAATGGTATGTACTTTTCTTATAACGGTACGCGTGTTTTCTATAGGTTTGCCGGAAACAAATCTAAAAGTCCAATTCTTCTATTGCACGGCTGGGGTAGTGATGGGAGTGTGTTTGACAATCTTACCTCTTTTTGCAGTGACAAGTCTTTTTTGATTATCGACTTTCCGCCGTTTGGCAAAAGTGGCGTCCTTGCAAATGATTATACAATTTTCACATATGCACAAGTTGTCATAAGTCTATGTGAGCATTTGTCCATTAAAAAGTTAAGGATAATTGGCCATTCGTTTGGTGGACGTGTTGCCATACTGCTATGTGCCATCTTGCGCGAATATGTACAAATGTGCATATTAATAGATAGCGCCGGCTTAAAGCCTAAACGACATTTAAGCTATTATTATAAGATTTATAAATATAAACTTTATAAGAAACTAGGATTAAGCACGCTCAACATGGGCTCGAAAGACTATTTAGCCCTGTCCCCTACAATGCAAAAGACCTTTAAAAGTGTGGTAAACACATATCTTGATGATTACCTTGTCAAGATCGAGTGTCCAACATTGATTTTATGGGGCGAAAAAGACAAAGAAACGCCTCTGTATATGGCAAAAAAATTGAAAAAAAAGATTAAAAACAGCACTCTCCACATCATAAAAGATGCTGGACACTTTTGCTTTTTAGATGCACCACTTGAAAGTGCTTTGATCATCAAGGAATTTTTGGAGGTATAATGCTTTATTTGTGCATATGTATATGTGAAATTGTATTTGCGATATTATCCTATTTCAATCTAAAAACCTATCAGCTTGACGGATATAAAGTTAAGGTATTTTTAAAAGATGTCTTCAACTTTTCTCTTTCCTTTGGCACAAAAAATAAACTGAAATTCACAAAAAGACTTATAAGGCTGATTGTGCTACTTTTTATTTTATCTACTGCCTTATTTAGCCTCAATATGATCTTTGTATATAATGCTTTTGTGCGCACACTCAACGGATTTGTCATAATACTTATCTGTCCCCTTATCATTGCACTTTGTCACTATCTGCTTCTCCCTATTGAGAATTTGATATGTCTTTATTATGTCAAAAAAGCAAAAAGAAAACTTGCAAAACTAGATGTTATTAAAATTGGCATAACAGGAAGTTATGGCAAGACATCTACTAAAAATATACTTTGCCATATACTTGAAAAAGAATATAAGGTTTGTCCATCACCGAAAAACTATAATACAAAGATGGGCATTGTCAAAACCATACTTGAAAAACTCGACGATCATGATATCTTGATTGCCGAAATGGGTGCAAGACAAAAAGGCGACATAAAAGAGATATGTGATATTGTGAAACCTGAGCATGCGATTTTGACGACAATTGGCGCTCAACATCTTGAAACTTTTAAAAATATGGCGACCATTGAAAATACAAAGTATGAACTTATTGACAGTCTTTCTAAAGATGGGTACGCAATTTTTAATGGTGATAGTAAGTTTACAAAGAAACTCTATGATCGCTCTTTGCATGAAAACAAGTTTTTGACAAATGTAGAAAATAGTTTTGCCTATAGCGAAAATGTCGAAGTCGATAGTAACGGCTGTAAATTTACGCTCGTCATCGATGGAAAGAGATTGCCAATGCAAACGCGTCTTTTAGGCGAATGTAATATAGATAATATAGTAAGTGCGTGCGCCCTTGCCTACCTACTAGGAATAAGTCTTGACGATATCAAATCGGCGGTCAAGTCGCTCGAGCCTGTAAAAAATAGACTTGAACTTATTAAAAACAATTTCTGCACTGTGCTTGACGATAGTTACAATTCTAACATTGTTGGATTTAGACAGGCGCTAGACGTGCTTTCAAAATTTAAAGGAATAAAAATAGTTATCACTCCAGGAATTGTAGAACTGGGCGCAAGTCAATCACAGATCAATTTTGAGATAGGCACACTCATTGCTGAAAGCGCAGATTATTTAATCATCATGAACGATGTCAATAAAAACTATATTCTTTCTGGTGCAATCTCTCACAATATGAAGCGAGATCATATATTCTTCGCCTCGTCACGAAAAATGCAGAAGGAAATCTTGCAGAGAATTATGGTGAAAGATTGTGTGATACTTTTCGAAAATGATTTGCCTGATAATTATAAATAATTTTGCAAATTCGACAAAATTTTTAAATTTTAATTGAAAAATATTGATTTTTTTATAAATATTTCAATATTTTACACAAATTTTCATCTATTTTTGATTTTAAATTCAAATCGGTTTTGATTTTAAATT
>CALVML010000013.1 GCA_944345705.1 uncultured Clostridia bacterium | reverse complement strand
ACGCTTGTATTTGGCACTTGGATAGCTTTTGGCATAAGCCTGCTTGCAGTCCTATCTGGAAGTTTGTTTGCCTATTTCTTAGGCAAAAAACTTGGACGAAGATTGATTATATGGGTAATAGGCTATAAATCCACACTTAAATGGGAAGAAAAACTTGCAAAAGGAAAATATGTATTTTTTCTAATGATGCTTTTCCCATTCTTTCCTGATGACATACTATGCATAGTTGCAGGCGCAATCAACCTGAATTTTAGGTTTTTCTTGATCACAAACTTAATCGCTAGACCTATTGTCATTGCCTGTACTTGCTTTTTCGGAAGCGGAAATATAATTCCTTTTCACAGCTGGGGTATAATTGTATGGATCATCTTAATAGTAATCGGTATTATCCTATTTTATCTATCTTGGCGCTATGAAAAGCAGATTGAAAATTTTGTAGAAAGACAAGGTCAAAAACTCGGCAACTTTTTCTCGCGAAAAAAGGACAAAGACAGAAGTGAAAATACAAAAACCAAAAAGAGTGAAAAGGAAGGAGATGCCGAAGAAAAAACGATAGAACAAAGCAGGAACGATAAAGCTGACAGCGAAAATGAAGATGATTAATGAAGAAATTGTGTTTTATTATTCTTATAAAAAATTAAAAAAGGTCAACTATCTTGACCTTTTTTGCGTAAATGGCATAGTAATTTTTAAAAATAGAGATCTTCTGGCAGGTGGATATCGCAATAGCCTTGTTTTGCCTGACAAAGTGGACAAGTTTCCCATGCGGTCTTATCAAAACTTACATATCCGCACGCTGGACATATCCATGCAACAGCCTTTGCTTTTTTGTAGAGTTTTTTATCTTTCATTTGGTTATAAAGTTCTTGGAATACTTTTGAATGGCGCACCTCAACATCTCTAATCATGCTAAAAAGATTTGCTATATCGTCAAACCCTTCTTTGCGCGCTGTATTCTCAAACTCCTCGTATGCTTTTGCCTCGTCCATTTCATCTTGAGAAAGTAGTTTTAAGTTGTTAAGTAAATCCCATTTCTCCTTGAAAGGAAAGCCTGCACAGACATCGATATTGTCAATCTGTTTTAGTTCTGCGTCTTGCAATTTCATATATAGCATACGCGCATGATTGAATTCTTGATATGCGATTTTATCGATAAGTTGTGCGATTGCCTCATAGCCATTATATCTAAAGCCATATTCGCAAAATTCATATCGCGATCTTGCCGCACATTCTGCCATATAGGCCCTTGCAAGATTAGAATAAGTTTTACTTTCTATTAATTTCATTTTTCACCCTCCGATTTAGTTTACTATCTTATTATTTACAACCAAAAAAACAATTATACATGGGGCTTTAATAAAGGTCGCTTTAAAAAGTCTTAAAATTTGTATAATTAATATTGGAATTTTGGTCAAAATGTTTTATAATATCAATGTTTAAATAAAAAAGGATAGATATGGAAGAATTTGACGCGATAGTAATAGGTGCAGGACACGCAGGCTGTGAAGCGGGACTTGCACTTGCAAGAATGGGGAATAGGACACTGCTTTTGACTTTAAGCCTTGATGCAGTGGCTTTTCTTGCATGCAATCCTTCCATTGGTGGAACGGCAAAAGGGCAACTCGTTTGCGAGATTGATGCTCTTGGCGGACAAATGGGTATAAACGCTGATAAGACCATGCTTCAAATTAGGATGCTCAATCGTGGAAAAGGGCCTGCTGTGCAAAGTCTGAGAGCGCAGTCTGATAAAATTGAATATCATAATGAAATGAAAAAGACGCTTGAAAATACCGAAAACCTATTTCTAAAACAGGGCGAGGCGACCAAGATAACACTTGATGGCGATTACAAGATTGTCGAGACAGCGGTTGGCAATAGTTATAAAGCCAAAGCACTCGTCTTTGCAACTGGGGTATATCTAAAAAGCAGAATAATAATTGGAGATTACACAAAAGAGTGTGGGCCAAATGGTTTTAGTAATGCCATGCTTCTTTCAAACAGTTTAAAGGAACTTGGAATAAAACTATTGCGATTTAAGACTGGCACGCCTGCAAGGATCAATTCAAGAAGCATCGACTTTTCTTCACTGGAAGTCCAAAATGGCGAAGATAATATTCAAACTTTCTCATTTTTAACTAAGAAAAAACCTAAGAATCGAGCGGTTTGCTACCTTACCTACACAAATGAAAAGACGCACCAGATTATACAGGATAACCTTGACAAAGCACCTGTATTCTCAGGGCTAATCAAAGGAGTAGGGCCGAGATATTGTCCGTCAATTGAAACCAAGATTGTAAGATTTGCAGACAAAGACCGCCACCAACTTTTCTTAGAACCAGAATCGGCAAAGACAAATGAAGTCTACATTCAGGGTTTTTCAACTTCAATGCCTGCACGCGTGCAAGCGGACATGATCCACTCAATCAAGGGACTTGAAAAAGCCGAGATCATGCGTGACAGCTACGCAATCGAATATGACTGTATAGATCCATTGCAACTAAAGCCAACGCTTGAACTTAAAAGTATACGCGGACTATTCTTTGCAGGGCAAATCAACGGAACAAGTGGATATGAAGAAGCGGCGGCGCAAGGTATCGTTGCTGGAATAAACGCAAGCCTTTACTTAAAGGGCAAAGAGCAAATTGTACTCAAACGAAGTGACGGATACATCGGTGTCCTTATAGATGATATTGTCACAAAGGGTACGCTTGAGCCATATCGAATGATGACAAGTAGAGCAGAGTACAGACTTTATCTTAGGCAAGATAATGCCGATCTTCGTCTTACACCTATTGGACGACAAGTTGGGCTTGTCGATGATAAAAGGTGGAAGATCTTTTTGAAAAAGAAAAAGGACCTTGAGAAGATCTTTGAAGTCTTAAAGCAAAAATACAAGGTTGAAAAGGTGGCACAGCTGTTTACAGAAAATGGCGAAAGTTTGCCAAAAGAGAGCATCACCATTAAAGAGATGTTAAAGCGAAATGGTATTGACGCCTTTAAAATTAATGAAAAACTAGGTTGCTTTAAAGGGTTTTCTTTCGAGGTTATTAGCGAGATGAATATTTCTGTCAAATATGAAGGCTACCTTAAACAGCAAGAGGATGAGATTGAAAAATTTAAAAAGAATGAAAGCCTTTTGATTCCAGCCGACTTTGACTATAAAAAATATCATGGATTAAGACTCGAGGCGCAAGAAAAACTGTCACAAATTCTTCCGCTCAATATAGGACAAGCTTCTCGCGTTTCAGGCGTATCGCCTGCGGACATCGCGGTATTAAGCGTTCTTGTAAAAAAATACAATGAAGAAAAAAGAGATTAAGTAAGCAAAGGATTGATATGAAGATTATTTCTTACAACATAAACGGAATTCGATCATCACTAAATAAAGGGCTTGAAAAATTCATTGAAAGCACTGGTGCAGATATTTGGTGCTTTCAAGAAGTGCGCGCTAAGGTAGAGATTACAGAAAAACTTCTCTATCCAAACCAATTGACATTTTTTGATGGCGAGAGCAACAAGAATATCTTTTCTTCCTTTTATGCCTATTTCAACTGCGCCGAAAAAGCAGGCTATGCAGGCACGATGATTTTGACAAGGCACAAACCTGACAGGGTGATCTATGGCTTTGATGATGGCGAGAAGGACAGCGAAGGTCGCACCTTAACTCTCTTTTTCGAAAAGTCAAAATTTGCCCTTGTCAATGCATATATTCCAAACGGAAATTCAAGGCTAGATTTTAAAATGGAGTATATTTCAAAACTTAATAAATATCTTTCGCGTCTTGTCAATGATTACAGCGTGGCAGTTTGCGGAGATTTCAATATCGCGCACAACGAGATAGACCTTACCAATCCCAGAGAATGTCGAAACAAATCAGTCTTCTTACCGATAGAACGTAAGGCTTTTGATGACCTTTTAAAGATTGGTTTCATCGACTGCTTTAGACATCTCTATCCGGAAAAGATAGAGTATTCATGGCGAAGCTATCGCGCAATCACAAACGAAAGCCAAACCGAGTGGACAGGGCGAAGTTTTTGGAAATACCGAATAGACTATTTTCTCTTACATAACAAAGGCAATGTCAATTTAATTGATTGTCAAATTTTGCAGACGCCGATAAGCGATCACTTGCCTGTATTGCTTACGATAGAAATAAAAAATTGAAAATAAAAAATAACAAAATAAATAAAAAATGCAAAATAAAAAATAAATTTTAAAATAAAAATTAAAATAAAATTTAATAAACAAAATTAAAATAAATAGCAAAATTATTTTAAAAAACCAAAGTAAAAATGTCTAAACTTACTATAAATAAAGGGAAATAAATTGTTTTAATATGTTTTTATTTAAAAATTCAAAATTAAAAAAAACAATTTTTTAAAATGATTAAAATAAAAGGATAAAAATGAAAGAAAAAATTATTGAAGTATTTAAGCGATATAATATAGAGCTTAGCCAAACGCAAGCAGATCAATTTTTCGAGTATTATCAATTTTTAATAAGCGAAAATCAAAAGTATAATTTGACTGCTATCACTGATTTTGACGAAGTTTTAGTCAAACACTTTGTAGATAGCATTCTTCCATATAAATTGCTTAAAAAAGGCGCAAGCGTAGTTGATGTTGGCACAGGTGCTGGCTTTCCGGGTGTGCCACTAAAGATATTAAGGCCAGATATTAAACTTACACTCATTGACAGTTTGCAAAAGCGCATCAACTTTTTATCACAGCTTTTAAAGATTTTAAATATAGACGGCGTCAAACTATATCATGCACGAGCAGAAGATATAGCAGACAAAAGGGAAAAATATGATGTAGCCTTGTCGCGTGCAGTTGCCAAAGTGCCAACCCTTTGTGAATACCTTCTTCCTTATGTCAAGATAGGGGGAGTGGCGCTAATGTATAAAGCCAGCGGAGCAAAAGAAGAACTTGACAGCGGTAAAAAGGCAATAGAAACGCTTGGCGGAAAGACGGAAGATATCCTATTTTTTAGATTAAGTGAAGTTGAAAGCGAGCGCAACATTATTGTCATCAAAAAGATAAAACTTACACCTTCAAAATATCCGCGCGGAAAAAATTTGCCAAAGACTAGTCCTATTTTATAAGGAGAGTAAATGAGAGAGATAGAAATCACAGTCAAGGTATTTGATAGTGTCGAAAAGACCAAAGATATTTTAGCAAGACAGGGACTAAAGATTGTCGACACCTATTCTACAAAGGATATCTATTTGTCACAGGATACAAATCTATCGCAAAGTATTGAAAGTGTGCTTAATAAAAGTGTGATCTTAAGACAGATTATCACCCATAGCAAAGTCATCAAAAAAATCGTCCACAAAAATAAGGTCTATGACGGCAACACACTTTTGTATGAGGATAAAATCAATCTCAAATGCGAAGATCTAGAAAATGCAAAATTGCTCTTTGAAGCACTTGACTTTAAAGAACTTGTGATAGTCCAATATGACAGTTTTGTTTATCAAAAGGGGGGATTAGAACTATCCTTTCAAAATGTAAAAGATCTTGGCCTTCTTCTAGAGATTGAAAGCGACAAGAAAAATCCAGAGAGTGAAGAAGATGTAATGCAAGAGAAAAGAAGGCTATACAACCTTGCAAAAAGTCTATCTTTAAATATAGGTGACGAGTTAAATATCAAAAAGGCAAAGGCGCTTATCAAAAAACGTCATCATTAATACAAAAAGCAAAATCTAATCATAGCTTGCTAAATCAAAAAAAGGCATATCAACTTGAAATGCACAACGCCGATATACTTTTTAATCTGCAAATATTTTATTGTAAAAAAGAGTATCACTGAAATTTCATATTTTTAATGATGAGTGTCAACTTTTTTAATTTTGTTATATCAAATGAATTTAATAAATAAGATATAATATGAAATTATTGATTATAAAGAAAAAGACGATTTGTATTGTAATGGCAATTATTATAGCACTTGCGAGCATGATTACACTTTCAATTATTACTACATCTTCTTCGCCAAAACCTGAGTATACAATAGTCATTGACGCAGGGCATGGCGGGCGAGATGGCGGGACAGTTGGCAAGACAACAGGGATAAGCGAAAGTGAACTTAATTTGCAATATGCATATTGTCTAAAAAATCTCTGCGAAGAATTTGGCATAGGTGTGGTTTTAACACGCAAGGATATGAATGGTCTATATGACGAAAACGCTTCAAACAAAAAGAAAAGTGAGATGGAAAAGCGTAAAAATATAATCAACAACAGTGGCGCAGATCTTATGATAAGTCTGCACATGAACGCTTTTCCGCTTTCTTCAAGTGAAGGCGCACAAGTTTTTTATGCAAAGGGAAGTGAAAGCGGGTTTGATCTAGCAAAGAGCGTTCAAGAGTCGATCTGTCAAAGTTTTGAAAATGCAAGAGATTATGTAAGCGTAGGCGACTATTTTGTGTTAAACTATTCGTCTATTCCTGCAGTACTTGTAGAATGCGGATTTTTATCCAATCCTAGCGAAGAGAGAAATCTTCAAGACGAGGAGTACCGCGAGCGTTTTTGTTATTGCTTGCTTATAGGGATACTATCATATTTTAAAATGTAGAGCATAAAAACATTTATTTTATTTTTGATACTTTGAGGATCTATTTTTAATAATAATGCGAAATGACGGCTTTTTTATAAGTAGTTAAGCTTTTAAAGGCTTAAAAAAACATAAAAAATTAAATAAAAATCGAATTTTATTTTAAATTTGATATTGACAATTGATAAAACACCGATTATAATTATTTAACGACATTATTCATTATTATTAAAAGGGGATAATATGGAAACTATAGTTAATAATTTAAAGGAAGAACTTAGATATTTATCAGAACTTGCTAAATTTCACAAGGTTAAGCTTAAAATTGAACTTGATATGCTTAAAAACAACGATCAGGCAGATGATCTTGAAAAAAAGTTGAAAGAAAGTCGCGATAAAATCAATGCGTTTATTGATAAGGTAGGTTATATAAAGAAATCAATTCGCGAAGCGGCAGCATCGAGTGGCGAGTTTGATAGACGCAGGTATGGCTTTATGGTTACTGACGCGACAAAAGAAGAATTGAAAATCAGAGACGAGCTTGATCAAATTGATGGCATGATTTTAGAGTTTGTAGAAAATCCTCATGTGAAAGCACAAGGCTTACAAAAATATTCAAGACGCGGATTGTTTACGATAAAAGACGCTATTCTAACAGCTGATGAATTAGATATGCCTTATGGCAACAAAAATCACCTTATAGAGTACATGGGAGATAAACTTGATTATTTCATCAATCTTGACAAGATGATTTCATATAAAAAGTATGGTAAACATATTGACGAATATGGAATAAACAATCTATAGAAAATCAAATAATTCAATCTTTTATAGAATATTTAGACAGACAATGAAATTTGTCTGTTTTTTAATTGTTCTATTGCAAAATGCATGCACGAGGAATATTTTTAAAAGTAGTTTGAAATTTGTTTGTATTTTATAAGGCTTTTTGATAAAATATATATTAGAAAGAGTTAAGGGGGAAAGTATGGCTATTAAGGGTTTAAAAAATCTATTTAAAAAGTCTAGTGACGGTACGCAAAATGATGAGCATATTTTAGACTTGATCAGCGCGATCAAAGTGAAATATGAAAACTTACAAGGTAACACTGACATCTCAGTTGAAATGATAGAAAAAGAGATAGCAAGGGAAGAGAGAGATTATGACATGGTCGACGCCATAATTCTTTTAGGTCAGGAAGTTGTTTCTTACGAGAAAGAAGCGAAGGAAGTTGTTGATGAGATAGATATGATAGAAGAGTCAATCAAAAATGGCGAAACGGTTCAGCAAGATAAAGTGCAACAAGCCTATGATAAATTACGCGATCTTGAAAAATTGTCAAAGTATAAAATGGAAACTATAATAAAGGCGTGTGAAGATAGTGAGCGCGAAAGAAGAAAGCGCGCCCGCATGGCAAAGAAACAAAAGGCAACCAAAAATCAAGAAAATGGAAATAACGAAACGAGTGGCAATGAAAAACCAAGCGAAACTCAATCAGTTGAAGATGAAACAATCGAGATAAGAGAAGAAGATCAAGACGCAACTTTTGAAAGCGAAAGTGATGAGGCTCAAGCCACCGAAAATCTATCTGGTGATATTGAAGAAAATGTTAATGATATAACTATAGATAAGGAAAGCCAGGTGCAAACTCTTGCAGACTCAGAAAATATAGAAAAAATCACACAAACAAGCGCAAGTAAAAAGACTAAAACGTCAAAGAGTAGCACTACAGCAAAAGGCGAGAAGAAAGAAACTGCAAATGCAAAACAAAGCACGAGAAAAAGTGCAAATGGAAGCCAAGCAAAAAAGACACAGCCTAAATCGAAAACCGCTAGGTCGCAAGGCGCAGACGGCAAAAACAAAATCAAGCAAAACAAAATAAGCGTAGCACACTTGAATAGATTGTCACTATAGGCAATCTATTTTTTAAGTATCAAAACTATAGAGCCACTCATATTTAGATACTATATTAAAGTTTTCTTTAATAAATTATTTTGCTTTAATCTAATATTTTGCTATAATCATACTACTAGAAAGGAGTTAAAATGGACGCAAAAGATGAATTTTTGGATATATTTTATGATAACATAGATAGAGATGGTGCAGAAAAACTGCTAGAGTGGCTTGAGAAATCAGATTTCTTCACTGCACCTGCAAGCAGTAGAAGACATTCGGCATATAAAGGTGGGCTATGCAGACACTCTGTAAATGTTTATAAACGCTTTGTTAGATTGCTTGAGTCGGAGTATGGTAAAGATTGGAATAAAATGATAAGCCCTGAAAGCGTTGCAATCATGGGGCTTTTGCATGATGTTTGTAAAGTGGATACTTATAAAGAAGATTTTAAAAATGTCAAAGATGAAACTGGTCAGTGGGTAAAGAAACCATATTATAGGATTGAAGACAGCTTGCCTTATGGTCATGGCGAAAAGTCAGTATATATTATCTCTGCTTTTATAAAACTCACTCGCGAAGAAGCACTTGGTATCAACTGGCACATGGGCGAATATGATCAGCGTGTCAAAAACGGCAACTATTCGGTTGGTGAGGTGTTCTATAGATATCCTAATTGCTTTTTGCTCCATGTCGCCGATCTTATGGCAACATATCTTGATGAAAAAGTTGAGAATTAATTTTAGTTATTCAAAGATTAAAAATATCATAAGAAATTCAAGTGTGATTGTATAATAAAAGCATTTATTCTTGCCTTTAAAAAATAGTCTTAAGATAATTTGGATAAAATGCAAAATTTTACAAAAATCTATATTGACAAGTCGGACGAATTATTGTATAATATATGCATAAAGGAGGAGGTTGTATTATGGCAACTAATTCAAGAAATAATAACAATGAAGAAGTTATGGTTGATGAGACTCTAAGTCCAGATGTTATGCGTATGGCTGAAGAACTTGGTATAAGTGACGATGGAACTAGCGATCAGCCAATTTTATCATCGAGTGCAACTGAGGATGTTGTTGTTTCAACCGAGCAAAAGCGTAAACCAGCGTTGCAGAGAATTAAAGAGAAGTGGCAAGAAATTACAAACACTTTAAAAAATGGTACAAAGAAAAACAAAATGGCTTTTATTGGTAAGAGTGCAGCAGTCATTGCTGGTGTTTTAATTTTTCTTACGATTATAAGTACTAGTATTGCTAGTATCGTAAATAGAGTAGAATATGATGCTAATTATAGAATCGTAGAACCAACTGTTGCGGCAAGTTATAATGCAGAAAAAGGGGTGCTAGAACAAGCAAATCATATTATCAAAAGTCCTTTTGCGACTCAAGCTGAAAAGGATAGGGTAACTATAATCTTGGATGCAATACAAAAAGCTAAGGAAACACAAGAAGAATATAACACAAGAATTGCTAAAGCTGAATCATATAAAGTAAAAAATGTTTTTAAGGCAAACAAGCAAATGTCGCAAATAGCCGAAGATGCTAACAACCTTATAGCATTTCATTTATATGCATCTGAAATTAATAGTATATATACTGCAGTTACTGCTAGAGAACAGGGCGCACAAGATCAAGCAAATGCTACAAATCAGCAAACAGTACAATCTATCATTAATGGTGAAGGCACATACTACAACATGGACAAAATACAAGATACTATGAATCAAATTGATGGATATTTTGTAGATGCTGATGGAAATGGTACTGCGGATATTGTAGAAACTGTGAATGCTATAAAAGATGCTCAACTTAAAGACTTGGCAAATATAGCGTTAGCCTCAATGAATGGGGCAAAAGCTTCTGCTGATAGCACATTTGCAACTTTGCAAGCCAATTGGAATATATTTATGGATCATGTAAATTCAGGAAGCTATCCGACTGCATTATCGTATTATAATGTAGACATTGCACCTGCTGCGTCTGAGCTTAATACAAATTTAGGAAGCGTTCAGACAGGTTATGACCAAATTCAAAATTATGTACAAAATGACCAGCAACAAAGTATTGTAACAGGAGCATTCTCTGAACAAGAAGTTAAAGATTACGCAAAAATATTCGAAAATATGGGAATAAGCGGAACAATCAATTCGATAGACTATACCTATGATATACAAACTGGCAAAATAAACATGAATGTTAATTCAAAAAACGAATCACAAATTCAATCGACAGTTATGCAATTTAAAACTGAGGCAGGTTACGATAGTATTGATGTTGGCTCTGTTATGAGTGCTCTTAAAAATTCAAATTCAGTTAACATGAACATTTATAATATAAGCAATACATCTCAATATGGAACTTTAACTGTTTCTGAGAATGGAAAGACCTCGACTATATCTAGTCAATTTAGCATTGGTTATTCTTCATCAGTTAGTTATAAAAATGGAGTGACAATGCTCAACGTTAAGGTTGTTGTCCAAGATGCCGAAGGAAATATTTATAACATAGGATCAACTAAAAATTCTTATCAAGGAAAATTATCAACTAGCGAAGTTCAATCTTTGATTCAAGAAATTTCAAGCAACTGCGTTAAATCTTCAGGTATACAATTCCTTGATCAAGCTGATGTTGCTGAAGCAAATATGGTATTGGTTTAAAAAATCGTCACAAAGGTGACGATTTTTTATTGAATTTTGAGAATCTTTTGATATATTTTAAGGTATAGAGATAGTAAGGATAGATATTTTAAAACTTGCACAAGAAAATTAAAAAATTTTATTGACAAAACCTCTTATTTATGCTATTCTTATATAGCATTCATGGGGGATTAGCTCAGCTGGCTAGAGCGCTTGCCTTGCAAGCAAGAGGTCATCGGTTCGATTCCGATATTCTCCACCAGTATGACTATCCTTAGGATAGTCATTTTTGTTTTATAAGCATGTTTTTGTTGTTTGACTATTTAGTCAACAACCATTTTATATATGCTAGTCATAGAAATTTAAAAATTAAGACTTAAATATTACATTTACTACAAAAAATTATATTATAATTTTAAAATTACTATTGAAAATATAATTATAATGTGATATAATAAGACTAAACGGAGGGATTATGTCTAAACATTTGATGAAAATCTTATCTATATGTGCAATGGTTATACTTTTACCTTTAATTATCGTAGGTGCAGCTCTTTGCATTACTGAAGCAATTCCTGTTACACTTACAATCTATCAAGGTGGCAACGAGGGAGATACTAGTATCTATGGCGACGCTTCGCTTGCACCAAGCGCCAAAATTTCTATATTCCTTAGAGATGACACAAACAGCAGTTGGATAGAACAAATTGACGAAGAAGGTTATCCAGCCACTCAAGTTTCTGTGCAGAAGAATGATGAAATCAAGGTAGTCTTCAGTGATTCTATTGGCTATGATTTCCAAGGTTGGTACAAGGGAAGTCCTACTGAATACAATGAAAATTCAACTGCAAGAGAGACTAAGACTGAATACACTTTCTTTATCAGAGGAAACACATCTCTTACTGCTATTAGAAATGTAATGACTTATACTGTTCAGTATACTGGTCTTTATAATGATGGAACAAACATTGCAGATGACGAGAATTTAGTACTTTCTGAAACTGTACAATATAACGAGCCTCTTTTGACTCTTTCTCCAAAACTTACAGATGATCAAACACCTGAAAATTCAGCTCAATTTAGAGGTTGGGTTGTTGAAGGTTCAACTGGAGATGTTATTACAAGAGCAAACTTTGCAAGTTCTACATTGGAAGGCGAGGCCTATACTCTTACTGCAATTTGGACAAATCAAGCAACGGTTATTTACTGGAACAGCCAAAATCAAAGAATAGCAACAAATTACTTTACTGCTGAAAATTATTCAAATCAGCTTCTTACTTGGAGCGAAGAATACAACACATTCTTAACTCGTGGCTATCAATTTGACAGCTGGGTAAATGAAAGTGGAGAAGAATATAAACTTCCAGAATCATTTACAGAAGGTGTTTACAACATATATATTAAAGAAACACCAATTGTATATTCAAACACAATTGAAAAGAGTGCTATTGACAATACTCAAACAACTTTAACTTATGATGTTGCAAACAAGTTTGCAGATGGCGTACCTTTTGAAAGAGAATATTATACATTCTTAGGAATTTCTTATAATGGCAATCTCTATGCTTATACTGTAGATAACACAGATTCTAACAATGTAATCACTGACTATGTTTACAATGGATCATCACTTGGCGATATCATCGTTGAAAATGGTAGTGTTGAAGGTGCTTACGCTGTATGGCAAAGCAACTATGATGTTACTCAAGAGTGGCATATAAGATTTAGAAATGATGATACAAATGTTGGCGGAACTGTTTACTATAAGATAGGTGAAGAATACTTTACACTTTCAGATTATCCACTTGCAAATTCAGGTGAATATCAATTCAATGTAGCAGATGATGATGGGTTTAATAGTGTTCAACTAGAAGACTGCTTTATTGACATTTACGCTCAAATGAAAGAAATTAATAATGTTGATAACTGGGATGAAGTAACATTCTATATTGATGTTAATGACGATGGACTTCTTACTGAAGACGAAAGAGCAGAGTTCGTTAAAACTCAAGTTCAAGCTACAGCATATGTAAACCCTGCAGATCAAAATAACTATACTGATTCTTCTCTTTATGCATTTACATTTGGCGATATCTTGGATTCGCTTTACACAGATCATCAAGATATTTATAGTGCAAGTCAAATTTGGGTAAACTTAATGTTTAAAGTTGTAGGTTAATAAAAATAAAAAACTGTCTAGAGAAAATAGGCAGTTTTTTTTGTGTATAAAATGATTTTTGATTTTTCGTTTCCTAAAAAGATATTACAGCAAATACTTAATTTTATCTATCTCTTTACTTCTAAAGCGATAGATTGAAAAGCAAAGGACGCTTATTTCTATAAAGTCAAGTATGGCATTTGTATAGGTCATGCTGAGAATATTATAAATGGCAATCATCAAGTTTGGCGCTACCATAAGAATACGAACAAGTCGCATATTTTTTGTAAACATTGCAAGGTTAAATATTTCATAGCTGACAATTGCAAGTAGGTCGAGTGGCGTTTCAAAGAAGACTATGCCAAGTGTGAGATAGGCGAGTGCAAAGAATATGTAAAGTAGTTTTGATGGAGATTTATTCTTCTTTTCAAGATAAAAAAGTACGCTGACTCGCAATATTGACACTATGGTGTTTGCTCCGCCTATAATTACACCGAGCGATAGGAAAGATGAAGCATAGAATATGTTAGCAAGAATTTGATAAAAGAAAAAAAGTCTTTTGGTGTTGAAATTATATGATAGGCAAACCAAAACAAGAGCTATTAATCCTAAAACCTGTGCAATCCAAAAACTAGCGTCCATTTTATCCTAATACATGATATTATCTAAAAAGTTGAATTGTGCTTATCTAATTTTTAAAATAAATAGATTGAGCCTGTGTGTTGACTTGCTTAGCAGGCAAAAAATGGCAAAAACTTTGGATAGATTAGTAAAGCGTTTGTCTTTTTTTATAAAAAATGTTAGACTACTATTATGGAAATTAAAGAAGTTAAATATTTGACTAGTGTAGTGGACGCATCAAAAATATTGCAAGACGGTCTTTACGAGTTTGCCTTTGTTGGCAGGAGTAATGTTGGTAAATCTTCGCTTATCAACATGCTTTGTAATAGGAAAAATTTGGCACTGACATCTTCTACGCCCGGCAAGACTAAAATGATAAACTATTTTTTAGTAAACAGCTCTTTCAAGTTTGTTGATCTTCCGGGATATGGCTATTCAAAGACTGGTAAAAGTCATGTAGTGCGCTGGGCGAGCATAATTGAAAAATATCTGCTTTCATCAAAGCAATTAAAACTTGTATTTTGCCTTATGGACTGCCGAATTGAGCCTACTGATAATGACAAAATGATGATAGAGTTTTTGATGTATAACAACATTCCTTTCAAAATTATTTTGACTAAAATAGACAAATTGGCTAAAAGTAAAGTGGCTTTGCAACTTGGCAAGCTTGCAAACGGTCTAGGGCTTAGACGAGAAAGCTTTTTCTTGTCTAGTAGTAATAGCAGGCTTGGTCGTGAAGAAATCTTGAATTATATTGAAGGAGTGCTTGCAAACTAATGATTACAAAGATAGAAGATTATGGCTATGACGGAGAGGGGGTCGGCAAGGTAAATGGCAAAGTATGTTTTGTGCCTTTCACGATTATAGGTGAAAAAATAGCGTTTGATGTTGTCAAAGAAAATTCCACTTTTATCAAGGGAAAACTTAGCAAGGTGATTGAAAAAGCAAGTGAGCGCTCTTTGCCACGATGCGAATATTTCGGCAGGTGTGGCGGTTGTGCCTATCAGCATTTGAGTTATGAAAACGAACTCGATATAAAAAAGACCCTTCTTTTAAGGCAACTGAAAAAAGCGGGTTTTGCAGGTCAAATCGAAGTGATCGCAAGTCCGCAAGAATATAATTATAGAAACAAGGTCAGACTTTTTGTAGGTCATGATGGTGTAGGGTATAAAGAGCGAGAGAGTAGCAATATTTGTTCAATTTCGCATTGTGAGATTGCTGAAAGTATGATAAGTAGTGCTCTATCATATACAAATGAGTATATCAAGAATAACAAATTGCAAAATATAATTGACAGTATCGTGATAAGATGTGAAGGGGAAAATGGGCTTATAAACTTTTTTGTTAAGAAGGAAAATGTTTGCAATTATCAGGGAATATATCTTGTTTTAGGAGAAAACTGGGGCATTTTCGAAACTTGCAAAGACAAAACCTATCATAAATTAGGAATTAAAGAACTGCAAACGAGTGAGTTTGGACTAAAATTAGAGTATAATGTTTGTTCTTTTCATCAAGTCAATCGATATATAGAAAAATTGTTGTACCAAAAAGTGATAGAGAGTGTAAGCGAAATAAGCGTTGTTAACTGCTATAGCGGGGCAGGACTTTTGAGCGTACTCCTTGCAAAAGCTGGGAAAAATGTTGAAGCTATCGAACTTGGAGAAACTGAACATAGAGAAGCGGAAAGGCTGAAAGATAAAAACAACATCAAAAATCTAAAAAACTATCAAGGCGACTGTCAAATAGTCTTGCCAAAACTTGACTGCAAGGATAAAACAATAATAGTTGACCCGCCACGGAATGGTATGTCTAAAGGCGTTTCGACAACTTTAAATGAGTGTGGGGCAAGGCAGATAATCTATATCTCTTGCAATAGTGCTTCTCTTGTGCGCGATATAAATTTGCTAAAAAATTACAAACTAAAAAAAGTTTATCTTTTTGATATGTTTGCAAGAACAGGCGAATATGAGTGCCTTTGTCTTCTTTCGCCTATTAATGATTAAAATTTGCAATAAAATTTCAAAATGTTTTTTATTATTTCAAAAGTTTGCTATAATAATTATTAAGGAAAGGAGTAAGTATGGACAGATTGTATAAAAGACCTGAATTTGTTGATTATGATGAGGCGTTTAACACTTTCACCGATGAGCGTAAAAAGATGAACGAGATTATCTCGTCAGAAGACCATGATGAATTTGAAAAGCAATTAAAGTTTTTTAAATTGCGAGCAGGACAAGGAAATCCTGTCTATATGGATCTTCTTGCCTATTACTATAAAACAGGGGTAAACGACCTATTAGGTGAAAACTATGACAAATATATGTCATGGGAAATTTTGGCTGCGGCGCGTGGAAATGAGTTTGCGATAGAAAAATTGCAGTTTTTGTTTAATACCGCTTTTGATACAATTTTGAGTGATGAAAAGTATGATGAAATCTGCTATAAAAACGATATCGATGATACAAACGAACTATATAAACTTGGCAAAAATATTTGTAAAATGCTTGTGAGAGAATTGTCACTTTTCCCTGTTGATCTAGCCGGTGCAAAAGATGAAACCGTGAAATATACTCAGGAGAAATTTATCTATTATCGCAAGAAGATCGATGAAATTGTTGAGCCTACAATCAAATTTCTGCTTTCTTAAATTTACAAAATCATCTTAAATAATGATTTATATAAAAAAATATTGATTATATAAAAAGGATAGCGTTTTTAAAATGTATTACTTTTGTCTATCCTTTTTTTGCAATTAAATTTTCTATACTTTTAAGTCTTTTGGGTATTGACATTAGGCTGATTGTAAGGTATAATATATTCAAGGAGACTGAAAGAATGAAAAGAAAGAATAAGGAAGAAGGTGTACGTAAATCAGATAAAATGTATACATTAGCAACTTGGTTTGCGGTTGCTTCTATTGCTACTACAATTTTTGGGGCTTCATTGAGTTTTGGTGGCATAGGCGCTATGGCAAAGATTGCAAATGACAATGGTTATCAGGAAGCAAAAGAACATATAAGTCAAAAATTTGATTATGCACGCATGCCATCATCTATAACTATGGATGATTATATGGCTTCAGAAGATGTTTCGGAAGATGCTAGAAACTCTTATCATACAGCGAACGCAGTAGTAGTGTCTGGTTTAGGAGTTTTGACAGGAGGATGGATTAGCATGCAGCTCGCTTCTCGTGCAACTGACAAATTAGCCAAAAAACAAGAAAAACGCGAAGAGCTGGAAGAAGAGATGGATTTAGGATAATTTGAAGTGCAGAAGAAAAGGATAGCATTTTGTCTATCCTTTTTTTGCAATTAAATTTTCTATATTTTTAAGTCTTTTGGGTATTGACTTAAGGTAGAAAGTAAGGTATAATATAGTCAAGGAGACTGAAAGAATGAAAAAAAGGATCAAGAAAAAGGGTGCATGTAAATCAAAGAAACCGTACGGAATAGTATGTGGTGCTTCCATTGCTATCGCGATTTCAGGTCTTGCATTAATGAGTAGTGGTTTAAAAACTCAAGAAAAGCTTGTTAATGATAGTGGTTATAAGGAAGCAAATGAACAATATATAAGTCAAAAAATTGATGAATATGCAGAGAAACATAAAGCGGATGAAATTAGTGACGAAGAGTTTGCTGCCCTTATTAACAATCCACCACATATAACAAGTTATGAATATATGAATTCAGATGCTGTTTCGGAAGAAACTAGAAACGCTTATGAGAAAGCAAAAACATTAACGTTGTCTGGTGTTGGACTTTATGCAGTAGGGGCGAGTCCAATTATCTTTATGCTTGGTACTATATTTGCTAAAAATTTAACCCAAAAACAAGAAAAGCGTGAAGAACAAGAAGAAGATGAAATTGATTTAGTATAATTTAAAATAAAAAAGAAAGGATAGCATTTTTGTCTATCCTTTTTGATTTATAAAAGCGTTGCTTTTTTATTTAAATATTTCGCTTGTTAGTGACAATCTATCATTTATTATATTTAAAAGTTGTTGCTCAAAAGACGATAGCGAGCTTATTTCAATTAAGTTTTTGATAAGTGAGGCTTCTTTACCTACAAAACAAAGAAAATTTAAAGTTTTATCTCTTCTCATATTAAAAGTTTTCAAAGGCTTTTCATAGTCAAAGATTACTCGTAGTTTCTTGATTTGTCTTTCATTAAGTGAATATAGTCTACTTGTATTAAGAAAGCCCGCCATATTAAAAAGGCAGGTTTTAATCATTGCGATATCATCAAAGATAGCTTCAATAAGCGCCTCATTTTTGACTTCTTCTACCTTTAAATATATTCCGCCACGTTCTTTATTTGCTTTAGCATAGGCAAGTGCCATTTTTTCATATTCTTCGATTGATAAAAGCTTATCATCTTCATAACTCATATTGACAGCCCCTTTGTCTTATTTATTCCTTTCAAGATTAAGATGTGACGAAAAATAAGCCAAAAGTTTTTTGCAGTATTTTCTTGATGTATGCAATTTATAGACACTGCATTATAATAGTAAAAGATATTATTAATATGGATATAAAAAATCAATAAAGTAAATTTAATTTATTAAACTAAATTTCAATCTTTAATAAATGGCAATATATCTTTTAAACTATCAGTGAAAAGATAATTATTCCAAATTTTAGAGTCATTATGATCGGTATCATCAGGGTTTAGGCAAAGCATTTTTACACCTGTTTTGCTGACACATTCATCGTTTGAGCCATTGCCTACAAAGAGTATAGCTTGCGGTTTTACATTTTTTGCTTTCATAAGTTTTTCAATATAGTCGTCTTTTTGTTCATCCAAAAAGTCTACATCTTTTCCAGCAGAAACAACTCTCTCGTCATCAAACAAGATCTCATATCCTTGAATTTCTGTAATATACTTTTTAAAGTCACGGAGTGACAGATCAATTAAATTTTTTATTCCAGATGAAAGGATATAAATTTCCTTGCCTTGCTCGTAGAGCGATTTAAAAACACATTCAAGGTCATTTAACAAAATGGTTTTCTTTGCAAGTTCTTCAAAAAAACTTGCTTTAACCTTCTTTTCTTTCAAGTGATTAACGATAAGGTTAAACCATTCTTTGTGCGTTATCTCTCCTCTTTTAAACATAGAATAAAATTTTTCGTCAGTTTCAAGGTCATCTAACGCTTTCCACATATTAAACCATGTGTTTGTACCCTTTTCGCTTTTGGTAAGCGTACCATCATAGTCAAAAATAACAATTTCCGTTTTCATAAAAATAGTCCTTTTGTAACTTGTTTTTTATTAGGTAATAATGATTCTATTGTAATTTTTTGTTTTATAAAATTAATTTTGTCGTAGACTTCAGGCCAGCAACAAGCGACATGGTTTAGCGGATGTTTGTAAAAATCGTTGTAACAAGCCCAAAAACTTATCGTATGGATATTTTTATCATTTGCCTGTTTGAGATATTTTTCATTATCGTCTATAAGGATGTCGCATTTATGTTCTTTGCAAAAGCTTCCCTTATCACTATAATTGGTAAACAGGGCAGTGTAATTTATACCATAACGCTCAAGCCACTTTTTGCTTTCATTATAAGAATTTCCCCAGTACAAGTCGCCACGCCCTGTAACTATGTAGATCTCATGTCCCTCGTCCAGAAGTTTTTGCAAAATTTCTCTTGCATAGATTTTAGGCTTTATAAGATCCTGTTCGATGACTAGTTTGCGTTGATAGATGTAAAAGGCATCATCTTCTTCTTTAGAGTATTCAAAAATTGTTGGTGCGTTGTGATGGATAGGCAAGCGCTGTTTTTTATCTTCTGGATGATGTTGTCTATTCCATATATAACAAGTGGCAAAGTCTACTTCGCAGGTGTTTGTTAAACAGTCGTCAATGTCTATAGCAATTCTCATGTTTTTTTTCTCCTTGTTGAATGTAAGATTAAGTACTAGTACAATAGATATTATTTTTCTTATCTTATCGTAAGTATAAACATTAATATTACAAAAATGTCTTTATCATTTTTACATTATTATTTAAAATTGTCAATCTTTTATCATTAAAAATGCTTATTTATATATTATTTTCAACAAATCCCTATATTTTTTAAAAACTGGCTCATTTCCGCTATAACCTTTAGGATTTAATGGAGAAGGATGATATATTGGCAAGAGCGAAAAGTTTTTATCGCCTATTTTAATTTGATAGACATTGCCAACTACGTCACAAAATCTTTTAATTTTTTCGCCAAGCAAAATTTCAGTTGGCACTTTACCCATTGTAAGAATGTAATCGCAAGGTAATTGCAAAAGTTGCCTTTCAAGGATATGTTTGCAATTTTGAGCAGATTTTGTAAGACATTTTCGGTCTTTTAGCACACATTTGCAACACTCAGTAAAATATATATCATCAATGGTTATATCTAAAATGGACAATAGTCTTGCAAGCACTCGTCCACTTGCCTGCAAGTTGCCTTCACTATTATAAAAGGCACGTCCTGAATTAATCCAGCCATCAAGAGCAGGACTTTCGCCGACAATAATAAAATTTGTCTTTCCTTCTTGCATTATTACACTAGGCTTTAGTCTTACATTATCACCACATTTAAAGCATTCAAAGTTTTTGGCTATCTTCATAGTACTCCTTTTAAATAATTTTTAGAATTTGCTTTTAAGAAAAATAGATTATAGATTTTTATGAATTATGACTATACTTTCTTATAATAAAAGGCTACAAAATTGCAGCCTTTAAGTTGCGACTTTTAATCTTTATCTTCAGTAGAAGATGTTTTTTCAATTACACTATTGTTAAAATTTTCATCTTTGCGTTCTTCGGCTTGTTTTGTTTCTATACTCTCATTTTGTTTTTTGAGTTCTAGAAGTATTTGGCTTAAAAGTTCTTCAGTGGTAGGCTTTACTTCTTCTACAACCTTGTTTTTCTCGCGAAGTTCTTTTGTTGCTGTAATTACAGCCTTATGATCTTTCATGTTAACGCCTTGCTCTTGCAAGATTTTCTTTTCTGCTTTTGTAGGCTTTTCGCTAATTGAACGTCTAACTGCATTGCTTGCATTCATAACTATTCTTAAAATAATGAATAGCACTATAGCAACAAGTAGGAAATCAATTACTGCTTGCAAAAATCTTCCATAGAAAACTTGAGCGCCATTTAAAGTAAAGTAAAGTTGGTCGACGGTTGCCGTTCCAAATATAGCGCAGATAAGTGGCATGATTAAATCATTGACAAGCGAAGATACAATCTTAGTAAAGGCTGTTCCTACAACGAGAGCAACCGCAAGGTCAAGGACGTTGCCACGAGATATAAACTTTTTAAAGTCAATAAAAAATTGTTTAATTTTTTTCATCTTTTCTCCTTTGCTTACAATATTTGTTTGGTTTTTATAATTCTTATCCTTGAAATCAAAAATAAAAATCATTTGCAAATAAATTTCTTGTACTAAAAAGATTATAGCATAGACATTGCATTTTGACAAGTTTATGATATAATAAAAAATAATTTATTAGAGGGGGAATCATGCATATTTTAAAGCTTATGCCGATTTATTTTGAAAAAATAAGATTGGGCGAAAAGATATATGAACTTAGGCTTAATGACGAAAAAAGGCAAGCTATGAAAATAGGCGATAAAATCGAGTTTAGAAAAGAGCCAGACCACACTGAAATTTGTTATGCTATAATAGAAGATTTAATCTATTTTGAGTCATTTAATGATATGCTTGACAGACTTTCTCTTGACGAAATAGGCTTCAAAGGTCAAAGCAAGCAAGAGGCGTTTAATCTTTATCGTAAAATATATTCAAAAGAAAAGGAAGAAAAATGTAAAGTTGTCGCTATTAAAGTGAAGGTTTTAAATTAACTTTTCATGATTGCATTCAAGCAAAAAAGATAGGCATAATCTTTTGCCTATCTTATTTTAACTGGTCAACATAAATATAGTCAACTCCATGTGTTGCTAAAAAATTGACTGCCGACTGAGAATGCACGGTATGCACAGCGATATCCTTGCCTAAATCAATGCCTGTTTGATTGACAACCCACCAATCAGAAGTCCAAAGCACAATGGTATCAATATCATCATAGTCAGCAAAATTTTTCTTAATTTCCATAGGAGAGTATTCTGTCTTATAGTTTGTATACCAATATCTATCAAAGTCAAAGTGCTCTTTCATGTCATGGTAATTTTCTAGGCTGTAAACTTGAATAATAAATCTTGAGTATATATCAAAATTTCTTGCGGTCGCAATCTGTACCATATCTTGTAAAAGCGAGAGCGAATCACTTTCTTTAGTATCAAATATTATATTGACATCTTCAAATATTTCCAGTTGATCTAACAGCCACTCATAAGTCATGCCAGTATATTTTCCTTCAAGTTTATAGGACGTAAACTCATCATAAGTTGGTCGATTTTTCAAATTAAATCCATCATTATGTTCAAATAGGTGCGAGGCGACTATCTTATCATCGCTTGTATAGAGAAAGTCCACTTCAATATATTTTTGACTGTTTTGAACATTTTGCAAAAATCCTTCTTGACTATTAAGATATGGTGTGCCGTCCATGCCACCACCTGCATGGATGACATAGTTAAATGTTACGGGCAATGGCTCAATGCGCGCAAGTCCTATCAAAATGGGCATAATTAAAAATATCAAAGAAAGAACAAAACTTGTTGACAAGATGATTTTATGTTTAGGTTTAAGACAAAGCAAAACAATGCAAGCAATAGCAATTGCCATCTGAAAAGCAAACAAGAAATAGAAGGCAACAAAGTTTACAAAATATTTTATAATCTCAATTGCGATAAAAATAATTATAAGTGAAAGTATAATATAAAATTTTTTCATAGATATATTTTGAGCTTTGCCATGTGAAATAATTCCGCATATTTTTAGACAAAATAAAACGCTCTATCCCCCTCAGTGCAATTATAACTTGGCGGGGGGGGGAATTGTCAAGCAAAAAAGATAAAAATTATATTTATTTTTGTTAATAAATGCAACCTAATATTAAATCAGCACGCACCTGATACAAATAATCTAAATCTGTTGCAAAAAATACATTTTTATTGAATATTGCTATTGACATGGATAATAAAATATTTTATTATTTTTATATAAGGAGTTTGCCATGAGTCAAATGATTGTATTTTCATCAAAAAGAGAATTTCCACTTGATAAACTATTGAAATATTTAAAAAATGACCGAAAATTACCAGTCGAAAAGGGATTTATAGTTGGCAGATGTACCATTGTGTGCGACAGCAAGGCTTACTCGAAAGTGCTTACTTATGGTACAATTTTTTGCAAAAAAAATTACGCGAGAATCAACGGCTTAAATGAAATTAACTGGGTTTCTCCACAAGGCTGGGTATACCACAATGTAAATAAACTAGCAAATTATGCTGAAAAGAAAGTAGCAAAAAATGAAATATTGAATATGAAAGATATATATTTAGCATCTTTAGATAATGAAGATTTAGTTATGAATGAAACAAAAGAGAAAACCGCGAAAACTGATAAAGAGCCAATTCAAACAGAACGCAATATATAAGCGAAAAAAATTTTTTAGTAAAAAACAAAAACTTGACTAAAGCAAAAGTCAAGTTTTTTTAGAGCAGTTGCATTTTTAGCAAATTCATTGTATAATATATATGGAAGATGCAGTATTCTAGTCATAGCCAGCTTTAAGGACGGCGAAGTAATAGCGTCAAAGGGCATATCGATGAAGTTTCTGGTGCAGGCTTTGGTTGCCCAAACTGGGGCGTGTGCTGGAAGTTAAGATTTTTGGGCGAGCTGTAACGGCATACAGAAGTCGTCCCAATTTTCGCGGAGACTCAGTCGGGTGTGAAAGCACTCCCTGAGAGAAGAACCTGCATTGCGGTAAAAGTCGTGTGCAGTGTAGCCTACTTTGAGTGAGTGTACGGGAATCGGGTATCCAACATATTCAACTACTGTCGACGGGCACGTTGAATATCTGCTCGTGAAACTGCACTTGCAAAACAAGTGAATTACTGATGGCTGTGTCAGAGAAAATCTCTAGACTGTTGCCTTAGCAGGCAAAGACAGGATTATAGTGTGTTCTGAGTGGCGATTCGGTGTTATGTCATGCTTAAAAGGAAACTGCTTAAATGGTGACATTGAGCGCGTGGCTGGGAAATCCGACCGAACCTATGACACAAGGTTTACTGACTTTGTCGTCTTCCTAGAGCCTAGCCTATAGGCTCTATTTTTTTTATAATATTTATTATGCGTAAAATATATTAAACTTATTTAAATATTTTAATATGACTTTAAACTTTTTAGATTTTTAAAATTTTATTTTTTTATTATCATTTTTTGCCATCATTTTATTTTTAATTTGATTTCTATAAAGAAACATGTTATTATATAATAGAATTAAAATGGAAAATAAAAAGAAACAATCAAAATTTAAAAAATATTTTAGGTGGCCACTCATTGTATTGGTGCTATCCTTTACTCTTTCTATGGCATTTGGCGTATTAAGTGAAATCGCGCTCTCGGGAGCAGGAATTGCTATCTCTATTGTTGTCATTGTAGTATTTTTATTTATCGCAATCATCACAGACATGATAGGAGTTGCCATCACTGCCTGTGACGAGAAAAATTTTCGTGCTATGGCTTCTAGAAAGGTCCGCGGAGCAAAGGAAGCAATTATATTGCAAAAGAACGCCGATAGGGTGTCGAGCATATTCGCAGATATCCTCGGTGATATTTGCAGTATTCTATCTGGTGCGGCAGGTGCTGCAGTTACAACTGCACTCATCACTCAAAGCATGTCAAATTTTTTAGGAATTGTGATTGCTTCACTTGTTTCTGCTGTCATTGCAGCCCTTCTCATATCTGGCAAGGCTTTAATGAAACGATATTCAATGAATCATGCCGATAAGATTGTTTTAATCATGGGCAAGGTTATGAGCATTTTTCATTTTAGCAAAAAAGATAAATCACAAAAAAAGAAAAGTGGCAAACCTAAGTCAAGTTTGCCTTTTGAAGAAAAAGATGGGCAAGAACCTGCTGTTTTGCCTGCCTCAAATCTTGAGCAAGAAAACATTGAAGCGTCAGCCACAACCGAAACAAACGACAACGATTATTCAAACGAAATAAACAATAATATACATTCAACCGAACCAAAAAATGATACCAGCCAAACAAAAAATTGACTTGTGGAAAAAAGATAATTATCAAATTTACACCATAGAAATTTAATATAAAAACACAATAAATTTTTAGGAGAAAGCTTATGGCAATTTTTACATGGCATAACGGTAATGTACCTGAAGGGATGAAGGTTACACAGGTCTATGGACTTGTATTTACAAAAGATGGAAGAATGCTTTTAAAAGTGGAAAAAGTAGGTGATAAAATAATGTATTCACTTGCTGGCGGAAAGCCTGAACTAGAAGATAATAGCAGAGAAGAAACATTGAAAAGAGAATTTTTAGAAGAGGTAAACACAACTTTACAAGATGGGGCTCTTGTCGTAGGTTATCAACAAGTTGATGAAGAAGATGGCTCGCCTCCTTACGCTCAAATGCGTATGAGCGCAATTATTGACTCTATAGGAATAAGACAACCCGATCCAGACACGGGTAAAACATACGATCGGCTTCTTACAACCCCTAAGCGAGCAATCGAGCTTCTTAATTGGGGTGAGGTTGGCGAAAGTCAAGTAAATGAGGCATTGCGCATTGCTAAAGAACATCTTGGTCTACAAGAATTTTCCACCAAAGAAGAGTATGTATAAAATAAAACGCTTAACAAACAATTTTTATTAATCTCTTTCATTTAATGATATAATATGATATCATAAGGTTATGAAAGAGATATTTTTTACAAGCGACACTCATTTTGGTACAAATAAAGCCCTGGCACGAGAAAACCGACCTTTTAGAAATTGGAAGGTTTTTTACAGAAAAACGATTAAACAATGGAATAAACAGGCAAAAAAAGACGATCTAATATATCACTGAAAACAATTCTTTTGATTTAATTATTGCTGATTTAAGCTTGCATTACTTTGACCAGATCACAACAAAAGATATAATGAGAGAAATCAAGAGAATTCTTACTCCTAATGGATATCTAATAGCCAGAGTTAATTCAGTTGACGATATAAATTATGGTGCTGGACAGGGTGAGAAACTAGAAGAAAATTTCTTTTTTGTAGAGGGGTATAATAAAAGATTTTTCACTACACAAGATGCAATTAAATTTTTCTCAATTATTGGCGAGACAAAGGTAAAAGAAGCAGAATGTTAAGATATACAAAACCTAAAAAAGTCCTTGAAATCTTAGTTCAAAAGAGTAGCTAAAAGATTAACAAAAATGTCAACTTTCTATAGACAAAGAAAGTGCAAATATGCTGAGAGTAAAGGTAAAGAATTACTAATAAAGAATAAAAATATTGCTTACTTAAAAGACTTTACGCTCAATACTTTTTAACGGATAACATTTCGTAAAGTGAACTTTAACTCCATTTAATTTTTCTATTTTTTTCATAAAAATATCTTATATTATAATTTTTTAAAAGTTTTTCTAAGAGCATTTTTTGCATCATCATGTTTTAACATTTTTAATGCATCATCTACTTCAACCCATTTTCCATCAATAAAACTTTCATTTTTGTTGTAAGTAATTTTTCTTTCGTCATTAATTATGAAAGCAAAAACCTTTATGACTTTAACTGCATTTTCCCCACTAAAATAGAATTTATATTCGTCTACTTGCCCAATAGATTCTTGTTCGCTAACCACAACATTGCTTTCTTCCCAAAGCTCTCTAATAGCAGCGTGAAGTTCTGTTTCATCAGTTTCAACATGACCTTTAGGAAATACCCATTCTCCTTCACTATTTAATAATAAAACCTTTAAACGCTCTTTCTTTTTTGCAATTACAATTGCCATGCTTGAAATTTTTTCTATCATCATTTAATTCTCCATTATATATTTCTAATTAAAGTAAGTTTAGGAATATCTTCATCAAACTCAATGAAAAGACTTTACAAATATTAATCATTACTAAACATGCACCATTAAATCCAAATTACTTGTATTTTTTAAGTCTGAAACTTGATATATTGTCCCAATTTTTATAGAGTGCAATCTTTAATGTAGTTTAGAAACAAAAAATATTTTAGCATTCTCTTGAAAACGCAAGACAAAACTCATTGATATGTGTTGTTTTGTTTGATGACCATTGTGAAATTTATTTTAATATAAACAAGCCATAAAAGCAAGCATACAGTTATACACAAGATATTAAATATATATAAAATAAAAATGAGCAATCAAACCCTATGGATTGGGATTGCTCACATTTGGCGGCACCAACACTATCCAGATTGAACTGAATTGTGTTAAAAATGAATTAATTCTGGAAATTTTGGCATGTAAAGTTTTTATATAAAAAAAGATATGATAGAATTTAATAAAAGGATATTCGTGCACCGAATATCCTTTTTATGTATAGAATATTTTTATATTAAATTGTTAAAAATATAAAAATAGAAACATTTTGTATCTTTTTTTATAAAATGTGTTGATTTTTCATAAAAATATGTTATAATAGGAGCGTAAAAGATGAGGAAAAAGAAAATGGAACTTTCATTAAATATAAAAAGCGTAGAGTTAAAAAACATTAAAAATGTTGGGAAAGGGAGAGTTGATTTCTTTAAAGACGAAAAAAGATTGTCTGAAGAAAATATAACAGCAATGTATGGACAAAATGGAACTGGTAAAACAGCTTTTGTTAATGCGTTAGATTTTCTAAAATTTATCATGACAGATGAACTTTCTTTTAAAGATAATCAAGATAAGAAAAATAGTTTTTATGATTGTTTAGCTGTTAGTGAAGATAAATCAGAAATTAATACTACTTTTATATATAATTTTAATAAGCAAGTATTTACAGTGAATTATTTAATATCACTTGAAAGAGATAATAATGCAAAAAAGTATATAATTAATAGGGAAAGATTAAGATATTCATCAACTACAAATAGTGGTTATATTCAGTATAGTTTAAGGTCTAGGTATGATTCATCATTATCTAAAGAAGATTTTAAATTATTAAATAATGATTTTGTTGTATCTTCAAAAATATGTAAACAACGAGATAGTTCATATTTATTTAATAATGAATTAATAAAAGCAATATTAAAAAAATCAAAAGATAAATATTTAGGGAAAATACTGGACGCATTGCAGGATTTTGCTCGTATGAATATGTTTATTATTACTAACAAACAGTATGGTATGATAAATTTGCAATGGAATCTGCCTTTTATGTTTAGATTTCATAAGTTAACAAAAAAGGAAAATTTTATAATAGAACAAATAATAAGCGGAAACCAATCATTTAATTTAAATAAACCACAAAAAGTGACATCTGAGTTTTATGAAAATTTAAGTTCTTCCATTGATAATATTAATGATGTAATGAATAGAATCATTCCCGATACTAAAATAGTTATTGAAAAGATGGCAACAGTTTTAGATGACGGCACCAATGGATATGACATAGAATTGGTGACAATTAGAAATAATAAACGCATCCCGATGAGAAATGAATCTACAGGTATATTAAAGATAATTTCTATAATACAGACACTAATTGCATATTGTTCATTTGATAATATATTTGTTGCTATTGATGAGATGGATGCCGGTATATTTGAATATTTATTTGGAAAGTTGCTGGGAGTTTTAAAATCTTTAGGTAAAGGACAACTTTTTTTCTCGTCGCACAATTTGAGACCATTGGAAGTATTGGATTATAAAAGCATATATTTTAGCACAGCTAACCCATTAAAAAGATATGTAAAACTTACAAATGTAAAAACAAATAATAATTTAAGAATTTTCTATTTAAGAGCTTTAGATTTAGGGGGACAAAAAGAAAACCTATATGCAGAAGATGATATTACCGGACTAAAAGTTGTGTTAAAGAGGATTGCTTATGAAGAACACAACGGCTAAAAAATTAATTTTAATCTTAGTTGAGGGGCCTTCTGATAAAGAGTCTTTAGAAGATGTTTTGTCTAAAATTGTTGAAAATTCTAAAGTGAAATTTGCTATATTTCATGGGGATATAACATCTGATTTTAAAACAAATATAAAAAATGTATCCAAGAAAATAGAAGAAAAAGTTGAAGAATTTTTAAATAATTCAAAGGGCCTTTATGAATTAGATGATATACAATTAATAGTTCATATTGTTGATACTGATGCTTGTTCTATTGATGAAGATAGAATAATTGAAAGTCCAGATGAAAAATATCTAAATGATAAGGTTTATGTAAAAAACAAGTCTTTTATTGTTAATAGAAATGTTCATAAAAGGAATTTGTTAAAATACATTTCAACCTTAAATAATATATCATTTAAATCTTTTGGAAATGTTTGTAAGCGATATAATGCGTATTATATGTCATGCGATTTAGAACATGTTTTGCATGATAACTCAAACATTAAAACAGATGTTGAAAAAGAGTATTATTCAATGAAATTTGCTTTTCAATATCTTAATAATACAGAAGAATTTATAAAATTTATAAATCATAAAGATGTTGGGACACAACTAGATTTTAGTAATTCATGGATAAATATCTTGAAAAATGAGAATGCTTTAAAAAGGGAGACTAATTTAAATTTATTTGTTAATGATTGTGTAAATGGAGATTAATATCAATCTTCATTTTTTTAACCTTTTAAAATATAGATAATTTTACAAAAATTTATGTTATAATACTGTTAGGAGAAAAAATTATGAAAGTTTATAATAAGTTAGTTAGAGATAAAATTCCAGAGATTATTGCATGTGATAATGGTAAAACCTGTGTTACCAGAATTATGGAAGATGATGAATATTTAGAAACTCTTAATATAAAAATGCAAGAAGAACTTAAAGAATATTTAGAAAGTGGAGAAGTGGAAGAACTTGCTGATTTGGAAGAAGTTTTAAGAGCAATTCTTGATGTTAAAGGTGTTTCTTATGAAGAATTTGAAAAAATAAGGAATTCAAAGGTTGAAAAAAGAGGTGCTTTCAAGAAAAGATTTTTTGAAAGTGTAAATGAGTAGAAAGATAAATGAAAATATAGTTTTAAAATAAAAGTTATATAAATATGAAATAAAAATACTTAATCAATTTTGAAGTGAACCCCAAAAGTTAGACAACTTAAGGAGGTTCACTTTTTAATGGAAAATAGAAGAATTAATAGAAAATATAGTCCAGAATTTAAAATTTCGTGTATAATAGATATGCGTGATCATAATCTATCTTACAGTGAAACTGCAAGAAAGTATCTTTGTGAAAAGGGGCAAGAAAGCATTTTTAAAGGTAGATTAAAACTTTGGGAACGCATATTCTTGGAAGAAGGAGAAGCCGGTTTCTACATTGAACGGCGTGGTAGAAAAAGAAAAATGGATAATCCAAATAAAGGTAGACCAAAGAAAAAATTAGATAAGCAAGTTAAGCAAGACTTAATTGCAGAAAACCAACAACTTAAAGAAAGAGTAGAACAATTAGAAATGGAGAATGAATACTTAAAAAAATTAGATGCCTTAGTTCGGAAAAGGCTTCAAAACCAAAAGAAAAAGTAATCATCATTTCTGAACTAAGGCATAAATACAAACTAGATAAACTTTTAACTCTTGCCAATATCCCTAGAAGCACTTTCTACTACCATACAACCAATCTATCAAAAGACAAATATGCAATTGAAAAGCAAGTAATCCTTAATATATTTAATGAGAATAAGTCAAGATATGGTTATCGTAGAATTCTAATAGAATTAAGAAATTTAGGTTACAAAATCAATCACAAAACAGTTCTAAAACTAATGAAATCTCTAAACATTCAAGGTAAACAAAGAAAAAGCAAATACAGGTCCTACAAAGGCGAAGTTGGAAAGATTGCTACTAATATAATTAATAGAAATTTTGTAGCGAATGCTCCACTTCAAAAGTTAACAACAGATGTAACAGAATTTGCTGTATGTGATGAAAAAGTTTACCTTTCTCCAATTCTAGATATGTATAACAATGAAATTGTATCTTACTCAATTTCAACCAGCCCAAACTTTAATCAAACTAGAGAAATGCTTGAAGAATTAATACATAAACTGCCAAGCAATGCTACTCCAACATTACACTCAGATCAAGGCTGGCAATATCAGATGAAAGAATATCAGAGAATATTAAAAGAGAATAATATACAGCAAAGTATGTCAAGAAAAGGGAATTGTTTAGATAATAGTATAATGGAAAACTTTTCTGGAAGACTTAAAATAGAAATGTTTTATGGAGAAAAATTTGAAAGTGTTAACACTTTCATTGACAAACTAAGAGAATATATATATTATTACAATAACGAACGAATAATACTTAAATTAAAAATGAGTCCGGTAAAATACCGAACTCAAAATATAGCAATATAATTATTAAATTTTTGTCCAACTTTTGGGGTTCACCCCATTTGGTTAAGTATTTTTTTATAAAATTTTATTGTTTATATACATTAATGAATTTTTTATGTTATACTGTATTTGAGGTTTATATGAAAGAAATTAAGGTAGTTGCAGGAATTATTGAAAATAATGGTAAAATTCTTTGTATGCAAAGAGATAAAGGAAAGTATGATTATGTCTCTTTTAAGTGGGAATTCCCCGGTGGCAAAATTGAAGAGGGTGAAACTAATGAAGAAGCACTTAAAAGAGAATTGTTGGAAGAAATGGATTTAGAAGTTGATGTCGAAAATCATTTTTGTGATGTTCAATATACCTACCCGGATTTTAAAATTACCATGTTTTGTTATAAGTGCAATACAAGAGATCTTGATTTTAAGTTAAATGTACATAAAGATTACAAATGGCTAGAAAAATCTGAATTAAATATTATTGACTGGGCTCCTGCTGACATGCCTATTGTAAGGAAGCTAATGGAGGAGTAATAATGAATTTTGGACTTTATGAGCAAATTATTAATAAAGCTTTAAATGATATTAATGAAAATGATATTCAAATTGAAAAAAGAAAAATAGATAAAGAAAATGCGCCTAAAATCTTATCCCATTATTTGTCTGAAGTTTTAGAAAAAGGCTTAAAAGATTTATCTGAGAATAATTACACAATAGAAGAACAGTTAAATTTTTGCAATTATCTTATTAATAAAATAAAAGATGAAACTAAAGATGAATACTATTCAAGTCAACTAATTTCGAAAGATGCCGAAATGTTATATTCTTTAATGAATAAAAAGAATAGTATAAGAGTATTAAAAACGGATTATCCAATAAGACCAAACTATTCTATTGCAGAGCCTTTTGTGTTTACTGGTGCAAACACTGAAATTCAATTGCTTAGTGAATTAAAAAAAGAAATTTCTAGTTGTGATGAAATAGATTTTATCGTTTCATTTATTAAATGGAGTGGAATAGTAAGGCTTTTAGATGAATTAAAAGAATTTACTGATAATGGTGGAAAATTAAGAATTATAACAACGACTTATACTGGAGCAACTGAAGCAAAAGCCATTGAACGATTATGCGAACTAAACAATACTGAGATAAAAATATCATATAATACAAAACAAACGCGACTACATGCTAAAAGCTATATATTTAAAAGAAAAACTGGTTTTTCTACCGCTTATGTTGGTTCTTCTAATATTTCAAGTGCAGCTCTTACAAGCGGGACCGAATGGAATGTTAAAGTTACCGAAAAAGAGATGAAAGACGTTTTTGATAAAATATGTGGAACATTTGAAGTATATTGGAACAGTGAAGAATTTGAAAAATATAATAAAGAAGATAATGAAAAATTAAGAAACAATTTATATCAAGAAAAGCATCCAAAATTATTTAATTTAGAAGAATACAATTTTGATATTACTCCATATCCTTATCAAGAAAGAGTTCTGGAAAAACTTAGGGTTGAAAGAGAAAATCGTGGCAATTATAGAAATTTAGTTGTTGCAGCTACAGGAACAGGCAAAACGGTTATGTCTGCATTTGATTTTAAACGTTATCTACAATCACAACATGGAAGAAAAATCAAATTTTTATTTGTAGCTCATAGAGAAGAAATTTTAAAACAAAGCTTAAAATGTTTCAGAGGGATTTTAAGAGATAATAATTTTGGAGAATTAATGGTTGGTGGAATTTTACCCAAAAGTATTGATAATTTATTTGTATCAATTCAAACATTTAATACTAAAAAGTTATATGAAAAATTAGCACCTGATTTTTATGATTATATTATTGTTGATGAATTTCATCACGCGGCAGCAGAAGGATATCAAAAGTTATTATCACATTTTAAACCAAAAATTTTACTCGGACTTACTGCAACACCAGAAAGAATGGACGGAAAAGATATTTTACAATATTTTGATGGTAAAATATCTGCTGAAATTAGACTCCCAGAAGCTATTGATAGAAATCTGCTTGTACCTTTTACATATTTTGGAGTTTCAGACGAAACAGATTTAAGTTCTGTAAAATGGACTAGAGGTGGATATGATATACAAGAACTTAGCAATGTTTTATCATTTAATAAAGCAAGAGCAATAACGGTTTTAAAATCATTAAATAAATATCTTAATGATATTGATACAATAAAAGGATTAGGGTTTTGCGTAAGTCAACAACATGCTCAATTTATGGCAAAAGTATTTAATGATGCTGGAATACCATCTATCGAACTTGATAGTAATTCTTCAAAAGAATTAAGAGAAAATGTTAAAGATAAATTAGTAAAGGGCGAAATAAAGTTTATATTTGTTGTGGATTTATATAATGAAGGTATTGATATTCCAGAAGTAAATACAGTTTTATTTTTAAGACCAACAGATAGTTTAACCGTATTTTTACAACAATTAGGTAGAGGTTTAAGACTTTGTGAAGGGAAAGATTCTTTAACGGTTTTAGATTACGTTGGACAAGCTAATAAAAAGTATAGATATGCTGATAAATATAAGGCTCTTCTAGGTGTTAATGCAATGTCTGTTTCTACTGAAATAAAAAATGGATTTCCAAATCTTCCAAAGGGTTGTTTTATAACATTAGAAAAGAAAGCTCAAGAATATGTATTAAATAATATTAAGCAATCGTTCAATAATAAAGCAAACTTTATTGAAAAATTTAAAAATTTTGAAAGTGACAGTGGACTCGTCCTAAATTATAAAAACTTTTTCGAGTATTATAATATAAATCCAGCTAAATTATATAATATAGGATTATCTTTCACTTCGCTACAAAATTCAAATGTTATTGATAATGAAAAATTTTTAACATTTTTAGCTCGATGCACACAATTAAATTCTTCTGCGTGGATAAAACGACTGTTAGATTTACTTCCAAAAATAAAAAATGCTAAACATATTGAATTAACAGAATATGATAAACGTTGTCTTTTGATGTTTCATTATACTTTTGAAACTCAAAAATCTCCGAAAGATTTAGGTTGTAAAAATGTTAATGAAAGCATAGAACAGATTGTAAATTCTCCATATTATGAAGAAATCATAGATTTATTAAATTATAATTTTTCTAAAATAGATATAGTTAACAGTCAATTGATAAAATTTAGTAATTGTCCTTTGGAATTGTATTCTGCTTATTCTAATGCGCAAATTCTTGCTGGTTTTGGTGAATATACAGAAAGTAGATATTTCCCATTAACATCAGGTGTGTGGTATATAGAAAATGAAAAAACAGATATATTTTTTGTAACATTAAACAAATCTGAAAAACATTATGCGCCTGAAGTTAAATATGAAGATTATTCTATTAACGATAAATTATTCCATTGGCAGTCACAAAATAAGACTGATATAAATTCGCCGACGGGGCAGCGCTACATAAATCATAAAAAAACTAATAATAATATATTATTGTGTGTTAGAAATTATAGAATGACTGAATATGGAAATACGGAAAATTATTCAATTTTAGGCTATTGTGATTATGTTTCACATGAGGGATCAAGACCCATTTCGATTGTGTGGAAAATGCACAACAAAATACCTGCAAAGTTTATTGAAAGAACTAGCAAATTGATGGTTAATTAAACTAAGTGATAATAAATTATTAAATAAATATAACATCTAAAAACCGTAATGAATACTATTACGGTTTTTTTGTTGATATTTTTGTCGCGTGTTCAAATGGTGAACACGCGATATTTTTATAATATAGTTGAAAAAGTTTAAAAATATTTTTCGC
>CALVML010000012.1 GCA_944345705.1 uncultured Clostridia bacterium | reverse complement strand
TGTGAGGACCTTATCAAAATCACTGGGCTTGGCAGAGATAATGTGAGAAATCTTATGCGAAGCAAAACTTTTCCAACAACAAAAGTCGGCAAAAGACAAGTTGTAAGTGTGCTTAATTTTGTCACTTGGCTAACTCTCAACAACACTCAAAGCGAGGTGCAAAATGGCTAAAAAGAAAGTAGTAAGCAAAACAAGACGAGGCAACAACGAAGGAAGTATCTATCAAAGGCAAGACGGACTTTGGGTTGGAATGGTATCGCTTGGATATGATGATAATGGTAAACAAAAACGAAAAGCAATCTATGGCAAGACAAGAATTGAAGCGAGTAAAAAGCTTGCAGAATTAACCAACAGAATAAATAGCAACAACTATGAATATGTTTCTCAAAACACCCTATCGGTTTTGATGAAAGAATGGCTTATGGTGTTCAAAAAGTCGCAGGTAAGTCCACGCACTTTTGAAAACAATATTGCGAGATTTAAAAATCACATAGAACCTAAAATTGGTGGAATGAAATTAGATGAAATTTCAACACTAACAATTCAAAAAATGCTTAACGAAATGCTTGAACAAGATTTAAGTTTAGACTATGTAAAAAAGACAAAGTTTTTGCTTGGTCAATTTTTTGAATATGCAGTTGATAACAAGTTTGTTTTGACGAACCCCGTGCACAAAGTGAAAGTTAAAAGTCAAGAGCACAAGATTTATAAAAAGAACGAATACAAAGCAATTCCTGTTGAGATTAGAAAGCAGTTTATTGAAAGTTTAAACGAACACACCTTTTTGAAACCATTTTGCTATGTGATGATGTTTGCAGGACTTCGCACTGGCGAAGCACTTGCCCTTGAATGGCAAGACATAGATTTTGAGAACAAACTGTTGAAAGTTGAAAGAGGTATGACAAATGTTCCAAAGTTTGATGACAATGGAAAAGTTATATCTCGCCAACTTGTTATCGGTGACACAAAGACAGTTTGCTCTAAAAGAACAGTGCCTATGCCCGACATTTTGGTGGAAGCATTAAAGGAATATTTTAACATTCAAAAGCAAAAACAATCGAAGTTTGGAATTTCTTTCACTGATAACGATTCCTTTGTGTTTTGTAATGATGAAGGGAATTTAAGAACTTATAGCGGAACAAAGAAGATATTTTACACTTTCTTGAAAAGTCACAACCTGCAAAAATATCATATTCACTTTCACACTTTAAGACATACTTTCTCAAACACCCTTTTTGAAGCTGACCAAAATCCAAAAGTTATCCAATCGCTTCTCGGTCATAAAGATGTTAAAACAACAATCACAACATATAATTCAGTTGACAAAAGTTATTTCAACAAAGCAACAGATGTTTTCAATGAACAATACAAAGTAGAAGATGAAAAGCAAACCGATTTTGACCATTTAAGTGATGATGAACTTATAGAGCAAATGCGAGAACTTGAAAAGCAAATCGCAAAAAGAAAGAAAAAACAAAAAGATTTTGAGATGTAAATGTTTTATAATTGAGATAATTATGATATTATGCTATAATAAAAATGAGGTTTAAATGAGAATGATTAAATTTTGTGACATAGATGATTTTTCTTTTTATCATAATCTAAGTCAAGCAGAAGAAGTTTTAAAAAAGCTTGATTTGTCAAAAAGAAATTATAAAGTTAACGAGATTTTGGAATTTTACATTATTACTAAGTTTTCAAAAGTTAAAAATTGCAACCTAAAAAATATGTATAAGAAAGAAATTGAATTTCTTTATAAGGAGATTAATAGTTTTATAAAACAGTTAACTGATAAGTCATTTTATAAATATTATAGAAATGTAGATAGTTTTTATTTAGCTACTTTTTGGGAAATGATAAATGATCATATAGATAATACAATGCTATCAAATTTATTTATTAATCAAGTTTTTTCTTATAAAAAATTTTATATAAATTATTTTTTAAATTGCAAAAATTTAGTTAAAAAATATGAATTGGAACTTCGTAAGTTTTTACTAAAAAACCATACTACAGCTGAATTGCTTTTAGAAGAATATGAAATAGACAATATCCATCATAAAAAATTTTATTTCCCGAATTTCACAAATCTTGAAATAGAAAAGATATTCTATAATTATATAAATAGCGACAATGCAAACATAAATTATTTGAAAATTATTCCATTTTTAAGTTGCAAAGAAATACAGATTTCGGACAATATTAAATTACAGGCATTAAAGAAGTCAAAAGAAAAAACTGCAGCATTTTTTTCGAATAATAATGGTATTGAATTTGGTAGCGAAATAAAAATTGGTGATTTTGATGAAACTATTAAAATAGATAAGAGAAACAATATAATAATATATAATTATGATAGTAAATGGATAAAAAAGAATTTAGACTATCCTACTTTATTAAATAACTTTATTTATCTCTTTTGTTTTGTAGATAGACAAATGAGATTCACAAATGTAAGTAAAATTAACAAAATGAGTATTTTTGAAAAAGAATTAGGACTTCATACGAAAAACGAATATAAAATAGATTTAACTTTTCAGTTGACCCAATCTACAGCATTAATGCAAATGATTTCTTATAATACAGAACTAAAAACGTATAACATAGAAATTGAAAAATGTTTAGATTGGTTTTATGAAACATATTTAAAAGAAGAATTTAAAATAACTGATTTTATTACACATATAGAAAGCTCACCTGAAAATTATTTTGAAAAGTGTAGAGTTTTATTCCCAGAAATTGATGGTATAATAAAGCAATTTGCAATATATCAAGAATATAGGGAAATAGATCATGATTTGATAGAAATTTCGAATAATTCTATATTGTTTGAAAATGTAAAATCTCTCAACAAGCACAGATATGTTTATGGAAATGAAAAAAAATTAAATTTTCTAAATTACCTAATATTTTCAGACCAAAGCAGATTAAGATATTTAAAAGGATACGAAAAACATAATTCCTTTTATGAGTTAATAAGAAAAGAAAATGTTAAATTAAAAGATTTTAATGATTATCAAAAAAGTGACTTACACTGGCTCTTTGAGAATAAAATTATAAAACTAGATAGAAAAGGTAACATAAAATTTTACGACATTAGAGAAGTAATTATTTATTATGATCTTTATTTTAATGAAGTAATAAGTTTTTATCATTATCCTACTGAATATCAAAAGCTAATACTAAAATTGGCAAAAAAAGGAAACCTTTTTCTAAAAAACACTTTATTTTCAGAACCAGAAACAAAATATCTTAATTTTTATTTAAATAATAGGTCCGCTTCAAATAGTTTATCGCTGAGAAATCGATATGGACATGGAATTCAACCGAGAGAAGATAATGAGGAAATTCACAAACAAAATTATATGTATCTATTATATATAATTGTATTGATAACAATAAAAATCAATGATGACTTATGTATATTTGCTGAAAATAGTAAAATTTAGTCACTGTTGCAAATTGTTGCAAATGTGAAAGTTTTAGGCAGTTTTAGAAAGAATTTGACCGAAAGTTATGAATTTTAACTTTTGGTCATTTTTTATGCCTATTTTAATGATAAAAAACATTTGCTACAAATTTTGGGTGCATTTGCAACAAAAAATTAGTTATATAAACATAATAAAAACCCCGATTTTATCGGGGTTTTAGTGGTAGGATTGAGTGGACTCGAACCACCGACCCCCACCTTATCAGGGTGGTGCTCTAACCGACTGAGCTACAATCCTGTATGTTTGTTTTAACGAGTTTAGCAACTCTCGAAGACTTGACCCAACAGGTTGTCCCACCTTATCAGGGTGGTGCTCTAACCGGCTGAGCTACATCTCTATATATTGTTGTTAGGCTTAAAAGACAAATCCCTTTAAAGCACTTTTAACCTTTCATCAAGGTTTGCAGTTTGTATTATATATGATTTCTTCTTTTTTGTCAACCATTTTTATAAAAATATTATAACTAAAATAACTTAAATGTTAGCCTATACGAATATTATCTTAAAAATTTTATCGAAATCTTATACATATTTCTATTTTAGTGAAAATACTATTCAAACAATTTTATTAAATTTTTCATTAAAATCGACAAAAAAATTGTTAAATTTACAAAAATAGTTTACAATAATTTAGGTTATAAAAAGGAGCAATTTTATGAATCCACAAGTCTTTGGTTGGCAACATTTAACATATCTTGCAGTAATGATTGTACTTATGATTGTTGGCGGTGTACTTATTAAACTTTACGCTAAAAGTGAAAAAAGTAAAATTATAACAGTAAAGGTGATAGCAGGCGTGCTTTTGGCACTTATTCTATGGAATAGAATAGCAATTGCAGTAAGTGGCAAAAACTGGTTAAGGCTTATTCCTGACACATTTTGTGGCATGAGTTCACTTGTTTTGTCGCTTGCAGTACTTATAGGCAAGAAAGACAATAATGTTTTGCATTTTGTTTTTTATATAGCATTTGTCGGCGACATCTTGACAATAATTTATCCTGATTTTGTCGATCAAGATCCATCATTTTTTTATCCAAATACAATTTCTGGACTATTGCACCACACTGTAGGTCTATTTTTGTGTATCGTGCTTCTAATAACTAACTATTTCACGCCTAATTATAAAAAATGGCCTTGCCTTGTAATAGGATTTTTGTCTTATATTACATTTGGTGCTTTCCTTATGTCAGTTTTTGGCTATGGAAACGCATTCTATATTAATGAGCCAATCTTGCCTGACACCCCGCTGACTGTTTGGCTTCTTGCTGTAATATTCATAGCAGTCTATATTTTATTCTTTGTGATCTATGAGTACTCTAAGAAAAAAATAGCAACAAAAAAATTCAAACATGAAAACAATACAGATGCAAATGGAATACTAGAAGATAAAAGTATAATAATAGATGAAAATCATGATTTAAATAAAGAAAATGACAAAAAAAAATAAATTATAAAAATTAATGACGCAACTGACATCGTATTGCTAGTATTACAAAAAAATAACAAATAATATTAAAAATTCATTTTTAATAAGATTGTTTATTATAAAAAACATTTTTTTTGCTATTCAAATTATAATTTTTTAATAAAAAGAAGCGATTAAAAATCTTTTAATCACCTTTTTTGTATTGCACTATTTTATTGATTTTCTTTTAGATTGGCAAGTCTATCTTCAGCCTCTTGCTTAAGCATAAAAAAAGAAGCACAAATATCAATGCAAAAGTAGCGCTTCTTTTTGGATATTGAAATAAATATTATTCGGCGCCATAATTATTTAATATGGTTAAAACCTCTTTGATTTTGGCAATTGCTTCATCAAGAAGTTCTTCGGTGTGATCTGCTGTATAACTTGTGCGCAACAAACTCTGCCCAACAGGAGTTGCAGGTGATACAACAGGATTGACATACACCCCTCTTTCTAAAAGCATTTTGCAGGCAACGAAGGTCTTTTCATCTTGATATGTATATATAGGAATGATAGGCGTCTTACTATCCACAATATCAATCCCCTGTTTTTTCAAGCCAGCTCTCATATAGTCACTGATATGTCTTAATCTCTCTACACGATGTGGTTCTGCCTTTAAAATGTCAAGCGCCTTGTTTGCACAGGCAACATTTGCAGGTGTCATGCTTGCACTGAAGATATATGGTCTTGAATTGTGTTTAAGGTATTCAATAACTTCCTTTTTGCCAGCCACATACCCACCAAGCGATGCAAGTGACTTTGAAAAAGTTCCCATATAGATATCGATATCATCTTCCATATCGAAATATTCGCCTGTTCCACGACCATGTTTGCCAAGCACGCCAAGTCCATGTGCGTCATCTACCATAACTCTAGCATTATATTTTTTAGCAAGCCCGCTGATCGCTGGCAGATCACAAATATCACCACTCATACTAAACACGCCATCAGTAACAATTAAAATGCCACTTTCACTTGGAACAGAAGCAAGTTTTATCTCAAGGTCTTTCATATCACTATGCCTATATCTTAACATCTTGCCATAACTTAATTTACAGGCGTCATATATACTTGCATGATTTTCCTTGTCACATATAACATAATCATTTCGCCCAACAAGCGCACTTATTACGCCGAGATTGCTTTGAAAGCCAGTGCCAAAGGTCATGGCGCTTTCTTGATGTAAAAACTCGGCAAGATCACTTTCTAGTTTTATATGAAGATCTAAAGTGCCATTCAAAAACCTTGAGCCAGAACATCCACTGCCATATTTTTCGAGCGCTTCTATCCCCGCCTTTTTTACTTCAGGGTGAGATGTAAGTGCAAGATAATTGTTTGAGCCAAGCATAATAGTTCTTCTGCCTTCCATGTTTACAACTACATCTTGTCCAGAATACAGTTTGTGAAAATATGGATAAATCCCTTTCTCTTTTACCATGTCATAAATTTGTGTTTTATTGATTTTGTTGAATATATCCATATCTCTCTCCTTTTTTTAAAGATAACAAATAACAAAAAAAATAGCAACTAAATTTCAAATCTTTTAAAAAGTTGCTATTTTACTTTATAAACGCGCTTTCCCTTTAAAATAAAGAGAAAACGACCATTTTTTATATCAAAAATCAAAAAATATTTTTTTGTCAAAAACTTCGAAAACCGCCCTATTTTAAGGATATTCAACAAATTTAATATCAAACGCCTTCTCGCCATCAAAACAACAGTCGCATTCAAAGCCATTGCCAGAAAGATAGATATTTACCATATTATTTAACTCTACATCATCTTCTACTATCAAAATCGAGCTCATCTTTATCTCCTTTATCATTATTGCATATATTTATTAAAAAATATTTAATTAATTGTAAAAGTTTTGTAAATGTTTAAACTTATCTTTTTTTCTTATCATCCTTCGCTAAAACATAGCTTTCTCTTATTAGATCACACACTTGATTAAGGTTTGCAAGTGAATTTAATTTGACTGTTATCCAACTCTTTTTATTCATGTGATAAGCAGGAAAAAAAGTCTTATAATCTAAAAGGCTGTTTAATTTGTTGTTGTCTACACGCAGATCAATTATTTCAATCGGCTCTTTTTCATTTAGCCCTAACTTGTCTGCCGTTATTTTCATAAATGCAATATACCACTTTTGATTATCCTGCCTTCTGCATATCGCGTTGTTTGAAAACTTTGGCCACAAAAACTCAAGAGAAGAGTTGAATTCTTGTTTTACAAATTCTATAATCTTTTTTGTGTTATCTTCGCGAAAGACATCATATTCAAAACATTTCTGTCCTATATCTTCAAGTAAACTTAAATATTCAAGTCTTACTTTACCAACAAAAGCACCTTGTGCGTGCGGTATTAAATGAAGAGTGTATAGTTCCCCCGTTTCAACTTCATAGACGGCTGTTTCAATCTGCTCATCTTTAATTTTGACCACAATTTTAAACTCTCCCTCCATGATTTGTCTTTGATAAAGGAAGCAGTTTTCATTTTCAGTAAAACCGTACATTAATAGTTTTTCTTTGTTTGCTTTTTTATCCTTAAAAATCTTTTCAAAAATCTCGTCCATAACTTTCAACACTATTTTATCATATATTTAATTAAATTCATATAAACTTTTTTGCTTAATTTGACAAAAATCAAAATATTGCATAAAATAATTGAGTGTAAAAGGAAAACTATGATAAAAGAGAAGATTGAATATTTAAGTCATTTTATAGGGAATACACCTCTACTAAAAATCAGCATTAAATACGCAGGAGTTTTGAAAGATATTTATGTCAAGTGTGAGTGGTACAATTTTTCTGGATCTATAAAGGATAGAGCATCTCTTGGTATGCTTAAAAATTATCCGCAAATCGAAAGTTGCAAAGAGATATGTGAAGTTACAAGTGGCAACATGGGCATCTCTCTTTCAGTACTCGGCGCCTATCTAGGTCTAAAAGTGACTATATTTATGCCAAAAGGTATGAGTGAAGAGCGCAAAAAACTCATTTCACTATATGGTGCAACTCTTATTCTTTGCGATGACTTTGCAGATTGCTTTGAAAAGGCTGAAAAATATGCAAGTGAGCATGATGCCTTCTATTGCAGACAATTTGAAAATGAAAACAATAGCCTTGCACAAAAAGCGCTAGGATATGAAATTTTAAAGGACTGCAGTGCAAAGTGTTTTGTCAGCGGTGTTGGCACATCTGGCACGCTCTCTGGCGCAGGAAGCATTTTAAAAGAGAATGGCTATAAAATCGTGGCAATCGATCCTGCAGCTTCATCCCTTCTCACACTTGGCTACAGCAATGGTCAGCACAAGATACAGGGTTTAAGTGATGGCATCATACCAAAACTCTATGATAGAAATTTGGTCGATCAAATCATACCTATCACTGACGAAGACGCGATTGCAATGGCTCAAAAACTCAATGCACTCGGCATTCCTTGTGGAATATCAGGCGGAGCAAACTTTTTGGGTGCGGTTTTGTGTGACGAAAAAACCATCGCAACGGTTTTCCCTGATGATAATAAAAAATATCTTTCAACAGACTTATCAAAAAAATCATCTACAAACTTAGTTGATCAAATAGAGATTTTAATTTAAAAAACACTTAAATCGTTTAAAACATTTAAAATATTTAAAATTTTCAAAAAACAAATAAAATTTAAAAAGATATGGCACTTTGCTTCAAAAACCATATCTTTTTTTGTTAAATTTTTTCTTTATCTTTATAATTATTTTCAAATTTCTTTTTATAGTCTATAGAGTGACTATATCTTGGCTTAAGTTTATAGGCTTTCTTAAGAATATTTAAGCTTGTTACCTTGCAATCTGGAAACTTTTCAAGGAGCCTTTCAAGAGAAAGTTTTTTCTCCTTTAGTATTTTCTTAAGTACTTCCATGACTAGATGGGCATCGTCACAACTTTTGTGCAAGGTTAAATTTGAGTTTATATTAAGTTCTTCAAGCATCTTGCTAAGCGAAAGCAAGTGATCTTTTTTGTATATCGCTTTGTATAACTTTTGACAATCAAAGCCCTGAAAATCAATGAGTGGCAATCTATATTTTTCGCAAGCAAACTTTAAATAGTAGATATCACTTGCCATACTATGACCAAAAACTAGATTGCTGGGATTTGAAAGCAGACGTTTTATTTTAGAATAATAATGCTTAAAGATTGGTTGTTTTTTAAAAGTAAGTTCGCTATAGGCAAGTTGTATTTTAGGCTTTTCACCCTTCTTTGCAAGAATGAAAGGTGCATTTGGATTTATTAGCAAATCTTCCTTTATAATTATGTTGAAATTATTGTCAACAATCAAATAGCCAAATGAGCAAATATCATGGCCATTACTGCATTCTATATCAAAGAAAAGTAAATTTTTCATAGAAATATTGTAACAAATATCCATACATTTAAAAAGAAAAATAGCGAAAATTTATCATAATTTATTAAAAAACTATGAAATTTCGCTAAATTTGCCTAATTTTTATTAAATTTTTCACATATTGAATTATTTTTTATTTTTTTCAAATTGCATTGTTTAAACATTTCTAGTACTTCAAGCCTTGCCTACTGCCACTCGGCAGGGAGCGTGCGATTTTCTTTAAACCAATCACTATCTTTAAGTACAAGGTCGCTGACAGAGCAAGTGACTTTTGCCACACCTTGACTAAAACTTAAGACAATGTCACCATTTAGCGATTTGACAGTATAGGACTGCGATCCGCTTTCGCTTGTAGTGATTGTATCCACAACAGTAGGAATATAGACTTTATCGGTATATGGTGCGATGTTGTCGATAAACTCCTGTGTCGGAAATTGATTTGCTGGAGCATCTGTATATTCAGGCGTACCTGCACAACAACAAACCACAACATACTCAGGCTGAATAACTGATAAAAGTTCTTTGGTGTTTGAAGTTCTTGAGCCGTGATGAGCCCCCTTATAGAATACACACTGCGGAAGCGAATTCTCGCCAGAATAATATTCAAGCAAATGCTCTTCGCCCTCTGCCTCTAGGTCACCTGTGAAAAGATAATGACTGTCGCCTTGATTGAACATTAAGCACACAGAATAATTATTTTCATCACTTGACGAATGGTTATAGTAGTAGTTATATAAGATTTCCATCTCGACGCCTTCAGAGATTTGATAGACTCTTTGAGCGCCGTTCTCTTCATTGTAACATTCAAGCGCGGTATAGTGAATAGTTCCACTTGCAACCTTTTTTTCTACATTTTCTCGATAAGTTTTGTAAGTATTTGTAGTAGAATTTGTCAATGGAAAATCTATAATCATATCTATATCATAATATTCAAGCACTCCAACCTGAGAAGATGTGCCATTAAATGCAGAGATATGATCACGGTCGGCATGAGTTGCAATGACATATTCAAGTTTGCCATCATTTACATACTGATCAACATATTCAATAATCGCGCCCGCACTATTTGTACGCGACCCCGCATCGATAAGAATATCGGTGTCGCCGCTTTTAATGTATATGCAATCGCCTGTATATTGATTGCCAAGTTCCATGACATGAATATTAAAATCACCAAAAGATAGTTTTTCGCTTTGTGGTGCGTTTTTTAAAAGATAATATCCGCTACCAAGCAAGAAGCCTATCACTATTGCAAGAATTGATAGAATAGAAGTGATTATAAAGACTTTTTTATTCCCCATCTGCCACCTCCTCGCTTGTTATGGTGACATATCTGTACTTAACAACATTTTTATAAAGAAGACTAGAGTATTCATATTTGATATAATATTGCCCAGCACTAGAGAAGTCGATATTGTTTTCTATCACTATTTCATCTGATACATCCCTGCCGAAAAAGACCGCCTTTGCACCTTCATCTTGGTAGGACTGACCAAGTGTGAGAGTAATGTATTTTTCTCCTATAAGTTCAAAGGTGTCATTTTTAGTAAGTGTCTTTACTGTAAAATATCCGCCAATAATTCCAACTGCAAATAGTGCAATTACAACTATAAAAGCAAATGGATGCTTTTTCTTTACTTTTTCTATATTCTTTTTTGATCTTTTTGCCATAATCTTCCTTTGTTTTATTTCTAAAATCATCCTTGCATTACAAAATAAAGCAAGTAAGTTTATATGTTTATATACTATATATGAAGATTATAAAGAAAAATAATTTAATTTTCAAGCAAAATTCATAATTGTGGCAAGATTTTCTTTGCAAACATATATATTAACATACAAAATAAAATGGAGGTATAATGGCAAACGAAGATTTTTACATAGGCGCCAATGACGAACATGGCGTCAATCCGCCAACGGTCGGAAAACGTACACCGTATATTGAAAGGCTAGGCAGACAGATCTATGAGAATGAATTCAATAGGCAGGCAAAAAATAAATTCATTGAAGCCTGTATGCGACAAGATTTCTCGGTCTATGATGTCAAGCCCGAACTGCAAGACATATCAATTTCAGAACGAGTACGTCGAATTAACGCACAAAATTTAACCTTGCTTGTGACTTTTGCCTACAATGCGTATGGTGAGCAGTTTAACTCGGCAAGTGGACTTGAAACCTTTTATTCGACCTTAAATCCTAAGGCGAGTCAGTCTAGGACGCTTGCACAGGACTTATACAATAAACTTATTGAAGGTACAGATCAAAATGGTCGTGGAGTCAAGAATTTGGATGTTGGAGTACTGTCAAATGTCAACTGCACTTCAAGTTTGATAGAGGCAGGGTTTATGACAAACTATGATGAGGCAATGCTTATGATAAATCCACTATTCCAGACCGAAGTTGGAGAAGAAGCTTGTCACGGCGTGTGTGACTTTTTAGGCGTAGGATATATTCCGCGAAATGATCTGTCAGTCTATCCACTTTTAAGACAAGGCTCTCGAAATAACTTTGTATACTTGCTTCAATTCATTCTCAACAATAGCTTTGGCTACAATCTATCGGTAGATGGCATATTCGGCAATAATACGCTGTCGGCAGTTCGAGATTTTCAGTCAAATAATGACCTTACTGTAGACGGACTTGTCGGCAATAATACATGGACCTATCTTCTCAACCTGCCACCATATCCACTTTTGAGAGAAGGATCGCGTGGCTCTTACGTACGCTTTCTTCAAAATTTGCTTCAAAGCAAGTTTATTCCTACAGGGAATATTGATGGAATATTTGGCAGTCAAACTCTTAATGCGGTGAGAGCTTTCCAACAAGAAAACAATCTTACCGTTGACGGCATTGTCGGCGACAATACATGGAATGCCCTGACTTCTATGTAAGGGCATAGAATTTGTTGATATTAGCAAAATATTAATTAAATAAAATGTTAAATATGCTTATTTATCATTATAAAAACTTTAAAAAATGCATCTCTTAATAGATGCATTTTTTGAAATATATAACTTGAAATGTTACACACTTGGAGCTGTAATTGATATAGTAATAAGCATAATGTTGTTAGTTTGACTTATAGCGTTTATCTTAAATGAATTGCCTTCTACTTGACTAGGCTCACTAGCAATAGAGTAAGAAATGGTATAATCTTGATAATCATCAAGCAAAGTGATAACAAATTCTAATTCCTCGCCAAAATCGGCATCTATCAAGAGATAATCGCCATATTTAACAGGTCTTTGACCGTTTATAGTCAAATTTGATAAAACGCTTGTATCAATGTCTATCTTAACAGCAACCTTCTGCAAACTTTCATTCAAGACAATAGAGTCAAGATAATGAAGTTCGTTTGCTGTGTCGCTAGAGATGGTATTTGACATCACATTGTCATTTAAAGATGACGAGATCTTGAAAGAATGTCCTTCACTGCTTGTTAAATCAACGCGGTTGAGATAGCCTACTGGCTGACTATATTCAAGTTCTACAGTTTGATAGTCTTTGCTATATATTGTAAGCACATTTTCACTGAATACTGCATTATTTCCATCGGCATTTGTGACAGTAATACCATCACTTATAGAAATTGTCTTTGGACTTACCTCGAAAGTTAAATCTTCAAGTCCGTTTTGCGTGATTGCATAGTTTGTTTCGATTACTCCATCAGTAAAAGAGATGGTCTTTGTGGTTGAATTGTTTAAACAATCAAAACTAGCAACTCCATTTCCGTATTTCGCGGAATCTATGGTCACTTGCTGACCATTTACAAGCCCTGAGATAGAAAGACTATTTGTGTAAACATCTCCAGCAGTATATGTTATGGTAAGCGGAGCTGGATTAATAGTCATTTCTTCGTTATCATAACTTATGCCTGATTTTTCAACAAAATATTTTTGTGTAGTTAAGAAAATGCCGTCTTCTCTATCTAGATATTGAAGAGAAAAAGTCGCATTTTTTCCACTTGTTGCATAGGCATTTAAGTTGTCAGCATAACTTACATCAAAATCATCATCTTCAATAATCTCGTCACCTATTCTTATCCTTACATTTTGAAAAGGAACACCACTATAAACAACTTGTTCGCTTTCAAATCCGACAATTGCACTGTCGATGATTTGACCTAGAGTTATATTAAGTATATCCCTTAAAGTTGTTGTATCTACCGTTTTCTTTGGAATTTCTACTGCATTTGAAAGTTGTTTGTATAGTTCGTTATAATCATCACCTGTATTATTTGATATCGACCAAATAAATTTTCCTTGACTATCACCATTCGTTACAACAAGGTTGTCGCCATTAAAACCATAACTATATCCGCTAGGAAGTTGAGTATACCCAATAGTCGCACTTTTTACATAATCGGTTGAAGTAAGTTCTATAAGACTATAAATATTAGAGATGGTAAAATTACTGCCACTTTCCTTTCTTGCACCGATAATGTAGCCATGAATATTATCAGAACGCTGATTACGATTATTATATGTCACACCACCATAGACCTCGTTTGTCAAAGTGGAATTGTATATCACTCCATCAATAATAACATTGTGATTTGCTCCATTATCACCAGTATCAAGATCAGCAACTACAGTTCCATAAATTTCTCCTCCAGCTATTAAACTTCTATTTCCAAAGACAACATAGCCATTTCTCTCTACATATACATTTTTTATTGTAGGCGTTCCTGTGCTGTCAGAATATGGATCTGAACAAATCAAAGCTACTCTTAAAAAAGAAAAACCTTGACCTGCAGTGACTGTAATAGTTGAATTAGAAGTCTGAATAACCTTTGTGTTTGACACTACTGAATTTCCCCACATTCCACCGACAACAGCTCCAAAGTGATTGCTTGATGCATCTGTTCCATTTGTTCCACCTTTGGTGTTGGTACTAAAATTTATACTTTTATCAATTATAAGTGTACAATTATCTATAGTGCCACTTTCCATTTTTCCACATATTACACCAGTATAAAGAAGTTTATTTTTTTGTGCTGTATCTGCATGAATGGTTATATTATAATCACTCAACAATTCAAATGTGGTGTTTTTTAAGGTGCCATTTATAAAATCAGCAAATAAGCCAAGTTGACCATAAAGTGTACCACCAGGAGTTGTCGATGTCCCACCTTGCAAATATATTGTAAAATTTTGTCCATCTAAACTGCTTCCATCTTCAATGGTCGCTGGATATGTTGCAACGCCACCCCAATTCAATGTGATATTTTGAGTAAGCACGGCATTTGGATTGTTGGTTTGGACGCTGTTTGTGTTGTTGAGCCAATCTTTCAAGCCTGCTTCAGTCGAAATTTGATATTCTCCTTCGGCAGTTGTTGGCTCAAATTGTCCAAAAGGCAACATCAAAAAGGCAAGTAGCAAAACTAGCAATGAAATAATTTTGATATTCACTTTAAATTTGACTTTATTCATTTCTCACCCTCCTTTAATATGATTTACTTAAATTATCCACTCTTTCAAAATCTAATAATATCTTGTAGTAATTAAGTTTGTCAGCGCTTATATTGCCTTTATAGACATTTAAAAATAGTATGCTTTGCATTGTAGTTTGCGCGCTTTCGCTTGCTCCAAAGCCGTCATCTGCAACAAAATCGCGCATTATTATATTGATTGAAGAAAGTAGTGATTGATTTTTTTCAAGGCTTAAACTTCTTGCATAATCGTTTGCATAGGAACGCAAGTCTGCCTCGAGTTCATAGATTGTCAAATTGCTTATAGTCCCTGTTCTTTGTGATTGTAGTACGAAAATTTTATTGCTGTCATGCTGTGCTATATATCCAGCAAATGCACTAATTAGTCCGCTTGTACTGCCATGATTTCCGCTAACGTAAGGCGATAGAAGATATTGCGTACGTTCGTATAAAAAGTTATTTGCTGAAAAATCTGGCGAGTAACTTTGTTCATTATTTACAACAAGTACTAGATTAATTTTCCATTCTCTAAGTTGACCCATTGTAAGAGTAGACAAGTCTTGTGATAGCGACTTATTTAAAATTGCTTGAGAAGGTAAATTGCTGACTATCATAGGTAAAACTACACTACTAAAATCGTTCCATATATGTTGAAAATCTAAGATTATCACTTCGCTAGGATTTTCTTCAATAAATTTATTTATATCATTTAAGATATCTTGAAATGGAACGCCGTTTGCGCTGCTTGGTGTGAGAGGCTCTCCAGAATCTGCGTGTACACTGCGAACTGTTCCTTGAAATTCTGCAACTCTCACATCGAAATATCTTACGCCCGCACTTAACTGATCATAGTATCCGCTATTTTGTGTCCTGAATAGATCACCAAGTCCATTTGTTCCAGCATCGTGTGAGCCGGGTGTAACCACATCTAAAAATCTCACATCATCATCAATATAGCTTTGCCAGTTTGTGTAGATGCCTGTTTTGAATTCACTTGCAGATAGAGTTACTATAGGCTCTCCGCTCTGCATCTCCCATGCACCTTGATAGTATATATCGTTTTGATTAAGAAGATTTTCGCTCCAGCCGTCTAAACTGCTTGTGCTGTACGAAAAAACTATGATATCGCTAGGAAGGGCATTATCTTCAATAGTGACGACATTTTCCCCTATCACGATGTTTTGTAATGTACTTTCAGCCAAAAGTGTTGTATCACTCAAAGACTTTTTTTTTGAAAGATTTTGACTTTCAAGGCTGGTAAAAGCGCCTGCTTTTAAGGTTGTCACACTGTTAGGTACAACAAAAGTTGTCTGCGACTGACCTTGTGCGTATAAAATTATCTCTGTAAAGTTTTTGTTGTATAGATTTCCATCTCCGTTTGTTGCATAGTTTGAATTGTCTTCGTCTGCAGTAAATGCAACAATATTGCATCCGTCAAAAGCGCCACTTTCAATAGCAATCACACTTGCAGGGATGAAAACAGTAGTAATTCCGCTGTTAGCGAAAGCCCTTTCTCCGATTGCAATAACTTTATCACCTATATCAAATTCGGTCAAATCACTGTCATTTTCAAATGCACTTTGTGGAATAGATGTAATATTGTCTAGTCCTTTGATTGTATTTAAGTTAGGACACTTAGCAAATGCACCCTTGCCAATAGTAGTGATATTGCCTTCAAAAGTTATAGAATTTAGTGTTTCACTGTTTGCAAAACCATCAGCCTTAACTGCAACAACATTCTTATTGTTGTATGTGGCTGGCACAGTAATAGTTGTATCTTGAGCCGAGCCTATATCCACAATGTAAGCATCGTCAAATGCACTATAGGTAAAATTGAGTCCTCTTGTAAAGTGCTGCTCTGTAAACTTTGCATAGAAAGTTAAATTTTTATCACTGATATGTTCAGGTACTTCTGGATTCCATCCGCTGAATACATAGTTTACACCATCTATGCTGGCCTTTGTTGGAATTGTATCTGGCGGTACTATTGCACTGCCGAAATCAACCGTTTCAGTCTTTAAAAGTTCATCGCCATTATAGAATGAATATGTAAACTGTAAAATCTGCCAGTTTGCAGTATATTCACGATTGCCAGTCGAACCTTTTTCTATTGTAACAGTCTTAGTGATCTCTTCAAGTCCTGTTCCGCTCCAGCCTAAGAACTCGTAGCCCTGTTTTGTAGGAGTCGGTAAGGTGAAAGTCTCGTCTTCTATTGTGTAACTTTCTTTTTGTCCAGAAAGTGATCCGCCATCTAGATTATATTCTATATTATAATTAACTATGTCTTCGCTATATTCAACATCAATTTGCTCGGTTACTAGAATAGAATAGTTGTTTTCTTGCTCGTCACCGTTAACTTTAAATGATATCTTTTGATAGCCTAGACTTTCACTATAACTGATTGTCACGCTTGTGCCATAGTCAAGTCTTTCTCCGCTCGTGATAGGCTCGCCTTCTACAAGGACAGTAATATTTGATCCAAAATTTACAGCAAATGTTTTGATTATTTCACTAAACTGTGCACGATATTCTTTGTCACTTGTTGCAAGTTCAATCTCGCTATCCCAGTCACTGAAAGTATATGTGTGGCTTGCACTTTCTTCTCTAGTTGGCACTGCTCCGTCATAGGTTGGCATAGTGCCATATTGCACATTTTCGTCAGTTTCAAGTACGCTTCCGTCATAATTTAGCCACTTGATTGTATAAGTATTGATCGTCGCTCCTTCAATTACAACATCTACATTTTGACTCACATTTTCAATTGTATAGTAGCCGTCATCTCCAATAATAAGTGTTTCTTCTCCCGCTTTAACTACAATTGCACTATCGCTATAAGCAGGCTTAAGTTCAATCTTGAATTTATATTCTCCGCCATGAGTCACGGTATCGCCTGTCTTGATGATATGATATGCGCTGTCATTCTCAGTGAATGTAACTGTATATTCATTTAACTTATATCCATCAATCGTTACATCAACATTTTGAGTAATATTGCTTATTGTGTAATATTCGCCATCTTTTTGAATTTCTTCGCCATTTGCTTTCACAACTATTGTGCTTTGACTATAGGCATCTGTGAGGTCGACTTTAAATACAAAATCTCCGCCATACTCTACTGTTAGATTGTCATAGTTAAGAGTGTAAACATCTTGATTTTCTGGAATATTTACATTGAAAGTTTTAATCTGCCAGTTTGCAGTGTACGAGCGATCACCAGTCGAGCCTTTTTCAATTGTAACATCAAGTGTCATGCCGTCTATGTCACTGCCACTCCAGCCCAAGAAATCATAGCCTTCTTTAGTTGGCAACGGCAAAGTAAAATCTTCATCTTCAATTGTGTAAGTTGTCTTTGAAGTAATAATCTGTCCGCCATTTAATGTGAAAGATAGGTTGTAGTCAACAAGTGAATAGTCAGCATATATGTCGGTATCTTCATTGATTGTTAAAGGAAAAGATACTGTTTCATCGTTGACTTTCCAGCCACTTATATTATATCCTTCTCTAGAGAAGTCGGGCGCCGATACAGTCATATTTTCTTCAACTTTAATGTTTTTGATAACTTCATCTTTAAAATAGAAGTTTACTTGATATGAATATGCTTGACTAATTTCTATCCTATAAATTCTTGAAAGAGAGTTGGATTCAAAGTATACTTGAAGATAGAATACGCTCGTACCCCCACCCACATTTAATGGAAGAGCATTTGCTGGTACTTCATTTAATAGATCTTCATCACTGTAAATTTTGTATTTGGCATTTTGGTCAGCCAAAGTGATAACAGATGCGATATCAAAGGTCTCTAAATTAGAACTTGCCTTATATGTAAATAGATTTTCTTCTTCTTGAGTAAAGCCATCAAAATCCGCACTTGTATCTACAATTGAAATCTTGAATGTAAAAATGTAATCTTCATAATCTTGTTTTGAAACCTTAACATAGATTATATAATCACCCTTTTCACTTACACTGTAGGTAGATTGAAAATTGTCTTGATTATTTATGCTATAAACTGCACTTGCATTATCAGGTAAATTTGAAAGATATACACTTTTTGCATTGCCATCAAATTCAAAGAAAGCATCACTTAATTGCATTGCCTGTTTTTCATCTTGAGTAAACTCTTTTAATACAATTATAATCTCTATCTCTTTTGAGAATTCTTGATATGTAATAGTGATAGTCTTTTCTCCAACAGTAGTAAGCGATGATTTATCTTCATCCGATATAGTCAAATCGCCAAAAGTAATTTGAGATGTGCTTTCATCGTCATAGGAAACTATGATGGTTTGGTTTGATAAATCTTGCCCAATCGTGAATACATTTCCTTGAGCAAAACTTAAATCAACTATTTTCTTTTCATCTTTTATAAGCAAAAGTGGAAGCGCAACAGCAAGAGCTATTGCAATAAATGCAATAATAGGAATAATTATTAAGAGAATTTTTTTCTTTTTGTTTTTATCATATTCTTGCTTAAGTTCGTTATCCATCCAAAACCTCCATATAAATTTAAAATTAGAGTACTATGATCTAGCAACTAATTTCTAGATTTATTATGTGGCAAAGATTGAAAAGTATTTGTCCCTAGAAATTTTCTTTATAGATTATAACGATGAAAATAGCAAATTGTCAAATTTTTTAAATGTTTTTCAAAAAAATGCTCAAGTTTTTAATGTTTTTGAGCATTTTTGCACATTTTTAATGTAAATAATTCTTTTATAGTATATACTTTGTAATATATAAATTAGCACTACTTATAGAAAGCGCAAAAAGCTTGATATGTGCTGTATAGATCGGCTTTGGATATCAGTTCATAAGGGGAATGCATAGAGATGACAGGCACACCGATATCCACCGTATCAATATTGAGATTTGCGATATATTTTGCAACTGTACCGCCACCGCCGAGATCGACCTTGCCAAGTTCGGCAGCCTGCCAAACGACATTGTTGTCTGCAAAGATTTTGCGAATTTTACTTACCATTTCAGCAGAAGCATCACTCGAATCACTTTTTCCGTGAGCACCTGTAAATTTACTCATACAAGTTCCGCATGAGAGTATTGCCGCGTTTGTCTTTTCAAAGACATCAGGGAAGTTTGCATCAAATGCCGCTGTAACATCGGCAGAGATACACATGGAAGTTGCTCGCACTTTTCTTACATTTTTATTTAGCGTTGAACATATTTCCTCGATTATATCTTCATAGACCTTGCACTTCATTCCGGTGACACCAACGCTTCCTATCTCTTCCTTGTCAACAAGCAGACACATGATTGTATGGTTAGATTTTGCACTATCAACTATACTTTGGAAAGCAGGATAGGCGCAAACTCTATCATCATGACCATATCCGCCTATTAACGAGCCATCAAACCCAACATTTCTTGCTTTGAAAGCAGGCACGCAAGAAAGTTCACTACTCAAGAAATCTTCTTCGGTCATGCCATACTTTTCATTTAAGATTTTAAGCACCATGCGTTTAATCTTGTCATTTCCATCTGTCTTTAAAGGTTTTGCACCCACAACAATGTTGAGTTGTTCGCCTGTTATAACAGATTTGGCTTTCTGCTCCATTTGATTTTGCCCTAAATGCGGAAGAAGGTCATTTATATAGAATACAGGCTCGTCATCCTTCTCACCAAGATTGATTTCCACCTTCTTGCCATTTTTTAGCACCACAACCCCATGCAGAGAAAGTGGAATTGCAGTCCATTGATACTTTTTGATACCGCCATAGTAGTGTGTCTTTAGAAAGCAAAGTCCGTCACTTTCATATAGTGGCACCTGCTTGATATCAATTCGCGGACTGTCAATATGCGATGCAACTATTCGTATTCCGTCTTTTTCTATGTCATTATCGCCTACATGAAATAATACAATGCCCTTACCGCGTACATTATAGAAATAGTTTCCGCCCTTTTCGAGTTTATCTCCAAAGTCAAACTCCTTAAAACCATTATTTAACGCTTGATCTTTAAAAAATTCAAAACTTTCACGCTCAGTTTTACACTGGTTTAAAAAACGCATATAATTATCTGCAAAACTATCGACCTTTTTCAATGTCTTTTCATTTGCAGTTTCATAAAAGTTCTTTTTTACATAACTGTAATCGATTGCTTCCTTTTTGTTGTTTACACCTAAATTTTCCATTTTCTCTCCCTTTTTTGATTTTTTAATGCATTTTTTGCAATTTTTTTACCTTTTTTTTAAATTTTTGATGATTTTGATTTTTTAAGTTCATCTTTCAATCTTAAGTTTTCCATTTTTAATTGAAATATGCGAAGTTGTAATTTACTTAGTGCGCAAAAATTTTCTTTGACTAAATAATCGTCAAGTTTTTCAAGTTCGACTTCCTCTACATCTATATACTCACTTGCTCCAAGGTCTTGATTTTCAAAATGGTCAACTTCGGCTATATAAAACTCTAGACTTTCGTCGCTCATACCAGCACTTGAATAGGCGCGCGTTTCCATTTTTTCAACACTCTTTGCGACCGCACCGATTTCTTCTAAAAGTTCTCGCCTTGCGCTGTCACAAGGATCTTCTCCCTCGTCTACAAGTCCAGATGGCAACTCATAGATTAGTTTTGCTATAGGAAATCTAAATTCGCGTATTAGATATACAAAAATCTTTCCATCTTTTTTTAAATATGGCAAAATTTTAATTGCGTCTACCTTGCTTTCAGCACCCAAAAACTCTGGACTATCTTTCCGCGATACAATTTCATAAACTTTTTCGCCTTTTGTACCTGCAAAAGTTGCCTTGTACATCTTTAAAAATTTTCCATCGCATATTTTGCTGTAGTCTTTAAGCAATATTTTTTCCATTAGATTTTCGTTTCCTTTTTTATATTCTCCAGCCACTTTTCTATTGTCTTATTCGAGTCCACAAGCATATCTCCGTCATAGTGTAGATATAGTCCTTGTTTTACTATAGCATTTTTGGCAAGCTTTTCTATATCTCTAAAGATATGTCCTTTCCAGCCACTGCTTGTAGTAAACGGATAGATAATTTTGCCAGAAAGATCATGATTTTCAAGAAAAGTTTTCACAGCGGGAGCAAAAGTGTACCACCAAATAGGACAGCCAAGCAAAATAAAATCGGCGTCTTGAATGTTCTGATTTATCTCATTTATTTCAGGAGAAAAGTTTTGTTCGATCTGTCTTTTACCTTCCTCTATGATATCTTTTTGAGAATAATCTTCTTTAGTCTTTATCTCACAAGTTTCTATACCCAAATATTCAGCCATAAAAGACGCGATTTGCCTAGTATTTCCGCTTTGTGAATAATATACTATAACTCCCTTCATATCACACCTTCTATAGAATGATTATAGCACAATTTTTAAATTTTCATTGCATTTTTAGTTTGTTTTTAAATATTTTGTTTGATTTTTTGCTGTTTTCTATCAAATTTCAAAGAAAATATATGATTTTAAAATAATTTAGAATTCAGTCGCTCTAAAAAAATAAAGGCTAAAAGTTAAAAACAAAAATACGGCAAGTTTTTTTGTACCGTATTTTAAAATCTGCAACAATTATTCTACAATCAATTTCTCTTCTTTTCTTGGAGTGAGTTTTTCTCTTTTTTTAGACTTTCTTGTTTTATCAGGGTTATACATAAGGGCGCGAAGACTATTGAGAATTGCAATCAAGGTCACGCCAACATCAGCAAAGACTGCAAGCGCCATTCCTGTCACGCCAAGTGACCCCAAAAGTAAGAATAAAAGTTTGACGCCAAAACTAAAAACTATGTCTTCAAGCACTATATATCTTGTCTTTCTTGCAATCTTGATTAAAGATGCAACCTTCTCGGGATCGTCATTGGCAAGCACAACTGCTGATGCTTCCTTGCTTGCACCATTACCATTTATACCCATGCTTATGCCGACATTTGCAAGCACAAGAGATGGCGCATCGTTTATGCCATCACCGACATAGCCGACCGTTTGCTCTTTCTTTACCTGCTCAATAAAATTATATTTATCTTGTGGCAAAAGTTGATAACGATAGTCAATATTCAGTTTCTGCGCCACCTTCTCCACTGTTTCTTTATTGTCACCAGAAAGCATTACACTCTTTATGCCAAGTTCATTTAATTTTCCTATTGCCTGTATTGCAGATGGCTTTATCTCATCTTGACAATGAATGATACCTATTCTCTCGTCATCACGATAAACTTCAACAATTGTTCCGCAAATGGAGTTATCTTTTCTGCCAACAAAAAACCTATGATCTTCAAACTCAAAAGCAACTCCGCTTCCTGCAATCTCTTTGAATGACTCGATTTGTTTCAGTTCCCTTTTATTCTCACGCAAGATGGCGCTTGCAAGCGGATGGTTTGAATTCTGCTCGCCTAAACTTGCATAATAGATGATATCTTGATTTTCAAGTTTGCTATCAAAACATTCAATTTCTGTAACCTTAAATTGACCACTTGTGAGAGTTCCTGTCTTATCAAAAGCGACAAGTGATATCTTTGCACTTTCATCTAAATAATTTGAACCTTTGACAAGTATACCTCGCCTTGACGCGTTGCCAAGTCCTGAAAAGTAGGCAAGTGGCACGCTTATAGCAAAAGCGCAAGGACAAGAAACAACAAGGAAAATTAGTCCACGATAGATGGCTGTGTCAATATTTTTTGTCACTGCCCAGACTATACCCCAAACCAGAATTGAAAGAATTATCACGCCTAAAGTGTACCATTTTGTAATTTTTGATATAAAAGTCTCTGTTTTGCTCTTGTTTTGAGATGCATTTTCTATGAGTTGTAAGATCTTTGAAGAAGTCGAGTCCTTTTCAAGTTTGGTGGTTCTTATCAAAAGCACACCGTCTAAGACAATACTGCCTGAAAGGACCTCCTCGCCTTCCAAAATATGTCTTGGCAAACTTTCGCCTGTCAGACTTTGAGTGTCAAGACTTGCATTTCCACTGATAACTACTCCGTCAAGAGCTACTCGATCACCGGGACGCACCTTGATGACCTGACCTATTTGCACATCCTTTGGACTTACAGTCCTTTCATTGCCTTCTTCATCAATAAGTATGGCACTATCAGGTTGCAAACTTGTCAACTTTGCAATCGATTGCCTAGACTTGTTCAGTGCGATACCTTCAAACAGTTTGCCTATGGAATATAGAAAGATTACCATAAGCCCTTCCATATATTCGCCTAGTGCAGTCGCACCGATTACCGAGATAGTCAAAAGTAAATTTTCATTGATTACGCCTTTAAAAAGCAAAACTATGGCTTTATAATATGTTTTGTATCCGAAAAGTAAAGCACTTGTCACAAACAAGATCCAAAAAGCCCATGTAGGAACACTGCAAAATAACGCACAAAGTCCAACCGCAAGACCTAAAAGTAAAGTTGACAAATCTATAAAAAATGCCTTGCCGAAAACTTGACCTTTAAGTTTTTGCTCACTTATCTTCACATTTGGCTCGACCTGCTTTGCCACTTTCTTAATCTTGGATAGGCTGTCTTTTGCAGTGCTTTCATAGCATATTATAGATTTGTTAAAATCAAGACTTAAAGACTCAATGCCGTCAATTTTTTTAAGTTCTTTCTCTAAATTTCTTGCGCAATTTGGACAGTCAAGTCCTGAAATATTAACAGTCTTCTTCATTATACGACTCCAAAACATGCTCTTTACTTATGTCGAAAACCATCTGCACATGTTTATCGCTTAAAGAATAGAGAACCTCTTTGCCGACTTTTCTTGACTTAATCAAATTCAACTGCTTGAGATTTTTAAGTTGATGAGATACCGCACTCTTGGTCATATTCAAAAGTACCGATATATCACATACGCAAAGTTCACCGCTTTCAAGTGCATTTATTATCTTTGCACGAGTAGAGTCGCAAAGTGCCTTATAAAAATCGGATATCATGATTATTATATCTTCGTCTAGCATATTTGCCTTAGCCCTTGCAACCGACTCGTTGTGAATTAAATTGCAGTCACATTCCATTTCACTTTTCCCCATAAAAGCTCCTTTTATCGAATTATTTAAAAAATTTTTAAATATCTTTTCTCTAAATTTTGTTTTTTATATTTCAAATATAAAAAGCTTAAAATCTCAACTCCCCTACGACATTTACAATTAGAATTGAAATATAGAAAACATATACAAAAATTAGATACTAAAAATAGATACTAAATCAAAGTCAATTTTCTCGTTAACCAAAACGAGCAATTAAAATTGGCTTTTATAGATAATTGAACACCCGCTCAACTGTCTATAGTATATTATAGTTGAATATTCGTTCAATTGTCAATAAATTTTGCAATTTTTTAAAAATATTTCAAATTTATCTATAATTTTATTTTTATCATAGGCACAAAAAAAGCACTATGGAAACTCATAGTGCATGATTGTTTTTTAATCAAATAGATTATAAAAGATAGAATATTTATTTAACAAAAAAGATATTACTCAATTTCACTCATCCACACGCCATGCAGATTGCAGACTGAATATGCAGAAAGTGCACTCTCGCCATCTTCAAGAAAAAAACTTGCTGTTGGCTGATCGGTTGGAAGAAGATTTTTGATGTAAACTCCTTTTTCTGTTTCTAATACTATATGTGATATGTAATGTTCAACAGTCATAGGATGCAAAACTTCGCCAACAGTGACCTTGATTTGATTTTCGCTCGCTGAAACCACAGGCTTATGCTTTTCACTAGAAGCATCAGTGCTGTTTGGCGCAATCTCACTCATTACCTTTCCACAGCAGAACATAGGCACGCCGCTATCTACAAGTTTTATTGCAACATTGCCACATATTTCACATTTATAAAATACAAGTTTTTTCATAAATTTCTCCTTTTAATAACTATTACATTCTATCATATTTTCTATTTTGTTCCAAATGTTTTCTTTAGTTGCCTCCATTTTCATCATCTTTCTTTGCTATTTGTTTTAACGCCTTCTTTTCTCCATATCTTGATATATAAACAATCCCGTAGACCATGCCCATAATGTCAAGTGAGCCAAAGATATCCAGCAAAAAGTGCTGTCTTATAAATACGGTGGAAAGAATGATCATGATTGAAATTAATATAGTGAAAACTCTATAGAATTTATTGATGTTTCTCCCGCTCACACAGGCAATTATCATAGCAAATGCCATGAAACAATGTTGTGACGGAAAGCAGTTGATAGGGTTTGTCGATCCCCATGTCCAAACCACGAGTTTGTCAGTAAAAGTCACGGGCGTGAAATCTGGCTTTGTAAATTCAGTTTGAAAAAACGCATAGATTATGCCTGAAATGGAAAATGAGATGACTAGCGTCAAGAATAAGTTGTAAAAGGCTTTTTTATCTTTATAGGCAAGCATGAAAAAAGTTATTATGCCAAGCGGAAAGGTCAAGTAATAGAAATATACAAACCATGGAATAAGTGGAATGTGTTTGTCAAGTTCGATCTCGCACCAGTTTGAGCCATGTGTCCAACCTAAACTATAGATGAGTTGATTGCCAAAGTATGACACAACAAGCACCATCACAAAGATAAAGAAAGGAAGTATGGCGTACGATATTTCCCTATAAACCAATTTAATTTTCTCTTTAAATTTCTTCTTTTGCATTTTAAAACCTTTGTTGCTTTTAATTTAATTATATAATACTTCATTAAAAACGTTTTCTTCATCTTTTTGCCTTTGACTTGTTAGGTCTATTTCAGGTTTTTTAAACTCGTCAAATTCTGGTGCAATATTTTTGTATAAGTTATTAGACTCGTGGCACACATAGGCAAGTCTGCCTAACGATTGCCATAAAGCATTTCTTGTTTCTTCGTCAATTGACTTTTTTCTTAAACTGCTGTTGTCTGCCATCGTCGCCATGTATTCTTGCAATCTTAAATTAGATTTAGAGCGCAACTGAATATTGTTTGCAAAGTACTCATAACTTGATTTCAACTTTGGGTCAGTTTCAAATGCTTTTTTTATCAAATAATCATTTCGCTTTGTTTTTGTAAGTAAAAAGGCGGCCATTCTGTCTATATCTATACCTAAACTTTCCAAAAAAGGCATATAAACCTTTTTAAAACTTTCAGCATTAAATTTTGTTAATGAAGAATAGTTGCCCTTTTGAAGCATTAAGATGTTTGCGTAGTGAGAAGATAAAAATGTCGAGCGCGTATATTCTTCATCTCTATACTTTGTTGAAATATATGTTTTTAAATTGTCTTTTTCTTTCATGACTTGATAGGTATAGTATCTTGCATCAATTTCATAGACATTTGTGAAATAAGAAACGTTATTATCGTCAGGCAGAAAAATATCTAAAGTATAATATTGCTTCACGATAGGACTAACACTCTCAACTTGTTTATTCTGTAAAAAATGCCTTGTTTCATGAATAATCGAATCTATCATTTTGAATACATAATGAAGATTGTTTTTTTCTTTGAAATAATCAAAACCATTTGTTAAATTATTGTTAATTTTAATAGTACCTGCCGAGTAACTGCCAAGCATGGTATTTTTTTGCATATTGTAAAAAAAATTATATTGTGGAAATTGTTTAATACCGTTTTCTTCTATAATTCTATGCGAAATCTCGGTTAAGTACCATACAAAGTCTTCTTTCGTAGGAACAAATTGATAAAACTCATCACCGAAATATGACAAAAGTTCGTCAAGACTTTTTTCAGAATATTTGTTCATTTTTACTCCTTTTCGTCTAACACCTACCTAAATAATCGGAATAAACCGAGATAAACTCGTTCTTGCTGTCTGGCTCTTTAGGCATATTGATTGCATATTTAAAATCGTCAAATTCAGGTGCAATCTTTCTGTAAAGCATGAATGACTCGTAACTTGTCACAGCATGCAATCTTAAAAGGTCTTTTGCAAGTTTTTTAACATCTTCTCCAACGTGCAAATTGTCTATCTCTTTTTGACCAAGTTGCATAATGTGACGTTGCAATTTAAGTTCCATTCTCGAGTTTTTCATAATACTATCTTGATATTTGTCGAGAATATCACTAATTAAATTGCCGTAATACAATATTTGTAAAAACACTTGATCTAATTTTCCGCCTGGTATTTCTACTCCTGGATTAAACATGGATAGATCAAGATTTATATCTTTCAAAAAGTCACCATAAAGCTCCTGCATGCCATATACAATTTCGCTTGTCAACCTATCGCATCTATCAATATGTGACAAATTCAACAAAAGCGATTGTGCAATCGAACTTATTTTCATCGAATCGTTCATCTCTGTATTGATGAAATCTCTATTGAATATATGGCGTCTAAATGTTTCATCTTTATTAAGCACTTGATAGGCATAATATCTTGCATCCACTTCTCTCACATCGGTAGGATATGAAATAGGAGTGAGAGAAAAACCAGGCACTGCTAAATGATAAGCTGTAAAGCCTTTGACGATAGGATCAACACTGTCAAGATTGCCAAGTTGCAAAAAGTGTCTTGTTTCATGGATAACTGTTGAAAGTAACATGAAGACATAGTGTGTATTGTTAAGCATTTTAAACATATCAAAGCAGTCTAAAAGTTTAGAATTAATGGCAATGTTATTGAAAAACGACACCCCCATAGTATCTACTCTAATATTCACAACTGACAATTGAGGATAGTTTGCAACGCTGTTTTCCTCACACACTCTTTTGCTGACTTCTTGCAAATAAAGCATAAGATCTTGCTTGTCTGTAACCGTCTTATAAAAATCTCGCCCGCCTAGCGCAATCAATTCTTTTAAATTAAGATTACTTAAATCTATCGTCATATTAATTCCCCTTTATAGATCTTCCTTATCGAGTAGATCACGTATCATATAAAATTGTCTTATATCTTCTGGATTTGTTTGTCCTTCCCTATACCGGTTCAATTATATCATAAATGTCATTAAATTGCTCTATTTCTCGCAATTTTGGCTTGTGGATTTCATCGCGCACAATGTCGTAATAATCGGGCGCAAGTCTATGATAGAGTCTATCGGTTTCATATAGCGACATTGCTCGCAATCTTAACATATCACCTAGCGTTGCCTTTTGGCTGTCGCTTAATTGAGCAAGTTTTAAAAGTGATGAATATGACTGCTTTAAAATCAAATTTAATTCACTTGTCTGTGCCCGATCAGCCTTTGCCATTGCATCATAGTTTTCATTCATAATGTCGCGAACACCGCTATCCCAATCTAGTTTGAATGACAAATCTTGCTTGCTTTTTTCTGGCAAATCTTTGATAGTTTTGGTTTTAAAAAACTCTTTGCTTAAACCTATTTCTCTCAAGAATTCACTATAACTTTTGTCCATATCAAAAACCGACAATTTTGAACTTAGATTGAGATTTTTTAAATCATTAAAAGCTTCATTCAAAGAGTGTGCGATTGACGATATTTGTCGTGAAAAAATTCTTTCATAGTTTAATCTCTCTCCACTAAACAAATACTTATCAAAAAATTGCCTGTCTTTTAAAACTTGAAATGCAAAATATCTCGCATCAATTTCAATAGGCTCTGAACCATAGGAAATGCAATCTTTTGCAGACCTTGGCAAGCAAGTTCTATAGGTATTGTAACTTTTTACAATAGGATCTATATCTTGAAAACTATTTTCTTGTAAAAAGTGTCTTGTTTCATGGATCATGGTACTGATAAATACAAATGGATAATATAGATTGTTAAGGCTTGCATAGTGCGGAAAGGCATTGATGAGTTTAAAGTTTAAACTTATAACTCTATTTTCCATCATCATTCCCATCGTACCCTTTTCCATTGTATCTAATATAAAGTAAGGATAATTCTTTGTCCTATAGCAATCACAAATTCTGCAGGAAATCGCCTTTAGATAATCATAAAATTCACTTTTATTTGTGATGACTTTATAGAAATTATCATTAAAAAGTGCAAGCAATTGATCTAAATTCAATCTATTAAAATTTACCATTATTTTTGTCCTTACCATTAAATTATAACAAATATTATAATATTTTTCAATAGTAACCGATCAAAAAGTTGTCAATAATGGTTTTAATTTAAGATTTTTTGTGTTAAAATTGCTTGTAAAGGAATGGAAAAAATGGAAAAAATAGTTGATATTGCAAAAAAATTAGGACTAAGTGAAAAAGACATATTTAGATATGGAGATTATATTGCAAAAATAGAAAATTGCCCTAAAAACAAAAAAGGAAAGCTTATTCTAGTCACCGCCATAAACCCTACAAAATTTGGAGAAGGCAAGACCACGGTGTCAATCGCACTTGCTGACGCGATGAGAATGCTTGGGGTGAATAGTGCGCTTGCATTGCGTGAGCCATCACTTGGACCAGTCTTTGGCGTCAAGGGCGGAGCAACTGGCGGTGGAGAGGCTATAGTTTTGCCACAGCAAGAGATAAATCTGCATTTTACAGGCGATTTTCACGCAATCGAGAGTGCAAACAACTTGCTTTGCGCTATGATTGACAATCATCTATATTTTGGAAACGAGTTAAATATCGATAGGCAGAGAATTGTTTTTCATAGGTGCATGGATATGAATGACCGTGCTTTAAGGAACATTGAAATATCTCAAGAGGCAAATAGAAACAATGTAACTCGAAAAGAAGAATTTACAATAACTGCCGCAAGCGAGATCATGTCTATTCTTTGTTTATCCAAAGATCTAAAGGACCTAAAAAGAAGGCTGAAAAAGATTATTGTCGCATACAGCCTGACAGGACAGCCTATCTACGCAGGCGATCTAAAAGCAGAAAACGCAATGGCTATCCTTTTAAAAGATGCAATAAAGCCAAATCTCGTACAGACCAAATTTGGTACTCCTGCCCTTGTCCATGGCGGACCTTTTGCGAATATATCCTTTGGTTGCAACTCAATCCTCGCAACGAAATACGCCCTTTCACTTGCAGACTTTGCCATAACTGAAGCCGGCTTTGGTTGCGACCTTGGTGGAGAGAAATTTTTAGATTTAAAATGCAGGCAATTCTCGCTTAATCCAAGTGTTGTGGTGCTAGTTGCCTCACAGCGCGCCCTTATCGAGCATGGTCAAGGCAAGAGCAAAACTCAAATGCTTGAAAGCGGACTAAAAAATCTTAAAAAGCATATAGAAAACTTAAGAAATGTTTTTAATAGACGCGTAATCGTTGCCATCAATGTTTTCAAAAGCGACAGCGAAAAGGCTCTAAAGCAAATCGAAGAATTTTGCCAAAGTCTTTCGTGTGAAAGCGCGCGCGTCTATCCATTTACTCAAGGCGGAAATGGCGCCATCGACCTTGCAAGGAAAGTCGCACTTCTTTCACAGAAGCCTAATAAAAAGCTGAAGTTTGCCTATAATCTAGAAGACGATATTGCAAAGAAAATCACATCACTTTGTCAAAAAGTGTACGGAGCAAAAAGCGTTGTCTTTTCTTCAGTTGCCAAAGATCATATTGCAAAACTTGAAAAACTTGCTTTAAACTTCCCGCTTGTTATGGCAAAGACGCAGTACACTTTTTCTAGTGACGAGAAGGATCGCTTTAACGAGAATTTCGACTTCTATATTCAAGACGTCGAAATCAAAAACGGTGCAGAATTTTTGCTTGTCAAAGCTGGAAATATCTCACTTATGCCGGGACTTCCGAAAGTGCCAAATGCCTGCAAAATGAAAGTTTAATTTGTTAAATATATAGAAAGGTTTTCAAAAGGTCAAGTTTGACTATGAAAACCTTTTATTTTTTTTGATGATCGCACTCTATTTAGTGTTTTATTAATATTCCTTGACAAGAACTAGCCAAACTTGTATAATTAGACCATGCTTAAAATCACAAATTTGAATTACTCTGTCCTTGAAAAAGACAGCAAAAAGGATATATTAAAAGATATCAATATTGAATTTAACAGCGGAAAGACCTATTGCATTACAGGTCCAAACGGAAGCGGTAAAAGCACGCTTGTAAAGATAATCATTGGCATTTTAAGGCAAACAGATGGCAATATTGTTTTTGACGGAAAGGATATATCAAATCTTGAGATCGACCAAAGAGCAAACCTTGGGATAAGTTTTGCCTTTCAAAAACCTGTGACATTTAAAGGCTTAAAGGTGCGAGATCTGCTTGACATTGCTAGCGGTAAAAAAAATGACTTTTCTTCGGTATGTTCATATCTAAGCGAAGTTGGACTGTGCGCAAAAGACTATATCAACCGCTACATTGATGACAATCTTTCTGGCGGAGAACTCAAACGCATTGAGATTGCCATGGCTCTTGCACGCAAGTGCAAACTCAATATTTTCGATGAGCCAGAGGCAGGCATTGACCTATGGAGTTTTGACAACTTGACCGAACTGTTTTCAAACCTGAAAGACTGTTGCAACATCATAGTAAGTCATCAACGCAAAATCTTAGAGATGGCAGACTGTATTGTACTTTTAAAAGATGGCGTCATAGAAAAAGTTGGCACGCTAAGTGAACTTGAGCCTTATCTTCAAAAGCCGACTTGCGCACGCCTTGCGAGGTGAAAATGAACGATATTGAAAAGAGATTACTCGAAAAATTGACAGGACTGCACAAAATGCCGAGCGGTGCTTTTAACATACGAAAAAATGGTACTCCCCTTGCACGCGAGAGCGAAAAAGATATCGAGATTATCCCTAAAAAAAAGAAAAGCGGTATAGATATCATCATCAAGGACGGCGTGCAGAATAAGAGCGTGCATATACCTGTCATCATAACAGTTGGCGGACTTGACGATCTTGTCTATAACGATTTTTATATCGGCGAAAACTGCAATGTGCTTATAGTCGCAGGTTGCGGAATTCACAATAATACCTGTAAGACCAGTATGCATAACGGAATACACTCTTTTAAAGTAGGCAAAAACTCCTTTGTAAAATATGTAGAAAAACATGTCGGCGAGGGAAATGGAAGTGGTGGAAAGGTTTTAAATCCTGTCACGCGAGTAACCTTAAGTGAAGGCGCAAGCATGGAAATCGAAACCCTTCAACTTGAAGGTGTAACAAGCACAGTGCGCAAGACCTTTGCTAAACTCTATGATAATGCTAAACTAAAGATAAATGAAAATATCTTGACAACTCTTGACCAAACCGCAAGGACAGATTTTAAGGTTGACCTTCTAGGCAAAAACTCCTCAGTCGAAGTTGTCAGCCACTCGGTTGCAAAGGACAATTCATACCAAATCTTTAAATCAAATCTTGTTGGCAAAAATGAATGTTTTGGGCATGTTGAGTGTGATGGAATAATCACTGATAACGCAAGAATTGTATCGATCCCTATGATTGACGCGATTGACAGCAATGCCTCACTTGTCCATGAAGCCGCCATCGGCAAGATTGCTGGTGACGAACTTGTCAAACTTATGACACTAGGTTTAAGTAAGGAAGAGGCAGAAAACAAAATTATTGAAGGATTTTTAATTGGATAAATAAAAGTGGTTTTTCCACTTTTTTTATTTTAAAAGTTGTTATTTTATATTTAATAAAATCAATAAATTAATTATTTGAAAAAATCGTTTTTCCTTTATTTATAAGGTAATAAAATATTTTTTGTTTTATTTATTCAATTATTTTTTATTAATTTAATTTTTTATTCTATATTTATTTTAATTTTTTCTTTTTTTATTTTATATTTTTTGTAAATTTTATTTTTTAATTTTAATTTAAATAAAAAAAGTTTTTTAACGAATATTTTTTTAATATTGTCTTAAAAACCCTTTCGCCAAAATTCGACATTTATTTAATCATAATCGTTTGTTAAATTTATCTATGCATGATATAATAATCTCATAAGGAAAAAGAAATGCTTGAAATTTTTAATTTGACAAAAAAATATAACGAAAAGGTTGCTGTCGACAATTTGTCTTTAACGGTGCCAGATGGAACTATCTGTGCTTTCATTGGTCCAAATGGCGCTGGAAAAACCACCACGCTAAAATCAATCGCAGGCATAATTGACTTTGAAGGTCAAATCATGATAGACAAGATTGATGTTTCCTTGCATCCTATGGAAGCAAAGAAAATACTTGCCTATGTACCAGACAATCCTGACCTTTATGAACATCTAAAGGGAATAGGCTATCTCAATTTCATCTGCGATGTCTTTGGCATTGAAAAGGCTGAGCGCAAAGAGCGAATTGAAGTCTATGCAAAACGTCTTGGCATCTATGATGATCTTTCTTCTTCCATATCTTCCTATAGTCATGGCATGAAGCAAAAACTTACACTTGTAAGTGCGCTTATTCATAAACCAAAATTGCTACTTCTCGACGAGCCTTTTGTTGGACTTGATCCTGTTTGCAGTCACGAATTTAAACTTATCATGAGAGAACTTGCAGATAGCAAGGTGACCATTTTCTACTCGACGCATGTACTCGATGTGGCAGAAAAGATCTGTGATAATGTTGCTATTATAAAAGAAGGCAAACTTGTTGCCTATGACACTATGCAAAACATAACAAAAAATGAAGGGCTTGAACAGGTGTTCTTGGAAATGGCAAGCGAAAGCGAGGATAAAACAGATGAAAGTCGCAATTGATTTGACCATTATTTATATTAAGCAAACACTGTCACAGATGCTTAGTAGCCGTAAGAGCAAACTTGGCAAAAATCTGTTTTTTATCGGTGCTATGTTTTTGGTGGTAGTCTTTGCAATAGGCTTTGCTTTCTATGGCGTGGCTGAGCAGTTTAGTGCAATAGGTCAAGGAGAACTAGTACTTTTTGTTGGACTTTTATTTTCAATCTTTACAAGCCTTTTAGTCAACGTAAACGATGCACAAAACTATTACTATAAAAACAAGGACTATCCTTTCTTGTCGTCACTGCCGATAAGGCAAATATATGTAATTCTTGCAAAATATTTTTCGGCATATTTTATTTCCTTCGTCTATAGTTTTGTGATAGTCTTTCCTGCCTATATAGTCTATTTTATATTCAATCCTGTCACTGTGCCTGCAGTGCTGTATGGCATAGTTGCATTGTTTTTGCTTCCAACCTTCTCGCAACTTGTAGGCTCTATATTTGCCTCGATTATAAATCTTATAACCATCAAATTTAAAAACAAGACCCTTGTTAGCAATATTCTCACGATTATTTTTACAGTCGCACTGATCGCCTTCATCTTTATATCGTCAAACTCTGACCTTATGACAAATCTCTTTACCTCTGGTATTCCACTTTGGGTCAAGATAATATTCAGCCAAGACTATTTTCTATACTCCGCCATGACAAGCGGTTTTGTAATCGATTTTGTAATCTTCTTGGCAATCTCAATCGCTTTTGCTTGCATAAGCATAGGACTGATCACTATCAGTTATAAAAAGATCAACACAAAAATGCAAAGTGCAAGCAGTGGCAATCGAAAAAAGGCTCTTTCATTCAAACAAAACTCTATCACTCTTTCGCTTATGAAAAAGGAAGCACATTCTTTCTTTTCAAGCGCGGTCTATATGATAAACTGTCTTAGCGGACTTTTCCTTTTGATCGCTCTTTCGATCACCCTTTCGATCGCAGGCAACAATATGACGCAAACAAATGCTTTGCCAAGCGAATTAATCGCCTGTCTTTATGTTTTTTCGGCAAGCATGGTAGTTGGAATGATCCCGCCGAGCGCAAGTTCTATCTCGATTGAAGGCAAAAAATTCCTTTTGCTTAAATCACTGCCCATCTCGTTTGAGAAATTATGTATATCAAAAATATTGTTTTCATTCTTGATCTCACTGCCATTCATAGTGATTTCCAACATAATTTTTGTGTGTATCTTTCCACTGCCCGCCACCACGATTTTGATGATCTTTCTAGTAACAATTCTATCATCTCTCACCTTTTCTGTCTTAGGTTTTATCTTGAATTTAAAGTGGCCACGAATGAACTGGCAAAATCAAACTCAGGCGGTCAAACAAGGGCTTAGCGTATTTTTAACAGTTGCGATTGGCATGGCAAGCAATCTAATACCAATCCTTCTTTACTTTTTCCTTTATTTTGAGATAGATGCGGTTTTAGGCATAGACCTATTTATCCTTATATATCTCGCAGTTCTCCTGATTGTACTTGCAAGTCTAATACTCCTGCTTGCAAAAAAAGGAAAAAAGATGTATGTAAAGATATAATAGAAATTTAGTGAATTTTATAACTTACTGATATTTCATTTATTGCTGTTTCCACATTTTGACATGAAAATAAAAATAACATTAAAATCATACAACAAATTTATAGACTGCAAGAAAGCGGGCGAGACAAGGCTCGAAAAATGCCTAAAGCCAGGAGTTTAGTTTTCCTAAATGACTGGTTTTAGGCGTTTTTCAGTAAACGCAGTAAGAAAAATTATCTGTAATTTTTCGATCGCGAAGTTTTCTTGCAGTCTATTAATTAAGCGTTTTGGGTCTTTTCACAAATTTCCCTATTTAATTTCGCACGGAGTTTGCTTGCTTTGTCAACCTTCAACTTCATGACCTGCTCAGTAAGTTTTGAATTTTCTTGCTTTATCTTCAAAAAACTTTCTTTGAGAAGTTTTATCTGTCTATCCTTACTTGATAGTTCTTGAAGTGCAAGTCTTAAATCGCTATTAGCTTTCTCGAGTGCTTCATTGCTTTTGGCATTTGCCGTTTCTTCAGCGCTTCTTTTTACAAGTCTTACAAGTCCCATGAAAAGTGCTTGAAGTTCACTTTCGCTGATAAGAGTCTTCTTTTTTGCAAACTTAATTATATTACCTTCGCTGTGATCTTCTGATTTTTGCTTTGCAAGATAGTTGCGATACTTGTTTTGATAACGAAGCATAATCGAGATATCTCCATTTGATAGTTTAAGACAGGCACTTCGAACAGACTGCCCACTTTTTACTAGACTATCTATATCTTGCAAGAGTTTATCCTGCTCTTTATCACTAAAATACACAATTTCATTTTTCTTATGTTTATTTAAGTCTATACCAAGACGCGCGAGTCTTTTGGCGTCATTTTTTAATCTATCCACTTCCATATAGTAGTAGTTGCGAACGCTATTTGGCTTTCTCGCATACTTTTTTGCGTGCAAGATAAAGGCATCTTTAAGTGATTTGTTTTGATCCTTTATAGTTTCAACCGCCTTAAAAAGATCTTTTACTTCTTGATTTTTCCATATTCCTTTCATCATGTTTTCATCTCCTTGACAAGTTTATAGACTAAAAAATTTGCTTTTATTCAATAAAAAATTAAAAAAATAGAGAATTTTGCAGGTTTTTAAAGAATAAATTTGATATTTTTTAATAAATCTTTAAATATTTCATTTTTTGACTTTGAATTTCACGTTGTAATTAGACTGTCCTAAAGCAACTTTAAGTATATTGTGAAAAAACTCGTCATAGATTATAACTATGAAAAAAATCAAGATATATTCGCCCTATTCATGTCTTATTAAACAAGGCTCTAGTCAAATAGAGATCGAGCCAAGTGAATATGTGTACCTTGAAAGTGATCTCCTCCCCATAAAGGTCTATCCACTAAAAGTAAGTAGCATAAGCTATGCTTTCGAGATAGACTCTCTTTCAAGTGATGGTAGATTTTTTAGAGTTGCCGAGCATAACGGAAATATTCTAATATTTCTTTTAGACGGACTTTTAACCGAAAATGTAAATATATATAATTTTTCCTATCTTGACTATAATTCCGCTTTGGAAGTCTATCCTAGTCGTCTTGTATTTGCATGCGATAGCCATAAAAAGATTGTGTATCTGCAAAACAAGATTGAAAAGATAGAAATAGGCAATTTTAAATTTATCGACTATGTTAAATTTTCATGTGGCGAAAGTCAAACGCTTGTATGCTATAATGTTAAGACAAATAAAGCCAAGACCTTTGTAGGCAAAGAGATCGCCATCACCGAGAATGGTTTTCGTGTTGAAAGCGAAGAAGATGGCTTTTATAACAATATGACTAGAAGCTACTATATCGATGACAACGGGTTAAAATCGCAAAATCAAACCTATGTTTTGTCTGATCAAAAACTGCCTGATAAGCTTATTTCTCTTAATTTTATCATTCATATCAAAAATCAAAACTTTGATGATGCGCTAAAACTTCTATCTCCAAATCTCCGCAAGACCATAAACAGCGAAAGTCTTAAACAGTATTTTGGAAAACTTGAGTATGTATATATGATCGATAGCGAATCGGCATTTGCAATAAAGGATGGCAATAATATTATTTACACCTTCAAGATAAAAGACGGAAAGATAGAGGAAATTTACGACAATCAGTAAACTTTTTCTCGTTTAAACGGTTTTATTTCAATTCTTTTACTAAAATGCATATTGACTTTTTGTATATATTTTATATAATATATAATGTATAAATAAAAAGGAGTAAAAGTATGCGTATAGATATAGCAAATAAAATGCTTTTAAATGCAACTGTTGTAGGTAATATTGAACAGGTAGACTCTGCCCTTTCAAGCGGAGCAAATATTAATGTAAAAAATTCAGATGGTATGACTCCGCTTATGCTTGCTTGTTTTAATGGCAATCGTGAACTTGCGGAGTTTTTGCTTGAAAAAGGTGCAAAAGTAGATGTCAAGGATAGTGATGGCTGGAACGCTCTCATGTGGGCAACTCGTCATGATGATATTGAACTTATTGATTGTCTTGTTCGACATGGCGCCAATGTAAACTATCATGATGGCGATGGCTGGAACGCACTTTTCCATGCCTGCACAAAGGGCAATCTTAATGTTGTCAAATATCTTGTTGAGCATGGTGCTGTTATTGACAGCAAAAATTCACTCAGCAAGACGGTATTTGAATATGCAACTACTGACGAAATCAAAAACTATCTATTTGAAAAGATTGAAAAGGATAAGATGATATCGCTATTTAAAAAATCTTTAGTTCAAAAAGAGTTTGATAATGCCCGCCTTATGCTTCAAAACGGCATGGATATAAACTATAGAAATGAAAATGGTGACACCCTTCTTATCGAAATGATAAGGGAAGGAAACAAAAAAGCCGTTCAATTTCTTGTAGATAATGGTGCAGATTTGCAACTGCCTGATGCAAATGGACAGTCTCCACTTCAAATTTGCAAGCAAAGTAAAAATGAAGAA
>CALVML010000011.1 GCA_944345705.1 uncultured Clostridia bacterium | reverse complement strand
TTTTTTAAATTAAGCGTAAATTCTTTCGTCTTGTCTTATATTGTTTATAGCACTTTCATGTGACTGTCCCGGCTTTATGAAAGGATTTTTACCTGATATGGTGAGAGCGTCTATAACAAAATCTACGTTGGCAACACCATCCATGACTTTGATTGTCCCTTCAATTGAAATATTACTATATACGTTTGCCGAATTAAAGTCTTGTCCTTTGGTAATTTTACCATTGCTTTTTGCATTAAATCCTAAAACCGATGCGTCATATTGTAGTATTGAAAAGTTGTAATAATCTTTACCATTATAAGTATATTTGTAATCTAAGTATTTATCACTTGCAATAATCTCTTTAAACTGTTCGACAACCGGCGAAACTATTGATGTAGGCAAACCTAAATCCTGCGCAATTTTTTCAAGGTCGGCTTTGAACCCATGCTCAAGTTCGGCAAGTGTAATCCAGTTATAGAACCTTATATCTCCATCAATCACAACTTCGCTGGCATTTGCAGGGTTGTGGTCAACATTATCTATATTAAATAGGATACCACATAGAAGTGAATTTGCAAATATACAATCTTTTACTACCGCTTTTGCAGGAGTAGTTTCTCTTGAAAGCATTAAAGACGCAGTAAAACTATTCCTAAATACACAACCTTTGAATGTTGCAGTCGAACTTTTGACATCTACTAAATTTTCTGCATTTTCAAACACACAGTTATATATCAATATATCTTTGACATTATGTATGTATAAAAGTTTGCCTTTTCCTTTCAAATCTGACAATTTATCATCTGCATCGAAATTGACGCCTCTAAATGTGACATTATCAAAAGTTATACCATTTTTATTGATTACAACCTTTTCCCATGCTTCAGTTTCTTGGAAATAAAGCATATAACCATTTCCATAGATATTAAAGTTGAATACATTATTCAAATCCTTAGGGTGTGTAATGTTTGTATGTAAAACTATTCCATCAATTTCGCTTTCAATTGGCTGTAAATACAACTTGCTGTAAACTGAAATGTATTCATCTAGATTGAATACGTTTATGCCTTTATGGATATTGAAAGTGTAACTATCAGAGGCAACAAGTTCGCCTTCCTGATTTGCTTTAGCTTTCACTGTGATTGTAACTTTGCCATAACCTACAAAGGTTACAAGTCCGTTCTCATCAACTGTAGCAATACTTTCATTTGACGATGACCATACAAGCATATCTTTAAGATCGTTTGAAGGATATATGTTTACTCCCATTTGATAAGTATTTACAATGTGGTGAGAGCCATCTTCTGCAACGCTTACATAGCGATCGCCAAAGTATCTATATCCGCCTATTCCAGCAACATCGTCAACGGCGTCCAGTTCAAGTTCAATTCGTGTAATGCTTGAAATAAACTCGAGTGTAATTGACGCTTCGATATCGCTGTTTAGTACGCGTGCAATGACTGTAACTGTTCCTGCTTTATTGCCGATTACTCTATGTCTTCCATCACTTGTTTTAGTATAAGTTGCCTGCGCTGTATTGTCACTTAAGAAGATTTCATAATCAAAGTCAACTGCGTTTGCTGGCAATGGTGCTATTGTGAAATCAACATTTTTACCAACGGTAAAGGTGGTATTTGTAATGTCTGTAAAGTATATTCCTCGAAGACTGTTTGTATACTCAATATTGAATTGAGTTGAAATTTGAGGGTTGCCTTTTACGCTGACCGTTATTGTCACTTTACCGTAACCATTGAAAGTAACAAGCCCGCTTTGATCCACACTTGCAATGCTTGGATCGCTTGAAGAATAACTTAACTCTGTTTGATAGGTATCAGACGGCATTGCTTTTGCATTTATTTGATAACTTGTGCGCGAAACATATATATTTTGCTCGCCATCTTCTTCGACAAAGTCGCCATCAACTGTAATACTCTCAGCCTTTTTCTGTACGACAATCCTGTAAGAGCCTACTGTAACATTATTTATCTTGAGAGTGAAGCTATAGCTCCCGCCATTCAAAGCATAGATAAGACCATTGCTATTAAATTGTAGCACAACTTTATTTGGATCTATTGCGTTTATTTTGACATTTTCTGCCGAAAAAGTGAGATTTTTGTTGTCAAAAGGAAGTAGTGTTTCAGTTTTAAGTTGATACTCATCTCCTGCATTCAAAGTAAGCACACCTTGCTCAAAATCGCTTTCATCAATAGTTGCACTTATGAGATTATCAGCAGTATAGTAGAAATTGTAACTTACCTTGATCTCGTTGTCGTAAAAATCTGTACCTATGAAGGTTATTACAACTCTGCCCGTTTTCTTAAATTTGATTACTCCATCTTCTATCTCAGCAATGGTGTCATCAGAAATTGTATAAGTATAGTCACGCAATTTTGCATCTAGTGGATTTACTGCTAAAGTGAAAGATAAACTGTCAAGGCTTGTTACAAAACTATTTTGATATATTTGCAATTCATTTTCAAATTCAATTGCAATCTCGGTAACACTCGTAATTACTGTGATTGTATAGTCCTTATAGTAAACCTTTTCGCCGTCAACAATACCCCAAACTCTTAGTACCGCTTCTCCGCCATAGAGTGCTTTGACAATATTTCCATCAAGAGAAACAACAGGAATAAGAGAGTCATCATTTGGCAGTTGTGAGATTATCTCATAGGAAATAGAATAATTTTCGATATCACTAGGTTTGACTTGACTTACGCTTAAATAGAAAGTTGTACCTTTATTTAGCGTTAAGTCTTCTTGAGATAATGTAATATCGCAAATCTTGCCTAGCGAACTTGTCACTGTAACAACTTTAGAAACGCCACTGCCGTCAGTTGCCGAAATTGTAACCTGACACGAGCCTGCCTGTTTAAAATAAACTACATTATCAATCAAATATGCTATCTCATTTTCTTGCATTTGGTAGAGAAGTTCTCTATTTGTTGCAGTAAGTGGCAATGCTTGTGCATTCAACTGATAGGCTGAAAGTGAAGTCAAAATATTATCGTCAATAGAGATTTCTGTCACCTGCTTTACAACATTTATAGTGATGATCTTTGTAATACTATCGTTTATCTCAACTGAAAGGACGGTACTTCCACTCTTCAAAGCAGTGATCCTGTTTCCTAATACTGACACTATATCGCTTGCACCAGTAATAGATAGAGATAAATTTTCAATAGTTGCGTTTTTAGGGATAACACTTTCTACCAATATCTCAACACTTTGACCTTGATCTAGAGTTATCTGCTCTTCATAGTTAAGTTCTGCCTTTATCGCCTGCCCCTCAGTATAAGTGATTGTCATGCTTGTAGATGCGCCACCATCTCTACTTGAAATCTCAAGAGTGACAGTTCCACTAGTCAAGAAATGCAGTGTATTTCCGCTCGGGTGTGCAATATTGTTTGATGATGTAATTTTATATATCAAATCTTTATTTTCTGCATCTTCTGGATAAACTGAAAAATCAAGATCTACTCGGTTTTGTGCCGTGACATATTCATTGTTGTAGAAATCAAGATCGCCATTATATACAATATCATTTACAAGCGTTATTACATTCATAATGATATTTTTTGTATATACAAGATCATTTTCATTAAAAATGTCTATTGTTATAGTGATTTCGCCCTTTCCTTGAACCCTAATAAATCCACCATCTATTTCAACGACTGACTTTTCACCTTTTGTAACACTTATCAAACCACCTGTACTTGGTAAAGAAGTGAAAGAAAGAAAATCTACATAATATAAGTCGCCTATAACTGCATTTATTTTAGAAGTACCACTTGTCAAGTTGATTGCATCTTTCTCAATCTTTTCGACATAAAAATCTACAAATATGTCTGGATTTACAGTAAGATAAGCACGCAAGTTTACTCTGCCATTTGCATTGAAAGTTAAAAGATTGCCATCAATACTTGCATTTCCATCTATTATTTCATAACTTACGCCCTTGTTTGTAGTATCAACAGGCATTACCGCGCTTGTAAGATAGATTGAACTTTCTGTTGTAGCAGTATTTGCCTGAGAAATTGTTATGCTTTCTCCTTCCCTTATCACATTTATTTCAAAGGAAAGTGTGATGGTTGTATTTATATAGATGATAAGAGTTGCACTTCCACCGCCAACTGCGGTAATGGTGTCATTGGACACCGAAAGTACCTGACCATTTAAAGCAGATGTAGTTTGATTTGCAACCTTCAAGATAATTTCGCCTTGACTAGAATTGCTAGGGAAAAGCGAGTCAATTATTAAATCAAAACTTTCGCCAAAATTGAGAGTGGTTGGCAAATCAGTTTTTTCTCCATTATAATTCGCTTTCACAACTGCCGATATTGGTTTTGAGCCTGTATAGTAAATTTCAATTTCCTTTGTAAATTCACCACAAGTTGCTCTTAATAAAGCAACTCCGGTTGTATTGAATACAAAAGTTGAATTGTTCAGCACAACTCCTATTCCATTTGTGCATGACCAAACTATGTTATGATAAGTACTATCACTCGGATACACTATAGCATTAAGTGAGAGTTGTTCAAGTGCAGTCACATATTGACCATTAAGCATTTCAAGGCCTAGGTTTATCTGCAAGTCTTCTGGCGCTCTTGTCACTTTAACATCGCAATATTTAGTTATCACATTACCATTGTAACTTGTATATGTAACCTTTAATATTACACTTCCGCCACCAATGGCTTCAATTCTCGAGTCAGATAAAATTCTTACTACTTCATTGTCGGCATTTGGCGATGATGAATATATTTCTATCCCCAAGTCTTTTATCTGTGTATTTGTTGGAATAAAATTGACATTTAAAGTGAAAATCTCGCCATATTCGATTTCTATGTTTTCATCTTCGATAGTAAAATCGCTTGCACGCCCTGCAGTATATGTGACAGTTATAGTCTTTTTAACATTGCTATAATCAGTATTTGCATAGATGTCTATCTGCACACTTCTTATACTATCAGACTGAAATTCTACAAGTCCGCTTTCGGTCACAGTCGCAATTTCGTCATTATGGCTGTGATAGAAAAACTGAGTATTTGTGCTATCGGAAGGTAGAGAAGTTGGATTTAACTGTATTGTCTTTGTAGCAGTCAAGATTATATCGTCAATCTCAATATTTTCTGCATCTCGCTCGACATAGAGAGAAATCTGTTTTACTATCTTTTCTTCAGGACTTTTATCTATACTTACTTCAATCAAAGCATTACCGCCACCAAGCGCATAGATATAGCCACTGCTATCCACTCTTGCGACAGTTGTATCCGAACTTGAAAAACTAACTTTAGTATTATATATCTCTGCTGGTACTGTTTGATAGCTTATTAGGAAACTTTCGCCCATCTTCAAATTCAATGACAACTGATCTAAGATTAAATCTTGTGCATAACCGTCAGTATATGTGATCGATATCTCTTGACTAAAGCCTCCACTTACAGTGGTCACAGTTACAATAACAGTGCCTGCCTTCTTAAATGACACAACACCAAACTCATCTATAGATGCGATCGTATCATCACTGCAAGAATATGTTACATCTTTAATTGATGCATTGCTTGGCAAAATAGTACATTCTATTTGATAATATGACTTTGAGGTTATAACTTCACTTTCTGAAAGCGTGATTGATGTAACAGGGTTGATAACAGTGATATCTATCGTGTCAGTAAAATTGCCTTCTTCAGTAGTCACTGTGATAGTCGCTACACCAGCCTTTAGTCCAAGTACAAGACCATTTAGGCCTACCCTTGCAACCTCTTCATTGCTACTTGAATATGTAACCGCTTTATTGATTGCCTCATTTGGCAAAACATTTGCGACAAGCTGTACACTCTGACCAACATCAATTTGAGATGTCGGACTTGTCAGTATAACCTTATGAACTTCATCATCTGTCACATAGAAGGAACAACTTGCGCGTCTAGTGCCATCCATAGATGTTGCTATGATATGACCTTCGCCGAAACCAACAAAGGTGACATTTCCATTGATGTCGACGGTTGCCACTTCTTCGTTATCACTCGACCATATAACATCTTTGTTTGTGGCGTTTGATGGATAAATGGTATAGTCAAGATGTAGAGTATCATCGACATTTGCAGTGATTGAAGTTTGACTGAGCGTTATACTTTCAACTGCAATAAAGGCATCACCAATAACAACTGAAATGGTGAAATTGACTACAAGTATTATCACGATTGGCAGTGCAACCATTAAGAAAATCATTAACTTTTTCATTATAACTCGATACTCCTATACCTTTTCTCTAACTTATAGAATAATGTAAAGATTTCAATCGCCATATATGGAATGCCAAATCCATATAAAACGAGATACATTGATGGCAAACTTACAAAGAATGAAATTGCTATGCAGGCGATACCGACAATCATTGCGATTATAAAGCCTATTCCAATACTAGAATTTATATTTCTATTGGTGGCGGTCACTTCCCCACCTTCCAGAAAATAGAATTGCGGTCTTTTTATATCAAGAGAAATTGACGAGCAGATATTTCCAACTATTATCATACTGACACTGAGTGCAATTAAAAGTGCAGATATGTAATCTATAAAATTTGCAAAAGCCAGTATAAACGTTGAAATAAATATCGCTGGAATTGAAACTATTATGTACATTAAAAACTTGATTAAAATTTGTTTTGAATACTTGACAGGTATCAGTTTTGTATGGAAGAAGTTTTCTCCTTCTCGTGTCACAGAAGTTGCCGCAAAGGATGTACCCATACTTAAGAACATGATAAGGACAAGCACAATTATTCCAGGCAATACTCCCGCTCCTATTTGTGCAACTCCTATACTTGAGGCGATCTCACTTGAAAAGTAAACCATAAGCGGAGTTGTAGCAACAACAGTAAGGTATTGAAAAGAATAGTTTGGCGACCTAAATATATTTATAAATTCTCTAAAGAAAAGTGCACCGGCTATCGACCTTGATTTAATTTGATAGTTGTTTTTAAAGGCTTTTAACCCTTTTTCGTTGTTAGATAGTATTATTTTCAGGTAAATTTTGTCTGCAAATATAAAAATCACCAAAAGTAGTACGCAAATAAGGCCAATATTTACAAACATACTAGGAATGAAATCATATAATAGCAAACTATTTTTAAATAACACCGCAAAGACTAGGTTATTTGCAAATTGCTTGATACTAAAGATCGTGCCATCTGAAAAGATGTTTGTTATATCGCTACTATCGAGAATTTGTAATATGAATTTAAGACCGTAGATATAGATTGTAAAACCAAGAGCAAGTGATGCTATGTAAAGGATGAACATTACTATAAATTTGTTTTTAAGATATCCTGCTAGATACATTGCTGGCACCGAGAATAATAGTGCAAACAGAAATGGAATACATGGCAAGAAAATCATATTCGGCACAAGCATTAGATAAAATCCAATCCCCTGCATAGTCCTAACGCCATATAGAATAAACACAGGAAGCGCAAGAATAGTAGTGAAAGCAAGTTCATAAAGGAATAAATAAGCAATCTTTGCAAGAAAGATCATCTTTCCGCTGACTGGAAGCTTTAACATATTGAAATCTGTCTTAAAGTAGAGAGTCTTTGTCGTTATACTTATACCAAACAAAAGTTGCACAATTGATATGATGAAAACATAATAGACAATAAATTCGTGGCTAAGGTTTGCCTCAAGGCAGACTGACAAGATTTGATTTAATGCATATATGATAAGTGCGACAACAGCTCCAAGCCCGATAAGAATTAGAAGCCATTTTCGAATACGAGAAAAAAGCGAGGCATCTTTATTGCGTTGCCCACTTGTATAAAACTCTAGTTTTAATAATGTCAAAAATTGGCTCACTTTTTCTCCTATTTGTTTTTTGTATAATTTATCGTTGAAATTAAATTTGTTAATAATTTTTATGTATAAGAATAATTTTTTGTTTTTGTTTAAAGATCATCATTCGCTATGGCACTCGCTGTTGTATTAGTTTCAGTATTGATTTCAGTTTTAATTTCGCTATCCATATCGGTGTTAATTTCAATATTATCGTTTTCTAAATTTGGCTTATCGGTATTATCTTTAGATGTTTCAAGAGGTTTGCTTTCGCTTTTCTCATTATTCTTAGAGAGTTTTCTTTCAAGTTTTTCCTGCTTTTTCTTTGCTTTACGCTCTTTTTTCAATTGCTTTTCATCATATTTAATTACTTTTGCTCTATCTTCGCGTGTCAAATTTAAGAAATAATCTTCTAGACTCTCGTCGCTCCTACTTGTAAATTCTTTTATATCAATGATTTCCATAAGTTGACCATGATTCATAATGCCAACTCGGTCACATAATTTCTCAACCATATCGATATTGTGCGAGGAGAAGAAAACTGTATTTCCCTTTTTCTTATGCTCTATCATATATCCTTTGATCTCGGCTATACTTTGCGGATCGAGTCCCATAAGAGGCTCGTCCAAAACCCAAAACTTTGGATTGTGGATAAGGGCGGCAATGATACAAATCTTTTGCTTCATACCATGAGAATATGATCTAATTTGCTTGTCGATAGCGTGCGACATATTGAAAAGTCTTGCAAATTCATCAAGACGCTCTTTCAAAGTGTCTTTATCTACACGATAGATATTGCCCATATAGTTGACATATTCTTTGCCTGTCAAGTTTTCATATACAGCATGATTGTCTGGTACATATCCAATATTGAGTTTTGCATTTATTGGATCCTTAGCAATATCATGTCCGCACACTAAGATCTTGCCCTCTTCAAATGGAAGAAGCCCTGTCATACACTTTATTGTAGTACTTTTACCTGCACCGTTCTTACCTAGAAAGCCAAAAATCTCGCCCTCATTGATGACAAGATTTAAGTTCTTAACTGAATAAAAATCAGAGTTTTTATATTTTTTCGTCAAATTTCGTATCTCTAACATGTTTAAAATCCTTAAAATTCCTTGTTTATTATACCACGCCCGCCTTTCATAGTCAATACTTTTATTTTATTATTATATAATTTTATATATAATATTTATAAACCTATATACTTAAAAACTTTTATCAATATATTTTAGCGCCGTGAAATATAATCATTTTTAACTTTCATAAAAAATTATATATTTTATTTTTGTTAAAAACTTTGATTATCTCGTGACAATTTTATAAAAAAGTGTTAAACTTTAAAGGGAGATGGATATGAAAATTGTACTTGCATCAAATAATAAACATAAAATTGAAGAAATTTCAAGCATAATGAAAGGGTATGAAATTTTGCCTATGAGTGAAGTTGGCTATAATGACGATATTGAAGAAAATGGCACAACTTTTTATGAAAATGCACTTATAAAAGCAAAGGCTGTCTATGAATTTTTGAAAAATAAAAATAAAGATTATATTGTTGTCAGCGATGACAGCGGACTTTGTGTTGAAGCACTAGATGGCAGACCGGGAATTTATAGTGCTAGATATTCTGGTGAGCATGGAAACCATAAAGAAAATCGCAAAAAACTTTTAAGCGAAATGAAAGATAAGAAAAATCGAAATGCCTATTTTAATTGCACAATGGTGGCAATCTTGCCAAGTGGTGAGATAATAGAAGCCGTTGGTCGCACTTATGGTGAAATTATGACTGAAGAGAAAGGCTCTAACGGCTTTGGATTTGATAGCCTATTTTACTATCCACCTTTCAAGAAAACTTTTGCGCAAATTCAAGAAGAAGAAAAAAATTCTGTTTCGCATAGATCCAAAGCCTGCCATGCACTATTTGATAAATTAAAAAAATCGACAAATTTTAAACATTAAAATTATTAAAAAAATCGACAAAATAGTCATTAAAATTATTAAAAAATCGAAATAAATAAAAATTCAAGATGATTATACAATAAAAAAAATTTATCAAAAATCTGTTCATTTCAATAAAAATTTAATATAATTAAAAGTCCTTTTATCTTTAAAAATTTATCAATAATTTAATAAAAAACGCTTAAAAATGCAGTTTTTTCGCAATTTTTAAGCGTTTTTTTGATTTTTTTTAGTTAATTTGTGTTAATTAAACGATGAAATTGATAATCTTGTTTGGCACATAGATTGTCTTTTTAACATTGCCTAAATCAATTAGATTTTTCGATTTTATCTGTGACACTATTTCATCTTGAGTGCTGTCACGAGAGACCTTGATAGTTGTCTTAAATTTTCCATTGACCTGAATTGGCAAACTTATTTCATCTTCAACAATTTTGCTTTCGTCATATTCTGGATAAGATTGATCAAGTATATCTTGTCCAAACACCCTTTCATACATTTCACTTGTGATATGCGGAGCAAGTGGATTTAGAATAATCAAGAATTGTCTTAATTCTTCTTTAGTAATAAATCCATCTTCTTTTATCTTCTTTAAGAAAATCATACATGCAGAGATTGCAGTGTTTAGTTTTAAATTCTCATAATCTTCGCCAGTTTTCTTGATGAGTTTGTTAAGTTCGACAATATGTTCTTTGCTTACACCGTCACCCTTTATCATGTCTTGCAATTTCCAAACTCTGTCCACAAAGTTTGTAATTCCTTCAATTCCTTTAAATGTCCACATACAGTTATCTTCATAACCTGCTAGGAAATGCACATGAAGTCTTGCAACATCTGCGCCATACTTGTCAATAACTTCAAGTGGAGAAACGCCATTTTTAGAACTCTTGCTCATCTTTTTGCCTTCGCTGTCCAGAATAAGTCCACTGCCCATCTTTCTTACAAAAGGATCACGAGTTGGAACAGCACCTATCTCATACAGGAAGTTTTGCCAGAAAAATGCATAAAGTACGTGTCTTGTGATGTGTTCTGTACCACCTGTATAGCAGTCAACACTGCCCCAGTATTTCAATTTTTCATAGTCTGCAAGTGCCTTGTCATTGTGTGGATCAATATATCTAAGCCAGTACCAACTTGAACCTGCCCAGTTTGGCATTGTGTCAGTTTCGCGCCTTGCCTTTCCATGACATTTTGGACAAGTACAATTTACAAAGCTGTCAATCTTTGAAAGTGGCGAATCGCCTTGTGCATTTGGAAGATAGTCCTTAGTTGGTGGCAATAGAAGCGGAAGATCGCTTTCATCAAGTGGCACGATACCACAGTGATCGCAGAACACAATAGGGAAAGGCTCTCCCCAATATCTTTGTCTATTGAATGACCAGTCTTGCATTTTGTAATTTACTATTTTCCTGCCAAAGCCCTTGTCGATAACCATTTGAGCCATCTTTGGCTTTGCAGAAAGTACATCCATACCTGAAAACTCGCCAGAATTTATCATCTTTGGATTTGACACAAGGTACTCACCTTTCTCAACTGCTCCCTTAGAGCAATCACCCTCAATTACCTGCTTCATTGGAATATTAAATGTTACAGCAAATTCATAGTCGCGCTGATCGTGACATGGAACAGCCATCACAGCACCAGTGCCATAGCCATTGAGTACAAAGTCAGCAATATAAACAGGCACAAGCTCGTCGGTTACAGGATTTTTTGCATAGATCCCTTTAAGGATACAGCCTGTCTTGTCTTTTACTTGGCTCATTCTATCAAATTCACTTCTAAGCGCGGTCTTTTCCTGATATGCACGCACCTCGTCCATATTTTGTATAGATGATGATAATTTTTCAATAAGTTCGTTTTCTGGCGCAAGCACTACAAAAGTGATACCATAAACAGTTTCTATACAAGTTGTAAAAATCGATAGATCTTCTTTTTTATTGCCATTTTCGTCATATAAGCCGAGATCAAGTTCAATTCCTTCGCTTCGACCTATCCAGTTTCTTTGCGCTTCCTTAAGGTTTTCCGCCATGGTGATATTATCAATATTCTTAAGCAACTTTTCAGAATATTCTCTCATCTTCAAGAACCAAACATTCCTATTTACTTGTATGACATCGTTTCCGCATCTATCACATTTTCCGCCCTGACTATCTTCGTTTGAAAGCACAGTCTGGCAGTGAGTACAAAAATTAACCTTGCCAACCTTTTTATATGCTTTATCATGTTTGAATAGTTGCAAGAAGATCCATTGTGTCCACTTATAGTACTCTGGACTGCTTGTACAGATGGTCCTTGAATAGTCGAAAGAAAGACCTATCTTTTTAGATTGATCAAGTACAGTCTTCATACCATCTTCTACAAACTTATGCGGATCAATGCCATGTTTGATTGCAGCGTTTTCAGCAGGAAGTCCAAACGCATCTCCACCTATTGGGAATAACACATTATATCCTTTGAAACGCTTATATCTTGCAAGAGCATCGGCTGGAACTGTACCTTTTAGGTGTCCCATGTGTAGATTGCCACTGATATTATAAAATTCATACAAAACATAATACTTTGGCTTTGTTGGATGAAAATCTACCGCTTTTAGTCGCGGGTCATTTTCCCAACGCTTTTGCCATTTTTCTTCTATAGTTTTAAAATCATAACTTGCCATAAATAAACTCCTTTTTTAAATATAGCACAAATTATCAAATTTGCAAAGAGTTTTGTTATTTAATTATGACAATTTTTTATTATTAATTTATTACTTACAAATTAATTAAATTTAAAAATCTACAATAAAATCTCTATAATTAAAATGCATTTAATTTTGTTCTGCTTTACAATCAATCTTAAATGTGCTATATTAAATAAGGAGAATATGTAAATAATTTTTTATCTATTTTAAAATATATTCTTCAAAATTTTAAACCAAAACATAATGCAAATATCATGATTATTTTTTAATTATTTTTATCAAAAATATTTAAAAATTCAATGAAAAATATAAAAAAATCACTAAAAATCATTAAAAAATCTTAATTTTTATTAAAATTTATTTAATTTTAACCAAAATAAAGATATTATCTAACCACCTTCTAAGGAGAAAATATGAAAATAAAATCTTTGAAAATTATGACAATACTTGTATTGTTTTTATCTATACTCGGTCTATTTTTGCTTTCCTTTTTTACATATAATAGAAATTACACAAATGGCGATTTTGACTCATTCTCTCAAGACGCTTTAAGTCTATTAAAAAAATACACTTTTGACGAAGATATAATCATTCCAACTGATAACCTTGAAAAATCTGGCACAGACTATATGATAAGCCAAAGTGATCTAGAAGATTATTTTGACATAAGTGTGAAAAATGATAATGACGAATATATTTTTTCTAGTAATCTTGGTAAAGTCACTTTAAATAGTGATATGCAAACTATAACAAGCAGTTCTAAAACCGATATCTCACTTGTAAAAGCTTTTGTAAAGTCTGGACAGTTATATCTTCCTGTTAAAAGCATTACTCAAAGTCTAGGATATATAGTACAAGAAGAAGACAATAGTTTGGCTTTTGAAAACCCATATTCATCTATGCGTCTTATTGTTCAAAGTGAATCAAAGATTGATGATGTAAATGCAACTGAGATAGTATGTGGATACAAAGATTACTACATTCTTCAATATGATACAATTCAAGATGCGTTAAATTCTTACAATCAATTATCTCAAGAAGACGATATAAAAGTCACCTTTGACACAAAGGTAAGTGCCTCTGAAATCGATCAAAATCAAGAAAATATAATAAAAAACAGCAAAAATTACGCGAAAAACACTATAAAAATAGTAAATTATCAAAATTCAAGCAATATTTTAAGTAGTCAAAATTCGCTTTCGTCCACGCAAATAAGCGACAATTCTTATATAACTTGGGGCGCAGGTTCAAGTGCAATTGATAGTTATTCTAGTTTTTTACAGCAAAATATCGGCACTTCAAATTTGCGAGAAGTAATTGTCGCCGTGCTTGACACAGGGCTTGACAGTGACCATCCTTGGTTTACAAATCGAGTGGCAAGTGGCGGAGCAAACTTTTCAACTGATGTTACTCCAGATGCCTACCCTTACGAAGATGGCTTCGGACATGGCACTCATGTTGCAGGAACAATCGTTGATCTTACATATTCAAATGTCAAAATACTACCTATAAAAGTCTTAAATAATGATGGAACAGGCTCTAGCATCAATATAATCTTAGGCTTGCAATATGTTATCAATCTCAAGAGCGAAGGACAAAATATATATGCAATGAACATGAGTTTAAATGGTTATTCTTCTAGTATATATAATCCTTATGAGCAAGTTATCCAAGACGCTTACAATGCAGATATCTTAACTATTGTATCGTCTGGTAACGATGGAGCAAATGTTGAGAATTACACGCCAAGTAATGTCGAGCTTGCCCTAACCGTTGGCGCAATAGGCGTTGATGGAAATGGCTTCTATAGACCATACTGGTCAAATTATGGAGATTTTGTTGATATAGTCGCTTCTGGTTGCGGTATAGAAAGCGCATACATTGGAGGCGGAACCATGACAATGGATGGAACATCTATGGCTGCTCCGCATGTGACTGGCGCGGTTGCACTGATACTATCCAATCCAAATCAAGATATTGATTTTGATGAAATAGTAAACAAATTGACTCAAGGCGCGCTGGACCTTGGAGCAGATGGCAAAGATGTGTACTATGGATATGGCATGCTGAATATTGAGTATGCATATTGCGATCTAGTAGGCAGTGTAAATTTCAGCGTTTCTCAAAGTGAACAGGACGCATCTTTCACCCTATCGCTGTCTTCAACACTTGCAGGCTCGGTGATATATTATACTATAGATGGCTCCACTCCAAATCTAACAAATGGCATTGTTTATGATGGAGAAATTACAATTGATAAGTCACTTCAAATCAAGGCACGTGCATTTTACTTTTCATCTGGCGCAATAACAAAAGTCAGTCAAATTGCTCAAAAAACCTATGTGATAAATGGTAATGACATTGAAAATGCCTATTCTGTAAATGAAGACGGCGTGCTTGTAAGTTACAATGGAGTGCTTACAACAGTAAATGTGCCTAGTGAAATATACGGAATAAAAATTACTTCAATTGGCTCTTACGCATTTTCAAGTACTCTTGTCACAGATATTACCTTGCCTGACAGTGTTACCTTGATTTCAGATTATGCCTTTACATCTCTTGAAAGCCTTGAATATATTTATGCGCCAAGCGTTTCACGAGTTGGTCTATATGCATTTGCAGATTGTATAAATTTGAGCGCGGTAAACAATTCAAACTTCCCATCTCTTGTGACAATAGATAGTTACGCTTTCTTAAACTGCTCAGGGTTAAGCGAAGATATAATTCTAGATAATGTGATAACTATAGGCGACTACGCTTTTGATCTTGATGAGAGTCAATCTAAAAATCTAGAGATCATCTCGCTTATTAATGCAACTAAAATTGGCGCTTATGCTTTCCGTGGTTACCAAAGCAAGCAACTGCAGCTTGGTAATGTGCAGATAATAGGTGCTTATGCCTTTACAGGCAATAACAGTTTATCATCACTGGATCTTCCAAATCTTAAATATTTAGGAGCAAACGCTTTTGAAAGCAATACTTCACTTTCGAAAGTTACACTAGCAAACGTTAAAACGATTTCATCAAGAGCTTTCTATAATTGTCCGCTAATAAGTGCTGAAATATCTTCCGCCGAGATAATAGGTTCAAATGCTTTCTATAATATGTCTAATCTAACTCAAGTAGACTTGCAACAAGCACAAATAATTGGACAATCAGCTTTCTATGGTACAGGACTGACCACACTAAACGCTCCAAACTTAGAGCAGGTCAATGACTACGCCTTCTCAAGAAGCAATCTCAAAACCATAGTTTTGCCATCAATTGTAGAAATTAGGGACAACGCATTCAGCAATAATACCACTCTTACACAAATAACCCTTTCAAGTTGCATTGATTTCATTGACGAAGATGCCTTTAATAACATTGCTCAAAACGCAACATTCAATGTCTACGCAGGAATTGGCGAAAATTTTGCTCGCGAAAATGATTTTAAAATAAATCTGCTTGGACAAAGCACTACATTTGAATACACTATAGAAAATAGTCGCGTCACAATTACAGGAGTGGAAACTAGCGAAAGCACTTTTGAAGTGCCTTCATACATTGAAAACTTACCTGTTTATAGTATCGCGCAAGACGCTTTCAAAAACTGCACATCTATTCAAACCCTTATTTTACCTGAACTTGAAATTGTTGAAGAAAATGCCTTTGCAAACTGTGAAAATTTGCAGACGATAAACCTTGAAAACGTAAGGATAATATCTGCTCATGCCTTTGAAAATTGTATAAACCTTGAAAGTGTAACCATTCCAAATGCTGAAACAATAGGTGACTACGCATTCAATAATTGCCCTAAACTGAAATCGATCTCCCTTGAAAATAGCGTGCAACATATCGGACAATATGCCCTAGGCTATGAAAATGGAAATCTTGTACAGGACTTTGAGATTTTAGGAATTCCACAAAGTGAAGCCTATAGGTATGCTCAAGAAAATCTAATAACTTTCAATTCACTTGTTCAAAACCTATCATCTTTCTATTTTGAGTACTATCTTAATCAAACAAGTGGAATGGTTGAAATTTCAATCGCGCTTGTAGATAAGGCACTATCAGGGAGAATTGTTTTGCCAGAAAGTTACAACGGCTTTACAATATCAAAGATCGGCGATAACGCTTTTGAAGACTGCTCACTAATTAAAGAAATCATCTTGCCTTCTTCCTTTGTAAATATAGGTAATGATGCCTTTGTTGGTTGCACAAACCTAAAAGCGATAAATCTTGATAACATCACATCAATTGGCGAGAGAGCATTTAGAAATTGCTTTAGTCTGGTCGAGATCAATCTTCAGTCTTTGACCACCCTATCATCTTACGCATTTCAAAATTGTTATAGCCTTGAATATGTAAACGCCCCACTTCTTACAAATATATCATCTTATGCGTTCAACAATTGCACAAGTTTAAATAGCATGAATTTGCCACAGGTCACAACGATAAACAACTATGCAATTGAGCATAGTGAAATAGAAATGCTATATCTTCCAAATATCATCATTCTTGGTCAAATGTCACTGCGAAATGTGAAAAATGTAGTTATCGGCAAGCAGTTTACCTATGACACTAGAGATTATGTAGTTACTCGAACTCCTTTCAATGTCAATACAAATATTTATGGATACTCATCTTCTACTGCTCAAAAGTATGCGCAAGACTATGGCAATACCTTCAATGCAATAGATGAATTTGCTATAACAGACGACTTAGATAATTCAATAAACATAGGTGCAAATATGGATTTGACTTTGACAGTCGATGCAAGCGGATTTGATCTTAAATATCAATGGTATAAGTCAAATAACAATCTGTACTTGGGAAAGGCAATAACAAATGCCAATTCAAATTCATTTAAAGTAGACACATCACAAAATGGCGTATATTACTATTATGTTACGATTAGTAATTGGGATGGTAGTCTTGTAAATTCGTCTATTTGCAGAATAGAGGTTGGAACAGTTTATCAAATTGATGTTACTGTTCAAGGCAATGGCTCGATAATTACAAACTATCCACTTATTGATGGATGTTACTATGTAGGAGTCAATGATGATATCAATTTAAAATTCCAAGCAATGCAAGGCTATCATATAAATTCAATCATGCTTGATGGAATGATTTTGGAAGATGGAAATTTGACTGACGCCATCGAAAATGGCATAAATATTGAAAATATTGCAGAAAATCACTCGATTTATGTTGAATTTGCTAAAAATTCTTACACAATTACTTTAATTCAATCTGAAGGTGGAACTATCTCACGCGACAAAGATATCTATTATTATGGAGATAGCGCAGTTATAACATTTACTCCAAATGACAATTTCTTCGTCAAGAGTATACTTGTTAATGATGAAGAGTATTCACAACTCGATCTTGAAAATTATACAATAGAGAGTATAGATAAAGACTATACAATCAGTGCTATTTTTGAATACATTGAAAATGTTAGTTTTACTGTAAACTATTATATACAAAATCTAAATGCAGATGATTACACTCTTTATGATAGCGAAACCAAGATTACAAACTATGCATTCAATCACATGACAAATGCAGAAGCAATTGATATAACAGGCTTCACGCCAAAAGATTTCGCACAAAAAGAACTTGCTATCGATGGCTCAACTGTAATAGACATCTACTATACAAGAAATAGTTACACATTGACCTTGCACACAAGTGAAGGCACGGAAAATTTGATAGGAAGCGGAAATTATCAATATTACTCGCCTATTATAATTTCAGCCGACATCACAGATGGTTATTCCTGGCAAAGCTGGACCGATGCAGATGGTAATATCTTCAATCTATCACAAAACTGCTCATTCCTTATGCCAGCTGGCGACTTAACACTGATTGCAACCGCAGTAAAAGCAAGTTTCACAATAAATGCTTCATCATCTCAAAATGGAAGTATTTCAAATAGTGGAGAAAAAGTCGTTCATCGCGGAGATGACATCACCTACTATATAACTGCAAATGATGGCTATCAAATCACGCAAATTTTAATAGATGGCAAACTTGTTACAGGTAATGAATTTGAGGAAATTCTCGAAAATGGTTATTATACTTTTGAAAATATTACAGAAGATCATGATATACAAGTCCTATTTGCTAAACTCACTTATGCTATTACAGTCACGCAAAATGCCAACGGGCAAATTGAATATTATTCTGATATTTATGAATATGGTCAAAATGGTACTTTTGTGATTAAGGCAAATACCGGCTATATTATAAAATATATTATAATTGATGGTCAAAAAATTGATGTGAATAAACAAGAAACACAATACACCTTTAAAAATATTACACAAAATCATTCTATTTCAGCTGAATATCAATTAGACAATACTCAAAATAATGGCGGTTTCCAAATATTGATTTGGGTTTGTGTAGCTTTAGTGGGTTTGTCTATACTCTCTGTTTGTGCATATTTATATCGTAAAAGGATTTATAATAGATATTAAAAATAAACCTTTATTAATTTTTTAAAAAGATGACACAATGAAAAGTGCCCTTATAAAAAGAAGTCTATATACTACAAAACGTTTTATTAAGTTTACAAAAACTTTTAAATTTGCTTACAATTAGACTTCTTTTTTATTGTAAAAATAAGGAAAAGATAATTTTTGCTTTACAAAATAGCATAAAATATAATATAATCATTATATGAAAGAGAATAAGAAACCTGATATTAAAAAAGACAATAGAAAATTATTGATAATTGCTTGTATAATTTCAATTATGTTTGTCGCAGGCATTCCTTTGACCATTTTTGGTGCAACAAAGTCTATCACAATAGTGATGGTACTTGGAATTGCATTTCTTGTTATAGGCTTTTATGGTACGCCAATTATTTGGATCGCTTATGGCTCTAACCGCACATTGAAACGCGTAGTTGATGCAGTACTTGAAGAAAATCTTACAACAAATGAAGAAATTGCATCTCAACTGCAGATGCGCGAAAGAGAGGTTAAAACCCACTTAACAAAGGCAATAAACAAGAAATATATCACAGGCTTCCTTTACGATGGAAAAACACTTAGCGCCAATGAAAAAGTCTCTGTTAAGAAAACCAAAATATTACAAAATAAGTGTGTTAACTGTGGAGGCACTTTGATAGAAACAGCAAACGGCTACGAATGTGAATATTGCGGTTCTAAATTTGATAAAAATATATAAATTTTATAAATATATTTCTATAAAAAATCACCTTAAATTATTTAACCTGTAAGGTGATTTTTTTGTAGTTATTTTAATTTTTATTTATGTTTAATTTTATTAATCTTTAATCTTTAATTTTAATTATTTATCATTATTTTCTTTTTCTTGCTCCTCTTGCTTTCTTTGGTGATAGTTTTTGTAACCAACTTTTTGGTTGTCACCTTCATCCCATTTCTTTCCACCTGTAGCCAAGATTGAAATGACAAGACCTACAGCGACAACAAGTGCGATTATTGGAAGAACAAGGCTCTTTGGAATTGCAATTGCAGATACTAGACATAATACAGCACAAACTAGCAAGGCAACGCCAAACCATATTTCAAGTTTTTTAAAAGTTGTGGAGTTCTTTTGAAATACCCCTTGTAGTAAAAATACAAGTCCTATTCCACCGCAAATGATTACCCCTGCCCAAGCAAGTGAAAAGTCGCCAAAAGTTTCAGGCACTGTAATGGATAAAATCCAGAAAACAACCGCCGCCACTACACAAAGTGCGCCAAACAATTTAAAAAATAAATTTCTGCTCATATCTCTCTCCTTCAATATTAATAGCATCTTTATATTTAAATAATAGCATATTTTATAAATATTGCTAAACTTTTTATTAAAATTTACACGATTATTTTAAAATTAGCCGTTTAACTTAAAACTTATAAACTTTTAATCACATTATCGCAACACAACATTGTTAGAAACAGGGCTTATTTTATCTCCATCCGTCAAGACTATTGATGAAAAGTGTTTGTAATCTCGAACAAGTCCGCCTATCCTAATGTTGACGCTTTCGCGATTTTCATCAGCAGTAAGTACTGTATATTTGCCTGCCAAAAGGTCACCATTTTCGCCAACGAGATATTCCTTGCCTCTTTCTAGCATTATATCTCCTTTTTTGAGCGTAACACTCGCCTTGCCACTTTCATCGACTACCACATCATCTTTAGTATATCGAACGCCGTCTATAACTTCTAGTTCGTCCGTTCTTTTGCCGTCATGCTTATCTTTTCTTCTAATTACATTGATTGCAATTATAGCAATAATTAGCATAACAAGAACTACACTGACACATATCAAGGCAATTTCACTCCAAGTCATTTTATCCCCCCCCTTAATCTTTAAATTTAATATAAAAATTTAAATATATCGATATAATTTAGCATTTTATTTGTTTTTTATTAATTTTTTTAGTTTTTATGAAAAATTTGACTAAATTTAATTAAATTTAGAAAAAGTAGCCAATTAAAATAAAGGCTGCAATAATCAGTAAAACAATAAAAACTGTCAAACCAACTTTTCCGCGTGAAACAGGTGTTTTGCCCGCTACACGTCCGTTGAAACCATTTACAAAGAAATTATATAGTTTATTTTTATATGTGTAATGTCCTACATAGATAGGGACGAGAATATATTTGTATGTTTGATTTGAAAAATTTGTTTGGATATTGAGCGACACCTTTACATCATAATCATAATTCTTGAGTATTGCACGCTCAATTCGCTCTTTCATAAGTCTTTGACATTCCTGCCAGCAATCTTCGCCTTCCTTATTGTATGTGCTTGCACTATAGCCAAGCAGATATTCTGGACGGTACTCAATTGCATTGCCCGTTGGAAAAGGTTCCAATTGTCTTATGACATCCATAGATATATTAGATGAAGCTTGAACAAGTAAATCATCAAAATGATCATCTTGCGTACCACCTATATAAAAATATCTAATCCTATGATCTGCAATTCGTCTTCCATCTACATAGCGATATGTCACATAATTCTTACCAAGTTGACCTTTATAAAAACTTGTTGTATATGCATCAAATGTAAAGACAGGATTATAAATACCATGCAAGTTTTCTGCTTTTGCACTCTGCTTAAATTTCTTTGGTGCGTAAAACTTTTTCTTTACATATTTAATAGCAAGTTGTCCTGCCTTTTCTTTGTCTATTTTGAAAGGAACAACTCCTTGTGGCTTTAAGCCTGGCAGTTCTTCTGTTTTTACTATATTCTTTGTACCGCAAAATGCGCAAACATGAGCAACATTTTGATTTTCAACAATCTGTTTTGCCCCACAACTTTCACATCTATAGACTTCTGCTTCATTCCACACTGAGCCCTGCGTGATAAGTTCACTCAAGTTTCTTTCAATAACAAAGGTTGCTTCAGTCTTAGGCATATCAAAAATACTGCCACAATATTCACACTTCATCTTTTGAGTTTTAGGATCAAAATATGAAGTACCTTTGCAATTTGGACACTTGCATGTAGTGACATCAATATTATCTTCGTTATAAATTTTCTCCTCGATTGTTGCCATGGTTAAGCCTTTTTTTTAAGCAAAATAGTTTTTAAATTTAAAATTAATTAAAATTTGACACAAAATAGCAAAATTTAAGAATTTTACGCGTATTTTTTAAAACAAACAAATTTTATTATTTTAATTTTGTACCACACTCTGGACAGAATTTAGCATTCGCCTTAACGGCTGTACCACAATTTGGACAGACATTTGATAATTTGCTTCCACATTCTGGACAGAACTTTGGATTACCGTGAAGCACAGCATTACAATTTGGACATTGTCTTGACTGTCCTTGATTTTGCTGATGAGAATTGCTATTCATCTGTGTCATATTTTGCATATTGTTTGCAAATATGTTTCCAAGTCCCATACCCATGCCAAGTCCCATGCCAGCACCCATTGTCCCGCCAGCAGCACCTGGATTTTTAGTCGCCTCCTTCATTGCCGCCAAAGTTTCCATTTGAGTATAGACATCCATATTCCCTCGAAGCATTCCAAGACTTGTATTTTTGTCGAGAGCCTTTTCAAGTTCTTCTGGCAACGAGAAACTTTCAAATACAAAGTTTGTCAAAGTAAGTCCTATACCCTTAAAATCATCAGCAACTTTTGTTTCAACTATTCTAGAAAGTTCCTGTAAGTTTGCAGCCATGTCAAGCACTGCAATCTTGCTTTCTCCGATAGCATCTGAAATTCCACTCAATACCATACTGCGCAAATAGTCGCTGATTTGAGAAGTTTCAAACTTTGCAAGAGTACCAGTCAAGTTTTGCATAAAAATATATGCGTCGCTAACTTTAAATGAATAATTTCCAAATCCGCGAATTCGTACAGCGCCATAGTCCTTATCGCGAACTAAAATAGGATTTACTGTTCCCCATTTTTGATTTGTAAATTGTTTTGTACTTACAAAATAGATGTCTGATTTGAAAGGTGTTTCAAAACCATATTTCCAAGACATCATCTTTGTCAAAATTGGCATATTGTCTGTGTCAAGTTTGTAAAAACCTGGCAAAAAGACATCGGCAAGTTTGCCTTTGTTTACAAAGATTGCAACTTGACTTTCTCTCACTGTAAGTGCCGAACCTTTATTGACCTGCGCTGATCCTATAGGATATTTATAAACTATAAGATTACTATCAGTGTCAGTCCATTCTATATTCTTTAAAAGTGCCATAATTTTTCTCCTTGTTTAATCATTTTAACATTTTACGCTATAAAAATCAACATTTTTTAATTAGAGTAAAAAATATTTATTATATATATTTATTCATTATAAAATAATAAATTGAAAGAATATACTTTTAAAATGAACTTTTGTTGTCAAACTCTTTAAAAACAAAAAGGAAAGATAAATGCATTATGGCTTTGCGATATGCTTCTTAGTGACGTGTCTTTACATTTTTGAATAATTGTTATATAATGAAAACAAGGAGTGAATATGAAAAAGAAAGTTTTTTTAGCATTATCTTCAATAATCGTGCTTTTAGCAATCTTATTTGTCTTTTTATATTTTGGTACTGATATTTTTAAAAGGTCGGCTTCAGGACAAACTCTTGATTTACCATACAAAACTACATCAAAAGTTGGTCAAAGCGGAAAAGTAATAGGCACTGTCGCAAGGACAAGTCCAATTGTTGCTAATGGCGGTCTTGAAAGATATCCTGTCTATGGACAGACTCTCTCAAATGCCACCACCGATGAAAAACAAGCCATAATAGATGAAAACCTTTCGCTTATTGCGTCATCTTCAACATACAATTCAATGGATGAAAATGGCAATCTATATTTAGATGGTCAACCAACAGGCGAAAAATTATATAAACATACCGCTTCCGAAAATATGTATTACGGCAATGTTTCTGATTCTGAAAAAGCAGTCATCAAGGAAATCGATGTCTATAATGCTAGGGCCATAGGAAATTATATAACCGGACTCTATGCTCCTGCTGGTGAAGTGATAAAGATTGAAATTTCGCAAAGCGAACTAGAAAAAACTGGCGGTCTAACAATCTGTATAGGGCAAACTGCTCAAAGAAACAATAAAAATAATATTGGAGTTAACAAAACTTTCACGAGAATGCCATACATAGTAAATGAAATGACCATAAATTCAACTACAGCCTATGTCGGCTTCGCTTTAGGTGGACCTATATATGTTACGCCAAAAAATGCAGTGACTTTTTCGGTTACAATATCTGGCGCAGTCGAATATATGCATTTCATATATGGTCAAACCACTCAAGAAGATTTTGAAAAGATGAAATCGCTGTCCGCTCCTTATTTTGATTTTGAGATTTATGACAATTCCATTAGACATTCAGGCTCTAAAGTCTATGTAAACTGTGACTATGACAATCTCTGCAAGAGTGCAAATCTCTGGGAAAAAATCACAAGAACATCAAAACAGTTTTCAACAGGATCAATGTCATCAATTGGCATAAGTATGGTATATGATCCCTATGTATTTGCTGGCTCTGCAGTTGCTATAGTAGGACAAAATTGGTGCAACCTTCCTTCTGATTGGATAACAGCCGCTTTAGACTATCAAACCTTTACAAGTGAAGGCACATGGGGCGTCATACATGAATATAATCATCACTTTCAACGTTTTGGAATTTCACCTGGTGATGAAGTGACAAACAATGTTGTTTCTTTAATTTCATATTTGCTATATACGAATATATCATCATCTCGCTCGGACAACGCCGAAATGTCATCATATTGGAATAACTATACAAACCCTGCTTACAGTCTATCGCGTACTCTTACCAACTCCAAAAACGGCTCCGCACTAAACGAACTCAATATTTATGCCGACATTTTGCATAGTTTTGGAATAGAGAAATTTGTCGAAATTCTTAAATTAAATGGCGGAAAGAGTGGCGTTGACAACTGGTATAAAGATGTGTCGCAAGTGACAGGCTATGACATGACTTATTATTTCACCGAAATAATGCATCAAAATCTGTCGAGTGATGCCATATCAAGTGTGCAAAGTCAAAACCTACCTGTTTTTGTGCCAGTCGCAAGTGTTTATCAAGTTGGTAGAAGTCATATTAAAGATGGAAATGAGGTATTTACAGAAACTGTCAAACCATATCTCATCCCATATGGCGAAGATTTAACACTTGATTTTAATCAAAAGATTATTTTGCCTGATGACTTTACATTTGAGATAAAAAGCATAAAAAATGGCGAAAATTTACAAAAAATTGATGAAAATATCTATAAATTATCGCAAAAAACATATCACAACGAAAAAATTTACATAACCTTATCCATTAACCATCCAACTATCGTAGCTGAAGATGTCACCCTTGTTTTACAATTCGGACAAAAACAAGCTCAGCCAAAAAGAAGCATATATACATATTCAAGCATGCCTTATGAAAATGCGTATGATGCATACCTTGCAAATTTCGAAGGATATTCTTCTGTAACGACATCTCAATCAAAATCTCATTTTATGAATGGACTTAGTCCTAACATGATAGGAGTAATTGAAGGCAAATTTTATATAGAAGAAAGCGGAAGCTATGTATTATGTTTGCGTGCAGGCCGTGGAAATAATATATTGCTATTATCTATCAATAACAACGAAAATTTTAAAAAAGTGATCGATTTAACAGGAAATAACTATCAATTTGTATCGACAGGTGCACAGACTGTTACTTTGAATTTGAACAAAGGCGATTTTGTTTACTTTAAAGAAATCACACTCTCTCTCGGAAGTGACGCCTATATGGAACTCGGGCTTGGCAAAGTCAATGAAGACCAAAGTGTCACCGTCAATGCATTAAACAATGATCTTCTTTATGGCGAAAGTGCGACAATAGAAGAATATAATTTTGAAAGTGAAATGCCATATTATATCTCATATCAAATAAATCAAATTGATGTCGATTTAACAGGACAGAAAATTGTTTCGGTTGAAAATTATGGTATATGGGATAATAGTTATAAAATTGAAAATGTAATTGATGGCAACAATAATACAGCATACCACAATGAAGAAAACCACTTTATCACAAGTGGCGATCCTTTTATTCTCACAATAGATCTAGGAAAGGTCGAACTTGTCAACCGATTGACAATTATCGGATATAATAGAGTACAAGTGCATATGCCAATAACCTTTGACCTGTATGGTGGAAAAGATCTTGAAAATTTGACGTTGCTTAAATCTATTAAAGACGCAACCTACCAAAATAGAACCTTGAAAGTGGACTTTGACGATAGCGAAATAAGATATTACAAAATCATAGTCACAGATACCGATACTCACCGCTATGTAGCAATCGCTGAGATAAATATGTCTTACTCGCTTGATGGCTTTTATGAAAACTCGCCTGATTGGCTTTCTTATAAGGGCAACTTTTCGTTGCAATCTGGTTCTTCAACTTTCGGTCATACAATAAGTGGTAATGGCACAATTTCTTATAACTTTACTGGAAGTGGATTTGGACTTTTCGTTACCAGCAGATCTGCTTGCACACTTAAAGTTGAAATTGACGGAGAAAAATACATCTACTCGCTTTCTGGAAAAGAAGACAAAACGCTTGCCTTTGCATTTCAAAATCTGCAAACAAAACAACACTTTATCTCTATAAAAATTACAGGCGGAAATGTAAATGTAGAAAGTTTTATATTTAAACCTTAAAGAAAAAGCAAAAACTTAATTAATAACAAAAAAATCTCTAATTTTAAAAGTATATTTTAAAGTTATATACCTTAAAATGTACTTGATATTTTAGAGATTTTTTTAAAAAAAATTTATAATATTTTATTTTTTTATGATTTTTACCTGTTTTTTTGATTATTTTTTAGATTTTTCATCCATTTATTATTCTTTTATTTATTAATAATTCTATTTATTACTAATTTATGCAATGCTCTTGTGCAGGCAACATAGAAGCGTCTTTGATCAAGAGGAGAAGAAGAGTAACTGTTTTTATCATATATGATGACATAATCAAACTCAAGTCCCTTTGAGGCTTCAAGGGTCAAGAGCGATGTATAGTTGTTGTCTATGTCTGTGTCATTTTCGCTGTAAGATTTTACGAGATCTTTTAAAATTTCGCGAGCCTTCTTTAGTTCTTTTTCATCCTTACATATCACAGCGGAAGAAACAAAATTCAAGGATCTAAAATCGTCTATTTCCTTTTTGATAGCTTCCTCTATATTTTCTGTCAACCTTTCTTCAACTGGATAACCATGTCTTAATACATTTGACGCGCTGTTAAATCCAAGCCCTTTCAATATCTTGTTTGCACTTTCTGTTATTTCTATTGTCGTACGATAACTCTTGTTGAGTTCAAGATAACTAACATTTTCAAATAGTGGAATTATCTCTTGCCATGAGCCAATCGATTGATAACTATATATGCCTTGTGCAATATCTCCGAAGATTGAGAAGTATGCATTTTGATATATCCTTTTTAAAGCCAAAAAAGTTAAATATGAAAAGTCCTGTGCTTCGTCTATGATAACCTGCCTTAAATGATTTTGTGTAAAGTCGCTTGAAATTCGCGAAGCTAAGTATAGAATAGCACCGATATCATCATAAGCAATTATATTTTTGTTTAGGTCGGCAAGTGTAGATTGTTTTAGTATATTTTTATCTTTATAATCAGTCAGTTTGTCTATAGATGATATGAATTTTTTGTAAATTTCCAAGATATTTCGCTTTTTATAGAATTTAAGGAGCAGTCCTTTAATACTCCTTTCAAGCGTCCTTTCGATGAATATCTTGTCATTAAATGATAGTTTGCCTTCTCTTGAAAGATCTCTTAAATAATCTTCAAGCTTGTCATTGTTCTTTACATAACTGTCAAGTTTGCCTGCCCAAATTTGAATTTGGTCTTCTAGGGTTTCTCTCTTGCTTTCTAAAAAAGTTTTATAGACAAACTCTTTTGAAAGTACACAAGCACCTTTAATCACAAAGTCTTTATAAAACATTTCCTTTGCGTAGTTTTCTAGAAATTTTTCTATTAAGCTTGCAAATTCTTTGCTTCCCTTAAACTTGAGATAGTCGGCTTTAATGCCATTATCTATAAGTTTGTAGTATTTTTCATGTTTTGAAAGCAATTTTATATCGTTTTTTAATATATTTTCTATAATTTCTTCCATATTTGTGCTTTCAACCTGATCGGCATCCAGTTCTTCGAGCAAAGTTGAAATATAACTTTTAAATATGGCGTTTGGCGAAATTACAATATAGCTGTCAGGCTTGTAATAATCTTTATTATTGTATATGAGGTATGAAAGTCTATGAAGTGCAACCGTCGTCTTGCCACTACCCGCAACACCTTGAATGATAAGGTTGTCGCCAAATGGCATTCGAATGATATTGTCCTGCTCCTTTTGTATGGTTGCAATAATATTTTTAAGACGATTGTCGGCAGACGATGACAAATATGGTTGCAGGAATTCATCACTACTTATAGAATTGTCAAGATCATAAACTTGAGTGATTTGTCCATCATCAAAATTGATCTGCCTTTTTAGTGATAGCTCTCCGCTAACCTCTTCCTTGCCTATTTTAAAAGAAGCTTTGCCAAGTTTAGAATTATAATATAGGTCGGAAATTGGAGCACGCCAATCTATTATAATATCTTCGTCATCTAAACTTGCAAAGCCTATTCTTCCAATATATGCAGTTGTTGCGTTTTTGTCCCCATCCTTTGTAAACATAATCTTAGCAAAGTATGGTCTTGTCTTGTTCTTGTCATATTGATATTTTCGTCTTTCATTTAAGTTATAAAGTGTTACAGCAAGATCGTGATCTGGAATTCTTCTTAATTTAATTCCTTCTTCTTCTAGACTTTCTCTATATAAGTCTAATTTTTCTTTGATTTTTAAATACTTTTCTTGTTCTTCCTTTAAACTCATTACATCTCCTTTTATTTAAAGTAAAAAAAGTAAAGTGATCGACTTGCCGAGTATATCACATATTTTTATATTTGTAAAGAGTTTTTCAAAATTATTTTTAAAATTTTTATTTTTTTTGTTTTATCATAAAATTTATATGTTTTATGCATATTATCTTACTAGTTCAGACAAAATTAATGAGATTTAGCAAAATATATTGCATTTTTTGCTATATTAAAGTCAAATTAAAAAAGCAGACAATAGAATGTCCGCTTTTTTATCTCTAATTTTCGCAGTTGAAATTTGTTTCGAAAGCGAGCTTTGAGCATGTTATTAATTCTTCAATGTCACTTCTTTTCATCATCTCACATGCAGAATGCATTGCAAGTTGACAAAGTCCTATATCGACTGAATTGATATTTAGTCTAGTTGAAATAAATAGACCAAGTGTTGATCCAGAACGCATATCCGAATGGCAATAGAAATCTTGATATTTAATTTTATTCTTTTTTAATAGAATTTTAAGCAGTGCTGACGAATAACCATCTGTCGTGTATTTAATGTTATGCTTGATTACTAGTCCTTCGCCCATCTTGACAAGTCCTAAATCACTCTTTTCAGCATGTGCGGGATGAGTCGCGTGAGCATTATCTATCGACAACATAAAGCCATTCTCATAGGCTCGGATAAGATCATCTTCTGTTTTAGATAAACTTGAATTTATCTTCACTAAAATATTGTTTATAAGTGATGAATTTGCACCCTGCTTTGTTGCTGAGCCAATCTCTTCATTATCAAATAGACAACCGAGTGAAATTCCTACTGCTTTGCAGTTTTTTAGCCCTTCTAAAATCGAATAGCAACCAGTTAAGTTATCTAGTCTTGCAGAATTTATATATTCGTTGTTAAATCCACTATAATAAGCTGGAACTTTAGGCACTAGATATAGATCAGCATCAATTATATTTTTCTCATCAAAAAAATCATATACGCTTTCAATACTATCACTCGCAACAAGCGGAAGCATGTCATTTTGGATGGAAATTTTAATGCCGTCATTGACTGCCCTATTTTGATGAATAGCAAGACTTGGTATAGTGACAAAATTTTTACTTTCAACAATTTTGCCTTCAATTTTGCCATTATTTTCTACCAGCAACCTGCCAGCAATTTTGAGCGGTCTATCAAAAAAGGAATAGAGAATTGCTGAGCCATATTCTTCCACATTTATTCTCTTGCCTTGCACGCTGTCAATAAGTTTATCACCCTTAACCTTTAGAGAAGGAGAATCTGTGTGCGCCGTCTGAATATTGAAAATATAATCTTTTAAATCTCCTATTTTAAATGCAATAAGTGCACTTTGATTTTTTGTTAAATAATACTTCCCACCTTCTTGCAAATTCCATTTTTCTGTAAGTGAAAGTTTTTGAAAGCCATTTTCATTTAATATCTCTTCACAATTTCTTGTAGCATGATAACTAGTAAGTGATCTATCTAAAAATTCTTCGAAAGTCATAGTTTACTCCTTTAAATTAAGTGTATAAAAATTATCATTTTCTGTCAAATTTATCTTAATTTTTTGTCGAGATTTCTTAAATAATAATCATATTACTATTCATTTTTAGATAAAACAAATTTAATCATTTTCATTTTGTGAAAAGTATTTTAAATAAAAAACTGAAGAAGAAATTGAGAATTAGCAGTAAATATTCGTGATAATAAATTAAATTTTTTCATATTTATTGTCGCCATATCCCTGCCTTTTCTAGATCTTCATCACTCTTGTATTTTCGCTCGTTTTTATAATGAAGATGAAATTTAACTATCGCAATCACTAATACTAACGCTTCAATAGCGTCAAGCAGTGCGGTTGTATAAACTTGCAAAAGCAAAGCATAAATAGAAAGTAAAACATTAGGCAATATCATCATATATCTTACAAGTTGCATATTCTTCATCCACATTGCAACTGTAAACATTATAGGTGTAATCATTGTAATAACATCAAGTGGACGAGCAAAGAATATAGCGCCAATCGTCACGTAGCAAGCAGAAAAGACTAAGATAAGGTATTTAGGCGGAGTGATTTTCTTTCTTTCAAATATATATAAAATCAAAACTCGCATTACTGATATCAAAGAATTTATACCAGCAACAAGACCACCATTAAAGATAAAAGAAAGCGCATAAAATACATTTGCAACCACTTGCATTGCAAAATAATATTTTTTATCTTTTGAAAAAATCGAAATTAAGACAATAAGAAGGGCTATCCCGCCCATAATCTGCGCTAAAATAAAATTCATCTCTTTTATTATACTCTTGTTACTAATTAAAGTCAATGCTAAATTGCCGGTCTATTCTTAGTATGTGAAAATATAAATCAATATTGATAAAGACTGATGCCTTTTTAACATTAAAAATAAATCACTCAAAATCAAAAAATAAAAATTAAATCATAAATTTAAAATAAAAAAACAATGAAAATAAAATCTAAAATAAATAAAAAACTTTAAAAAAATACTTAATTTTTAACTATTTTTAGATAAATTTTAATTTTTTGATTAAAAAAAATCCATTATATGATAAATTTTCACATAATAGATTTTTATTAGATATTTTTAATATTTTTATAAAATTTTGCAATCTTTATCCTTGAATAGAGCCTACTGTTCTAGGGAAGAATTCTACATCACGGATATTAGAAATACCTGTCAAGTACATTACAAGTCTTTCAAAACCTAGTCCATATCCAGAGTGTATATTAGTTCCATATCGTCTTGTATCCAAATACCACTTATAGTCTTCTTCTTTAAGTCCACACTCTTTTATTCTTTGCTTTAAAACTTCAAGTCTTTCTTCTCTTTGGCTTCCGCCACAAAGTTCGCCAATTCCTGGCACGAGCATATCAACTGCCGCCACCGTCTTTTTATCGTCATTAAGGCGCATATAGAAAGCTTTTATTTCCTTTGGATAATTCATCAAAAATACTGGTCTTTTATAGACTTCTTCAGTCAAATATCTTTCATGTTCACTTTGCAGGTCAACTCCCCATTTAACTGGAAATTCAAATCTATCTTTAACCTTTTCTAGTATTTCTATTGCCTTACCATAGTCAAGTCTTACAAAATCATGGCTGACAACATTTTGCAGTCTTTCAATAAGTGAAGTATCAACAAACTTGTTTAAAAAGGCAATTTCATCACTGCACTGTTGCATTACATAGTTGATAACATATTTAATCATTTCTTCTTCATTGTCCATAAGTCCATTTATGTCGCAGAAGCAAATTTCAGGTTCCATCATCCAAAACTCTGCAGCATGACGAGAGGTATTTGAATTTTCCGCTCTAAATGTAGGGCCAAATGTGTATGTCTTTCCAAAAGCATGTGTGATGGTTTCTTCATGAAGTTGACCAGATACTGTCAATGACACTTTTTTGCCAAAGAAATCCTGCGAGTAATCAACTTTTCCATCTTGCATTGGCAGATTGTCAAGGTCTAAAGTGGTCACTTGGAACATTTCTCCAGCGCCCTCACAGTCATTGGATGTAATGATTGGAGTATGAACATATACAAAATTTCGCTCATTAAAAAACTTATGAATAGCGTATGCCGAAACTGATCGAATTCTAAAAACTGCATTAAAAAGATTTCCGCGGGCACGAATTGTAGGAATTGTTCGCAAAAATTCAACTGTATGGCGCTTCTTTTGTAATGGATAATCTGTAGCACATGAGCCTAAGATTTCTATATGATCGCAATTGATCTCAAAAGGCTGTTGTGCATTTGGAGTTAAGATAACTTTGCCACTTACGCAGAAAGAAGTTCCTACATTTTCTCTTGCGACAGCATCGTAATTTTCAATCTTGCCTCTTTCGACTACAATTTGGACACTCTTGAAAGCGCCGTCATTTAGTTCAATAAAGGCTATGTTTTTAGAATCTCTAATCGTCCTTGCCCAGCCACATACGGTTATAGTCTGCCCGTCAAAATCTTGATATTTCTTATATAAATCTCTTATTTCTATTCTTTTCATAATTACTCCTTCTAGTCATCGATAAGTTTTATATGGACATCTCTTAATAATTTTTCGTCAACTGTGTTTGGTGCATTTGTAAGAGGGTCACATCCATTTTTATTCATAGGGAATGCAATTACATCACGGATAAATTCATTGTGAGTAAGAAGCATCATAAGCCTATCAAAACCTGCCCCTGCACCGCAGTGTGGTGGAGCACCATAAGAGAATGCATTATACAGAGCCGGAAATTTATTTTCCACTACCGACTTATCATAGCCTGCGATTTTAAATAGTTCCACCATATAGTCAGGTCTATGATTGCGCACAGCACCAGACAAACTTTCATAGCCATTTATAACAAGATCATACTGGTACGCTTTAGCTGAAAGTGGATCTTTTTTAACAGTTTCAATGTCAGGTTGTGGCAAGCTGAATGGATTATGAGAAAATTCGATATTGCCTTCATCGTCAAGTTCATAGAAAGGAAAATCTACAATCCAAACAAAATTATAGGCATTTTCATCAATCAAATTCAAGGTCTTGCCTAGTTCTTGCCTTAAAACATCGGCAAATTTGATTACCCTTGCTTTATTATCAGCAACGAAGAAGATTGTATCCCCTTCCTTATAGTCAACTTTTTGTTTAAGCAAGGTCTTCTCTTCTTCGCTTATAAACTTTGCGATGCCTGTTTCAAAATTATCATCTTGCGCGACTTTTACATAGGCAAGTCCTTTTGCCTCTCTACCTTTCATGAAATCTGTAAGGCTGTCATAATATTTTCTTCCCTTTTCACCGCAATTTACACAAATTGCCTTTATGCAATTGTCTTTGAAAGCATTAAATGTCGAATTTTTAAAAATATCGGTCACATCATAGACTTTTAATGGATTTCTTAAGTCTGGCTTATCGGACGCATAGGTTGCAATCGCCTCTTCATAGGTAAGTCTTGCAAAAGGTGTTTTTGGTCTTTTGCCTGCAAATTTTTCGAAGATGCCCGCATACAACTGTTCAATAACATTAAATACATCTTCTTGAGTTGCAAAAGCCATTTCCATATCAATCTGATAGAATTCTGTAGGCGACCTATCTGCCCGCGCATCTTCATCTCTAAAACATGGAGCTATTTGAAAATATTTATCAACACCACTTGTCATGAGTAACTGTTTAAATTGTTGTGGGGCTTGTGGCAATGCATAGAATTTGCCCTTGTTTAATCTTGATGGAACAAGGAAATCTCTCGCTCCTTCTGGACTTGATGAGGTCAAAATAGGCGTTTGCACTTCCAAAAATCCTAGATCATGCATAAAATTTCTTACATACTGCATTAAATCACTTCGAAGTTTTAACATCTGTTTATTGTAGTCAGCACGAAGATCTAGATAACGATATTTTAGCCTTAAATCTTCGCCAACTGTCTGGCTTGTCTTTATCTCAAAAGGCAAAACTTTTTCACATTTACCTAAAATATCGATTTTATCAGCTATGATTTCAATATCACCTGTTGGCATATTAGGATTTTTGCTAGAGCGCTCAGATACTTTTCCTTCAACACTTACAACATCTTCCTTGTTAAGTTCAACATTCATTGTTTCAGGAATGATTACTTGAGTCTTGCCATAGAAATCTCTAAGTACTATAAAAGTTATACCACCAAGCTTACGGATGGTATCAACAAATCCGGCTACTCTTTCTATTTTGCCAACATCTCCTATTCTCAAACTTCCACAGTCAATCGTTCTATACTTATTTACGTTTATCATACTTTCTCCTTTAATTAAAAAATCCTAATGCGAAATATATGCATTAGGACGAATTGTTTAATCCGCGGTGCCACCTAATTTGTCAATAGACCACTTGATATTAAATTGCAAACTCCAAAGTGTCTTTCATCTTAAACGATTTGATAGTTTACACCACACACTATCTCTCTAGGCTTCCTTTTTAAGATTACTATCTTTTTCAACATTTGTTAAGGTTATTATAAAATCTTTTTCTTTTATTGTCAACGATTTTTTTTAAATTGTTTTGCTACTTTGAAAAATCTTTTTTTATTATTAGATCACATTTTAATTTACAATAAGTATTAAAGAATTTCTTGTATAAATTCGCCACTATTTTCTATTTGCTATTTGGCTTTCAAGATATCGCATGATGACACTAACTATGTAGTCAATCTCATAACTAGACAAAATGTGCGTTTTTTCTATCTTATGCCACTTTTCTAAACATCCCCTGCAACAAGTGGCTGTGGCGTGTTGTGCAATAAATACAGGATGACCACGAAAAGCAGTCTGCTTGCCATCTATAAAGCGAGATGGATCTGCAAGCTTTTGCTTTACAAAATCATAGGCATGACTTTTGATTGTGTTCATACCCTTTGTATCTATATACTCTCTATCCTTTTCGCTTAAAACGAATTTTGCTCGAAATTTTGATTTTTTAAGCGAGTCCAAAATTGAGTCGATCTTATCCATAGTCAATATTTTAGCATAAAAAGTTCGAAAACTAACTAAAAATTCTCATTTTTATTAATTTTATTACATTTTTTAAATAATTTATTGAAAAAAATATCATTATTATATCATAAATAATATTAAAAAAATTTGACTTAAAAGTTTATCAAAATTAAAATATTATTATTAAAAGGAGTCAAACATGAAAGTTGTTTTATTTAATGGAAGTTATAAACCAAATGGCAACACCTTTAGTGCATTAAGTGAAATTGCAATGGCCCTTAATGATGAAGGAATTGAAACAGAAATTTGCCATATTGGTGGCAAACCTATTCGCGATTGCATTGCTTGCGGTGCTTGTCAAAAGATTAAAAAATGCATTTTTGACGATGATGTAGCAAACGAGTGGCTTGAAAAAGCGAAGGAAGCTGATGGTGTAATCTTTGGCAGTCCTGTATATTATGCTCACGCAAGTGGTAGATTGCAATCGGTAATGGATCGAATGTTCTACTCAAGTGGTGGCGTGCTTAGTCATAAAATTGGTGCCTGCGTTGCTGTGGCAAGAAGAGCTGGAGCTGTAAGCGCACTTGACGATATTGAAAAGCACATGACTATATCAAATATGATTGTGGTAGGATCAAGCTATTGGAATGTCGCTTTTGGTAGAGAACCTGGAGAGTGTGAACAAGATCTAGAAGGAATGCAGACCATGAGAAATCTGGCAAGAAATATGGCTTGGCTTTTGAAATGTGTAGATTTAGGCAAGCAAAACAATATCAATCCGCCTTTGGTAGAATATGGTAATCGATTTAATTTTATTAGATAAAATATATTAAAAATAAATTAATAAAATATGAAATAAAAAACTAGTTTTTTGCATTTTATCGCCTAAAACTAGTTTTTTTGTGTGTTTTAATATTTTTATTACTCAAGATTAAGTTCAATTTGCATAACAATCTCTTCCTTGCCGAATTTTTCGCCTGTAAACTGCCCTGCATTTTTAAAGCCTAATTTGTAGAACACCTTGAGTGCGTTTTCACGCGAAACAGGAACGCTGTCGGTAAGCACTTTTACGCCCTGATTTTTTGCCTCTTCTATTAAAAGTTTAAGTGCTGGCGTCATGTAGCCCTGTCCGCGAAACTCGTCCTTTATCACTATCCCCATACTTGCTCTGCCAGAAGTTTTGTCGAGTTTAAAATTGCAGTAGCCCACAAATTTGTTTAAATCTTGATCTAACACATAGGCATAGAAAACCCTTGGCATTGTTTCTTTATACCATCTTTCAAATTTTTCTTCAGGAAAATCTATGCAACCGCTTTCATAATGATAACCACCATAACTTACATTATAGCCAGCATTATATGCCATAGTTTTACGATCTTCCATGCACACTTTTCTAAACCACAAATCTTCTACTTGTGGCACATACAATTTAATATTTTTCATATTGTCTTCCATTTATTTTCGCTATATCAAGTAATACACCAAATGACAAAATCTTACTTACATTCATTAGTAGCATATTTGTGATTTATTGTCAAATAAGATATAAATATGCTTATAGAATATTGTAATTTTTATCTATTTGATAATTTTTACTTCCCTTTCAAGTCTTACTTTGAACTTTTTATAGACCTCTTTTTCCATTAGTTGAATTAAATATAGCACATCTCCAAAACTTGCGTTATCAGTATTAAGAATAAAATTAGCATGTTTATTTGATATTATTGCTTCGCCCTGCCTTTTACCTTTTAAAGCACATTCTTCAATAAGTCTGCCTGCACTTACACTCCTGGGATTTTTAAATACACTACCAAAACTATTCCCTTGTGGCTGACTACTTAAGCGAACAATGGCATTTTTCATAAATTCATCGCGAATTTCATCTCTGTCCTTTGCTCGCAATGTGAACTTGGCAGATAATATAAGCCCTTTAGAATATCCCTTTCTATAACCAAACATCAAATCCTTCCTGAAGATTTTTTCAATTTTTCCGTTACGCAAAACTTTTATCCAAACGAGATGATCGCTTATTTGACTGCCATCAAAACTTGCATTCATCCCAATCGCACCGCCAATGCTCGCAGGAATGGTAGCAAGTTTTTCAAATCCACTAAGCCCATGCTCTTGACAATTTTTATAGACATCACTTAATTTTACTCCAGCACAAACAACGACAGAATTTCCCCTTATCAAGATATTTTTGCGCATTTTAGACAGCGATACAATATATCCCATGTACCTGTCACTTATCAGCACATTACTGCCACCGCCAACTAAAGCAAATTTTATGTTGTTTATAGATAGTAGATTATATAGAAATATAAGCTGTTTTTGATTTTTAGGATAAAAAACCTTGACGCATCCTTTTGTCTTGATAGTCGTTATATTTTTTATTTCTTCACATTGATTATATTCAATATCCGACAGTATAATCTTCAACATGCTTATATCTATGAAATAAAAATTTATTATGTTAATTTTTGACCTTTTAATCAGCTATTTCATATATTTTATTATGGCAATAAAATGGAAAAGCGTATACATGTTAGGTATAGGCGGGATAAGTATGTCTGCAATAGCATATATATTACATAGTCACAATGTAAAAATTATGGGAAGCGACATTAGTTACAATAAACAGATAGATAATCTTATCAAAGAAAATATCCTTGAATTTTCAAAGGGAAATAATAAAAGTTTTGTCGAAAAATGCGATGCTGTAATCTATTCATCGGCAATAAGTAGTGACAATAGTGATCTTGCCTATGCGAAAAAACTTAGCAAGCCAATATTTTCTCGCGCCCAAGTGCTTGGAATACTCACAGAAAATTATAAGACAATATCAATTGCAGGCTCTCATGGCAAAACAACATGCACAGGAATTGTCTATCAAGTTTTAAGTCAATGCTATAGCCCTATGCTCCATATAGGCGGTGTACTTAAAAATATTGATAGCAATGTGAATATTGGCTCGGATGATCTATTTATTACTGAAGCGTGCGAATTTAAGGATAATTTTTTATCGCTTCAAAACGATATCAGCGTTGTTTTGAACATAAAACCAGAACATCTTGACTATTTTCATACTCTTGAAAATGAATTTTCTTCATATCAAAAGTTTGTCGATAATACTTTTGATAATGGCACGGTTATTCTCAACAACGATGATCCGCTTTGTCAAAAACTTGTCACAAAGGCAAAACGACTGACCTTTGCAATTTCAAATTATGCCGATTTAGTTGCAAAAAATATAAGTCAATATGAAAACGGAAAATATATGTTCAATGCCTTTCTAAATGGTGAAAATTTAGGCAAAGTTTATCTATCCTGCTTTGGCTTTCATAATATCTACAATGCTCTTGTCGCCATTCTAATAGGCAAGTTAAAAGGTATGTCGTTTGCGGACATAAAAAAGGGAATTGAAAGCTTTAAAGGCATTGAAAGGCGTTTTGAAATTATAAAACAAACCAAATACTGCACTATAATTCACGATTATGCTCACCACCCTGATGAAATCGATGCAAATATTTCTCTTTGTAGAAGTTTAGGCAAGAAAAGACTTGTGGTAATTTTTCAGCCACATACTTACACTCGCACTCATGATCTGTATGACGAATTTTTGGCAGTTCTTTCAAAGGCAGACGAAGTTTGGCTGTTGCCAATCTATCCCGCTCGCGAGAAAGCTATAAAAGGAGTATCTTCTTTTAAAATGAAACAAGATTTAGCAAAATTAAATAAAAACACCAAATATTTTAAAAATTTTATGCAATGTAAACAAGAAATTATCAAAAATTATCACACAAACTCCATCTTTCTTATTTTAGGCGCTGGAGATATAGTAGAACTCGCCTACATCTTTTATGATAAAAAATAAGTAATCTTAATTTTCAATAATGCTTCCTTTGCATAGGCAATTAAATACAATTTACTAAACCATATCACTCTCCTATTTATTTAGCAATGTTTGTTTAATTAAAAAATTAATACTGTTTTCAAAAAAGTACTTGACAATTACCCCCCCCCGAGTATAATAAAGGTAGAAATTAAAAAAAGAAGAAATTAATTATGGCAGAAAAAGAAAAAGAAAAATCACCTTTTCAAAGAGCAGTCGAAGCTGGTAATATTGAAATGGTAAACAAAATGCTTAATGAAGGAGTTGTGAAAGATCCTACTCCACTTCAACTTGCTACAAAACTTGCTATAAAAGAAGGCAATAAAGAACCTTTAGAAAATTTAATTAATCATAGTGTTGAACAAGAACAAGGCAGAGAGTAAAGAAAGACAGCAAAAATAGACCGATAAGTGTAACAACTATCGGTCTTTTTTCTTTACTAATAAAAAATTCATCTACATTCAACTTTTCATATTTAAACCACTTTGCTAAATAATATCATGCTATACAAATAATCAAACTTCTCTAAATAAAAAGCATTATCAATGAGTTTGCTAGCACTATAACGATTTAAAAATTATTACATTCGTGAAAGAGTTAAAGTCACATCTTCGTTCATATAATACTGTCCTAAGCAATAATTTATTTTTCTATGAAACAATCTCAAAAAAACAATTGACACAAACTAAAATATATGATATTTTTATTATGCAAACCAAATGTATGAGCTCATGTGGCACAAACCTAGCGTACAACATTAGTAAAATACATATTGGCAAATTTCAGCAACTAAAACACTCAAAAAGTCATTAAACATTTGGTTCGTGCTTATGTGGCGCAGCAGGTAGCGCACAGCCTTGGTAATAGTTTACTTTTACCAAGGCTGAAATCACTATATATATTATAAAATAATATATAAACTCACTCTTAAAATTGTGTTTTTATAATAAAAATCAAAAAGTGTAATAAAAGTGTAAAATTTTCATAACTTAATATGCTGATGTGGCTTAGCAGGTAAAGCACTGCCTTGGTAAGATACGGTTTTACCATAAAAATTAACCTAAAAAATTGAATATGCTGATGTAGCTCAATCGGTAGAGCACTTCCTTGGTAAGATAAAAAATGGCAAATTTTACCACTTAAAAAAAAACAAAATTATACTCAAAAACTGAATATGCTAATGTAGCACAGTCGGTAGTGCACCGCCTTGGTAAGATAAAAAATAGCAAATTTTACCACTTAAAAGACAACAAAATTTAACTCAAAAACTGAATATGCTAATGTAGCACAGTCGGTAGTGCACCGCCTTGGTAAGGCGGAGGT
>CALVML010000010.1 GCA_944345705.1 uncultured Clostridia bacterium | reverse complement strand
TATCGCAGCTTATCACGTCCTTCATCGGCGCCTAGTGCCAAGGCATCCCCTATATGCTCTTTGTAGCTTAATCATTTCAAAAAAAAATGAATTGGATTCTTAGCATTTTCGCTAGTCTAATATTAGACTCTTGTTATTCATTTACTCGACGTAAATTGAATTATGCAGATATTCGTATTACATTAAAAATTAACATAAATTGAATATTTGACTCGTTTTACATTCTGTAAAACATATACTATGTAGTTGTCAAGGTTCTATTGCTAACAGATTGCATCAGCAACCCCTTTTCAAGTTAGCATGAGTATAATAGCACAAATGCAGAATTCTTGTCAACAGTTTTTTCAAAAAAAATTAAAAAATTTTTAACTTTTTTTCTTTTTTTTCGCCGAAATTCCAACACATTTCCGTGTGTTTGTGAATTCTTGACCTTAAGTGATAAATTTAATGATCTTTTTGCCAATTTTTAAATTCAAAATTTCTTTGCTCCGATGAAAAATTTTCTCGTATCAGCAATTTCAAACCAAAAATTTTTACAGTTTTTAATCTCGTAAAGAGAAAAATAGAAAACAATAAGACAAAAATTTATAGGACAATAAAAACTTTTCGCTTAAAAATTTGAAATTATAAATATACAAAAAAAGAGCAAATTCATTAATTGCTCCTTTTGTAATTACTCAAATATATTGAATATGATTTTTACTCTCTTCCATACTCGTCATCTGCACGATAATTGTAGATGTCGTCATAAGATACAGTATTAAGAAATAGGTCTTCTTTATTTTTTGCGATATATTCGCCGTCTAAATCTATTCCTGTCAAACCGACTACTTTATTCTGTCCGCCATTAAAGTACTCTAAATAGTTTTCAAACTCGCTGACAATAACAACCGCTCTTCCTTCTAAATAATGATTTAACACATCTAAGTAACCATTTTCTTTCACAAGCGTATCAAATTTCTCTTTAGTAACTTTGAAGAACTCTAAGCAATTCTTGCCTACTATTTTTTGAAGCAGTTTATATGAGTCCTCTTTTCTAAAATAAAATTCTTTTCCCCTGCCTAAGCCATACTTAAGCACAAGAAGGTCAGGATTAATATATTTTTCTTTGTCCTCCTGTTCAGGATCATACATCCCCTTGCGATTTTCTTCAACCCCTCTTATTGCATAATTATAAAATGCATACTCTCCTTTTATCATAATCTCTCCTTTTTATTAGTATAAACGAAATACACTTATATGTCAATATCGAATTAGTCTATAATTTTATTCTTTGTTTTCTATACACTAATAACGATTACCATAAGCTTGTTTTGTTTGATAAACGACAACTATAATCTATAAAATAGAAATAAACAATTCTTGATAAAAAAAGATTATTCGCTATATCGGCTTTTGGTGAACTGAGATTATTATATAGATTATTTTATAATATATATAAATATATCCATATATAGAATCACGTTTTCAATATCTAATTTATTTTTTACCCATTTATCCAAGTATTCAAACTATCTTCGCTAAGTTCAGGATATGGATACCACATAAAAGCCTTTGGCATTGGATAGCCAAAATTAGATGGATAGATCCAAGCGCTGTAATCATTAAAGCTGTCACTTGCTCCTTTTGTGCCATCTGTAAGTTCATATATACAACTGTCAACACTTGCACTGCCACCAGCAAAACTTGCTGTGTTTACGCCTTTCGCAAGACATGCAGTAATGATGCTCGCTCCATTACCATTGCCGATTATACTGCCAACTGTTGATCCATTAACCGACCCACTTACAACACAATTTGATATATTTGTTTTTTTATTGCCACTGCCTGCTATTATTCCTGCATTCCCAAATACCCCCCCCCGCTTGTCAACAATTTAGAGAATATTTTGATGTTATATTGCACAAACTGCAAAACTTTTATTTTAATGATTATTAAATTTTAAGCATCTTTATTTTAAAAGGTTTTTACAATCTTGTCTAAATACCAACATCTCATTACAATTCACATTTTACTCTTGAGAAATCTGCAAATTATAACCGACAACCAAGTTAAATAATCTTTGTTTTATTCGCCAATCAAAGATTGATAAAGTTGATTATAAATCACTCAAGATTACCCCTACTAACCACTTTTTAATTCATAAACAAATTTAATAGTAAACAATAAATTAAACAAAAAAATAGCAAAATATCGCTTTTTTTGCAAAATTTTGCCACTTTTTTTAATTTTTTTATTGAAATTTACGAAAATAATTTTACTAATAAAAATTATACAACAAACTTTTTTAGTTTTAAAATTTAAAATTCTTAGTTCTCATTTCGGCAGAGATATAACTCTTGTAAGTCCTAATCGTCTTAACCATTAGGGTGACGCTTATTATAATTTCGTAAATCACCAAGAGTGATTTCTTTTTTCTTCAAAAGTTCTATCATGTCGGAAAGTCTATCCAAATCATCTCTTGAGTAATAATCTATATAAATACGCCCTTTATTGTCATTTCCAATAGCGGAAACCTTTGTCGCAAAAACTCTCTGCATGTCATTAATTAATTCCTTCAATTCTAATGATTGTTGAACAACCTTAGTTGAAGCGTTTTTAGGTGGATTTAGATAATTCTTAACAGCTTTTTCAAGTTCACGAACAGACATTTTGCCATCACAGGCCTGTTTTGCAAGTTTAATTTGTTGAGTAACATCATCGACTACGACCAAACATCTCGCATGACCACTTGACAGTTTCCCTTGTTCGATCATATTGATTACGTCAGGATATAGTTGAAGCAATCTTAGAGTATTGGCTACATTAGATCTACTTTTACCAATTCTATCAGAAACAGTTTCCTGTGTAAGATTATATTCATCCATAAGTTGCTTTATAGCTCTTGCAGCTTCAATTGGATTAAGATCCTCCCTTTGCAAGTTTTCAATGATAGAGATTTCTTTTACTTGCTTTTCAGTATAGTTTTTAATAACGACCGGAACTTTAGTTATGCCAGCAAGTTTTGAAGCGCGCCATCTTCTCTCACCCGCTATGATCATATAATTCCCATCATCCGTTTTATTAACTACCAAAGGCTGTATTACACCATGCAACTTAATAGAACTTGCAAGTTCTTGTAATGCCTCTTCGTCAAAGTGCTTTCTCGGCTGATTAGGATTTGGATATATCTTATTCACATCCAATTCAGTCACACCATCTTTATTTGATGTGTTTGCAGTGGCTTTAACATTTTCATTTGCAGTGCCTACTGTTTCACGATTTCCCGCACTTTCGGCATAATTTGTATCTTCTTCATCATACATAGCAAAAAGTGACTCAAGTCCTCTTCCTAAACCTTTCTTTTTATCCATTGTTCTTCACCTCTCTTAACTTTATTTTTGTATCTTTAGTTATTGTTTCATAACTAACTTTATTTCTATTCAAAAATTCTTCCGCAAGTGACAAATAGCTCTCAGCCCCTTTAGAATCAGGCTCGTATATGAGGATTGGCTCCCCATGACTTGGAGCTTCGGCAAGTCGAATATTCCTAGGTATATATGTAAAAAACACCTTCTTGCCAAAAAACTTTAAAATCTCATCAGATACTTGCTTGGTAAGGTTTGACCTATTATCCTTCATTGTCATGACAACGCCTTCAACATCTATTGTAGGATTTAAGTGAAATTTGATTAATCTTATAGTGTTCATCAATTGCGTAATTCCAATAAGCGAATAATACTCACATAGCATAGGAATTATTACACTGTTGCAAGCCGTCAATGCATTGACAGTTATAAGTCCAAGAGAAGGCGGACAGTCGATCATAATAAAATCATATCGATCTTTTACATTGTCCAAAATACCCTTCACAATCTTCTCACGTTGTGGCATATGTACCATTTCAATTTCAGCCCCAGCTAAATCAACAGTTGATGGTATTACATCTAGTCCCTCAAGTACTGTAGGCTTTATAACCTCATCTATAGCAGTATCGCCTGATATAAGATCGTATATAGTTTTCAAATCCTTAGTTTTGTCAATACCAAGTCCGCTAGTAGCACTTCCTTGTGGATCTAAATCTACAACCAAAACCTTTTTACCCATTGCTGCTACATAAGCCGCCAAATTCACGCATGTTGTAGTCTTTCCTACTCCGCCCTTTTGATTAGCAAAAGCAATTATCTTTCCCATAAAAACTCCTTGTAATAATCTTTAGTACTTGTAAAAATAACATAGAAGAAAAAATTAAAAGTATTTGTCCGCCAAGCCTATCATAACAAGCTAGTATAAAAAGTTACTAAGACTTACGAATTTAAAACTTGCATAAAATATTTATTATGCAGTATTTTCTTCTACTTATAATATAACACAAAACAAAAAGAAAAAGAAACTATTTTAAAAAAAAATTTGCAATTAATCTTAAAAATTTTTACACATTAATTAGCGCATAATAAATAAATCATCAAATCAATCTTAGCGCAATCAATTTTTAAATTTTAAAATTATACTTCAACAAAAAAATATTTATGTTTTTAAAATACAAATCCAATAAAATAACTGATCGAAAAAGTTTAAAACCCATGTATATATTATTAATGAATTATAAATACCAAGTTACAACACTAATCAATCGTTTTCATAAAACAAATAAACCTATTAAATAAAGAATATACTATAAAATGAGAGCAAATATTTTTCAATTTCTTGATAACTTAAGAGAACAATAAAAGCCATACCTATACACTTTCTTGTTGCTATATTTTTAATATTTTCCAAATTTTGTTATAATTAACTAAAGGCATCGCTTAAATAAATTACCAAATAAAATATCACGCCATGTACTTTATTATTTTAATCATAGCGTTTTGCCTTAGTTAAACAAATATTTTTAGCCAATGTTATTCAAAAAATTATTTCATATACCTTCTTATATCAACGTTGTAAAAGATCTAAATACATACAATAATCAATGACTGAACTCCAAAACTATTAAATCGGATGCCACATTTATTTTTACCCTGCCAAGTCGAAAAAACCAATTTTTAAAATCAAATCGACGAAAACACATTATTTGTTATATGCGCTATTATGTATTTTAATTTTTTTTGTTTCACGTGAAACAATTTTTATGGTAAATAGGTCGGATTTAAAGATTAAAACATTTCATAATAGACAAAATGTTTCACGTGAAACATTTTATTATTTACAATTATTGAACTTAAATTAATGATTTAGAGTAAACAGTAAATATTTAGCTTTAGATTAAGCAAAAAAATTAAGCAATTACTTTCTCAAACGCATATTGTTTCACGTGAAACAATATGCGTTGTTTATAGAGAGATGCTTTACAAACACTTTACATTTTATAAGAAAAATCCTTGAACAAAAAACATTTGCTTTACAGTATGATAACAGAGATAAGTAAATATCGGCCATTTTTAATATAAACATATCAAAATTTTTGCAAAAACATGTTGCACTCTACAACATTTATATCATTAATAACTGAATTTTGTTTTGTAAGTACATGCGTTGTGTAAAGTTTTCTAATTATAAAATATAAAAAATAGATTACTAAAAATCATGGATAAACAATCAAACAATTTTTATATTTTATTTTAAACGCCTTCTTGTGATTATCACTATTTATTATACAAGAGTAGCTAAACATTAATTAAACGCTTACTGCGCATTACCTACTATTTTTAAAAAAAACTTTTTCAGGATTTCGACTTTTTAGTAAGATGATCAATGCAATATAAATGCTTTGTCATGGTTTAGGTCATGGATCAGTTTTTTCCAGTTCTGGTATTTTTAATAAACCTAGATAATATTGTAAAATTGATAGATAAAATCAAAAATAACTTTATAAATAGAATAATTGCAATATTTTTATATAGCGCGTAAATAAAAGGACTGCAGATCAACAAAAAATATTTCCCCAATTTCTAATAAGCTTTCATGTAGACGTTTTTTCTATTTAAATAATTTCATTAGATTTTATTATTCAAACGCCTTATCGCTTTACACTTGGTATTTCAGTATCTATTTTGTTACAATATCCGTGATTGTCATCTTATATTAATAATCAACACATCTAGGTGGTTTATATAATTTAAGCAATTTTTATAAGTTTTAATTATTTGACGGTTGTTTTCGATGATGCAATGGTCAAAAATTTCAAAGCCAAGACCTATAAAATTTTGCTTATTTAAAAAAATAAAATCATCTACTTTGAATATAAACTATATGATCTTAAAATTTTATTGGTATGGAATTTTATAAATTCTTGCGAATTTGTGTGCTAACGCATACTCATCACCTAGTATGTATAACCATCAGCCTCACTCTTGCAAGCAAGTTCGGCTTCCGATAATATAAATTATTTTGTATTGAAAATTCATCATAAATCAAAATGCAATTTGCAAATATTTTTTTGCGCTAATGCGCAAATTGCTTATTTTTGATTTCTACATTTGTAGTTTCTTGTTGCGCTTTTTAAAATTTTATGTGATTAAATATAATTTCAATGGTTATTATTTAATAACTATATTTTATGAGAGTATTTCTGATTTGATTTTTACCAATGTTTTAAAATTTTGCAATCCAAGTTAAAAATGCATCTCTTATCATCTTTTTCATTAAAATTCGACAAAATATTTGACAATATACAAATTTAGCAATAAAATTTACTTGGTCTTAAAATACTTGAAATATTAGGAGAATTCGTGAAAAAGTTAAGGGTTTTGCTACTTGTCATAGCAGTTTTTTCATTGATTACATTTGTCGGTTGTAGTAAACAAGAATTAGTCGTAATTCAAGATATCTGGTTATACAATATTGGTCAAGAAATTGAAAGTGGTGACTTTAGTGTCGCACTTGCAGATGGAGATGAGAATATATTGTTAGATAGTTCTCTCTATTCTTTTGATAGTAATTTTGATAGTGGAAAAGAAGGAGTGTATAGCTTTGAGATCAAATACAATGATTTAATTTCAAACATTCAAGTTGTTGTATTTGATTTTGATAGATTAAATTTGTATGTAGGTCAATCTTTAAACGATATTATCTTGCCTGAAAATGTTTACTTTGAAAATGCTAGTAAAATATATACTGCTACAGGAAAATACACAGAAAAGTTATGTTTTAATGATAATGGAAAAGTGAAAGAAACTGCTGTTATAGTAGAAGTATCTCAAAATCAAAATGAGTGGATAGTTTATCCTGCTATTAATAATTGGACTTATGGAGAAAGTCCAGAAGTTGTCAATGCACAAAGCAAGTATGGAGAGATTGTCTACAACTATTATACTTTAGATAATATGTTATTAAACGAAACACCAACTCAAGCTGGAAAATATTATCTTAAAGCAGAAGTAAAGGGCACTGATAGTTATACTTCTATTTCAGCCAAAATTCCATTTGAGATAGAGAAGTCAGAAGTTAATATAACGCCACTTACAACAAAGGTTACAAAGGTATATGATGCATCTTTTGAATATACAGGTTATATATTTTCTTTGATAGAGTTTTCGTCTACCATAGATTGCTTAGACTACATAAAGCCAGTTGATGTATACTTTGCAAGTAATGATTATGAGAAAGATTGCAGTGTTGGCGAAAAACTATTGGTACTTGAATTTGAACTAGTAAATAACGAAAATTTAACTTTTTCAGGCAAAAATTCAACAATTTTCGAGATAAAAGCTGAAATTATTCCACTTTCTGCTGATATTTTGTCTAATCCTACTCCATCTCAAGCTGTATATAGTCAAGAATTATCAACAGTGACTTTAACCGATGGCATAGTAAAAGCATACCTAAATCAAAACTCACAACTATCCTATTGTCAAATCGAAGGAGTATGGAGTTTTAAAAATCCTTCTAATCTATTAATAGATAGTGGACTGTATGATATTATCTTTACTCCTAATGATAAAAATATTTGTACAATAGAAACTCAAATTTATTTAGATGTCATATTAAACTTAGATATTGATGTACTGCTTGACGGAACAGAACTGTCCTATACTCAGCAGGGCAATGAAATATATATTGAATTGCCTAGAGATAGTTCTTCTTGTCAAATAGTATTTAATGAACTAATAGATCTAGAATGTAATTGTCTTGTATACTACGATGACATCTATCAAGATAAATTAACAGACTATTGTGATTATACAGTAAATACAAATGATCTTGAGTTGATAAATTTAGTTACCTTAAGAGTTAAACTAACAGGAGAACAAAACGCATATTTTACCATCTATATTGAACTTGAAAAGCCTGTCACAATGTATGTAAACGGACAAAAACACAGCTTTACAGACGCTGTTAAGGTAGGCGATATACTTACCTTTCAAACAAATAATGAGAGCATAAAGGTTTATCTAGATAGCGAAGAAATATCAGGAGAATTTGTTGTACCAGAATATTACTCAGGAAGCATGATATATCTAGAAGCCTATGATGATAATTTTGAAACCTATTTCTATCAATTCATTATTGTGGAATAATGTGTTAAAATTTATTGTTTTTGTACTGTTTAGTTTTTATAAAGCTTGCTATTATCAATAATTATAAACTCATTCAATACAATTACCTATATTAAAAATTTTTCATTTTTACTGATTGTATGCTAAAATTTTGTTCGAAGCTTTATATGCAAAAATTTTAACAAATCTTTACAATTGTTTAAAAAATTCATTAATAAAAAAGCAAAAAACCTTTTATTAAATAAAACATTGCTTATCACATAAAATTTTATTGCAAAAAACTAGTCCTTAAAATTAGAACTCGTTTATATATTAGCAATGTATGCATAAAAAAGATGACTACATATGAAAATGTGAAAAACTTTTTTATTTAAGCATTATATTTTCGATTTTCATTTTCAATCATTATTTTTGCTTTTTGATACTTTTCAATAGTTTCGAGCAAATATCTCTCTTTCGCTCTTGCATCCATTTTTAGCATCTTATCTTGATCCATCAATCTTTGCAAGGGATTTAAAACATATTCATCATTGTTCACAATCTCTTTAACCTTATCATAAAATGCCTGATCATTTGTAGAGATAATTTTTATATTTGCATTTGAATATGTATCCCTTAAACTTTTGTTGATCATCCTGTTTTTAGCTTTCATTGCTAAAGTCTTCAATAAATCATTCTTCATTTTTTTACTCCTTTGACATTACTTCCAGAAAACACTTTTATTATAATACATATTTTGTCAAAATTAAAATAAATTTTAATTAATTTTTGTCTAACTTTGTCGATTATTGTCGTTTTTGTAAAAAATTTTAAAATCTTTTCAAATTTCCGCTTATTGCTAATTTTGATTTTTAAGATAAGTTTAAAAATTAATCAAATCATTAGTAGAATTAATCAATTTATAGTAAAATAAATTTTGTTTAGATACAAAATAATTATATAATTAAATAGGGTCTTACTTAAAGTTGTCGTCCACAAATTTTGGCGGAGGTTATAATGATTAATATCTATAAAAGGAACAGTGAATTTAGATTCTTTATTTATTTTTTGGCAACTCTTTTTTTATTTATTATTGGAATTTTTATGACAACCAATTCAAATGAAGATCGTTTGAATATATCGGCTGAGGCTACTTCTGTTCACAGCTGGACGGTTTCATGTTATGTTTATGATCCGGACGCTGTAACGACAGGATATTATTCTCCCGCTGAAGAACGAATGATTAACGTTGCAATAAATTTTTCGGGCTCAACACACGATGATATAGAGTTTGGAAAATTAACTCTAGATGGATACTTTTCATATACTAAAGAGGTATCTCTTAATAGATACTACTGGGGAACTAGTCGCGGAAATTATAATTTTGAAATCGTTTTGAATAGTTGTAAAGAGGGTTACACGTATGAAAAGGAATATCCTTCTTTAGCTAATGATACAACTAATAGTCTTTCTAGCCTTACTGGAACGACAGAAATACAAGCTTCGTCTACAACAACTTATAATAAATATTTTGTTCTAGCTTTATATTTTGATCCTATAAACTACAATATAGATTATAATCTTGATGGTGGTACACTGGGCGAGAATGCTCCGGAAAGTGCAAGATTTGACGATACTGTTGAAATCTCTTATCCTACCAAAACAGGCAACCGATTTACAGGATGGACAATATCAAATTTTTCTGATACGGCTGAATACCGCCTTAATAATTTCATTTATTGGTATAAATATGATGGATCACAAATATCATATATATATTTTAGAAATTTAAGTTCTGTCGATGGAGATACAGTTACCATGAACGCACATTGGGATCCTTATACTTTGAATTATACTTATAATTATAACGGCGGAAGTGGCAGTATTAATGGAGGAAGTGCTGAATATGGCGACACAATTACATTGCCAACACCTAATGCGCGAAATGGATACACATTCAAAGGATGGCAGCTTGAATCTGATAATACTGGCACAATTTATCAAGCAGGAGATAGTTACAATGTAAACAATGATATTTCATCATCAAATGCTAGTATAACTTTTGTCGCACTGTGGGAAACAAATCAATTAATTGCAACATTGTATTATCAGGACGACGAAACAGCGAACACCACCACTTCATCTTATTATAGTTCAAGTAGCACTAAACTTGGTTTGCCAGAACTGAGTCGAACTGGCTATGAATTCAAGGGCTGGAGTCTAACGCCTAATGATACAGGAGTATATTATGATGCTGATTCGAATTGGAATACTGTAACAGTATGGGACAATAATAGTAGCAGTAATAAATGTGTGGCAACACCAAACGCTGGAGATATATACTTTAATCTTTATGCTATATGGGAAGCGAATGAATATTATGTCAATGTAAATATTTATAATCCAAATGGAGTAGAAGAATATACAAGTAATATAAATGGAACTTTTACACTTCGAGATGATGAAGGTAATGTCATTACAGGGCTGTATAACGAGCCTAGTGATAACTATATAACATTTGATAAAAGCTGGCAAGTTTATGATATAGTGGCAGGAACTGGACGAAAATTGCGTGCTTCAAATCCAGTAACTTGTGGAAATGGACTAACAATGAGCGAAAGTAACGGTGTTTATACGTTTACATGTACTGGCATAAGCGATCACACAATCAATATCTATATGGAATATATAACATATACAATAGCATTTAATTCAAATGGTGGCAGTGGAAATATGCTAAATCAATCATTTACTTATGATAGTGAGCAAGCACTATCAAAAAATACTTTCAAATGGGCAGGTTATGTTTTTACAGGCTGGAATACAATGTCGGACGGAACAGGCGAAAGCTACCTAGACAAAGCAACGGTAAAGAACTTGACAAGCGATGATGGTGCAACAGTTACTCTCTATGCACAGTGGGAAGAAACTTGGGCAAGTCATGCATCGTCATCTTTGAAAACAACGGAAATAAACGGAGTGACATACAATGTCATCGCATCGGCAGAGGATTTAGCGTATTTATCAAAGCAGTCTATTTCTAGTACACTGCTTGGCAAATATATACAAACAGCAGATATTGACTTAAGTGACTATACTTGGCTGCCAATAGGTAGTGAATATGCATTCTGTGGTGAATATTTAGGACAAGGGCATAAGATTACAGGACTTAAAACATGTGATGCAGTAGATGCAAATAAGGTGTATTTACAAACATTCGGCGGACTATTTGGAAAACTTGGAGAAAACAGTACTACTGGTGCGAGCGCGAATATAGTCGGCGTCTATATAACAGATTGTCTAGTGTATGGTCAATATAGCGGTGCTATTGCTGGTCTTAGCGATGTTGACTCTGTAAATATTGAAGCATGTATATTAGAAAACATTGAGATATATGGAAATACCAATACCACTGCAAGTTTTGTAGGATCATCTAGTGACGGACAGATAAAAGATTGCCTGCTTATATCATCAAACATATCAACAGCAAACGCGACAACACGAGGATTTTATACAGGTACTATGATAATAAAGAGTTGTTACTTTGTAGAGAACAATTCTGCGACAAGGTTTACAGGTGAGTCGAGTGATTATTCAAATTGGATAGAAGATGTGTTTATGTATCCTTTACCTTCTATAATTGTATGGTTTCCTAATAATTAGTTAAAGATAAAAAATTAAAAAACAAATTTATTATTATTATGAAAAAGATTTGCTTTAAATTTTTTAATTTGTTATAATCTAAAAACGGAGGTAAAACATGAAAGAATTAAAAGGAACAAAGACAGAAAAAAATTTAATGGAAGCTTTTGCTGGCGAAAGTCAAGCAAGAAACAAATATACATATTATGCTTCACAAGCTAGAAAAGATGGCTATGAGCAAATAGCTGCAGTTTTCGAAGAAACAGCAAACAATGAAAAAGAACATGCTAAAATGTGGTTTAAAGCATTGCATGGCGGAAGCATTCCTACAACACTCGACAATCTCAAAGATGCAGCTGCAGGCGAAAATGGCGAGTGGACTGAGATGTATAAGAGAATGGCTGAAGAAGCTAAAGAAGAAGGCTTTTTAGATTTAGCCTACAAGTTTGAAGAAGTTGGTAAGATTGAGAAACGCCATGAAGAAAGATACAACACTCTTACAAAACTTGTAGAAGAGGGAAAAGTCTTCAATAAAACAGAAAAGAAAGTTTGGATTTGCAGAAATTGCGGACATATCTATGTTGGAGAAAATGCTCCTAAGGCTTGTCCTGTTTGCGCTCATCCTGGCTCTTACTTTGAAATCTTATCTGAAGAATTTTAATTGACAAAACTCTAGCTTTTACAAGAGTCAATGTGTAGAAAAACAACAGACTGTAGAAAAACAAGCGAGGCAAGGCTCGAAAAGTGGCTTAGCCACTCTATTTGGGTTCCCTAAAAATCGTAAGATTTTTAGGGATAAGGAACAAACGAGCGTAACCGCGTAAAATTACAAAGCAATTTTCGCTTGAGCGTAGTTTGTGACGTAAGCCAGGAGTTTAGTACTCCTAAATGACTGGTTTGGGGCGTTTTATTTTGGGGTACCCCGTAAATGCTTTTGCATTTATGGGGAGAGGAAAAGGCGAGCGTTAAAGTCTAAGTTGTTAAAACAACTTGACATAAGCGTAGCCTTGACGATACGATGCAAGAAAATTTTTTATCAAATTTTCGGTCGCGCCTTTTATCTACAGTCTGACTCTAGCTTTTGCTAGGGTTTTAATTTGTCTTGTAAAAAAATGCAACTTTGTTTCTTCTAAAAGTGCTAAATACTAATGACTTAAATTTTGATTTGCTTTAAAGCTGTAAAAGACAAAATTATACTTTTTTTAATTTTTAAAATAGAATAAATATGCAAATGAAGGTTTTTATGTATAAGTCTTTTTATAATTCTCCTATTGGGACAATGATTTTGACTTGTGATGAAAAAGGGAATAGTTTGACAGGTCTTTATTTTGACGGACAAAAATATCTTCCTTGTCAGCTTCAACACATTGAAATTAAAGATAATTTAAAAATTTTTCAAGATGTGAAAGATAAACTAAATCAATATTTTAGTGGTAAAAATCAAGATTTTAATTCGATTAGATTAAATCCTACAGGCACGCCATTTCAATTGAAAGTGTGGCAAATTTTGTTAAATATTAATTATGGAAAAACTATGACTTATGGAGAGATTGCAGGCATAGTTGCTAAAGATTTAGGGAAAGAGAAGATGTCTCCGCAAGCAATAGGCGGTGCAGTTGGACATAATCCTATTTCTATCATCATTCCATGCCACAGGGTGCTTGGCAGAAATCATAGTTTAACTGGATACGCTGGCGGAATTGAAAGAAAACAATTTCTTTTAGATTTAGAAAATAAAATTAAAGTAAAGAGTAAATTTTGAAATATTACTTGCTTTTTCTCTGTTTTTTTATATAATTAAGTTAAGGGGGATAAATATGATCAATAAAACCGGTAAGGGAAATATTATGGATACAGACTGCAAGCATATAGCTTTTGCGGTGAATACTGAAGGAATAAACGATTCTGGCTTTGCAGGCTCAGTTGCAAGGTTAGGCTGGGAAGAATTGAAAGATATGGGGGCAATGAAACTTGGCAGTGTTATATCAAAGAAGATTGGTGACAAAACCTATCATGCGCTCGTTTGCCATTCTTTAAAAAATGGATGGGGAAAGAATCAAGCTGAAGTAATTAAACAATGTTTTGATAATATTGATATTGATGATAGCGAAGAAATTGCATCTATTGCAATTGGTACAGGCTTTGTAGGTATGCTGACTGGTGCAAATCCTAGAGAGATTGTTTGCGGTATGTGCGATTCAAAGAAAAATATAGTACTATATGGCTTCAGTTTAGAGGCTGTTAAACAATGCTATGAAGAAAAAAGAGGCGGAAGAGATCTATAACGATCCGCCTTTTTTATTAAAATTTTGATTTATTGCGTTTTTAAAATTTATTTTTTATTTATATATTTTCGCGTGATTTTTTGTTTTCGAATAGAAAGATTAAATTTAAAGAGATATTTTTAGTTTTCTCTTGACAAAAGGGATAAAGTTGATTATAATCATTATTGCGTTAAACTTAAATGGCAGCATAGCTCAGGTGGCTAGAGCGCAAGATTCATACTCTTGAGGTCACTGGTTCGATCCCAGTTGCTGCTACCAACTTTAATAAAAAAACTATGGTTTAATATGAAAACATACTATAGTTTTTTTTGTATGCTGGGATCGAACCAGTGAAACTTTTTGGGTCCCCTGAAAATGTTTACATTTTTAGGGTATTCTCTCGGGTTCCCTGAAAATGCCTGCATTTTTAGGGTGATTTATCCCAGTTGCTGCTACCAAAATTAAATAAAAGACTATGGTTTACTATAAAGATATACCATAGTTTTTTATTTTTGTAGTTTTTTCTCTTTATTTTAAATTTCTTTGAAGTTCTATTTTATTCTCAAAAACATCTAATGTTTTTTTTGCTTTTACAAAAAACTCTTTACTATATTGATCTTTTGAAACCTTATATTCAGCACAAAGAGCAATATCCTGTGGAAGTTGTGCAATATGCATTGCCAACTTATCCAAATCAATATTGCCTTCACCAAGCATTTTATGTAAATCTCCTGTGCCATTCGGCACTTTGCCAAAATTATCATGAAGGTGTAATACTGTGATCTTGTCTTTGAATATGTTAAATAAATCTGTTTCACTATTAAGACAATTATGGTGACCACAATCATAACATACTTTCAATTTATCGCTTTCAATATGATTAAATATATATTTCATTTGATCGATATCATATAGATTTTCTATACAAAGATTGACATTGTATTTTTCTGCAACTTCCAACATTCTCTTTATTCTTTCAATTCCAGTTTGAGTCTTTGGCGGATTAAACTCTCCATTAGTATGCAAAACAAAGTTTTCTATCTCATATCCTGCAGTTTGAATAATTTGTTGTTTTAAGTCGTTTTCTTGTTCATCTCCTAATTGTCCATCTTGCCAAAGATACTTGAGATTTGGCTCGTAATAGGAACAATGCATTTGTGGAATAAAAAACCCTTCTGCTTTAAACATGGCTATTATATCATCAAGTGGCATATCTTCGGCTTTATTATATATGCCAGTATAGATAGAATCAAAGCCCGCTTCTTTTATCGCCATAATTTTTTCTTTAGTTCTTCCGTTTAAATTTACCGAATATAAATTGATTGCTTTTCTCATACTGTTTAACTTTATTCTGTCTTTTATGATAACATTTTTTAATGTGTTAACAAAATAAAAAACATTATTTTATTTTGAGTTTTTAAAAAAAATATTTATAATACCAATAAAGGAGATATTATGTTATACGATCAAATTAAAAAAGCAAATGTCCAAGCAATGAAAGATAAGGATAGCGTGGCAAGAAGTTTTTATAGTGTACTTCTAAATAAAATCATGCTTGAAAATATTAAGAAACGCGAGAAGGGTGGAGAAGTTGACGATAGTGACATCTCTAACATCTTGCAAAAGACTGTGAAAGAACTTGAAGAAGAAAAGACTAACTATCAAAAGGTAGGGAATAGCGAGGAAGTTTCGACAATCGAAAGACAGATTGAAATTGCCAAATCTTATATGCCTAAACTTTTGACAGCTGAAGAAATTAAGGCAATTATAGATAGTCTTGAGGATAAATCAATGCCAAGTGTTATGAAGCATTTCAAGGCAAACTATAACGGTAAATGCGACATGAAGATGGTTTCGGATATAGCCAAAGGGAATTAAGATGAAAGTCTTTGCGATAAGCGATCTACATCTATCTGTAAACAATCCAAAACCTATGGACATATTTGGTTGCGTTTGGGATGGCTATGTAGAAAAAATCTTTGACGACTGGAAGAAGAAGGTGTCTTGCGAAGATATAGTTTTGCTTGCGGGTGACTTTTCTTGGGCTATGAAACTTGAAGACGCAAAAGCCGACTTTGATCTATTGAAAGACTTACCTGGCAAAAAAGTAATCATTCGCGGAAATCATGACTATTGGTGGAGTGCCATTTCTAAGGTGCGAGCAAGTTTACCGAAAGATTTTTATGCAGTACAAAATGACGCAATCAAGTTTGGCAACATAATCATCTGTGGCACGCGTGGCTGGAATTTGCCACAAAACGATCAATTTCAAACGCCTGAAGACGAAAAAATCTTTAAGCGCGAAGTACTGCGTCTTGATATGACGCTTGCCAATGCAGTTAAATCAAAAGGGTCAAACGATAAGATTATTTGCATGATACACTATCCGCCTGTCGATCAAAATAAAAACGACAGTGAGTTTTCATTATTGCTTGAAAAATATTCGGTAGATTATGTGGTTTTTGGACATATCCATGGAAAAAACAATTTTGACAAGCATTTCATTAAAAACGGAATTGAATATTTTTTAACTTCTGCCGATCAACTTAAAAATCAACTTGCTTTGATATGTGAAATATAATATTTAGTTTAAGATATAAAAATTAGGCAATAATTTTTTATATATTAAAAAATGCGCTTAAATCTGCTTTTATAGACTTTTACAAAAAAGTTTTAAGCTTAATTTTTATAATATTGTTAGCAATAACGTTTTTAAATGCGATAATCTTTTCGTTATGTTTGACAATTAGTAAAAATTAATGTAAAATTTGTTGGTAAGATAAGGAAATAATATGAAAAACAAATCTTTAAAAATGATAAATTTAAAAAAATATATTATCGCTTTCGTTGCGATGATTTTTTGCTTTGCATTTTTGCTAACAGGATGCGCAACGGTAAGCAATGTATATGATAAAAATGGCAACTCAATCTATTTTGATGAACTTGTTTATTTTCAAGGTCAGATTGCAAAAATAGGCGACTATATTTACTATGGAAACAGTTATAGCGATAGTTCAAGTGATGACTTTAATTATAGCACTGCAAGTTCGACTGGCTATCTTGCAAGACTAAATGTTTCTGGCAAACTTGGCTATGACTATACTGCAGACGAAGATGGCTATGTCGATCCTAGTCCTGCAAATGTTGAAAAGGTAAATGGAAGACTTACTGGATATCAAAATCAAAATATGTTCGCTCTTGGAAATCATCTATATTTCACAAGTGCAAACACTCATAGAGATAGCGATATGCAAAATGACTACACTCAAGTGTCACTATTTAGAATCAAATTCAATGGTGACGGCTTAAGTGAAATCGAAACTTTTAGATTTGATGAAAATTCTCTATTGACAATTCGTGAAGGCTCTGACGGTAACTATTACTATATCGCATACATTCCGTCAAGCAGTGGCGATAGCCCAACTTACAATCTCTATTCTATTAGAATAGGAAACAGTATAGGTGATTTAAGATTACTTGCCGAAGATGTACTTTCTATTGCAGTTTGCGATGAAAACTCTCAAGTTAAAAATATAGTCTATACTGTAAACTCAGATCGCACTACTCATGCTACAATTGCCGTTCGTGGCGTAGACTTTGCAACTGGTGAAATAACTGAGTATGGCAACAATACCGAAGTGACAGGCTCGACTATTGAAATGAAGGGAAGGAGTGGAGATATAGTTTTCTATAGCTACCAAACAACTGTAATGCCTGCTCAAATTTACTACAAAGTTCTTAAAAGTGATGGCACAGGAGATGATCAATATTTCTCTGGCACTGAATCAAGATGGTTCTACAATGCAGAGGATATTGAAATCATAGGCTACTCAAACGATGGATATATATTTATTCCTAGTTCAAGTACATCTGTAATGTACAAGAAATTAGATCAATCACTTGAGCAGACTCAAACTGCACTATTAACTTCAAGTGACTACTCGGATATTTTATTTATAGACGGCGATTATATCTACTATTCTAATGATACAAGTATTTCAAGAGTTAGTCTCCTAACAAGACAGACAGAAACAATCGTCACCATGACTTCGATTATATCTGGACAATGCGGATATAGTGATGGCTACATCTATTTCTATGCTCAACTTGAATCTGATGAGGAAAATTCAGAAGATAGTGAATCTGATAGCTCAACAAGTGACACAAATTATTATCTCTATAGAGTACAAGCGGGAGTAAATCCTGACGGAAATACACAACTTATGTCGAAGGTTGAAAAACCTTAACGATAGACCTGACATATTTCGACAAAATACAACATAACTCGTCATTTTCTTACACGAGTTATGTTTTTCTTTATCCAAAAATTGTGCTATCTTAAAAATGTCCTAAAAAATAGGCTAGATAAAGAGGAGTTATTATGGAAAAAGAAAATGAAAAAGCAAATAAAAAATTAAAAATCTATGTCGCAGATACTGATGAGAAAAAAACGCTTGCAAATTATTTTGATGCTAGCGAAAAGTTTGAACTTGTAGGCTCGTCTACAAATGGCCACGAAGTAATTGAAGATTGTAAAAATTTAAAGCCTGACTTTTTAATTAGCGAAGTATTACTAAGTGAATGTGACGGCTTTTTGGTGCTTGAAAGTCTAAAACAATCAATGCAAGGTGAATGTCCTAAGATTATCTTCATTTCAAATCTTTCACATAGCGGATTTGTATCAAAGGCAATAAAAGAAGGGGCAAGCTACTTTATGGTAAAACCTGTTTCGCCACAAAATTTAGAGATGAGAATAGACGAACTTTCTAAACAAACTATTCAGCCTGACGAAAAAGAGGAAGATTTAAAACAAAAGCAAAATGAAAAACAACTCGATGAAAAGATAAGCAATATATTTATAAGCATTGGTATTCCTGCACATATTAAAGGCTATCAATTCTTGCGAGAGGCTGTAAAACTTGCAGTAGAAGAACCTGAAATTATAGGTTCAATCACAAAACGCCTTTATCCTGCAATCGCCGAGAAGTTTGAAACAAGTTCATCAAAAGTGGAAAGAGGAATGCGTCATGCTATAGAAGTTGCATGGAATAGGGGAAAGATTGAAAACATAAATACTCTTTTTGGACTTCGAATTTATTCAAGCAATGAAAAGCCTACAAATGGAGAATTGATCGCACTTATTGCCGATAAAATGTTGATGGAAGGCTAATATACTATTTCTAATCTTAAGCAGATAAATTTGTGAATTTTCTTTTAAATAGTAAAAATTTATGATATATTTTCTAGGGAGATGTTATGCTGGAAATCATAGATTTGAAAAAAGAAAATTGCACAGTTGAATATGCACTTGCTATTGTTGAAATTGAGATTGAAAGGGCTCTCTTTGCAGGCACAAAAGCAATAAAAGTTTTGCATGGCTATGGTTCTCACGGCAAAGGTGGGGCAATACTTCTAAATCTTAGAAAAGCTCTCTCAACATGGAAAAAGCAAGGAAAAATAAAGGATTTTTTCGGCGGAGATAGATGGAATATGTCCGATCATAGTGCCTTAGAAATACTAAAAAGTGATAAGACAATTTATAATGACGAAGATTTTAATAAATTTAACCCCGGCATAACAATAATAGTTGTAAATTAACCATTGTCTGTATATTATAGTCGCAAACATTTGTTTACAATCTAAAGAGTGCTTTTAGGAGCATTCTTTTTTAATTATTTGACAAAAGTCTTTTTTTGTCTTATGCTATTTATGGAGAAAGTAAGATGAAAGTGATAAAAGCTGGCTGTTATGTGGTCAATTTAGATAAAAGACAAATTGCTCTAGTTTATAGACAAAAACAAAAAGATTATTCTTTTCCGAAAGGACATCTTGAAAATGGCGAAAGCATAGAGCAGTGTGCAATACGAGAAACAAACGAAGAAATCAAAAGAGATGTAGAAATAGTAAAAGATATTCCGCCTACTATAGAGAGTTATGTTACACCAAGTGGAGAAGAATGTCTGTGCTATATGTTTGTTGCACTTGACAAAGGTGTAAGTAAAAATGACTCGCAAGATTATCACCCTTTAATCTGGACTGATATCGAAAAAGTTGAAAATGTGCTTTCTTATGACAGTTTAAAACAAAGCTGGAAAAGTATAAAAGAAAAAATAGAAATATTATTAAATTCTAAATAATAATAAATAATTTATCAAAAATTTATTCATTTTTGTTTATTTTTTTAATTTTTTATTGTTTTTTTATTTATTTTATTTAATATTATTTATTTTATTTAATTGTTTTACTTAATTTAAAAAAATTAATTGAAAAATAAATTATTTGTTTTATTTTTAATTTAAAGGTTTATATATATGGAAAAAGAAAAACTGAGATGCTATTTTGTAATCGATATGAAATCTTTTTTTGCATCTGTTGAATGTGCGGAGCGCGGACTTGATCCGATGACAACAAAACTTGTTGTTGCTGATGAGAGTAGGACTATAAATACAATATGTCTTGCAGTTTCGCCCGCAATGAAAAGTCTTGGCGTTAAAAACAGATGCAGGCTTTTTGAAATCCCTAAAAATATAGATTATATTATTGCTCCGCCACGCATGAAAAAATATATTGAATATGCAAGCAATATCTATGGAATATATTTAAAATACATAGATAAAAATGACATTCATGTATATTCTATTGATGAATGTATTATTGATGCAACTGACTATTTAAAATTATATAAGATAAAAGCTAAAGATTTTGTGAAAAAGTTGATGGATGAAATATATCAATCTTATCATATTCCTTCATCTGCTGGAATTGGTACAAATATGTACCTTGCAAAGATAGCACTCGATTTGACCGCAAAACATTCGTCTGACCGAATAGGCTGGCTAAGTGAAGAAAAATTTATAAAAACCCTTTGGAAACATCAGCCACTCACTGATTTTTGGCAGATTTCAAAAGGTATATCTCAAAGACTTTCAAAATATGGTATATATGATATGGAAGGCATAGCCAAAGCAAACGAAGACACACTTTATAACGAGTTTGGTGTAAACGCTGAACTTTTGATTGATCACGCCTTTGGCAAAGAGAGCTGTCTTATGAGTGATATAAAAAACTACAAGAGCAAGAAAAAATCAATTTCTTCTTCTCAAATTTTGCCATGCAATTATCAATTTAATGATGCAAAATTGATTATGCATGAAATGCTTCAAAGCGGCTGCTATAGACTTTTTAAACAAAAATTCGTCACTTCTTTAATTCATCTCTCTATTGGTTACGGAGATAGAAAGAAAGATGTAGCAAAGGGTAGCGTGCGCATGAATATAACTACAAATCTTTTTTCAAAGATACAGCCGTTTGCCGATAAACTCTTTGACCAGATTGTTGATAAGAATAGACCGATAAGAGTTGTTGGCTATGATATGGCAGAACTTAAAAACGATGAAAATGAGCAGTATGATATGTTTACAAATATTGACGATGTGAAAAGAGAGAAAAAACTCGTTCAGAGCATTCTTCAGTTGCAAGAAAAATATGGGAAAAACACCATTTTAAAAGCCTATGATCTCGATGAAAAGGCAACGATTAGAGAGCGAAACAGTCAAATAGGGGGACACAAAAGTGGAGAGAGTTAAGATGCCAAGAATTGAAAGAGCAAAGCAGTTTGCTCCATTTGATACATTGAAAGGTTTACACGAAGCACTTAAACTTAAAGAATATGAGCATGATAGAATTGAAAAAGGCGATCTTCCAGAAGAAAAGATAATGGAAATATCAAATATTTTACGTTCCTTGAAAAAAGATGATAAAGTAAAGGTTCTCTATTTTAGAGATGGACACAATCATATTGCCGAAGGGAATTTTAAAATTGATTATACTTTTCAAACCATTACAATAGATAAAAATATCATTAATTTTGATGATATTGCCGATATCTCTATTTTGTAGTTATCTTTAAAATCTTGTCTTATAATGATTAAAAAAGAGATGTACTTTTATTACATCTCTAATTTATTTTTTATAATGATTTTTCTTCAAACCCTTTATCTATATTTAATGTTTCAATTATAGATGAGTTTTCGTCAAGTATAGAAATCTTATCATTAAGATCTACAGTAACATAGCCAACATTAAGATTGCCTTTGTTTACAATTCCTGCATTTGCAATATATTTGTCATCATTAATTTTATCAAAGTATAGTGGAATTATAATCTGTTTATCTCCGCTTAAATTTTCAATCTGTAATGGTTTCAAAAGTGTCTTTTTAAGTTTTCTAATGTTTGTATCTTTAGTATCAACTCCATAGTTTAGAGTATATTGTTTTTTTATTTTTAATATGAAATTATCCGCATTTTGATAATTCCATAAAACCTTATCGCCATCTTTTATTGTAAAAAGATATAGTGTCTTGTTATTTAAAAACACTTGATCTGTAACAAAAAAAGGCATTTTCCTTGCACTTCTAAGCAATCTAAATCTCACAGTATCGCCCATTATATCAGGTTGGAGTGCTTTTGTTGTGAATTTATTCCCTTTAAAGTTTACCCCTTCTATTGTGACTACCTTGTCACTTCTATTCAATTCGTATATAAGTTTACTCAAACTTCTTTCCATAATATTTTATTCCTTTTTATAAATAGTATCATATAATATGATTTTTGTCAAATTTTGTTATATTTCTCTTTGACTTTCATTATTTGTACCGCTCTCTAGTTTTTTATCATCGGTCGTCACAAGACAGTTATCCTTTAAAAATTCTATCATCTTTTCTTCGTTATTGTGCTCGTAATACTCTAAAAGATTTTCCTTAAAACCTTTGATTTTATCTTTAGGTACAACAATCATTCCCTTACCTTTAGATAGTAGGTAATGATTTGCAAAAAGTGTCGCACTTCTCTTATTGCCATCAAGAAAAGGTTGTGCTTTGCAGATATATATCATTAGTTTTAAAGCGTTTGCCACATAGTCATCACTTAAATTTAATATATTTTTAATGTTTTGTCTTATGTCACTCTCTATTGGAAGTTTTGGTCGCCAAGACGAACCCGTTATCTCTATAGGTACATCTCGAATTTTGCCAGAATTTAAAGTTATTCCTTCGCAAATAGTGCTATTGATTTCACAAAGCAATGAAAAATTGCTAGGACTTAAAAGTACATTGCTATTCAATATAAATTCGTAAGCGTGTTTTAAATTAATGATAGATATGATATCTTTTTGCTTATAAACCTTGATCTTTCCGCCTTGCAAAATAGTTTCTGTATCTGCATAGTTTGTTGCAATTCCCTCTAAAATCGCCTGTCTATATATAATTTCAACAAGGTTACTCTTTGCAAAATCTTTAGCAAAAATAACATCTTCCTTGATCGGTAAATTATATTCAAGTTTACCTAACAATCTATCAATCTCTTTAATTTGTTTTTTGATATATTTTGCCTGTATATTATTTCTGTCAATAATCTCAAACAATTCTTTGCTATACTGTCCTACATATTTTGTTAAACCAAGACCATCCTGTCTATAGTGTACATAAATAAACTGCTGATCGTCAATATTTCTTATTTCAATTACTCCATAAAAAAGATTTTCAAGATCTCTATTTAGCCTTGCTTTCTCCTTTATTAAATTTACTATTTCCTTTCTATTCATCTTGCTAATACAAGTATATCATAAAATTATATAAATTAAAATATGTAAAAATAAAATTTTTATAAATTAACTGTTGCATTTTTAATGAATATATACTAAAATTTAATAAGGAGAATGATATGGAAGATATATTTTTGCGTGAAATGACTAAAAATGATAAAAAGGCAATTCTTGATTATATTGATGAATTTATCGAAAACGGAAGTGAGTTCACAGGCATGACTATAGTAAAATCTTGTAAGACCTTTCAAGATCTTTTAGTCATGAATGAAAAGAATAAAAATATACCTTTTATATCCTACGATCAAGATAAAGTTGCAAGTTGTACATTTTTACTTATAAGAAAAAGCGATGAGAAGATTTTAGGAACGTTCACTTTGAGAAAATATCTTACAAAATCACTTGATGACTCTTTTGCTGGCAATATTGAATTTGGAATAAGACCTAGCGAGCGTAAAAAAGGTTATGCAACAGAAGGAATTAAACTTCTTCTTGAAAAGTGCAGGTCATTTGAAATGAAAAGTGTAAGACTTGGCTGTTCTACAAAAAATATAGCCTCTCGTAAAGCCATCATAGCCAATGGCGGAAAACTTATAGGTCATATCGAAAGTCTTGTTTCACAAGATTATTATCAAATTGACTTATAAAATTTTGGTATTTAAATAATGTTATAATCTCAGTGTTCCAACAAATTAACAGACTGTAGACAAACAAAAAAGTCTAGCGCATGAAAAGTGGCTTAGCCACTTTCTTTTAATTTTCCTAAAAATCGTAAGATTTTTAGGGTATTTTCTTGGGTTCCCTGAAAATGCTTGCATTTTTAGGGTAATATTCGGGTTCCCTGAAAATCGTAAGATTTTTAGGGTGATATTTCACATCTTTTTTTTTATTCATATATTTTTCTATTTTTTAAAAATATGTTACAATGAATAAAAGGAGAAAGTTATGGTAAATTTTAAAGTACTTCGTCATGCAAGTGTTGTGCTAGATGATGACATTTATTTCGATCCATATAAAATAGATGGAAATCTTAAAAAGGCGAGATATATTTTTATTACTCACCCGCATTATGATCATCTAAGCATGGATGATATAAATAAGATTGCTTGCGACAAAACTGTATTTATTGCAACAAGTGACTCTAAAAATATACTGCTTGAAAATAACATAAAAAACAAAATTATAGAGGTTAAGCCGAAGCAAATGTATGATCTTGGAGATATATCTTTTCAAACCTTTTCTTCATACAACGCAAACAAACCTTACCACAAAAAAGAGTATGGATGGGTAGGATTTAATGTAGAAATAGAAGGCGAAAATTATATGATCACAGGCGATTGTGATGAGTGCCAAGAGATGTTAAATCAAAAGTGTGACTATCTCTTTGTACCTATTGGAAGCATCTATACTTTTGACGGAAAGGAAGGCGCACTCTTCGCAAACAAATTAAAACCTAAAGTTGCCATTCCTACACACTATAATTGTATAGTTGGCGATAAGACAAATGAAAAAGAATTTTTAAAATATCTTGATAAATCTATAAAATATAAGATTTTTTTATAAAATTCACTAAAATTTTAACAAATTATTGCATTTTTTAATTAATTTTAATTAATACGCTTTAAACTTGTTTATTAATAATTTAAAAGGTTAAAACATGAAGATATCATTTCTAAATCAAAGTTTTATAGATCATATAGATAAATATAAGGAAATTATTTCACAATTTTCTTTAAGTGACTATCCTTTTTTGCCCACTTTAAAAGATGAGCAGTTTATTAGAGAAATCTATTCAAAAGTTTTAAAAACCGCCACCGAACTTGCAAATCGCACAGACGCTCTTGTGATTGTCGGTATAGGCGGATCAATTCTTTTATCTAGAGGGATTTTGCAAGGTCAAAATCGTGACAATGTTTATTTTTTAGGTCAAGGACTTGACTTTGATGCTTTTAATAAAACATTAAAAATGTTAAAGGGTAAAAAACTCTCGCTTGCTTTTATTTCAAAATCAGGCACAACGATCGAGTGCAAACTTATGTTCGAATACCTAAAAAATTTTGTAGAGAAAGAAAATATTGTTGTCATATCGTCTAAAAATTCGCAAATTTATAAAGATGCAGAAAAAGAAGATATTTCTTGCTTTGAAATACCTGAAAGTGTAGGCGGAAGATTTTCCTTTTTTACCCCTGTTGGCATGTTTCCGCTTGCCTATGCAAAACTTGATTTTTTAAAGTTTTATAACGGTTTTTTGCAGGAAATTAAATCATTTGAAAATGATATATTTAATAGTAATGAGTTCTCTTATGCCTGTGCTAGAAAAGAACTCTCAAGTAATTTTCAAGTAGAAAGTGTTATATCATTTGATTACAAAATTCAATCTCTTTTGCCGTGTATTTGTCAACTGCTCGCAGAGAGTCTAGGCAAAGAAAACAAAGGTATTTATCCATCGCCTTGCTATTTTAGTGAAGATTTACATTCTATCGGTCAATTTATGCAAGAAGGTAAAAAATGCTTCTTTGAAACTTTTATAACTTGCGCTAAAGATGAGAAAAATAATAGTAAAAATTTTAATTTTAACGATGAAATAAATAATATAAAATCTATCTATAAAAAATACAATTCTGTCGCTTGCAACTCTAGCATAAAGGCTCATGCAGATGGTGGTAACAAGATTATCAATATAGAACTTGATAGTTTAAGCGAAGAAGAATGCGGAAGGCTTATTGCATTTTTTATATTAAGCGTCCTTCTCTATGCAAAGTTGGATGGTGTAAATCCGCTTAATCAAGGTGGTGTTGAAAATTATAAAAGCAACATGAAAAAGTTTTTAAATGAATAGTGCGACTGCATGGTTGCACTTTTTTTAATTTTAAAGTATTTAAATATGTAATTATCACTTTAATTTAACAAATTCTTTTATTTATCTTAAACTTGTGTTATAATAAACGCATGGAAAATAAAACTATTGCTAGTATTTCAACGCCTTTAGGTAAAGGTGCGATATCGATTGTTCGCATGAGTGGAAGTGAAAGTCTACAGATTGCTCAAAAATTATTCAAGAGCAAGGCTTTAAATTTTGATAAAATAACTCCGCGTATGCTTTACTATGGAAAATTTAAGATTGATAATAATGCTTATGAAACCTGTCTTATGGTATATTTCAAAGCGCCTTTTTCATACACTGGCGAAGATGTTGTGGAATTTCAAGTTCATGGCGGAAGCGTAATCACATCAAAAATCTTATCTGTTTTACTTGAAAACGGTGCAATTCTCGCTGAAAATGGGGAATTTTCAAAGCGTGCTTTTGAGAATGGCAAGATAAGTCTTGATCAGGCAGAAAGTATTATAGATGAAATTAATGCTGAAAGCGAAAGTGAGTTAAAGACTTCTCTTATGCTGATAGGTGGCAAACTTAAAAATCAGGTTAAAGATATGCAGTCATCGCTAACTGATACTCTTGCCGAAATAGAAGCAACCCTTGATTATCCAGAAGAAGATTTTGAGCAAGCAGTCAAGGAAAAGATTTTTAAAAATATAAATTCAATAAGTACTGCTTTGCAAGATATTCTAAAAGACAGTCAAAATTCAAAATATATAAAGCAAGGTATAAACATTGCCATAGTTGGCAGTCCAAATGTTGGCAAGTCAAGTCTTTTAAATTCTCTTATTGGGCAAGAGCGTGCCATCGTCACTTCTATCGCTGGTACAACGCGTGATGTTTTAAACGAAAGTATAACCTATAAAGGTATAAAATTTAATTTCTTAGACACCGCAGGTATTAGGCAGAGCGATGATGAAGTCGAAAAAATAGGAATTGAAAAATCTAAGCAATCTATAGACAGTGCCGATCTTATACTTTTTGTGCTTGACGCAAGCAGGGCAAAGTCTGATCAGGACATGGAAATAGAAAATCTGTTAAAAAATCGCACAAATGTCATCACTATTGTCAATAAAATTGACGAGAAAAGATTGTTAGAAGGATATTCTAATGCAATCGAGATATCAGCCTTAAACGGACAGAACACTGAAAAGATAAAAGAACTTATCTACAATATGGTCTTAAAGGAAGAGATAGACTACAGTAAAATTGTACTTACAAACGAAAGGCAAGCAAATATTTTAAAGCAGGCTTGCAATATATCTCTTGAAATATTGCAAGCAAAAGATGAGAGTATGGATATTGTTGCCATGCTTATTAAGTCATTATGGAACACTCTTGGAAAAATCACAGGGGAGTGTGAAAACGAGAGAATAATCGATATTATATTCTCAAAATTCTGTCTTGGCAAATAGTGTGCAGGCACACTTTTTATCGTTTACTTTATTCAAAATGTAGGCTTTGTCCGTTCCATTGGTGCCTTAGGCACTTTCTATCGTGTGTCCAGGGACACTTTTTATCGTCTACTATATACAAATATCTACTCTATTCGTTCCAACTGTGTGTGCAGGCACACTTTTTATCGTGTGTCCAGGGACACTTTCTATCGTTTACTTTATTCAAAATCAAACTTTATCCGTTCCATATATCCAGGGACACTTATTATCGTGTGTCTTAAGACACTTTTTCTTTATACTTTGTTAAAATATAAACTTTCTTCTTTTCATGTGTACAGGGATACTTTTTGTTTTTTAACTATATTCTTTGTATATTGAAATTCTTTTACTATTCTCTTAAGAATTTCAATTAAAAAAATCAGCGCTTTGGCTGATTTTTTTAGTCGTCATTTTTAGGGAATACTATTACATATCTTTTTGGTTCAACACCTTTGCTTAAGGTGGTCACTCTATCGTCATTTTGAAGTGCAGTATGAATAATTCTTCTGTCACTTGGGTTCATTGGATCAAGTTTATAATATCTTCCACTCTTTGCCACCTTATTTGCAATTCGATAGGCAAGTTCTGTTAAACTTTCTACTCTCTTTTCTCTAAATCCGCCTATATCTAAAAGAATTTTCTTTTCACTATGGCAGATTGCGTTTACAAGTCTAGAGATTGCGTAGAAGCTTTCGCCACGATGACCGATAAGTTCTCCAAGATCTTCACCGATAACTATATATGTTATATATTTATCATCTTCTTTTACTTGAATTTCTACTGTCTTGCCTGCAGTTTCAAAGAAGCCTTTTAAAAACTCGAGTGGATCAATTTCTTTATGTTTGATCTCTTTATTCTCTTTTTCTTCCTTGACCTGTTCTTTCTTTTCTTCTTTTTCTTTTTGTTTTGTTTCTTTTTTAACTTTCTTTTCTTCGGCTTTTTCTTCTTTCTTTTCTTGCTTTTCTATATCTTTTTCAGTTTCTGCTTTAATCTCTTCCTTTTTTTCTTCTACGATTTTCTCTTCTTTTCTCTTTTCATCTCTCTTTTGATATCTTGGAAGAGCGTCTTCTGAAATTGATACAACTACCTTTGCCTTTTTAAAAAGTCCGCCTTCACTTAAAATTTTAATATCAACATCTTCTCTTGGAGCTTTAAGCTCTAAAAGTGCATTTTCAATTGCCTTTTCAATTGTTTTTCCTATACCTTCTGCAGAGTACATTTTATTCTCCTTTTAAGATTAGAATTTTCTTCTATAATCAACTTCAACTTCTTTTTCTTCTTTTTGTTGTTTTCTTTGGTCAATCTTGTCAAGTATTAGATTTTGTAGTGGTGCAATTATTGCTGAGATTATCTGTCCAGTTAGCATATAAACTGCAAACACACTGTTGTAGAATAGTGCAAATATACCAAGTAAGATAGGTATTATGATTTGCATCCATTTCATTGCTCCTGTCTGTGTTCTATCCATTCCCTGTAATTTTGCTTTACGTTTTGAAAGTAGATTATTAATAACAATTGTCAATACTGACACAAGTACGATCAAGATCGGCAATATATAATAACCATTCGCTCTACCCTTGCTTTCTCTTAAATCGAGCATGAATGCATTATATATCTTCTCTTCATTTTCTTCTTGTCCATCTTGAATATATTTACCAAGACTTCCGCGTAATGATGAGAAACTTTGAATAGATTGAGAAGTAGGTGAGTCAGCAATCCAAATATTCTCTATCCACAAGAAACTTTCCTTAGTATCTTCATATTCTGTTTCGATGTGCCTCATTGCTACATTTTGAACAGCGGTAGATAGATATAGATTATTATATACAATTTCACCATTTTCATCAGTGATAACTTGTCCATTTTCATCTAGCGCAGGGGTCTGTGAAATGATAATTTCCTTGCTTCCTTCGGTTTCACCTTCACTGTATGTCGGGAATATCCTTTCTATAATTGTAACAATATTTTGATTTGCTGGAATTTCTACAGTCTGTTCTTCTCCGTCTACAACTTGAGTTTCGCTAGAAGCAAATTCTTCAAATTCCAGATATACTTCTATATGTAATGTGTGTGGGATTTTATTTCCACCTTCATCAAGAATATAGTTTCCACCTTCATCAGTTTGATACTCGACAAGTGATATAGTCTTCTGCTGTTCACTTTCATTTACAATAAAAGCAAGATTTTGATAATTTACAAACTTGTCATACACTTGATTTACATCAGTTGAGTTATCGTCTAGATAATTGTCTACCACTCTTATGCAGTTTGCATAATTTGTTTTTAGGTTGTCATAATTTACGCTTATTTTGTAAGCACTCATTGTATTAAGTCCTGCAAATAGGGTAAAGAATATAACCATGTTTAAAACCATTACTATTAAAGTAATGAAACATCCTACATAATAGGATCTATCCATATACTTTCTGTTAAGTTCGTTCTGTTTTTGTGATAACACCTGCGGTTGAGATGCGTACTTTACCTTTAACTTTTCAAGTTCAGGTTTCATCCGCTCTTGCATTTTCGTCATTTTTCTTTGACTGTGTTTTCCAAATGTGTCAACAACTGACCAGATTATTCTTATTACCACAGTTAAGAAGATGATTGCAAGTACATAGTTGTTTGTAACTGCCTCAAACGCTCTTATTATGATTATCCAAAAACTATTACTAGGTTCACTTACAGAAAGTAGTGCACTTAAAATAGCCATTTACATTCTCCTTTGATATTTTCGGGTAAAGGATCAAAACCATGTTCTTTAAAGAAAGGTGAACATTTAAACAATCTTTTTAGTCCTATTACGCTACCTTTGAATATGCCAAACTGATCGATTGCCTGCAAGAAATAATTTGAGCAAGTAGGATAAAATTTACAGCAGTGTGGCAAAAGTGGCGAAATAACATACTTAAAAAAATAGACAGGAGTTTTAAAAATAAATCTAATAGCTTTTTTCATTTAAGTTTAGCTTTTTCAAAAACCTTAATAAGTTGATTTTCTATCTCTTTATAGTCCAGCTCTGTAGCACTATTTTTTGCTTGCAGAATATAGTTATGATTGTTTGAAGGAAGACGATTTATTCTTACAATTTCTTTCATTCTTCGTTTTAAGAGATTTCTCTTATTTGCCTTACCTTCTTTTTTAGAGATGGAGTAACCTATCTTATAGTTTTTGTACTTACTATCAATAATAAAAAGGTTGAAATTTCTTGTAGAGAATCTTTCACCTTTTCGAAAGATATAGCTAAATTGTCTATTTTTTTTTAATCTATGGTCCTGCCTTTCTTTGTTTTTAAGCTGATAATTTTTTTCTTCCACGATTTCTTCTTCTTTTTAAAACATTTCTTCCGCCAGTTGTTCTCATTCTTTCTCTAAAGCCGTGTACTTTGCTTCTTTGTCTTTTCTTTGGCTGATAAGTTCTTTTCATGTTGCCTCCTTTTTTAATTGTAACTACTTTATTATAAAAAATAAAAGTGGTTTTGTCAATTGTAATAGTTTAATTTCTTCAATATAAATTATAAATATTATAATAATTAATCGAATTTTGTACTATTAAAAGATTATATAAAGAAATACTTATTAATTTTTCTATAGCAAACAAAACTGAATATATAAATTAAAAGCAAATTATTTACTTTTTTATATATTAAAACTTTACTTTCATCAAAAATCTTCACACTTTAGCCTTTTAGCGAATATTAAATTAATATGAATAAGGAATACCTATTTAACTCAATTTGCCAGATCTTTAAAGATGACGAAAAAGTTTTAACCTTTGTCAAAAACAAGGACTATGATTATTTATATCTTACTTTAATGGACTATTATGATAAGACAAAGTCCATATCAAATGAAGATGTACTTAGAAGTCTTAGACTTAAAGATTTAGAAAATATACATGGCTTAAAAAGAGATATAGACTCTCTATTTAAAAAAGCAGAAAAAAATATACAGATACAATCGATCTGTAAACTTTACTTTGCCTTCTATAACGACAAATTTAATAGTGATGAAAGAGAATAATTTTACTCATTTTTAATAATATTTATATAAGTGTAGTATTTTTTTAAAATTCTAAAAAAAAACCTTACTAAAGGCGTTTTTTTACATTTATTTATTTGTACTACCAAAGCCAAACTCACCACGCTCTGATGGTATTTTAAGTAGACTTTCAAGATCTATTTCATTTACCTTCATCTTTTCAACTCTATGAATTACACCTTGAGCGATTGCTTTTGTAGTAGGGTAGATGATAGAGTTTTCTTCTATATCATACTTTTGTTTTAATTGGTCTTCTTTTAAATTAGAAAAATACAACTCTCTATCATTAGAGTTTGTGATAGCAATCTTGATCTCTCCTCTATAACCACTATCTATTATTCCAGCACTTCTCTTTATGCCTTTAGAGCCAGTCGACGAGCGTTCTTCAATCTGCATATAAAAATTAGGGTGACATGCCCATGCAATTTTTGTTGGAATAAGTACTGTCTGATGGGGATTTAACTTAATAAAATCTTCTTCAAAGCAGGCATAGATATCATATCCTGCGTCTTCATCTTTCTTGCTTGGAATGATCGCTTTTTCATTCATCTTTGCAAAGTAAATCTGTCTTTCATCTTTAAAAAATTCCATATTTTTACCTTTCTATACCATCATCTTGATCGTTATTGTTTTGATTATTATTTTGATTATATCTAAACATTTCGTCATAATGTACGTTATCTACAAATAGGTTTTTATCGTTCTTTATAAGTAACTTACCATTGTCTGAAATATTTGTTATACCTATAATTATATCTTTATTTGTTTCGCCTAAATTTTTATCATGTGTGGATACGAGAATAAATCCTCTTCCTTTTAAAAAATTGTTCATCACATATACAAATCCATGCTTTTTTACAGAATTATTGAAATATTCTCTAGTTATATCCATTTTATATAGATAATCTAAACCAAGTATTGCTTTTACAAGGTCGTACGCTCTCTCTTTATGAAAAACAAATTTTCTATATTCTCCATAGATTAAAGTTAGTAAATTTGGATTTTTGTTATCGTTTTCCTTGCTTCCAAATTCTCTTACTTCATTTATACCAAACGCTTCAATTTTGTAATTACCTTTTATTTTCATTATTTCTCCTTTGTTTAAATATATTTTAATATTAAATATTTGTAAAGTCAATTTATTTTAAAAGAGAGAGAAATAATTTCTCTCTCAGACTGTATACAAACGGCGCGACCGAAAAATTTATACAATTTCTTTAAATTTATCCAATCACTCTAACAGGCAATATCAAATACAAGAATTCATCTTCTTCAGTAGGAACTATCACACATGGTGATGAAGATTTATTGAAGCAAATCTTTATAAATTCATTTGTATTTACTCTTAGACTTTCAAGAAAATATCTAGGATTGAATGAAATAACCAAATCTTTTCCTGAAACATTTACAGGAATGTTTTCTTTTATATTTCCAAGTTCTGAGTTTGATGTAATGCAAAGATTGTTTTCTTTTATATCAAATTTAACAAAGTTGTTGTTGCTTGCTCTAGAAAGCAGAGTTGCTCGCTCTAATGCCTGCTCAAACTGCTCTTTATTAATTATTACAAAAGTCTCATAATTTGCTGGTATAATCTGTTTATAGTTGATATAGTCGCCTTCTAGAAGTCTTGATGTCACCTTAGTGTCGCCAAGGTCTGCCATCATTGTATAATCATCAATATAAATATTGATTATATCATCACTATCGTCGATAAGTTTTGCAAGTTCATTTAAACTTCTTGCTGGAACAACGACAGATTTTACAATATTTGATTTAATATGTTTTTTAACTCTAGCAAGTCTGTATCCATCTAGAGCAACAGTGTTTAGTTCGTTATTATTGATATCTAAAAGTACACCTTTTAAAATAGGACGAGAATCATCGATTGCTACTGAGAAGATAGATTTGTTTACACAAATTTTAAAATCTTTCTTTGAAATACCAAAATATTCACTAGTTGAAATAGACTTAAAACCAGGATATTCCACAGGATTATAGCACTGTATAATACTTTCGCTGTCTTCATATCTTATGAGCAGTTGATTTTTATCGTTTAGTTCAAGTTCGATCTGTGAATTTGTAAGTTTTTTAACAAACTCAGTTATAAATCTTCCCGGTACAACAGTTTCACCTTCAATTTTAACATCTGCTTTAATCTTCTTTTCGATTGTAAGTTCGGTATCAGTTGCACTCATTATAAGAGTGTCATCTTCTGCTATGATTTTAATTCCTTCTAAAATTGGATTTGTTATCTTATTTGAAATTGCTTTACTAACCTTTAGAAAAGCATCACTAAGTTCAAGTCCTTGACAAGTTACAAACATAATTTTCTCCTTTACTTTCTTATTATATCATAATATAAAAAATTAAGCAAATTAATAGTAGATTTTTAATAAGAATTGAAAGATATTTTTTAATTTTACTACATCTTTATTATAGGTTTAGAATAAAAAATTTTCAATTAAAAACAAAATCACAAAAATTTTTATCCCTTCAAAAACCTAAAATAGATAATATTTTTTATTTGTTAAATAATAATATTAATAATAATGAATGTGAAAATGTGTATAAAATAAAAAAAATCTATATATAGACGATTTTTATCATTCAAAATCAAAAATTTATACTATATATAGATTTAATGAATGTGGATAACTATGTGGATAAATCAACAATTTTGTCCACTTTTCAACATCTTTTTGATATCGTTTATAAAACTTTGAGTTTTAAAAGATGTCTTAAGTGCGTCTGAGATCTTGTCGCGCGAATGCATGATCGTTGTATGATCTCGTCCGCCAAATAGTTTTCCAATTGACACGAGTGGCATCTCAAGGATTTCACTTATAAGATATATTGCAATCATACGCGGTTCAACCACTTCTTTGCTTTTCTTTTTTCCTATAATATCTGCCCTCGTGATATCAAAATATTTACAAACGCAATCTATGATATCATCAGGAGAAAGTCCTTCATTTTTTTCTTCTTCAATAAGACCATTGAAAGCTTCAAACGCTTCTTCCATTGTTGCACTAGGCTTATTAGAAAGATTTGCAAGGAAATATATCTTTGAAAGCATACCTTCAAGATCACGAATATTTGAGTCTATCTTTTCGGCAATAAAGTCGATTACATTATCATCTATCACATACTTTTCAAGTTGACATTTTTTTCTTAAGATTGCAATTCTAGTTTCAAGGTCGGGCTGTTGTATATCTTGAATAAGTCCACTTGTAAAGCGAGAACGAAGTCTATCGGCAAGTGTTTCAATATCCTTTGGTGGACGATCGGAAGAAATTATAATCTGTTTGTTGTTTTGATATAATTCATTAAAGGTATGAAAAAATTCTTCTTGAGTTGAGGTTTTCTTTGAAATGAATTGAATATCATCTACCATAAGTACATCAAGATTTCTATATTTTGCCCTAAACTCAAGTACTGCCTTATTTTTAGAAGCAGAGCCTAAACTTTCAATATAATCGTTTGCAAATTGTTCGCAAGTTACATACATTACATTCAAATTAGGATTAAATTCCTTTAAATAATTTCCTATAGCGTGCAAAATATGAGTTTTACCAAGACCAACTCCGCCGTAAATGAATAGGGGATTAAACTTTTCACCAGGATGTTCAGCCACACTTCTTGCAGCGGCATAGACAAACTGATTGCTTTTTCCAACGACAAAATTATCAAAAGTATATTTCGCATTAAAAGGATTTTTATTTACTTCAACGCCTTTTTCTTTTGAATTCTCGCCATTTATCTTTACATACTCAATCTCTTCATTTTGGTCTAAAACTTCAATCTCTATGTTTTCGCCAAAGATATCTTCTACTGCACTCTTTAATTTATCAATATAGTTTCGTAGTATTTGATTTTTTGCAGAAGTTGAATTTGTGGCGATTATAAGTTTTTTGCCGTCTACAAAATCTAAGACTTTTAGTGGCTTAAACCACATCACATAGGATACATTTGATACATTAAGTTCAAGTTTTTCAAGCACCGCTTGCCAAAGTGAAGACAAATCTTGCATATTTTACCCCTTTTGCCTTTTTATTATAATTTGAAAAATAAAAAAAGTCAATAAAGACTGACTTTTTATATTAAAATCTTTGTATATTCGATCACACATTTTTTTTTAAATAATATAAATCAAAATAATTTTGTTTAATGTAGAGATTTTATTATAAAATTTAAAGCAAAACAAATTTTGTATAAAAATGGTAAATCTATAGAATAATTTTTATTTTTGTGTTACAATAAATGAGATGGTAATTAAAAAGATCAAACTTAAAGATTTTAGGAATTATAGTGATAGTGAATTTAAGTTTGATGATAAACTAAATATCATTATTGGAAAGAACGCGCAAGGTAAGACAAATATACTTGAAGCTATTTTTTTTGCAGTGCTTGGCAAAAGTTTTCGCACATCAAAAGAAAAGGAAGTTATAAAGTGGAATAGTCAGCGCGGATTTATAAAAGCCTACTTTGCAAAGAAATATAGAGATGTAGAGATAGAATTTTTATTTGACAGAGATCACAATAAGACAGTAAAAATAGATAACATTCCTATTCGCAAGATAGGTGAACTGCTTTGTCAAGCAAATGCTGTATTCTTTTCGCCTGACGAACTTAAACTTATAAAAGAGTCGCCAGAAGAAAGGCGAAGGTTTATGAATATAGATATATCGCAGACCAATAAGAAATATTTTTATATTTTAGGTAGATATGAAAAGGTGTTACAAAACAGAAATAAACTGCTTAAAAGCAGCCCTGATATAAATGTCATTAAACAGACTATCGACATTTGGGATAGAGCACTTTGTGATCTTGCTGAGAAGATATTCTTAGAAAGAAAAAAGTTTATAGAGGACTTAGCTCCTTATGCAAGCCTTGCCCATGAATATATTTCATCTGGCAAGGAAAAACTTGAAATAAAATATATAAGTTCGTTTAGTGAAAACTATGCTCAAAACATGCAAAAGGCACTCGCTAAAAATCTAGAAAAAGATTTTAAGCTTGGCTATACAACGGTTGGAGTGCATAGAGATGAGATTGATATATATTTAAACGGAACAGAAGTTAAAAGCTTTGGCAGTCGTGGTCAGCAGAGGACGAGCGCACTGTCATTAAAACTTGCAGAGATTGAGATAATAAAAAATAGGATAGGTGAATATCCAATTCTCCTTCTCGACGATGTGTTTAGTGAACTTGATAAAGACAGACGAGAAAAACTATTAAAATTTACATCAAAAACGCAAACGATAATCACTTGTACAGATTTTGATGAAAATATAGAAGCAAATAAGATTTATATAAAAAACAATTAAAAAATTAAAATTTAATAAAAAAATCAAAAAAATAGGAAAAAATTAGAAAATATTTAAATTTTTTCCTATTTTTTAATAAATTTTTAAGATATTTAATCAATTTTTATTTATTTTAATCAAATTTAACAATTACATCTTCGCAATTTTCTAAAATTATAAATTCGTTATTTATTATATTAGAATTTACAAAATTAATATTTCCGTTTTGTGAATTTGTTATAGATATTATATCACTTTCAAGATTTTCTTGATTTATAATGGTATTTTCAAGATTAATAGTAAAATTGCTTAAATTATCGCCACTTAAAGCAAAACTTGTAGTATTTAAAGTTAAATTAATAAGTCTTAAACTTCCACTTTCTTCGCTATCATCTATTAGATTAAAAATTATATCATTTGAATTTGAATTAATAGTTGTGTTTTTAAGTGACAGTATAGTTAAATTTTTGGAAAGAGGAATATTTATAACAATACTAGTGTTAAAAGTTCCGTTTGCAAGTCTTATAACACTATTATTGACAGCACTATCTATCACACTTTGAAGATTAGAGTAATCGCTAACTGTATAATTTGACTGAATAGTGATTGGTAATTCAACAGTGAAATCTTGGTATGTTATAGTAAGTATTGTATCGTCTATGGTAAGCGGAGTAGTTTTATACTGCAAATTCGAATAATCTATGACTCGTTTATTTCCATTTGTGTAAGTTGCCTCTACAACCATACCTGTAGGGTCAAAGATTTCTCCAGCATAATAAGTAGTTTTTGTTGGTAGAGATTCTAATTCAATTTTTGATATCTCCAGTGGAAGAACAAACAGTTCAAATTCCTTTTTAAATTGCATATATTCAATTGTAAGAACAGCCCCTTCTACAAGTGGCGTAGGATATGTAAGTGTTAATTGATCAACAGGAATGTCTTCTGATAAACCACTTTCATATTTAATACTTACTTTAAGACCGCTTACGTCTAAAATATCTCCTTCATAATAGAGATCTTCGATTACCTTCCTTCCAACTTCCATATAAATTACATTACCGTCGTCAACAATAACATCACATGAAGCGGATAGATCGCTATCAACAACCTTACAAGTTATAGTAGTTCTTCCATTATTAAGTCCTTCCACCTTACCAAAACCGTCAACTCTTGCAATAACAGGATCGGCAGATGTCCACATCAATCTTCCTGTCAAGTTAATATTGCTAGGCGTAATATTTACATCAATATATTTAAATCCATTTCTACTTATATGATATTCTTCTTCAGTAAATGAAATATCTGTAATTTCAGTTTTTTTACCACAACCTACAAACAAAATAGGCACTAAAATAAGAAGCGCCAAAATCATAATTAAAGAAAAAATACTAAAAAAACGCGATTTTTTACTCATTTTTTCTCCTTTTTTAATATATTTTGTTAAATTTTGTTGTTTGATATACGATTTTAAGTTTATTTTTTTTGTTTATTAAAAACAAGTTTAATAATGTTTGAAATAGCTTTTCAATATTTTTTTATTATAAATAAAAATTAAAATTAACTATTTTAAAAGTTTTAAATAGTTTAGTCCCATCGCCTCTTTCATTTCTTCAAGAGTGGCTTTTGCAACTAGGCTTGCCTTTAAAGAATTTTCAAAAAGAAGATTATAAATATCATTTACATTTTTTTCTAGTTCTAACTTTTTTTCTCGAATAGGGGCTAAAAGTTCTTGAAGAATGTTATTTAAAAATAGTTTAACTTTTACGTCACCAAGTCCGCCTTTTTTATAGTGAGTTTTAAGTTCGTCAAGATTTCTATAGTCTGGCAAATATTTTTTAAAATGTTCTTCTTTTGCAAATGCGTCAAGGTATGCAAATACAATATTACCTTCAATCTTTCCAGGATCACTCACGCGAATATGGTCAGGATCGGTATAGGCTGACATAACCTTTTCTTTTATGGTCTTTTCATCATCACAAAGATATATTGCATTTCCAGCCGATTTTGACATCTTTATTTTTCCGTCAAGGCCTGGAAGTCTTTGGCAGATCTTGTTTTCATTTAAAAATGCTTTTGGCGTATTAAAAATAGGATTTTGTGGTTTATATGTGTTATTAAAAGATTGTAAAACTTCTCGCGTTTGTTCAACCATAGGAAGTTGATCTTCTCCAACAGGCACAAGGGTAGTCTTAAAAGCGAGTATATCGGCGGCCTGTGAAACAGGATAGGTTAAAAAGCCAGCAGGGATAGATTTTACAAAATCTCGCTGTTTTAATTCTTCTTTAATTGTAGGGTTGCGTTGTAATCTTGAAAGCGTGACTAAATTTAAAAAATATGAAGTCATTTCAAAAAGTTCGGGCACTTGTGATTGAATAAAGATGTTGACTTTATTTATATCAATGCCAGCACTGATATAGTCCATAGCAACTTGTATAATATTGTTTTTAACCTTATCCACATTGTTAAAGTTGTCAGTCAAGGCTTGAGTGTCAGCAATCATAATATAAAATTTATCAAAATCAGTGTTTTGAAGTGCAACTCTATTTTGTACCGAACCTACGTAATGCCCTAAATGTAGATTTCCGGTTGGCCTATCGCCTGTAAGTATTATCTCTTTCATAATCAATTTTAGAAAAACTTAATAAAAAAAGTTTTATCAAAGTCTTATCTTTCTCCTTTGTTTAAATTATAAAATTTTATTTTGATAATGTCAAATGAATTATAATTTTATTAAGTATGTATTTGGAAACAAGTTTTATATTGTTTTTACTAATTTTTTTGTTATAAAGAGAAAAATTGTAAAAAAATTATAAAAAATTGACAAAATTTGCCGATTTTTATGTTATTTTCATATATTTTGCTTAAATTATTAGTATACAAAAGACAAATAATTAATTATAAGAGATTTAATCTTTGCATTTATCACCTGTTTTCGACATAAAATCTACTCAAAATTTTAACCTAATTGCAAGTAAAATTGTTTAAATCGTTTTGTTTTCAAGTGTTTATATTATATAATATTTAAAAATAATAATATAATACTTACTTGCTTTTCGGTTATACTTTTGCTAAAAGGAGATAAAGAGTTATGTTAAGAAAAGTTTTGAAAAGTATCGCGGGAATATCAGTCATGCTTTTACTTGCTGGTATTTTTTGTATGGTACCAACATTTTCAAAGGAACTTTTAAATCAAAAGTCGCAGTCTGTGATTAGTGTTGATAGTGATCTATCTAATGCAGACAATGCACGCACAGATGGCAACGTAAATGCAAATTCTTCTAGAATTAGTTCTATCACTGGAAGTTGGCAAAATGCAATTCAAAATGCCGACACTTCTGTATCTTTATCAAAAGTAACATACAATAACAAAACAGTCAATGGATATACATTTTATGATATTGAAAATGTATATGAAATAAGTTCTGCAGAACAACTTGCATTACTTGCCTATTATGTAAATTCTGGA
>CALVML010000009.1 GCA_944345705.1 uncultured Clostridia bacterium | reverse complement strand
GGGTGTCGCCAAGTGGTAAGGCATTGGATTCTGACTCCAACATTGCGTAGGTTCGAGTCCTACCACCCCAGCCACAACAGACACACTTTTGATGGGGTGTCGCCAAGCGGTAAGGCACAAGATTTTGATTCTTGCATGCGTAGGTTCAAATCCTGCCACCCCAGCCATCTTTTAAGATTGGAAAGATTTAATTGATTTATTAACCTACATCCTATCTTAAAAACTGCAAATTGGTCTACTAGCTCAGTCGGTAGAGCACTTGACTTTTAATCAAGGGGTCCCGGGTTCGAATCCCGGGTAGGCCACCAGTAGTGGTTATTAGATGCTGTATAACACAATATACAGCATCTTTTTTTATTTTGTGTTTGGTTTTGTAACGAAAGTCTAGTCAAAAGTCTAGTCAAATGATGGATATAAATTCCCATATAATTCACGCAGTCTAGCCTTCGGTATGTTTTCTTTTATGTTTGTGTATATATTATTTGTCGTGACAATGCTACTATGCCCTAGTTGCAGTTGTCTGTATTTATCCTTAGCATTTAAGAAATACAAGTTTGCAGAACATGTATGTCTTAAGCCATGTAAACAGTTTTTGATCTTAAGCTGTTGAAATACTTTGCCAAGTTCATGCGTTGGATAACTTACATTAAAATCAAACTTGTTCGACTTCATATGTTTTTTTAAGAAGGCGATAAACTCTTTTGTAACATATACATATCGATCCGCATTCCTAGTCTTTGTACCTTTTATATGTATTATTTGTTTTTCTTCGTCTAAATCTTCCGCTAAGTTAAATTTGATTGTTTCTTCTCTCCTACTCCCAACAATCAGCGAAAACATAACGAAAGGATACAACTTGGTATCTTTGACATAATTTAAAAGTTTCTCTTGTTCTTCAACTGTAAGTGGTGTTCGCGTTTGTGTATTGTTGCGGGCAGGTTTCTCAATGCCAAGCGTTATATCTTTTTTAATCTTTCCAGTTATATATGCCTTTCGCAACACCTTGACAATGTTTTGATATAAAACTTCCCTAGTTCGTTCCTTGTCAATTTTATTTACAAACGCCTGAATTTGTTCAGGCGCTAATTTTTCAAGCGGTACTCTAGGAAATGCTGGCGCTATGTATTTTTTTAAGAGCATAGTCCATACATCTTTTGTATGCTGTTTGATTTGTTTTGTATTGACATAGTTTGCAATGTAAAATTTGTAATACTCAATGAATGTCAAAATCTTAGTTTTAATTCTTTTAATTGTTTTAATTTGTCTTGGTTGAATCTTATCGATTTTTGTTATCAACTCTCGATAGGTGTTAGCAATCGCGTAGTAAAGCATTCCATTCTCTTGTTTTGAATATTGCCAACGCCCGTCACTTCTTCTATAACAGTTCTTTCTCATTGTGTTACCTACTCCTTTATCTTCTATTTTTAGAGTAGGCTCTCTCGACTTTTTTGACTTTCTTTCAGCTTTAACTTCAATGATAGTTTTTTCTTCTTCCTTCCAGGTTCTAATATTCCGCCCGCCTTCTATATGCAGGCATTCAATTAGCCATGTAGTAATTTCTCTAATCTTGTTTAATCCTTCAAATAAGTCCTTTCCAAAATCTTTGTCCATAAGTATATACCCCTAAAGGCAAGACTAATTTATGGACAACTAAAAATCAAGACTTTTTAAAATGGTCTTAATGGCCGAACTTCCGAATATGGCAATTTCAACATATCTGAAAAATAGCCTAACGCAAACGATGCTTGTTCCGGCGTTAGTTGTTTGATTATAGCAACTAGTTTTTTTTGCGTTTCAGTCAAACTATCAGTAAATATTAAATTTTTATTTTGTCTTTCAAATAAGTAATCAAGACTTACATTGCAGACATCTGCGACTCTCACCAGCATTTCATAATTCATTTGAGTTCTACCTTGCTCGTAATTTTTATAAGTATCTCGTGAAAGTCCTAATTTTTTTGCAAATTCCTCTTGCGTAAGTCCAAAACTTTTTCTTAACTCTTTAAATTTCATAGACATCTCAACTTTTAATCTATTCATCAATTTTAAGCATTACTTATTTTAAAATGGCCTTGATGGTCGTACTTCTGAATATGGCAATTTTAGCATATCTGAAAAGTAACCTAGCGCAAATAAAGCCTGATCTGGCGTTAGCTTTTTAATAATTGCCACCAGTTTTTTTTGTGTTTCAGTCAAGCTATCAGTAAATATTAAATTTTTATTTTGTCTTCCACAAAGGTAGTCCAAAGAAACATTAAAATAATCTGCAAGTTTTATCAACGTTTCTATATTGGGTTCCGTTCTTCCGCTTTCGTAAGACCAATATGCTTTATCTGTAATATTTAATAAATGTGCCAATTCTTTTTGTGTGAGTCCAGAATCAACTCTTAATTTATTTAAATTTTTCATAATTTCTCCTTTTAATTTTATTTTAAAAAAAATCTACAAAATTTAGATATTTTTATTAAAATCTCTTGACAATCTACATTTTATAGTGTATATTAAAAATAAATCTACTTTTTGTAGGTTTTGCGGAGCATAGAATGTTTAAAAAATTAAGTCAAAAAAAACTATTTCGATACTTTAATGAATTAAAAATCAATAACAATGGATTGTTCCCATTTGTTGATAACTATCTTTCAGATACAAGAAGGACTCAAACTGTTATTGACTATCTATTGTTTATAAAATGCAATTTAGAAGATTATCAAAGAAAATACAAAAACGGCGAACTAAGCTTTCAAGATTATTTAAACAATCTCTACCCGCCTGATCAAAAAGTATATCTTTATCAATTCATAAACAACAAAGATAAATTCTGAAGGAAGGTGTAATATGAATAGTTGTACAATACAAAGTTTATCAAATAACAATTTTAAATGCCAAGGAAATAAGAAAATGAATCAATCATTTTTCTATAGCCTTGGCATTTTTTGTTTGTGCTGGAAAATTAAAGATCAACAGCATAGCATTTGGTGTACGAATTTAGAAAGACTTTTAAACATTTACTTTGCGATAAAAAGTCCTGTGAAGGAACTGCTATATATTCCACCTACTGGAGAAATAATCAAAGTTTTTAGGAGAAAGATATGAATTCATACAAATATTGGAGTGTCATACCGACACAAATAAAGAAATCTAGATTGATTTCGGCCGAAGAAAAAGAAGTTTACTATTTCATTGCCGATAATCTAAACGAGGCAGGATATTGCACCAAGACAAATGCCGAGTTTGCGAAAGAACTTAATGTATCCGAAAAGACAATAACAGCGCGTCTTTCAAATATGCAAAGAAAGAAAGCTGTAACTATAAAATTAAATAATCACCTGCATAAGCGAATCATCTTTCTCAACCTTCCGCAATCACCATCACGAGATGTGCCTAACGAGCCAACAGAAGAGTCATTGCAACCAAAATCAGCACAACTGATTGCTTCATTGCAAAAAGGAATAGTTTTTGGAACTTATGATTTTAATGCGCTTATAGAAAAAATGCTAGCATCTCCATACTTACATGAAATCAAAGATAACTCTAGACAATTTATTCTTACAATGGATCAAATAGATTTCCTTGCTGAAATGAAACGATTAAATAAGACATTAGATTGTCAAATAGCAATATATCCACCATGCGATTACCAGGGCCTAGTAAATGCGATCAGACATAGCCGGTTTTTAATGGAAAGCACAAATCTCAATCTAAAATTTATGCTGGAAAATGCACAAGCAATAATAGATGGCAAATATCGAGATAGCACGTTCTTAAACAAAACTGAAACATATACCAGCAAAAGAAATTACACGAAACAAGAACTAAATTCATTTTTTCAATCGTTAGATGAAATCAATTTCTAACTTAAAAGGAGAAAAATATGCCGTTATATCACCCTAGCATAGTTGCCTTTGTTGACTGGTGTAAGAAACGAGATCTTAAGGCAAACGATGCTAACAATATATTAAAATATTCAGCTTTAAAAAAGGCAGGTTTAATCAATGAAAATAGTACAACTTGCAATATTTAAAGATTTAGAAAAAGATTATCCAACTTTGCAAATGGAATACAAGAAACAAAAAAAAATCTTCGTCCAGAGATAGACGATTAAAAGGAGTAAAAATATGAGTAAGAAAACAAAAACTGCATTATCTGGTTTTTTCATTGGATTGTTTTTGCTAATTTTTATTTTTGTTGTCACTGTTTTGATCATGTCTTCAGTCAATGGAAGAAGTTTTGATCAAGAAATACTCTCTTGGTTTAACAAAGAAACAGCAGAAACAGTTAAAACTACCGCAAGTGCGTTAATAAGTAATATAAAATAAAAGTCGAAAGGAAATAAAGAAATATGAAAACTTTATTTTGGATAATTCTAATTGCAATTGTTTGTCCGTCACTATTAAGTGCATTGTACTATGGCATTAAATTCATTGTAGGGCTATTTTAATTGCGTTAGATTAAAAGGAATATAGTATGAGCGATGATAATAAAGTTTGGAAAGTAATAGGAATATTTCTTTGTTGTTTGCTTTGCATTTGCTGTATAGGTGTAATTGGCTGGTATTTATATGTTTTAACCTATGGAACTGAAAAAATGATAGTTGGTACAGTAAATAATTCGGTTCTTGAAAAAGCAGATGGTAGCAGTGCTTACATTATAGAGATAGATTATAAAAGCAATGCTAATAATAATGGGCTTGAATTGTTCGATCTAAAGTTAAATTATTTCACTGATGAAACAAGAGAGTATATTTATTCTAAAGGTTTACAATATGTAGCCGGTTCACCTTCTGATAAAATAGAATGGGTAGAATATTCAGGTGCTGAAGAATTTGACAAATATTTAGACGAAAATTATGACCAATCCGAATTATTAGACGTATTAACACCAATATTTCAAGAAAATATGACGTTTTATACAGTTAAGCATACGGGATGGTGGATATTTGATAATCCTTATAAAGCAATATATTATAAACCATTTGTAAACCCTTTTACAAATGCTCGATATGAATATCAAGCACTTGAGGGACAAGAATTTACAGGCTCCACTAATCCTATCACTGATGATTCATTTTTTACAATAAGCTATTTAAATGAAGAAAATCAATCTGAATTGTTATACATGAAATTTTGTGGCGACAATTATGTAAAGTTCACTAGTGCTGATGAATTTATGAATGATGATAGACAAATTGCTCAAGGTGGAAGAAGTGTTGCTTTTAATTATTATAGTGTAGATTTTTTTGCATATTATCTATACAACTCGATACAGAAATTACCATTAGGAACAAATGGAACTTATACATTTGAATTTGGCAATGATATGTTTCAATATTTTGAAGTCAATGAAGATGGTAGTTTTGGTGAAGAAATATTAAATGAAGATAGAGATTTAGTAACAAGCGAATTAAAAACATATTTCACTATTAAAGTCAATGTTTCTGCTGATGGTGCCAAAAATTCAAATGACAGTATGTTTGGTATTATTCATGGCAGTTCAAACTTTACTCTAGATGGATCTACAGATGAATCAGGACAATACTTTCAAGGCAAGCAAGTAATAATATTAGACACATATGATTTTGACATCTTAGATTTAGGTGATGGATATTGTGCTTTAATGCTAAGTGATGAAACCTACAAAAAATATTCTTCTTATGCAAAAAATATATATTTATCAATCAATATTGATCCATCACTAATAAACAACTATACATATTTAGGACTTTATCAAGATTCCAGGTTACAAGAATTCACAATACTAGAAATCAATGATGGCCTATCGTCCATAAGCGAGGTGATGACATGTTAACTTTATTATTTGATACTAGTTTTTGGTATGATATAGCCCTTGTTATTGTAATTGCTGCAATTATAATTGCCTGTATAAAATATCCAAATGGAAGGATCTATATTGCGTCTATTGTATTAATTTTACTCATTGGAGCAACTGTTTATTGTGGTATACAACTAAATTTCTACTATACAAGTGAAGGCGGAATATGGGGCAAAATTTATGGTTTAATCACAAACAACACTATAACGGTAACTGTTGATGACAGTATAAAAATTGATGTCCAAAATTTAGTTTTAACTAATGAAAAAGATAATATCTACTCAGCAACAATCTACTCTGATGAAGTGTTAAAACTCGATAATGATAAAAATTATACTGTATTAGTAAACAATGAAGATATTTCAATTTCTACCATAGGTAGTGGCTATATAAATGTTTCATTTAGATATAACTTTTTTGACTCTAATTTTGAAACGCTATGTGATGACATTTTGTATATGAATTTCGCTTTTTACAACAATAGTACTTATTTAAAACTATACACTGAAGGCGGACAAAATGCAGTTAATTATTGGAATAAATTCATTGCCAATAACAATTTTACAATTGAGATAAGAGAAAGCAATTATAACAAGGATAATGAAATGGATGTTATAGATTCAGACTCTTTAGATCAAGATGAATTCACTAAACATTTTAAACAAGTTTCCTACTATGTAGATGATGAATACTACACAAGCCAATTTTATTATCCAGGTACTGAAATTAATTTATTGAATTATACTCCATCTCAAAGCAATATGACCTTGCTAGCTTGGTATGACGAAAATGATAATAAAATAGAAGATGGCACTGCAGTAAATGACAGCTTAAATTTGTATGGATATTGTGTAGAGTTAATAGAAGATTTTGTAATAAAAGATGGTGTTATTAATGATTATACAGGCTCTGATTCAACCGTAGTTATCCCTTCCACATATTCAACATTTGACGGATATGTTTTTAAAGGAAATGATTTAACAGTAAATTCTGTTGCGTTTGGAGCTTTCTCAAATTGTTCGTTTATTATAAGTCTTACTATTCCTTCAAGCATAATAAATGTCTATGATCAAGCATTTGGTGGTTGTTATAACCTTTCAAGTTTAATTATAGACAGCAAAGAAGTATACGATATTATATCTAACACACATAAATCACATATAGCCGATTATGCCACTGATATTTATATCCTATCTTCAATCGATGATAAGACTAATAGCTATCTGACTGATACTAATAATTTTGAATTCAATACAACAATCATTAATTCAAAACAATATAATCATTATAAAAAACTTGTTAATTCGACCGTTACTGTTACATTTTACTCATACAACGAGAACTTGGAAATGGAAGTATATTCATCGCAAGAGTATAAAGTCGGACAAACTATCAATTTCCCAGAAGATCCACCAAGATTAGAAGGCATGGTACACAATGTTACAACAGGAAGTACATACTGGGTATTTTACTATTTTAATAGTTGGCGAGATTCTAATGACAAAGTAATTGGTGATGATTTTATTGTCCGTGATGACTTAGAATTATATGCATATTACGTAGATGAAGGTGGTACTCCACCACCTGCTATTGAAATGTAATTAAAAGGAGTAAAATATGAATAAAATTATAAAATTTACAGTATTTATTCTTTTTCTTCCATTGCTTGTTGCTTTTATTTATTATTGCGTACAGTACTACACACGTGACCTTTCATACTATGAACAAAAAGTCGAACAATTAGAAGAAGAAAATTTCACAAATAAAAGTGAAATTGCTAAATATTTAGCAAAAATAGAAGAAGACAAAAATACTATCAATTCTTTAAATGAGCAAATTTTGCAATATCAAGAGCAGAATACAACAAATCAAGAAACAATCAGTGCTTTAGAAGCAAGCAAACAGCAGTTAGAAACGCAAGTGGAAAATCTAACTGAAAGTAACAACTCTAATTTAGCAATAATTGCTGAAAACGAAACAACAATATCCAATTTACAAGCACAAGTAGAACAATTACAATCAACTGTTGGTGATAATGCTGAGCAGGTTGAACAATTAAATAGTACAATTTCAAGTTTACAAAATATTAATTCTCAATTACAGCAATCAAATGAAGATAATTTAACTACCATATCATCGTTAAATAGTCAAATTGAAAGTTTAAATGAGCAGATTAGTGACTTAATAGAACAATCTCAAAATAATTCGTCTATAGTCAATTCTTTAAATGCACAAATTGCACAATTACAACAAACAATTGAGTATTATGAAGAATTTGTTTCTCAGTTCGAGGCTGGAGATAAAGTCATTGCAACTTTTGAATTTGATGGCAGTGTATACAGTGTACAAATATTAGACAAGAATTCAACTTTAACTATTGAAGATCCAACATCAACTGATTATGTACAATTTAACTATTGGACTGTTGATGGAGAGCAAGTAGATTTATCGAGTTATACAATAACTCAAAGCACAACTTTTGTTGCAAATGTAACTCATAAATATGATGTTAAATTCATGGTTGATGATCAAGTACATGATAGTCAAATAGTAACTGAAAATGCTTTTGCTACCCTACCTGAAAATCCAACTAAAGAAGGCTATGAATTTGATGGCTGGTCTATTAATGGAATTGATATTGTATCAAATATTACAACAACTCAAGTCAATTCAAATGTTACATACAAAGCTGTATTTACTCAATTACATACAGTCACCTTTATGTCAGATGGTGAAATCAAATCTACTCAAAGTGTAAGAAATGGTGAGTGTGCAACTAATGTTGATATTGAAAGCACTACATACAAAGTATTCAATGGTTGGAAGATAGATAGTGATATAATTAATATCTCTGAGTATCCTATATATTCTTCGGTAGTATTTATTGCTGACTATACAAACAAATATGACGTTAAATTCATGGTTGATGGTCAAGTTTATGATAGTCAAATAGTAGCCGAAAATGACTTTGCTACCCTACCTGAAAATCCAACTAAAGAAGGCTACGAATTTGTTGGCTGGTCTATAAATGGAACGGACATTGTTTCAAACATTACAACATCTCAAGTTATTTCTAATATTACCTATAAAGCAATATTTAGTAGTATAGATTTAAATACTCTTGAAGAAATTGAATGGAATATAGATATAGAAGGAAAATATGTTTGGAATTATGACGGAAATACATATTATTCCAATGGTTCTGATTCTCAATATAAGTTAAATAAAAAAACAAAAAACTGGGAAGTTATGTATTGGAATGGTTTCACGGATTTTGAAGGTTCATGGATTTGGTTTTGTAATAATAATGTTTATTGTTCCAATGGTTCTGATGTTCAATATAAGTTAAATAAAGAAACATTTACCTGGGAACAAAAAAAATGGAATATAAATGTTAATCCATTATTACTTTGGTCTGACGGCGAAGATGTATATTCTTCATTTTTAGATGAGCATTATAAATTAAATCAAGAGACTGAAATATGGGAGCCAATAACATGGAATATTAGTGTTATTTCTCTTTCTGTTTGGACTGATGGTGAGAATATATATCATGGATCAGATTTTAAATTGAATAAAGAAACAATGATGTGGGACAGCATTGATATAGAATGTCCTTTAAACTTTGCTCCTAGTCATATTTGGAGATATAAAGATAATATTTATTATGACGAATATGTGTTTAATAAAGAAACAAAAATTTGGGAGAATAAGTCTTGGAATTCTGGATTGATACTTTCGGGTGATGATATTTGGACTGATGGCGAGTACATGTATTATTCTTATTCTTCTATTTTAAGTGATGATTATTATCATTATATTCTTACTTATGTTTAAAAGGAGCGAAATATGAAAAAATTTACAATATTTTTAACAATATTAATATTTTTAATCGGTGGTCTTATAGGTGGATACTTTATAGGTCAAAATGCTGATACAATTAAAAGTTGGTTTGAAAAAGATCCAACACAGCAAGAACAGGAAAAACCGGGAGTTGATGATCCTGTAATTCCTGAAGAGCCTGAAAAAGTAGAGATCACAGATTTTGCTTTCTATGGTAATACAGTTTACAACTATAGCGGAACTGAAAAAGATATCACGATACCATCTTCATATTCAGTTGAGTATCAAAAGGTTGAAGAAAAATATTACACTGACGCTGAAGATTGGGTACATGATAAAATAGAAGGCGAATGTCTTGATTATATTTACAATTGGTTTCAGCCAATTAAAATTACTTTTGATAATGAAGAAGTAGAGCCTATCTTTTTATCGGGTGGTTATTGGGAATTAGCAAACAAAGATGATCTTGATTTTAATATAGAGTCATCTTTCCCTGCAACAATAGAATTTTACGAAGCTACATATTATGAAGGTGATGAGTTTGTAGTTGAGAGTATTTGTGAATATATGCAATATTCAAAAATGTATTTTCCTGAAGGTTTTGATAATGTACTATTTGAATTTTCAACATTTGAAAAAGTTACATTGCCATCTACAATCAAGCAAATAGATTTTTATCAAGCATTTAATGTTGAAACTCTCAAAGAACTTGTTATTTTAAATGAAGATCAAGTTGTGACAGTTGGTGGTCCTGAAGATCTAGAAGTACCACTAGATTGCAAAATCTATGTACCTGACTCTTTATATGAAGACTATTATCAATCTTATAACTACCCTACTGAACGACTTTATAAACTAAGTGAACTTGGAGAAGTTAGTTGATATGAAAAAACAAAATAAGAGAAAAAGAGACAGGGTTAGACCTGGAGATTTTAGAGCGAATAATGCAAGAACTGGTCATTACTCATATATTACCAAAATTGAAAAACAAGTAGAAAATACACTGGCGGAATTTATAGGCATAACTTCAAAACCAAAAACTTTTAATGTTAAAAATATAAAATTACATAAAAATCCAAATCCAAAGACACCAAATCGACCTGCTTATATTCATCCTAAAAAAGATAGTGTAAAACTCACATCTAGAACATTTGGTAAGCGAAAAAAAGGCTGGTCTTTTGCTAAAGAGGATAAGACAATAATAAATAAAATAAAAAAAGATTGAGCTTTAAGCTCAATCTTGAATTGCCAATATGACGAAAATAATTCGTGCTTTAATCATTGGCTTTCGTTCGGTTTTTACAAACCGTCCGCCTGATTTTATTCAGGATGAAGATTATAAATTTAATCTTCGATGATTTAATTGTATTAAATCAACAATTACATTATAAATAATTTTATTTTAAAAGTCAATAAAAAATGAAAAAAAGGAGACAAGAAAAATGAAAAACAGAACTAAAAATTCAACAAAAATAAAAAAAGATAAAAAAGCTACAAAATCGGTTAATAAACCAACTAAACTAAAACAAAAACCTAAACAAACAAATAAACAAGAAAAACAAGCTGTAAAAGCGCTTAAACAAAATAAAAAAAGAAAGGTCACTGCAATTACTCTATATTATGAATAGGCTTAATAATGGCACTAATTCATGTTACAGGAAATCCTAGAGCTGGTAAAACTTCCTATGTTGTCGCAAGAAATCTCAAAGAAAACATGACCTTTCTAAACTGGAGATATGCATCAGCCTGTAGTTACATTAAAAATCGAAATAAGTATCGTGGTGCTTCTCAGTCACTGCCTCCACAGCGACATGTGGTGTTTTCAAATGTTTTAATCACCAGTAGATTTCCTACAATGCAAAGTTATAATATGTCAGGATGGGAATTTGGCGCTCCTAATAACTTTTGTAAAGTCACAAGGCCACTTATGCCTTATGGAGTATATATATTTGATGAAGCACAGAGATATTTTGACAGTAAAGGTGACAGAGAGCTACCACCATGGGTTACTCAAGCATTTGAACTTCGCGGACATATATTCATTGATATATTTTTAATAACTCAACGAGTTGTAAGATTACATAGAGATATAAGGTCAATAGCCGATGAAAGAATCCATATAGAAAAATCTATTCACACTTATAGTATAAATGGCAAAAAAGTCTTATCAGATAAGTTTTTAAATAAGGGTAGATTAATGAAAACTGTTTGGTATGGAAGATCTTTCTCTACAATGGGTGAGCATGAAAGATATGTTGAAGGCGAAAAGAAAGAAGATAAGAAACTAGGCAAACCTTTTAAATATTGTTTCAAAGGAAATATTAAAGCTCATTATGACCCATACGCTTATGCAGTTGAAATGGAAAACTTAGATGATGACTTCAACTATTATGATAATGATAATATAATGCAAAGACCAGCTGAATGGTCAAATTATAAAAAGCAGGTAAAAGAAGATGGAAAACAAAGAAAAAATAAAGTTGAGTAATAAATTTGATGATCTATCTGAATGTACGGAGTACTATCTAGAAGAACTAGGTAAAATAGATTCTTTTGCTAATGAATCAAACGAACTAACAAGAAAAGAAAAAAAGAAACTGCATAATTATATAACTTTCTTTTTCTTTGAAGATCTAGAAACTTTAAAAAACAAAGCTAAATCAAATAAGATGGTTGATAAGACGGAAATAAGTGAGTTTAATAAAGAATTTAAAGAGCAACATTCATCGTCTTTTAAAAGCATTATAAAGGGAATGGTAAGTATACCTAGAGTTATTTTAAGAGGCACTAAGAATGCAATGCGTTTGATTATAAAAGGAAGAAAAGAGGCAAATATTGATATTATTACAGATGCAGCTCCACAGATAGATAATGTGAGTAATAAACTTATAGAACATAATCAATCTGATGAAAATGATGAACACATCGAAGATTTAACTTTATCAGCTCCTGATGATACTTTCAATAAAGGTGTTTAAAAAATCAAAAATAATGAGTAAATGCAAAGGCAAATCACAATGCAAGTTGCAGTGATTGCCTGCATTTACGAATGATTTGATTTTTTAATTAAATACAATATTTATATAATAAATCCTTATGAAACGCGAAGCGTTTTTGCGTTTGCGCAATTTAAAAACAATTTTAATTTAAGGAGAAATTATGAAAAAAAATTCAATTCAAAAAATGATTTTAAACATTTTAGATAAAGAGCAAATTACAAAGAAGAAACTTGCAGAAAGACTTGGCGTATCCCCTGCACAAATAACAAGATGGATGAATAATGCAGAGCCAAAACTTGCAAATTTGCAAAAACTTAAAGCCATATACAATAAAATTGCCGTCTAAAATGCGCTGAAATCGATTTTTTAATCAAAAATTAATAAAAAGTCGGAAAAAATAATCAGTTTTTTTCAAAAAATTGGTTATGCATATATTAATCAAAAAGGATAAAATAATGGGACAAAGTGTATTAAATCAAGTAGACACAAGTAAATATTTTAGTTTATCAACAATCGATAAAAGAATTTTGGTTGAAAAAGGTATAAATATAAGCCTAACTGATTTTAAAGAAATTGTTAGACGCTCTCCGCCATTTATACAAATTATAACAGGCTCACAAATAGGACGCAAAAAGCAGAGATTGACTAACATCTACCGATATGATGATTTTATAAATAAATAGGAGGTGATATAGTAGTAAATAGAATATAATAATAACAAAAAATTTTCTCAATAGTATCAAATTTAGTAGAAAAAGGCATCACAAAATGTTAATGCCTTTTTTTGCATTTATATTTCGTACTAAAAAATTTCTTCCCATGTACTAAAAAATTTCTATCTCTAAAAGAAAGTAGCAAAGAAAATATATCCTTATACTATATTCAAATTCTTTTATATTATTAGAGAAAATATTTTATATAATATATATATATTTAATAAAAATATTATATTTAAAATAATATAGCGTTAAAATCACTATAAGCGGATGTAATTTTTTATGCGACTATCGTCGCAAGCTGAAAAGAAGTATGATTCATATTCACTTATTACTACATAACTACACTAGCCCTAAGGTTAAGCTGAAAGATTGGTGCCGGTATTTAGATCTAAAAAATATCCTTTTTTAACAAAAAGTCTAGTCAAAAGTCTAGTCAAGAAAGCCTAATTCCCTTTATTTTCAATACTTATAGCCTTTTTCCCAAGTCGTCTTTTAATCAAGGGGTCCCGGGTTCGAATCCCGGGTAGGCCACCAAGATACTATGATAATCATAGTATTTTTTATTGCCTACCCGAGATTCAGCATAATGAATATATTCATTATGCTAGCGTGCATCCGCACGCCGAACCCGTGACGTCCCGGTCGAAATTTCTTCCACTGATTTAATAATGTCAACTTTATCCTGAAATTTGGCCATTCGCATTTCTACCAAGCAATGCTCATAACGTATCCCGGGTAGGCCACCAAAGTACTATGATAGTCATAGTATTTTTTTATTGCCTACCCAAGATTTAACATAATGAATATATTCATTATGTCAGCGTGCATCCGCACGCCGAACCCGTGACCGTCCCGGTCGAAATTTCTTCCACTGATTTAATAATGTCAACTTCTTCCTGAAATTTGGCCATTCGCATTTCTCCCAAGCAATGCTCATAACGTATCCCGGGTAGGCCACCAGTAGTGGTTTCTAGATGCTGTATAACACGATATACAGCATCTTTTTTTATTTTGTGTATGATTTTGCAACGAAAGGCTAGTCAAAAGTCTAGTCAAATGATGGATATAAATTCCCATATAATTCACGCAGTCTAGCCTTTGGTATGTTTTCTTTTATGTTTGAGTATATATTATTTATTATGGAGAAAATGGTATAAAAATTTTACTTCGCAATTTTTGAATTTACTTTTGTCAAGCTTTGTTATAAATATGGTTTAATTTGACTTCTAAACTCTAAACTTTGCATACAGTATAATACTACACTACCATATTGACTTTATTTTAAATTCATGATATACTTTTTACATCTATTAGGAGAATTATGAAAGACTCAATTTTTAAATCTATAAAACGAGTATGTGATGTGATACTCAATAACGATACAAACATTTATATTACAAATCTTCTCAATGGCAAATCTATAACCGAGATATGTAATATGAATATAGACAAGGAGTGGAAAAAGGCCGCAGGTTCATATTATACAAATAATGATGGGAAATTGGCTTTTGAGAACATATTTAATAAAATTAAATCAAATATTCTAAAGCAAGCAAATGAAACATATCGCTACATGAAATTTGAAGATTTTTTAAGTAAAATGCAAGATAAAGGCTTCAAAATTGGATATCAAAATGAATATGGCGACAGCGAAAACAATGAAAAAAATAATATAGAGGTAATCTTATATAATGAAGAAAATGGATTTATAATTTATGCTAGCAGTTTTGCTTCAGTTTTAGATAGAGCAGTTTTATATGGCGAACTTCAAACAATTCCTTATATATATAACAAAGGAGATGAAAATAAATATCCAGAAATAGCCAAATTATATAAGTCCTTTCACGACAATCATAGTAAAAATGAAACTTTTAAAAAGTATGCGGAAAATCACTATAAGTGGATAGGTCTGCCAAAACATATAGAATACTACCCTATCGAGAATTCACAAAATCTCGCTTTCAATGTTGACATTGAAGAAGGTGCATTAACTAAAATAGGAAACTTTGAAAATCTATTGACAATAAAGCCTGTATCAATATGGACATCTAAAAAACAAGATTTATATTTTATCAACCATTACGAAGAGTCCAAATTTAGTGAAGATTTTATAAAAACATCACAAATAAATAAGATTGTAAATGCAAAATTATTGTCTTGTAATGAAGCGGTATTGAATATTATAAATGACCCTAAAAGATTTAAAAGTAAACCTTTTGATATCATAAAAGAAAAACTTTCAAAGATATTCTATAACGATGATTTGGATAGAGTTTAAATAAGTAAAAAAGCAGTAATTATTATCATGATTACTGCTTTTTATTTCGATTTACAATTAAAAAAGAAGAAAAAATGTTTTAAATTTCCGCTATTCCACAATAATGAATTGAAAGAAATAGGTTTCAAAATTATCATCATAGGCTTCTAGATATATCATGCTTCCTGAGTAATAATCTGGTACAACAAATTCTCCTGATATTTCTTCGCTATCTAGATAAACCTTTATGCTCTCATCATTTGTTTGAAAGGTAAGTATATCGCCTACCTTGACAGCATCTGTAAAGCTATGTTTTTGTCCGTTTACATACATTGTGACAGGCTTTTCAAGTTCAATATAGATAGTAAAATATGCGTTTTGTTCTCCTGTTAGTTTAACTCTTAAGGTGATTAGATTGATCAACTCAAGATCGTTTGTATTTACTGTATAATCACAGTAGTCTGTTAATCTATCTTGATAGATGTCATCGTAGTATACAAGACAATTACAGTCAAGATCTATTAGTTCATTAAATACTATTTGACAAGAAGAACTATCTCTAGGCAATTCAATATATATTTCATTGCCCTGCTGAGTATAGGACAGTTCTGTTCCGTCAAGCAGTACATCAATATCTAAGTTTAATATGACATCTAAATAAATTTGAGTTTCTATTGTACAAATATTTTTATCATTAGGAGTAAAGATAATATCATACAGTCCACTATCTATTAATAGATTAGAAGGATTTTTAAAACTCCATACTCCTTCGATTTGACAATAGGATAGTTGTGAGTTTTGATTTAGGTATGCTTTTACTATGCCATCGGTTAAAGTCACTGTTGATAATTCTTGACTATATACAGCTTGAGATGGAGTAGGATTAGACAAAATATCAGCAGAAAGTGGAATAATTTCAGCTTTTATCTCGAAAATTGTTGAATTTTTGCCTGAAAAAGTTAAATTTTCGTTATTTACTAGTTCAAATTCAAGTACCAATAGTTTTTCGCCAACACTGCAATCTTTTTCATAATCATTATTTGCAAAGTAGACATCAACAGGTTTTATGTAGTCTAAGCAATCTATTGTAGACGAAAACTCTATCAAAGAAAGTATATCACCTGTATATTCAAAAGATGCATCATATACCTTTGTAACCTTTGTTGTAAGTGGCGTTATATTAACTTCTGCCTTCTCTATTTCAAATGGAATTTTGGCTGTAAGAGAAGTATAACTATCAGTGCCCTTTACTTCTGCTTTAAGATAATATTTTCCAGCTTGAGTTGGTATATCATTTAATAACTTATTGTCTAAAGTATAATAGTTGTAGACAATCTTTCCATACTTGCTTTGTGCATTGACAACTGCTGGACTTTCTCCATAAGTCCAATTATTAATAGCAGGATAAACTATCCACTCATTTTGATTTTGAGATACTTCTACTATAACAGCAGTTTCTTTCACTTTTCCATTATCATTAAAACATAACTTTTCTGTGTATTTTCCTGTAGCAGTATATATTTTACTAGCATTTTCAAAGTAAACATTTTCAGGCAAGATAATATCGTTTAAAGATTGACCTACATACAAATTTAATCTATCAAAATCAAATACAACAACTTGAATGTTTGAAATTAAATCATTGTATTTGATCTCAAAGCTATACACTCCTTCTTTTCCACTATCAAAATTACTATCAAAAGAATAGAGAGAACTATCTAACAATATATTCTCATCTCCATCTGCAAGTGCGACACTAAAGTCACCACTTTCAATTTCTTGACCAATATTGTATAACCAGATATCTTGAATTACGACTAATTCTTGTTTACTACAACCGACAAATGTAATCAATGAAAAAACTGCTATGACAAGTAGCAAAACCCTTAACTTTTTCACGAATTCTCCTAATATTTCAAGTATTTTAAAGACTAAGTAAATTTTATTGCTAAATTTGCATATTGTCAAATATTTTGTCGAATTTTGATGAAAAAGTTGATAAAAATATTATATTTTTCTTTAAATACATTTAATTTTTAAGTATTTAGCCAAGCATAATACAAAAAAATAGTGATGAATTATATTCACACTATCTTTTTTGTTAGTTTCAAAAACAATATTTCTTTGTTTTTATTTTTTCGATTTAACAAGATACTACTATTGATTAAAGTTAATCAATAATAATTAATAATCTAAGCCATTATATAATGGTTATTTTATTGTCTTTCACTACTACTGCCGTGCTTTTTCGACCTGCTTTTATTGCACGAGTCGCATAACGAGCAAATTGCTTAGATATTTTTAGTTCTTTCTTTGTAGGACTAATTCCCCTTTGAATATACCCTATAATAATTGTTTTAATTTCAACTTCAGGACATAATTTTGATAATTCAGCTTGAAAATCATCGATTTTGAGTATATTTTCACGCAAAATTATTGATGATGCCCTGTGTTGTTTGTGATTATCTAAAATCAGCCTTGATATTTTGTCGTAATCTAAATCTTCTTCATTTGCAATTAAGTAGTCACCTTTAACTCTTAAAAATGTTTCTTTTGCAATTTTATCGCATTTTCTTCCCATTACTTCAAAGATTGCACATCTATTGAAGGCTTGCATAGAAGGCATACTGTTTTTGATATAAAATTCACAAGCTGATACTGCACTATCAAACCCCTGACTATACTCGCTTATGTCGACATCATTGTCAATAGTAGATGGAATAAAGACAGTTTTTACGCCATTTTCATTTAACTCTTTACACCCCTTATATGATCCGTTGCCACCAAGCACGATGATATAGTCAAACTTTTTTGCATTCTCAAGAGCTTTACTAAAACCTTCACGTGTGGCAAACTCTGGACACCTTGATGAAAAAATAATACTTCCAGCTTTGTTTTTTTCTTTTCTACAATCAGGCACTTTGACAATATTTCCATTAATCAAACCTTTAAAGCCTTCAAGGCTTGCAAATAAATCATCTTTAAAAGACTTTTTAAGCTGGTATATCGTTTGATTCATGCCCGGCGCATCGCCACCACTTGTCAAAACTAAAATCTTCATAAAAACTCCCCTTTTAAAAGTTTGAAATTCTATTGGTATAGCTTTAGAATACAGTTTGAGTTTGAACAGGCTTGCAAGCATAAAAATTTATAATTTTTCATTGTTTTTAGCATAAAAACAATGATTTTTTAGCGCATTTTTGCGCTAAAATATGCTTGCAAGCCCTAAATTATCAAAATTTAAACTCCATAGATTTTTTATTATTTCACCACCACATTTGTTTCACCAAGCAAGCCAATCAGTTCGTTTTGTAAATAATTATTTAAATCTACTTTGATTGAGAAAGAAAATGCACTGCCACTATCGGTACACTTAATAATCACATTGCTTTCACCTGGATAAGATGATGTAATTTGTTTAACCTTATTATAAAGGTCTAAATCTTTAGTATTAAATCTAAGATAAAGTTTTCGAGTATCCACTACTTTTTCTTCAGGTTTTTCCCATAAAAAGATATTTTCAGCAACGATTACAGGTGCTTTTCCATCTCTAATCGAAACCTTTCCCTTAATTGTAATCAAATTATCCTCAACAATTAAATCTCTAAATTTGGCAAAGTTTTTATTAAACAGCATTGCGTCAAATGTGCCATTTATGTCTTCTACTGTTATAAATGCCATAGTCCCTGTTTTAGTTGCAATCTTTTTGATGTTTGTTATTATGCCACCACATGTAACTTGCTGACCATCGTAAACTGGAGAAGGATTATCATTTTCTTGATCTTGGTAGAATCCACCCTGTCCGTTTTCACCTTCTTCATCATCCTGATCAAACATTTCGTCATCGCCTTGCATGTCAGCAATCATATCAGAAGTGAAGTTGAAATGGTCGTACTTTTTGAGATAGTCATCAAGCGGATGTCCTGATAGGTAAATGCCTACATATTCCTTTTCAAATTTCAAAAGACTCTCTTTGTTGTATTCTTTGATATTAGGCACTTCAATGTTATTGACGGACGAAGTCACTTCCTCAAATGCGTCAAACATGGAAAATTGACCACTCGCTTGCGTTTTTCTATCATAATTAACCATTTCCATATAATGAGGAAAAATAGCCATCAATTGACTTCTATAAAGACCAAATCTATCAAATGCGCCACTCAAAATCAAACATTCCATAGATTTTTTGTTGAGTGAGTTGGAATTAATTCTCTTAATAAAGTCCTCAATGCTTTTAAAATCTCCATTTTTTTCTCGTTCCTCAACGATGATATCGATAAGCCCTGTACCAACATGTTTCAAAGCACCAAGTCCAAAACGCATATTACCATTTTCTACGGTAAATTCAGTATATGACTTATTGATGTCAGGTGGATAAATTTCAAAGCCTTCTTTGCGTACATAGTTGGTATACTTGCGCACTGCATCAGCGTTTGTGATTTTATTATTTAGAACTGCGGTCAAATATTCTATTTCATAATATGTCTTAAGATAGGCAGTTTGGTAGGAAATATAGGCATAAGCTGCAGCATGAGATTTGTTAAATGCATAACCTGCAAATTTTGCCATCTGGTCAAACACTTTTTCAGCAACTTTTTTATCATGACCAAGTTTCAGTGCACCTGGAATATCTCTGATGCCTTGAGGATCTTTCTTTCCATAGATAAATTTTTCTTTTTCAGGTGGAAGTTTTTCAGGCTTTTTCTTAGACATAATTCTTCGCACATTATCAGCTCCGCCAAGACTAAAGCCCGCCATAACTTGAAATATCTTCATAACCTGCTCTTGATAGATAATACAGCCGTAAGTATTACTTAAAATAGGAATAAGACAAGGATCTTCATACTCTATGCTCTCAGGTTCTTTCTTACCTTTTATAAATTTCGGTATGAAATCCATAGGACCTGGTCGATAAAGCGAAATACCCGCTATGATATCTTCAAGTGAAGATGGCTGAAGATCCATCATGAACTTCTTCATACCGCCACTTTCAAGTTGGAAGACAGCTTCAGTATTGCCAGACGAGATTAGTTCGAACACCTTAGGATCATCATAGCTCATCTTACTGAAATCTATTTCAACTCCGTGTATCTGCTTGACATAATTTATAGCTTTTTGTATATCGGTCAGCGTACGCAAGCCGAGGAAGTCGAATTTCAAAAGTCCTAAATGCTCAAGTTCGGTCATATCGAATTGAGTAATTTCATCTTCTCCACTCTTCGCCATTGGAACATGATCAAAGACAGGATCTGGAGCAATGAGTACTCCTGCAGCGTGCATAGATACATTTCTCGGCACACCTTCAAGCTTGATAGCCATATCAATAGTCTTTCGCACCTGCTGATCTTCGTCATAGAGCGCGCGAAGTTCTGGAATGATATATTGTTTATCTTCTTCTTTGCCTGTTGTACCAAAATAATATTTGAGTACTGGTGGTTTTTTGACAGGTTTGCCAGGAATTTCCTTAGTGATCTTGTCAACTTCTGAATATGGAAAACGCAACACGCGTGCAACATCCTTTATGGCGTTTTTCGCTTGCATGTTTCCAAATGTAACGATATTTGTCACATGATCAGCACCATATCTACGCTTCGCGTATTCAATGACTTCACGCCTTCTATCCATACAAAAATCGACATCGAAGTCAGGCATGGACACACGCTCAGGGTTTATAAACCTATCAAAGAATAAGTCATACTTCATTGGATCTACTTGCGTGATGCCTGTACAATATGCAACTAAACTACCCGCACCAGAGCCACGCCCAGGCCCAACAGGTATGCCATTATTGCGAGCAAAATTGATATAGTCATAGACGACAAGGAAGTATTCTACATATCCAAGTTTGTTGATGGTTTCAAGTTCCATCTTGAGTCTGTCTTCATATTCCTTAGGAACAGTTTTATAATTTCTCCTAAGCCCTTCCCATGCAAGCCTTGACAAAAATTCATAGGTGGTTTCACCTGTGTCTGGCACAAACTTTGGAATAAAGTTCTCGGTAGCACCAAGACAATCTTCTTTAGGAACATTTTCATTGCCACCTTCAGCAATTTCGCGTAGTGATTTTGTCCTAATAGTAACATTACATTTCTCTGCAATTTCTATTGTTCTATCAAGCGCTTCTTCATATCCCGGTAAAGCCTCAAGCATTTCGTCGTAAGTTTTAAGATAAAATTCATCGGTCGAAAACTTCATTCGGTCAGGATCGTCAACCGTCTTTTGCATTTGTACGCACATAAGTACATCCTGAAGCTCAGCATCTTCCTTATTTAAATAGTGAACGTCGTTTGTTGCAACAAGTGGAATAGATAATCTTTCGCTCATCTTAGTAAGCTCTAAAAGCACCTCTTTTTCTTCAGGCAAACCGTGATTTTGTATCTCTAGGTAAAAATCATCTTTAAAGATTTCTTTCAGTTTAAGTGCAATTTTATCAGCCTCGTCAAACTGTCTTTTTAAAATATATTGCGGAATATGACCAGCAATACAAGCAGAAAGACATATTACACCTTCACTATGTTGTTCAAGCAATTTATAGTCAATTCTAGGTTTATAGTACATTCCGTCAAGATATGCAAAGGATGATAGTTTTAAAAGATTTTGATAGCCTACATTGTTTTTTGCAAGCAAAATAAGATGACCTGTGTCATCTCTATTCGTTCTCGATTTCATATCATGACAGATATAAAACTCCTCGCCAATTATAGGCTTTATGCCATTTGTAACGCACGCCTCAAAAAACTTTATAACGCCATACATATTGCCATGATCAGTAATTGCAACTGCCTTCCAGCCACGCTCTTTGACAATATCGACAAGTTTATTTATCCTTGCAAGTCCATCAAGCAAGCTAAATTCTGTATGCAAGTGCAAATGCGCAAAATCTTTCATATTTTCTCCTAAAGTATATAATTTGGTAAATATTTATGTTTTTTTGATAAAATTTGAAAAATTTTATTGGATTTTTATTATTTTTCCTTCAGAAAATCAGCAATTTTTAATATTCTTCTAAATCTATGATTTAAGCCACTTTTAGTTAATTTTATAGTAGAAAGTTTTAAAAGTTCTTCCATACTCTCTTGCGGATTTGCAAGTCTTAAAACCGCAACTTCTTGAAGATCTTCAGGAAGTGACTCAAGCCCTATTTTCTTATTAATATAGTTGATGGCACTTATTTGTTTTAAACTTGCCTCTACCGTCTTTGAGATATTTGCGTTTATACAGTTTACTTGGCGATTTACTGTGTTGCGAAGTTCTCGCTTTGCCATTTCGTCTGAAAGTTCAAGCACGCTCATATTTGCTCCAACAAGTGCAAGCAAATCTTTAATTGCCTCACTATCCTTCAAATATAAAACAAAATTCTTTTTTCTCTGCACGATCTTACAATTTATACCAAACCCTTGTAAAATTGACTGTAAATTAACCAAAAATTGATTATTATGCGATGTAAATTCAAAATGATAGCCAGTCGTCGGTGATTGTGAGCCAAGAGTTGATAGCTTTATGCTAGAAGTCGCACAACCAATATAGGCACCTTTTACAAAGTACTTTTTACATTCATCATCAGGCAAAAGATTTTCATCTACTTCTGCGAAAATGTCAATCTCTCCATTTTGATTGATGATACCAATATCCTGCAAAAGTCTAAAAGCAATCTCTTGCGGAAATTTAATTCTATAATATGTGGTCTTGTTGATAATATAATCGTCAAAAATCTCGAGTTCTAGATTTTCACCATAAAATTTCACAATAAGCTTGTTAATAAAAGGATAAATTTCCTTAAAATCAGTTACTATATCAAGTTCAAACCCATCATTGTTTTTGCTTATACTGCCACATGCATGAAAAAGCCCAGCCAAAAAGGCTTGTGCACTTGATGCATCATCAATATCATTTTCTATTATCTCTAATTTACTATCTTTAGCAAAACTCAATTTGTCCCCCGTTTACTTAAAAATTTAGGTAATTTATCTATATTTACTATTTGATTTAATGGTAAATTCAATCTAAAGATTGTATTAATTGCGTTGTTACATTCTCCAACCCGCTCCGGACTATGCGCATCACTATCGACAATAAACTTCACCCCTTCTTCCGCCATCGTCAAAAGCTCTCGATCAGTGAAATTTATGCGCTTGCCATTGAGTTCAATCAAAGTCCCCTTTTCTCGCGCCATTTTGGCAACTGCAAGAGTATCGGTTGGACATCCATAGTTTAAATGCGTGATAATATCGATTGGATATTTATCAAGGGCTTTTAAGAAGCCGGTAGTATTTCTATTTAGCCTTTCCTGACTTGGATTGAATGGAGAGCCAAACATATTCGCAAGTACTAAACGATTAAAATCTTGACGAGTTTTAGTTTTGACTAACTGGTGATGTCCCATAAGCAGAATATCCAAAAACTCAAAATCACTATCAACTACATCTATACTTCCATCACAACCTATCAAATTAGCCTCAACACCAAGCAGAATGTCGATACCTGTGACTTCCTTTGCATTCAAGATATCTTCCTTCATGGCTCTAATTTCTCGTCTACGCACGCCATAAGTAAAATGATTAAAACCATGTTCTGTTATAGCTATTTGTTTAAGTCCCTTATTCATTGCAACCGAAGCATTTTCAAGGATTGTACCCTTACCATGATTATGCCTAGAATATTTTGTGTGCGTATGATAATCTCCGTATAAAATCATTTTACCTCCATAGCATTTATATACTAAAATTAAAACCTATATAAATTATAGCCTTATTTATCTCAAACCCAGCATGCTAATACTAAATTCTTAAAAATGCACTAAAGTGCGTTAGCACTAAATTCGTAAGAATTAAAAAATTTTATGTCAATAAAATTTTAAGCATCAATTATTATACCGAAAGCCGAACTTGCTTGCAAGGGTGAGGCTGATGGTTTAACAATTTATGTGATGCTAAGTGCGTCAGCACTAAATTCGAAGAATTTACAAAATTTTATGTCAATAAAATTTTAAGCATCAATTATTATACCGGAAGCCGAACTTGCTTGCAAGGGTGAGGCTGATGGTTTAACAATTTATGTGATGCTAAGTGCGTCAGCACTAAATTCGAAGAATTTACAAAATTTTATGTCAATAAAATTTTAAGCATCACATAAATTATAATACATTTCCCCAAAAAGTCAAATCTAATTTAATTGAAAAAGCAAATCTTTTAATAAAATATTAATTTTAGGATATAAACAACAACATAAAATCCTAACAAAATATTTGTTAGGATTTTTACTAAATTTGTTATCGAAAATAATTACATACCTAATTCATTGTTATTATTCTCGTTATTACTTTTATTTACTACTTTTTTTCTAGAATTGTTTTCTCTAATCTTATTTTTAAGAAATTTAGCCAATCTACAAATTGGAGCTTTTATAGATGCCTTTAATTTTTCTCGTGAGGCTTCTTTTTCCATGATCTTCAACTGCTCGTCTACTTGGCTTTCAATTGCTTTCTCTATATCTATTGTACCTTCACCAAATAATTCATCACAAATCTCTTTTTCACTTTTAGGAAGATCTAGCATCTTTCTATCATAATCACGCAAAATATCGCCAGCACACGCCTTTTTAATATTTTCTAAAAAGACTTCTTGTATATGCTTATCTGAATATTTAGAGTTTGCTAATAATTCTTTTTTGTTGCTTAAATAATACTGGAATGTATATAAAAGGTTTGCTATTATCCCAGAATAGAACGCTTTTGGACTTGCTGTAGTTTTGCCATATAATGATCCAGCTAATGGTACTCCACCTCTATAATGATCAGCATATATTTCCACATAACCTTTTTTATCTGTCTTTTCTTTTGTTTTATTACTGCTATCAACAAGAACGCCAGCTTTTGCTTTAATAAAGACAGCTGTTTCTTCAGTAGGATCATAATCTCTTGGATTATAGGTTGGCTGATAGTCATGCGAGATTCTTAATTCTAAATCTTTTGATTTAATCTTAAAAATAAAGAATCTAGATGCATCTAATCGATTTTTATTATGACCATTTCGCTCTACTTTACTATACACTTTTTGATTATATTGATTTTCCTTATCATAAATTGGATTCATAATCTAATCTCCTTATGTATTAATTATACACTATGTTTATCGTAAAGTCAATAGCAAACCATTGTGAATTTTAATCTAATTTTAGTTTTCCATTATTTGCCCAACTTTTTAGAACAAATTATACAAATAATTATAACTGTTCGCTATCAAGCAAAATTGTCACAGGGCCATCGTTTAAGACATCAATTTTCATGTCTGCACCAAATATTCCTGTCTTCACTTCAATGCCATTTGACTGTAACAACTCTTTTGCTTGCAAGTATAGCATATTTGCCCTTTCAGGTTTTTCAGCCATGATAAAACTTGGACGGTTGCCATCTTTACAATTTGCTAGCAAAGTAAATTGACTTACAAGAAGAATTTGTCCGCCTATATCTTTAACTGCTAAATTCATCTTGCCATTTTCATCTTCAAAGATACGCAATTTGCTGATCTTGGCGATTAACTTATTAAGCTCCTTTTCATCATCTCCACTTTTAACACCTAAAAATACAACCATCCCTTTTTCAATTTCACTTACAAGCTTTCCATCAACCGATAGAGAGGCTTTTAAAACTCTTTGTACAACTGCTTTCATAAATGCTCCTTTATTATATTTTACATAAAAGAGATCAATCTACATAATAAAATTAAATTATTTTTATATATTGATTTTTATAAAAAAACATACCTTGTTTAAAGGTATGTTTTTACTATTCATAACGATTATTATTCACGTCCAAAGCAAAACTCACAGACTTCATCATAATTTTCTTCGCTTGGTTTATTTTCTCCATATCCTACAAATTGAGAAGTATATAACTTTTCGCCACAGTTAAATTTTAGTGTAGGGACAGCAGAAGGAATTTGGGCCCAATAAGTCATTTCAGTCACTATATCGCCCTTATGCAAAGTTTCTTTGCCATTTTCGCTAACAACTATAAAACTATTTTCTGCAACCGCAAAACTTTCAAGACCTTTTGAGGAATAGGTACAACCTGAAGCGCTTATAGCAATGATAGCTGTCGTTCCAGCTACCAACAACAATTTCTTGAGTCTGTCTGTCTTTAAAGCACCTTTCTTTTTCATAATAACTCCTTTTTCTATTACTATTATATCATATAATAATAAATTGTCAATAGGGAATTTATTTATGATAACAAAAAAATCATTGCCCTTTTGGGATGCACCCCATTTAGCAATGATTTTTTGATTAAATTAATTCTACGATTGCCATTTCAGCACTGTCGCCACGACGCTGTCCCATCTTTATTATTCTAGTATATCCACCGCCCTGTCCAACTTCTTTAATTCTAGCAGCATACTTTGGAGCATATACATTGAATATCTTTTCAAGCAATGGGTGATTGATATCTTTAACTCTTGCCTTATATGATTCGATTGACTCTTTAGGCTTTCTCTGCTCTTGTCTATCCATTACATAAGCCATAATACTCTTTCGAGCTTGTAATTTCTTTGGGCCATCGTTAGAAACAGTTGTCTTAACTTTAACGCCTTTCTCGTCCTTTATGTCTTTTGTAACTTTTACGATATCCTCATAAGAGTTGATTGCCTTTGTCAAAATCTTTTCTGCCATAGTTCTTACAGACTTTGCTCTAGCAAGAGTAGTTTCAACCTTTCCAAACCATAATAAATCTGAAACAAGTCCACGGAGCATTGAGTTTTTTTCTTTACTTGGTCTACCTAATTTTGCATTAGCCATTTTATTTTCTCCTTTTTAATTAGTCTTCGTCTCTGCGAAGTGAAAGTCCATAACTTTCAAGTTTTGCAATTACTTCATCAATAGATTTAATACCTAAATTTTTAACTTTAAGCATATCACCTCTTGATTTCTTTGTAAGGTCTTCAACGGTGTTGATACCTGCTCTCTTTAAGCAGTTGTATGAACGAACAGAAAGATCCATTTCTTCAATAGGAAGTTCCATAAGTTTGATTTGTTTATCTTCTTCTCTTGATACCAAAATATCAGTGTTAGCCATTTGTGCACAAAGTTCAACGAACAAGTTTACATGTTCCATAACGATCTTACCAGCAAGTGAAACGATATCTCTTGCACTTGTAGTGCCGTTTGTTTCAACTTCCAAAGTAAGTTTATCATAGTTAACGCTTTGTCCTACACGAGTGCTTTCAACATTGAAATTTACTTTTTTAACTGGTGAGAATAGTGAGTCCATAGCAATATAGTCAATATCGTCAAATCTTGACTTGTTTTCGCTGTTTGAAACATATCCTCTGCCATTTGCAATCATAAGATCCATGTCGAGTACACTGCCTTCATCCATTGTACAAATGTAGAGATCTGGATTTAAAATTTCAACATCGCTATTATCTTCAAAATCTCTTGCAGTGATTGTATTTACACCACTCTTTCTTAAGTGAAGATAAGTAACGAAATCTTTGCTTTGGTCTTTACATTTTACAGCAAGTCCCTTAAGATTTAAGATTATATCAACTACATCTTCGCTTACGCCACGAATAGTTGAGAACTCATGGCTCACTCCAGCAATGCGCACAGCAATAGGTGCAGAGCCAGGAAGTGAAGATAAAAGTGTTCTTCTCATGGCATTTCCAAGAGTTATTCCATATCCTTTTTCAAGTGGTTCTACCACAAATCTTGCAAAAGCACCATTGTCGGTTTCTTCACAAGTTATTCTTGGTCTTTCTATTTCCATATTCATATTTTGCCTCCGTCTACTATCTAGAATACATTTCTACGATAAGTTGTTCTTTGATATCGGAGTCGATATCTTCCCTGCTAGGAAGTGCAACGATTTTCCCAGAGAGAGTGTTTGAGTCGAATTCAAGCCACTTAGGCATAACAATCTTGCTACCTCTAAGTTCTTTGAATGCAACATTGTCTTGTTTGTTTTCTTTAATTGCGATTACATCGCCTGCTTTAACTTGGTATGAAGGAATATCAACTCGTCTGCCATTTACTGTGATAAGTCCATGATTTACCATTTGACGAGCCTGTTTTCTAGAAACAGCAATACCCATTCTGTAAACTACATTGTCAAGGCGTCTTTCAATCAAAGTGAGCATAACAGCACCTGTAGCCCCTTCCATTCTCTTTGCCTTTTCATAGTACATTCTGAATTGATTTTCTAGTATTCCATACATTCTTTTAACTTTTTGTTTTTCACGAAGTTGAGTGCCGTATTCAGAGAATGTTACCCTTCTCTTAGAGTTGCCATGTTGTCCAGGGATAACAGGTCTTCTTTCCATCGCACATTTCTTGCTTGTGCAACGTTCTCCCTTAAGGAAAAGTTTGCAACCTTCTCTCCTGCATTGACGGCAATCTGGTTCAATAGTTCTTGCCATTTACTTATTCTCCTTTTAAACTCTTCTTACTTTAGGTGGTCTGCAACCGTTGTGAGCGATAGGTGAAACATCTTTAATCATTGTTACATTGATATCGCAGTTTTGTATAGAACGGATAGCAAGCTCGCGTCCGCTTCCTGGTCCTTTTACAAAAACTTCAACAGTTTTAATTCCATGTTCCTTTGCGACTTTTGCAGCATCTTCTACGCATGATTGAGCAGCAAATGGAGTGCTTTTCTTAGAACCTTTAAGTCCAAGTTTACCTGAACTGCACCAAGAAAGAACATTGCCATTGCAATCAGTAAAACTTACAATAGTATTGTTGAAAGAAGTCTTAATATGAACTTGTCCTGCAGAAATATTTTTACTTACTCTCTTTTTAGTTGTTTTTTTACCACTAGATTTTGTAGCCATATTCTTTCTCCTTATTTACCTTTCTTAGAACTACCAGCGACAACTTTCTTAGGTCCTTTTCTAGTTCTTGCATTGTTTCTTGTGTTTTGTCCGCGTACAGGAAGTCCCTTACGATGACGAACACCACGATAGCAACCTATTTCGCCGAGTTTCTTTATATCCATATCGACTTTTTTACGAAGTTCACCTTCAACAATTACATTGTGTTCAATATAATTACGAAGTTTAGCAATTTGGTCATCAGTCAAATCTTTTACTCTGATATCTGCACTAACGCCTGTTGCTTCACAAATTTTGTTAGATGTCACTCTGCCTATACCATAGATATAAGTAAGACCAAGTTCAAGTCTTTTTTCTCTAGGTAAGTCAACACCAGCAATTCTTGCCATTTAATTTATCCTCCATTTATATTTTTTGTGAATTGTTTTTATAAATTAAATTTTTTATTTAATTTATTTTTTAATTAAAATTAAATTAATTTTTTATTAATTTAAGTCTCATTTTTAATTAATAATTTATTAATTATAACTTTTTTATTTCCTTGATTTTAAAGGCGAATAAATATTTTTAAATATTAAAATCAAAATATTTTTTATTTTAAAATCAATAATATTAAAGTAAATTATTAAATTAAAAATTTTTATTTTATTTTTGTATTAAATTTTAAAGTATATTAGCCTTGTACTTGTTTGTGTTTTGCGCTTTTAGAGCAGATGACCATAACTTTTCCATCTCTCTTAATCACTCTACACTTGTCACAAATAGGCTTAACAGATGCTCTAACTTTCATAATGTCTCCTTTTTAACCCTATCTCTCCAAGTTATTCTTCCTTTGGAAAGGTCATAAGGGCTCATTTCAACTTTTACGCTGTCACCTTCAAGAATCTTGATATAATTTTTTCGTAGTTTTCCTGATAGGTATGTGATGATTTCATGACCATTAGATAGACGAACTTTGAAAGTAGTATTTGGTAGTACTTCCACAACTTCCCCTTCAAATTCAATTACATCTTCTTTAGACATGTTCACTCCTTATATTAGATAAAAATTTTCGAATCTTTGCGTTTACTCGCTCATTTTTGTCAAGTACTTCGCTTTCGGTTAGCGACTTTAAAGTATATTTTTTAATATGCTTATAACTTTTTTTCTTAGGCTTTGTCGCTTTAAGCCTTTTCCCATCGGACAGATATACATATTTATCATCTAGTTTTACTATGACGAAAATCTGTCCCTTCTCCTTGCCAGCGGTTGCTAAGACCACATTTCCGATCTTCATGTTTTCTCCTTAAAGAGTCATAATTTCAATGCCGTCTTTAGTCACATGCACTGTGTTTTCATAATGAGCCGAACATAAGCCATCTCTTGTGACCACGCCCCAGCCATCTTCGATAAGCCACACCTCTTTGCGACCCATGTTTATCATAGGCTCGACAGCAAGGCAGGCATTTTCGGTGACGATTGGACCATCTGTCACTTTGCCATAGTTTGGCACATTAGGTGGCTCATGCATACTTTTCCCGATTCCATGACCTACGAGTTCTCGCACAACGCTGTAGCCATTCTTTTCAGCATACGCCTGTATCGCGTGTGATAACTCTCCTAGTCTATGACCAATTTGAAGGTTTTTAATTCCTTCGAAAAAGCACTGTTTGGTTACATCGATAAGTCTTTGTTTTTCTGGTGAGATTTTTCCTACAGGAAAAGTCCTAGCCGCGTCACCATACAAACCCTTGTATCTTACCACAATGTCCACGCTGACAATATCCCCTTCTTTGAGAACTATTTTATCACTAGGTATTCCATGTACGACCATATCATTTACTGAAATGCAAGTCGCGCCTGGGAAACCTTCATAGCCCTTGCTTGCGGGATAGCCACCACAATCAATTATATACTTTTCTAGCATTTTGTCAAGAGCAAGTGTAGTCATATTTGGCTTTATTATGCTTTCACAATAGTTTAATGCATCTCTTGTGATCTGGCATGCCTTGCGCATGAGTACAAGCTCTGACGGAGTTAAGTTATTCAATTCTTGCCTCCATTAATTAAGAAAAGCTTTTACCTGCTCGAAAGTTTCTTCTGGCGTTCCACTAGATGAAACTTTGACAAGTTTGTCACTGTAGAAGTTTATGAGTGGTGCGGTAGATTTTTCATAAACTTCCAGACGATGTTTAATAGTTTCAGGTTTATCGTCATCACGCTGAATAAGGTTTGAGTTACACTTTTTGCAAACTTCATTTTCAAGTTCGCTCAAAGAGTAAATCTCGCCACAGTTTGGACAAGTTCTTCTAGATGAAAGTCTGTCAATAATGATATCATTGTCAAGCTCAACCAAAATCACCTTGTCAATTTGAGAAATATTTTCAAGAGCCTCGCCCTGAGAGATTGTTCTTGGAAAACCATCTAGGATAAAGCCATTTTTGCAGTCATCTTTAGAAAGTCTATCCTTTACAATTTCAATCGTTACTTCATCTGGCACAAGCGCGCCACTTTCCATAATAGATTTTACTTTTTTGCCAAGTTCGCTTTCTTCTTTTACACAAGCTCTAAACATATCGCCTGTAGAAATTTGTGGAATGTTATATTCTTTAGATATCTTTTTTGCAAGTGTACCTTTTCCGCTTCCTGGTGCACCTAATAGTATGATTTTCATATTTTCTCCTTGATATTTCTCTTTTTTGATTTTACTTTTTACTGCTTTGGTTTTCGAAATAAAATTACCAACTTCTAACTTTTAAAAATTAATAATTTTATCCATTTTAAAAGCCTTAAAAAGTATAATCCTTTGATTATCTTGATTTAAGATAATCTTTGCAATCTTTTTTGAATTGCCTATCAAAATTTAACTTTAGACCTGCTTTTCAAAAAAGATTGCTATGCCTTTTAGTAAAGTAATCTTTACTAGAAATGCCTTAATTAACTTAAAAATCCTTTATGATTTCTTACAAACATTTGTGCTGATAGTTGTTTTTCAAGTTCTAGTGCAACCGAAACAACGATCATAAGACCTGTTGCTGAGAATGCGTTTATAAGCACTGAAGCGCCCGCATAATCACCAATAGCCTTAAATGCAAGTGATGGAATAAGTGCGATTATTGCAAGGAAGATTGCTCCAAAAAATGTAATTCTAGTAGAAATTCTACCTAAATACTCACTAGTGAGTTTTCCTGCTCTTATTCCAGGTATTGTTCCGCCCTGCTGTTGTATTCTCTTTGCAATATCATCTGGATCAAAGGAAATCTTTGAATAGAAGAATGAGAACACTAGAATTAGCACTGCTGTAAGAACTATATAAAGCCATGAGTTTGTTCCAAGCCAGTCGCTATACCAAGTTACATTTGGCCAGAAAATTGAGATGATAAGTTGTGGGAATGTTAAAAGTGCCGAAGCAAATATGATTGGCATAACACCAGTGGCGTTGACCTTAATAGGAATATAATTGCTTTGACCGCCATACATTCTTCTTCCCTTAATCTGTTTTGCATACTGCACATGAACTCGTCTTTCTCCTCCATCGACAAAAACAATGAGTGCGAAGATTGCAATTATTGCAACGATGAAAAGTACAAGATACCAAATATATGTGATATCCACTGTGCACTGCTCAATAATAGCAGCAACACTTGTGCCAGCAGTTGATAGAATACCAACAAAGATTAAAAGAGAAGTACCATTTCCAATTCCGAGATCGGTGATACGCTCGCCAAGCCAAACGGTGAACATTGCACCTGCCACCATGATAAGCACAACACCTGCTCCTACAAGCCATCTAGGCATGCCAAGAAGGTTTGGATCAATGCTATCAGAATAGGAAACAACTATACCTATAGCTTGAGCGATAGCTAAAACGAGAGCCGCAATTCTTGTATAGAAACTGATTTTTCTTCTTCCGTCTTCTCCACTTTTGGATAATTTTTCAAGTGCAGGAATAGCGACAGTGAGAAGCTGAATAACAATTGATGCTGTAATGTATGGCGACACGCCAAGCGCCAGCACCGAACAGTTATAAAGTGCACCACCACTGACCATATTCATAAGTTCAAAGAAGCCAAAACCTGAACTTCCTTCAAAGATTGCTGAAGTATCAAAGCCGATGCATGGCAACCAGCAACCTACCCTATACACAAAAAGAAGAAGGAGTGTGATTAAAATCTTATTCCTTATTTCTTTTATTTTAAATGCGTCTATAATCGTTCTAAACATTACAACTCCTCTATTTTACCACCAACTTTCTCGATTTTTTCTCTTGCTTGTTTTGTAACTTTATTGCATCTAATAGTAAGTGGCTTGCTTAAATTTCCATCGCCTAAGATTTTAAGACCATACTCTGATCTCTTTCCGATAAATCTTGTTTGATAGAGAAGTTCTTGATCTATAACTGCATTTGCTTCAAATGCTTCAAGATCCCCAACATTTACACAAGCATATTTTCTAGCGAAGTTCTTGTTGTTGAAGCCTCGCATAGGGAGTTTACGGATAAGAGGGATATTTCCACCTTCAAATCCAGGTCTTACTCCACCGCCACTACGAGCATTTTGTCCCTTGTGACCTTTTCCGCTTGTCTTACCTATTCCGCTTCCAATGCCACGACCAACTCTTACCTTTTTAGTAGTAGCACCTACAGCTGGTTTTAAATTATTAAGTTCCATATCGCCTCCTAAATCTCTTCCACTTTTACAAGGTGAGCCACGTGATGAAGGCTTCCTCTTATGGAATCATTATCAGGGAGCATTCTTGTTTGGTTAAGTTTTTTAAAGCCAAGTGCTTCGATGATAAGGCTTTGTTTAGCGTTGTAGCCAATAGCACTTCTTACCCAAGTCACTTTTAGCATTTTTTCTTTCTTTGCCATACTTTCCTCCCTTAAATTTCGTCTACCGACTTGCCACGGCGTCTTGCTATTTCTTCTTTAGTTTTAAGATTTAATAGACCGCTCATGGTAGCCTTAACGCAGTTGATTTTATTTGAAGAGCCATGTCTTTTAGTAACAATGTTCTTGATTCCAGCAAGTTCAATTACCGCACGGGCAGAACCGCCAGCGATAACACCGGTACCTTCTGGAGCTGGCAACAAGAGAATGTTTGTTGCTGAGAATTTTCCTGTTGTTTCGTGAGGGATAGTGCCATCAACGATAGGAATAACCTTCATGTTCTTCTTAGCGATAGTAGTTGCCTTTTCAATAGCGGCACTTACTTCTCTGCTCTTTCCAATGCCGAGTCCAACTCTGCCTTTGCCGTCACCAACGACAACTAGTGCTGAGAATTTTAAAGTTCTTCCGCCTTTGACAACCTTTGTAACTCTTCTTACAGAAACTACACGCTTGTCAAATTCACTTGCTTCTTTTTTAGGTGCTCTCTCGCGTCTATCGGCTTTCTTGAAGCCTGCTGATTTCTTAGATTTAGAAACCTCTTTGCCTTCAGCTGTGGCATTTTCTACTGTATTTTCTACATTGATTTGTTCATTTTCTGCCATGATTTCCTCCTAGAATTTTAGTCCGGCTTCTCTTGCGCCGTCTGCCAAAGCTTGCACTCTACCTATGTAGAGATAGCCACCTCTATCGAACACAACTTCGCTGATATTCTGCTCAAGCGCTTTTTTAGCAATTTCTGTTCCAACAATCTTTGCCTGCTCAGTCTTTGACTTACCTTCGCATAATGCACTGATTGGCTTTTCAAGAGTTGATGCGCTAGCAAGAGTTACTCCCTTCTCGTCATCTATGATTTGAGCGTAGATTTGGCTCAAACTACGATATACGCAAAGGCGTGGTTTTACGCTTGATCCAACAACTTTGTTTCTAACCCTCTTATGACGAACTTGTCTAACTGAATTTTTATCTATTTTGTTAATCATTGAAGTTTCTCCTATTTCTTACCTTTACCAGCGGCTTTTCCGACTTTTCTTATAACTACTTCATCAGAGTATCTAACACCATAACCATGATATGGTTCAACAGGTCTTATATCTCTTATATTTGAAGCAAATTGTCCAACTTTTTGTCTATCAATTCCAGAGATTTTGATTTCAGTTGCACTTGGACAAGCAACTTGAATATCGCTAGGAATTTCAACTTCTACATTGTGAGAAAATCCAAGGTTCATAACAAGTTTATTTCCACTTACACTTGCTTTATAACCTACACCTGAAATTAAAAGCGACTTTGTAAAGCCTTCGCTAACACCCTTTACCATATTGTTTGCAAGTGCTCTGTAAAGACCATGCTTTGCATTTGCGGTTTGAGTTTGTTTAGCAATTTCAAATGAAAGATTTTGTCCATCAATGTTTGCTTTAATGACATCGTCCATCTGCATTGAAAGAGTGCCTTTTGGACCTGTCACTGTTAAAGAAGAGTTTTCAAGTTTTGCAGATACGCCGTTTGGCATAACTATAATTTCCTTACCTATTCTTGACATAACACCCTCCTTTACCATACATAAGCGAGAACTTCGCCACCTACGCCAAGTTTTCTTGCCTGTTTATCAGTAACAATACCCTTGTTTGTAGAGATGATAGCGATTCCAAGTCCGCTTATAACCTTTGGAAGTTTATCTTTTTGTGCGTAAATTCTAAGTCCTGGTTTAGATATTCTCTTAAGTCCCTGTATTACGCTGTCACCACTTTCGTCATATTTAAGAGTGATTGTGATGTTTTTATGACCATTTTCTTCCACTTCATTATATTCTACAATATAGCCTTCATCAAGAAGGATTTTTGCTATTGCTCTTTTCTCGTTTGATGCAGGAATTGAAACTTGTTCATGTTTAACCATGATCGCATTTCTAATTCTAGTAAGCATATCTGCAATTGGATCTGTAACTAACATTTTTTCCTCCTCTCTTACCAACTAGATTTCTTAACGCCAGGAATTTCACCCTTGTTCGCAAGTTCTCTAAAGCAGATTCTGCAGATACCATACTTGCGAAGTACAGCATGAGGTCTGCCACAGAGTGAGCAACGGGTATATGCGCGTGTTTTGTACTTTTGTGTTCTTTTTTGTTTTTCAACTAATGCTTTCTTTGCCATAAAATGATCTCCTATTTAGCGAAAGGAAGTCCAAGTGCTGAAAGTAGCGCTTTTGCTTCTTCGTCAGTTTTAGCGGTAGTTACAAAAGTAATATCAAAACCTCTAATTTTTTCGACTTTTTCATATACGATTTCAGGGAAGATAAGTTGTTCCTTAATTCCCATTGAATAATTTCCTCTGCCATCGAATGACTTATCGGAAATACCTCTAAAGTCTCTCACTTTTGGAAGTGCGATTGCTGTGAGTTTGTCAAAGAATTCATACATTCTTTCTCCTCTCAAAGTGACTTTAGCACCAATCTTCTGTCCCTCTCTTAAACCGAAGTTAGAGATTGATTTTTTAGCAGTTGTAACGATTGGTTTTTGTCCAGAAATTGCAGCGAGTTCGTCTACAGCAATGTTGAAACTCTTAGAGTTGCCTTTAACTTCGCCAAGTCCCATGTTGAGAACAATCTTTTCAAGTTTTGGAACTTCGTTGACATTTTTATAGCCAAATTGTTTGATAAGGGCTGGCACAATTTCACTCTTGTATTTTTCTAAAATTCTATTTTGTTCTTTAGCCATTATTTACTCCTACTTAGTTTCCTTTTTAGATGCTGTCGACTTTTTTGTTGTTTTCTTTGTTTCGCTTTCGCCTTCTGCTGATTTTGCTTTGCTTGTTTTAGCAGTAGTCTTCTTCACAGGCTTTTCTTCTTTTGCCTCTTTGCTTGCTGAAGTTTTTGCTTTGCTAGTTGACTTAGATGCTGATTTTGTTTCTTCTTTTGCTGAAGCTGTCTTTGAAGTTGCCTTTTTAGCAGTTGTGCTTTTTGCTGAAGTCTTAGCTTTGCTTGCTGACTTTTCGCTTGCCTCTTCTGTTACTTCTTTGACTTCTTCAACTTTTTCAGCCTTTTTAGTTGCCTTAAGGGAAGCACCTTTAAGTTCGCTTGCCTTAATTGCCTTTTTAGCTTCTTTCTTTGTTTGTTTTACATACTCTTTATCAAGGCTTGCTCCACATTTTTTGCAAGAGCGTACCTTTTTGCCATCGATTTCAGCGTGAGCAACGCGTGTTGCCTTTCCGCAAACTGGACAAATAACGAGTACATTTGAAGCTTCGATAGGAGCAGATTTCTTAATAATTCCACCCTTATCCTGTTGAGTTCTAGGCTTTTTGTGTTTTGTAATGATGTTTACGCCATCTACTACCACTTTGTTTGAATCTACTATTACAGCGCTAACTTTTCCTGTTTTGCCTTTATCTTTACCTGCGATAACAAGAACATTATCGCCAGTTTTAATTGTCATCTTCATATCTATTCGCGCTCCTTTTAAATAACATCTGGTGCAAGAGAGATGATTTTCATATATCCCTTGTCACGAAGTTCTCTAGCGATAGGTCCAAACACACGAGTACCCTTTGGCTGTTTTTGATTGTCGATAATAACAGCAGCATTATCATCAAATCTAATATGAGAGCCATCTTGTCTTCTAAGACCTTTAGAAGAACGAACGATAACTGCCTTAACTACATCACCTTTCTTAACAGTTCCGCCAGGGATTGCCTTTTTAACAGAAGCAACGATAACATCACCGATGTTGCCACTTCTTCTAAAAGAACCACCAAGAACTCTTATACACATAATCTCTTTAGCGCCTGTATTATCGGCAACTTTTAATCTTGTTTGAGGTTGAATCATAGTGCGTCCTCCTTACTTAGCCTTCTCAATGATTTTAACAAGACGGAAGTGTTTGTCTTTGCTTATTGGTCTAGTTTCCATAATAAGCACTCTGTCGCCAATTCCGCACTCATTGTTTTCATCATGAGCCTTGAACTTTTTAGATTTTTGTACGACTTTTTTATAGATTGGGTCTTTTACTCTGGAAATGACTTTAACAACAATAGTTTTGTCCATCTTTCCAGCGCTAACTACTTCGCCAACGCGAGTAATTCTTGCATTTCTACTTGTTTCCATCATTTCCTCCCTTGCTTTCTAATTCTTTTTCTCTGATTACTGTCTTAACCCTTGCGATATCCTTTTTTACATTGTGGATAGCCATAGGATTTGTAAGAGATCTAGTAGCGTGAGAGAAACGAAGATTGAATAATTCACTGTTTAGTTCTTTGAGTTTTGCGTTTAACTCGCTAACAGATAGATATTTAATTTCATTAATTTTCATCTTCCACACCACCTTTTGCATTTTCTTCTTTTTTGATAAATTTTACTTTACATGGAAGTTTGTGTCCAGCAAGTCTAAGTGCTTCTTTTGCAACTTCTTCACTTACCCCTTCAAGTTCAAAAAGCACTCTGCCAGGTTTAACAACTGCAACCCAGAATTCAGGAGAACCTTTACCAGAACCCATACGAGTTTCAGCAGGTTTCTTAGTTACTGGCTTGTCAGGGAAAATCTTAATCCAAACTTTACCATCTCTTCTAGTGTATCTAGTAAGAGCAATTCTGGCAGCTTCAATTTGGTTAGATTTAATCCAGCAAGGCTCTGTAGCGATAATGCCATAAGAGCCGTATGCAAGAGTATTTCCACGAGTTGCTTTTCCTGTCATTCTGCCTCTAAACACCTTTCTTCTCTTTACTCTTTTAGGCATTAACATTATTCGTTTCCTCCTTTTTTATCAGCAGGCTTGCCACCGAGTATCTCGCCTTTGTAAATCCAGCATTTTACACCGATCTTTCCGATAAGTGTATATGCTGCAGCTTCGCCATAGTCAATGTCTGCTCTTAGTGTATGAAGTGGCACGCTTCCTCTAAATTGTTTTTCGGTTTGTGCCTTTTCGTTTGCTTTCAAAAGCACACCGCTAACTTGAACTTTACAACCTTTAGCGCCTGCCTTCATAACTCTTTCAACTGCTTGCTTTAATGCTCTCTTTGCAGCAACACGCTTTTCAAGTTGAGATGCGATTGACTCTGCAACGAGTTGAGCATCAAGATCAGGTTTTTTGATTTCCTTTACATTTACAACTAAGAGTTTTACAGGTCTAATGAGTTTTGTAATGTCTTTCTTGATAACTTCAATGCCAGCACCCTTTGCTCCGATGATCATGCCAGGTTTAGCAGTGAAGATGTTAACAGTAAGTTTTCCGCTTGTTCTTTCAATAGTGATCTTTGAAATTGAGCAAGCCTTATACTTTTTCATCAAGGTATTCTTGATATCTTGGTCTTCTTTAAGGTTGATAGCAAAAGTTTTCTTATCTGCATACCAAGTTGAATTCCAATCTTTGTTTATTCCTAGTCTGAGTCCTATTGGACTAACTTTTTGTCCCATCTTAACCTCCTACCACTTCATCAAGCACAATAGTGATGTGTGAAGTCCTTTTGAGTATTATGTTGCCCGAACCTTTCGCTCTTGCACTCATTCTTCTAAATTGAGGTCCGCTTGTAACATAAGTTTCGCTTACATATAAGCTATCTGCATTTTTGCCCATGTTATTTTCAGCGTTTGCGATAGCACTATTCAAAACTTTCAAGCTTTCAAAAGCGCCCTTATCTGGCATATTTGCAAGGATTGCTCTTGCTTCAAGTGCCTTCTTGCCTCTGATGAGGTCAAGGATATAAGTGATTTTTGATGGGCTCATTCTAATATATTTTGCTATAGCGTAAGGCTTTTTAACTTGTTCTTTACGCTTTTGAGCCTTTTGTCTAATTCTTGTAGCCATTTCTTACCTCAATTACTTGCCTTTCTTTGCAACAGTTGCCGACTTTTTAGTGTGTCCCTTGTAAGTTCTAGTTGGAGAGAATTCTCCAAGTTTATGTCCTACCATGTCTGCTGTACAGTAAACAGGGACATGCTTTTTACCATTGTGTACAGCAAATGTAAATCCTACAAAATCAGGATAGATAGTAGATGCTCTTGACCAAGTCTTGATAGGTCTTTTTACGCCACTTTCTTGCATTTCAGCGACTTTTTTAACCAAACTTGGATGAACATAAGGCTTTTTCTTTAATGATCTGCTCATAGTCTTCTCTCCTAATTAACTCTCTTAACCATCAAACGGTTAGAGCGATTTTTCTTCTTTCTTGTCTTATAGCCAAGAGCTGGTTTGTTCCATGGAGTAACAGGGCTTGCCATACCGACAGGGCTCTTACCTTCACCACCACCGTGTTTGTGGTCGTTAGGGTTCATAGCAACACCACGAACAGCTGGTCTTACGCCCATGTGACGATGTCTACCTGCCTTACCAAGAGAAACAAGTTCGTGATCGATGTTTCCAACTGTACCGATTGTAGCACGGCAGTTTAAAAGCACCTTTCTCATTTCTCCACTTGGAAGACGCAAAGTTGCATATTTGCCTTCCTTAGCCATAAGTTGAACTTCACTTCCAGCACTTCTTGCAAGTTGTGCGCCCTTTCCAGGTTGAAGTTCAATGTTGTGCACTAAACTACCAACAGGGATAGATGCAAGTGGAAGTGCATTTCCGACTTTGATTTCAACTTCAGTTCCACTCATAAGTATGTCACCATCTTTAAGTCCTTGTGGTGCAATGATGTATCTCTTTTCACCATCTTGATAACTTAAAAGTGCGATATATGCAGTTCTGTTTGGATCGTACTCAATACCAATAACCTTTGCAGGAATATTGTCTTTGTTTCTCTTGAAGTCGATTATACGATATTTTTGTCTATTTCCACCGCCCTGATGACGAACGGTGACTTTTCCTTGAGCGTTTCTTCCTGCATTCTTTGATTTTTTAGCAAGGAGTGATTTCTCAGGAGTTTTCTTTGTGATTTCCTCGAAGGTAGAGGATGAATAAAATCTTCTTCCTGCGGAAGTTGGTTTACTATTTTTGATTGCCATATTCCCCTCCCTTATTAAGATAAGCTATCGAAGAATGCAATTGACTTTGAATCTGCCTTTAAGGTAACGATTGCTTTTTTGAAATCGCCAGTTTTGCCAACTGTTCTTCCAGCCTTTGTGTTTTGAGTTTTCTTGTGTCCTTTTACAACACTTGTATTAACCTTGTCAACTTTTACATCAAAAAGTTTTTCAACGGCTTTTTTGATTTCTACCTTCCCTGCATTTTTGCTTACAACGAAAGTATAAACTTTGTTTTGAATGCCCGCATAACTTTTTTCAGTGAGAAGTGGTTTAATAATAATTTTCTCTGCTTCCATTATTCTGCGTACGCCTCCTCTAGTTGTTTTATCGCTGACTGTGACAATACGATGTTTTTGTTTGCAACAACTTCATAAACATTGAGATTGTCAACTTCTTCGATGCTAAGCGAAGGAATGTTTGCGGTTGAAAGTTTGATGTTTTTATCGTTCTTGTCATTAACTACAAGAGTTGAACCGCTAAATTTGAATGCATCGATGAATGCTTTAGCATCTTTTGTCTTTGGCGCGTCAAAGCCAAATTTGTCAAGCACTACGACTTGTCCGTCTTTAATCTTTGTGCTTAGGGCAGAAAGAAGTGCATAACGCTTCTTTTGCTTATTAACTTTTTTAGAGAAATCTCTTGGCTTTGGAGCGAATACAATTCCGCCACCCTTCCATTGTGGACCTTTTGTAGAGCCATGTCTAGCCCTGCCAGTGCCCTTTTGACGCCAAGGCTTCTTTGCGTGACCTCTTACTTCACTTCTAGTAAGAGTAGATTTTGTACCCTGTCTTTGATTTGCGTTGTAGGCAACAATGACTTCATGAATTAAAGGTTCATTGTATTCAACTGCAAAAAGGTCATCAGGGAGATTGATTTCGCCAACCTGTTTGGCCTGCATATTATAAACTTTAACTTTTGCCATACCTTACTCCTTTAAGCCTTTTTAACCGCTTCGCGAATTGTAATAACCGAACCTTTAGGGCCAGGGATACAACCTTTAACTAAAATCAAGTTTCTTGAAGGGTCAACTTTTACTATTTCAAGGTTTTGAATGGTCACTCTCTCTACGCCATAGTGTCCAGGCATGTGTTTGTTTTTAAACACTCTAGAAGGAGTAGAGTTTGCACCCATTGAACCAACTTCTCTGTGAACAGGACCAGTACCATGAGTCATCTTAAGTCTGTGTTGATTCCATCTTTGGATAACGCCAGTGAAACCGCGACCACGAGTAGTGCCTGTAACATCAACCTTGTCACCTTCTGCAAAGATATCTGCTTTGATTTCTTGACCAAGAGAATATTCATTTGCATTTTCAAATTTAAGTTCTTTAACAATCTTATAACAGTCAACTCCGGCTTTCTTGAAAGCGCCTGTCATAGGCTTGTTAACTCTGTGTTGTTTTTGTTTTTCGAAAGCAACAACAACTGCTTCATATCCGTCTTTTTCATTGTTCTTAACTTGAACAACAGGGCAAGGACCAGCCTCGACAACAGTAACCGGGATTACCACGCCTTCAGGAGTGAAGACTTGAGTCATTCCAAGTTTCTTACCTAAAATTGCTTTTTTCATTTCTATGTCTTCCTCCTATTATAGTTTGATTTTGATATCAACCCCTGCTGGAAGATCAATCTTCATAAGTGCATCAACTGCCTTAGCAGATGGAGATACGATATCAATCAGTCTTTTGTGAGTTCTTGACTCAAATTGTTCACGACTATCCTTATCTTTGTGTGGTGAACGAATAACAGTAACAACTTCCTTCTGTGTTGGAAGTGGGATAGGCCCTGCAACTTTTGCGCCAAACTTTTCAGCAGTATCGATAATTCTTTTGCAAGCTTCGTCGATAAGGCTGTGTTCAAAGGCCTTCAATTTAATTCTTATAACTTGTGTTGCCATTAATTTATAACCTCCTGTAATAGCAATGCTAACCATCATCATTTTCCCTTTTAATGACTTTACTTTAGGCATTTTTAGCCTAACTATAGGCATTTTAATTTCATTCTCCCGATTTTTACCCCAAACTGATTTTCAGTAGAAAATTTTGTTTGCTTTTTCTCGGTACACTTGCCCGCGTGCGTCACGCTGTAAGAGATTAAAAAATGTGACTTTTCGGTTAGTCGCCGTAGTCTATGCCACGACATTTGTCCACATAAATTCTCCTTGATAGCCGGTTGTCAAGGTAACCTTATGCTTCAACCCATAATTCACAGCTAATATATAATACCAAAACTAAATCAATAAGTCAAGAAAAATTTTGAAATATTTTAATTATTTTTAGATTTTTTATAAATCTTCAAATAAATAAAAATCCCTACCACTCTCATTTTTCGACAAGATCATTATAATAGGATTATATTTTAAATATATATATAATATATTAAATATAGTAAAACCCTATAAAACCATCGAGTTGCAAAGTCGCTTTTATCGTCAACTCTCTTCATTAACTCGCACTTACCATTAAATCGCTCTAATTACCAACTCTTTTTTTAACAAAACTATGATAGAATATAAGCCAACAAAAAACGCCCCCATAACAAAAAGCGTTTCAGTGTGTCGACATTAACAGACTGTAGAGAAACAAGCGAGGCAAGGCTCGAAAAATGCCCAAAGCCAGGAGTTTAGTATACCTAAATGACTGGTTTTGGGCGTTTTTCAGTAAACGAGGCAAGAAAAATTATTTATAATTTTTCGGTCGCGCCGTTTATCTACAGTTTGAAACGCCCTTCTCTAAAGGGCGATTTAGTAATATATTTTCAGCGTCACTTACATCTTTAGGCTTTAAAAGAATAAACATAGTACTTTCCATCTTGAGATTTTGCTCTTGTAAATGCACTGCTATCGAGATAGGAACTTTTTAAACCATCATTATCTATAAGCGATGCTTCTACATTTACAATAATTGCGTTAGCAATTAAGTATCCTTGTGAGTTTTTGCTTGTTATCCTATTAAAAACTATTCCGCTATCTATAGTTACTTCCGCTAGATTTATGCAATTTCCAAATGCGCGATCGTCAATTGTTCCAACCGATTTAGGAATGGTAATAGAATTTATAGCTGTATCTGAAAATGCTAAGCTGTTTATTGTTTTCAAATTATCAGGTAGAAATACTTGTTTTAATTTAGGATTTGAAGAGAATGCACCTTCACCTATTGTTTCAAGCGTTGAATCATCTGAAAAACTCACACTCGCAAGATTGTCACATTCAGCAAAAGCATAATCTCCAATATAATTAATATTCGAATTAATAGCAACTAACACTATATCGTCACAAGAGAAAAATGCCTTTTTGCCAATGTAATTTAATTTCTCGGAAATCGATAAAACGCCCCAAAATGACAATTTTTTACAATTTGCAAAAGCATAATCTTGTATAACTTGAATATTTTGTAAATTAATATTTACTACACTTGAATCCATAAAGGCAGATGATTCTATAGTTGTAATATTAGTAGATAGGGATACTGTATATAAAAGACTATCCTGATAAAATGCAGATTTTCCTATTGTTTGTATAGGAGCATTCTCATTCATTGAAACACTTTGCAGGTTTGCACAATATGCAAATGCTGACTCTTTAATAGTTTGCACATCTCCTAAATTTATGCTTGAAATACCTGATTTACTAAATGCAAATTCTCCAACATTCACGGTAGCATTTTTAAAGTCAATACTTGTAAGATTTGCGGTTGAATAGAATGCATAATCTCCAATATTTACTGTTGCTACATTTTCAGGTAAAGCAAGTTCTTTAATGGACTGATTTTCATAAAAAGCATGGTTGGTTATATTATTATTAATGCCTAAAGTCACCTTCTCTACACCAGATTGAACAAATGCATTATCTTGTATAGTAACATTTGTAGCATCAAGGGATATTGATTTTAAATTTTGCGTACCTTTAAATGAATTTTTGCCAAGTTGTAAATTCTCTAAATCTGTTGCAAAGGTTATATTAGTCAAATTTTGACAATCTGAGAAAGCATTATCTCCAACTATGTTGCTGGTTTTGTTTGCGAAAACGACTTCTTTTATGTTTGAGTTTGCAAAGGCGTTTTGACCTATCGTAGTTATATTCTCTGACAATTTCAGACTTGTCAATGCTTTAGTACCAGCAAAAGTCGATTGTGGAATAGTAGTTAAAGTTGATGGCAATGTGATAGTAGTTAAATCTTCACAATTTTCAAATATTGCCTCTCCTAAACTAGAAACACTTTGTATATTAATACTTGCAACATTTGATTTTCCAAACGCTTTGTCACCGATACTTTTAATCGTTGCAGACAAATTGACATTTACTAAACTATCATTTTTAACACCATAGAAGGCATAGTTTGCAATAGCTGTAATATCATTGAATACATTTGCAGAAGTTGAACAAGAAGCAAGCAATGTCTTATTTTGAACATCTACTATAATATTGGAATCTTTATCAGTATAAATTGTATTTTCATCGCCTACCTGAATTGAAGTAAGGTTTGTACAGCCTGCAAGGATACCTTCACCTATAGATGTTACAGTGCTCGGCAAATAGAAGGAAGAGATGGCAGTAGACATTAGTGCAAGCTCCCCTATTTGTTCTATTACAGTATTTTGAGCAAAGCCAAAGTTTTCAAGGCTTAAGCAGTTTGCAAAAGCACGATCTCCTATTGATTTTACAGTTTGTGGCACCGTGAACATTGTAAGGATTGAGCAAGAGTTGAAAGCGTCAGCACCTATTTCTGTCATCGTCGAGTTTGTTGAAATTATAACTTGTGAAAGGTTAGAACAGTTTTTAAAAGCCCCCTCCGAAACAATGGTCACATGATTTATATTTGCACTCTCAAGCGGAGTATTTTCAAAAGCATAACTTCCTATTTTCCGTACAGTATTTGGCAAAGATAATGTAGTTATATTTCTTCCGCTGAAAGCATAGTCACCTATTACAGTTATACCTTCCGCAATAACAGATGCACTGCTTCCAACTATAAGTTTATTTGTAGTGATATCTTTTACTATATCATTTCCGTCACTAGAGAAAGTTGTGTTGTCTTGGCTAACCTCGATATTCTGCAAATTTTGGCAGTTTGCAAAAGCATCACCTGCAATATAAGAAACAGACTTTGGCAAAGAAATACTTTGTAGTGCAGTGCCAGCGAAAGCTTTATCTTCGATGTGGAGAAGTCCGCCACCAAATTTCACACTTTCTAGAGTTGAAACATCAGTAAATGTATTTGCCTTTATTGTATCGATATTTTCACTTATGACAAGGCTTTTCAAACTTGTGTTCTGCGAAAAATCTAAATCGTAGTCGACAACAGTGTAAAAATCCCATTGATTTGTTACAAAAGACGGCAAAATTAAATCTTTTACTGAACTATCATAACTTGTGATTATTGCAGTGTCGTTTAAATCATTAAAATCATACTCAAAACTACTATCATTCAAATTTCTAAAGTCGGCATAATAGACAACTGTATCATCTTGCTTTTGAAATTCAACTGTGGTTGTCAACGTAGTTGAGAAAACAACTCCATCTTCACCATATCGCCAGCCATAAAATTCAACATTATATTTTGGCGTTGCTTTAAGTGTTATAGTATTCCCTTCTTTTGTATATTCAATACTTGCATAGTTTTGATTTGCAGTTAAAACTTCAAACTCTGGCTTAGAATTATCACGAATAGCAAACCAATAGATCAAAAAGCCCACCGCTCCTATAAGCAAAATAACAAATAGCGCAATGAAAAACTTTTTAGTTTTGCTCGCTCCACTTTTCTCGCCAGTATCCGTTGCATATTGATACTTCACAATCATACCTCCACTTCTTATTTATATTCTATCATAAAAGGACACCACTGTCAATATTGGTAAAATAAAACAATAATCTAATTAAGCGAAAAAACAAAAATTAAAGCAATTTTTAACTAAATTTCAAGAAATTTGCATTATTTTCAACAAATTTCACGAAATTTATCTATTTTTAATAAATTTAATAATTAAATAATGCTTAAAACTTGATGGCCTGTCCTATAGTAAAAATCTTTTGATAGAATATTGTAAGCTTCCTTTTCGCCATCACCACCAAGCTTTATGGTGCTCAATTTTTCATACGAAGATGAACTTAACAATTTCATAGCACTGTAGCAAGCCTCGCTTATCGCAACACAATTTTGATTGCGACAAGATGGACAAACAATCTCACCGATATCCAAATTAAGATATCTTTTTGTCAATCGAACTTGACAAGTGGAGCAATTTTCAGTCAAAAAATTATAGCCCAGTGCGTCTATTAGCGAAAGTAAAAATTTGTCAATTATGTAATACTTAGGTAAATTCTCATAGCATAGAGTCTTTAGCGCAGATATAACTTCAATAAATAAAGGCGGATTAGCTCCGCTTGCAACTGCATTTGGAAGATCTAGAATTGCACATCCTTCATAGTACTTTTCTATATCTTTAGTAAGTCCTGAAAAGTTGTCAATTACATCAAATCCAGTAACAATATCAATTTCACGACCTTTCTCACAAATAAACTGCCCAAAGCAAAATATCTCCTTTGCAATCTTAAGTTTTGATTTTTCTTGCCTAACCCCTTTGAGTGAAAGCGTAAGTTTACCCTGCTCTAAACTAAAAACCCGCAACAGCCTGTCCTTTTCTTTAACATTAGTACCGCCAAGAACTATGGCATTTATTTTATATGATGACATTCTACTGTCTTTCTCCCATTTCAATTTCAGTTTCTTTGGATTTACATGCTTCAAGGTATGCAAGATAAGTGTCAACAAGCAACCTTGCATCTTCAATCGATCCGGTCATAGAAAAAATTTCCCAAGCCATTAGCCAATCATTCTTTTTTTCTTCTATTTCGTTTTCCATAGCATGTACCCCCTTGTTTACTATTAGTATATACCAAAAAAATTATTTTGAGCAACATTTTTTGAAAATATTTTTATTTATTTGTCGACTTTTTTTCACGAGTTAAAAAGAGCAAAAGTCAAAAAATTAAGCATTTTTATACCCTTTCTTTTTAATCACGGATTGAAAGATATTAAAAAATACCCATTTCGACTTTTGCTCATATTTGATCATTTTGGAAATTAATAAAGGATTTTAAGCCATGCACATACATTTTGCATGCCAATTTATTGTCTTTAACTTTCCGAAATGATTAAATCGTTGGATTTATCACAACTATCCCTGAGTCACCATTCATCATAGCAAAAAATCTTCTTCTGCAATTAAAAATAGGCAAAGGATAGTTGAAAAAGCTGTAACATTGGTTAAAATTTAGATTACAAGGCATAGTTTTCTCCTTAAGCCCTCTAAATATGTATATGCAAATAGAAAACAAAATGTGAAAAATATATCAGCTATTTTTAAAGTGCAATTAGATTTGCAAAATTGCTTGATTAATAAATAAAATAAGACA